>CAZBWJ010000073.1:1869-14823 GCA_964495535.1 uncultured Acidobacteriota bacterium | reverse complement strand
ACGCGGGCGCCTATGAGGCTTCTCTCATCGCCGAATTCGAGAAGCTGCTGCCCGAAAAGCCGCCGTGGAAGGCGTAAGGCGCGGGCCGGGTTGCGCCCAGAACCTGTCCACTCAGAAGACCATAGGAACTATGGGGTGTTGCATTGATACGGGAAAAAGCCGAGCGAGGTGACCTATGACGCGGTTCATGATCCTTTACCCGAATGACCCCGGCAAGAAATTCGACATGAAGTACTACATTGAGAAGCATATACCGCTGGTGAAGTCGCTTCTCGGGACGTACGGTCTGGTGAGGATTGAGGTGGACAAGGGGATTGCGGGCTTCGGTGGCACGCCTGCTCCGTTCGTTTGCGCGGGTATCCTCTACTTCGAGTCGCTTGAAGGTCTCGAGAGAGGTTTCGAAGCCAAAGCCGCTGAACTCATGGCCGATATCCCGAACTACACTGACATTCCGCCGCAAATCCAGATCAGCGACATTGTGCGCAGCTAGTGGCGGCAGGGCAACCTTCGCAGGACAGGACCCGGGGCGTCCGCTGAAAGCGCGGAGACCTGATGGTCTGCGCCGCTCTATATCTGTCTCCTGCCTTCCGCGTTCTGATTTGACATTTCAGATTCAGGATTTCCGATTCCCCCGCGCTGCGGCTCTTGCCTGCTTCATGACCTCTCCGTAGCCTTCCTTGTCGAACGGCGGGCAGCCGGTGGGGAATTGTCCGAGAGGGTGATTCTTCTGGCGCATGAGGTACGTGCAAAACGACAGCGTCTTGCAGGTGCGGAGCGGATTGAGTTCGCCCTTGCTCAGGGCGTCGCGGGCGAAATCAGGATAAGCCAAGGCAGTCCGACCGACGCCGACCAGCTTGACGCGGCCCAATTTCAGATTGGCAGCACCGGCGTTGACAAGAAAGTGCTGGAGCCACGTATAGCCCGTGCCCACCACGGGCAAGTCAGGATAAGCCTGCTGAATTTGCGCCGTGGCCGCGAAATGCCGCACCACGCCGAGCAGCGGATGCTCGGGCGGCTCGTACAAACCCTCGTTGGGTTTTTCGTAAGGACGCCCGATATGCGGATTCACGTACGGATTGCCCAGTGAAACATTGAGCAGCCTGACGCCGGCCTGTTTCAACCAGCCGACCAACTTGAGCGGCTCTTCCAGGTCGGGCTCGAAGGGGTTCTGCTGATTGACGCCAAATCCCCACGTGTACGGTTCAGGATGCGGCCGTGGCACGCCGTGCGTGTCGTCAGGGGAAACTGCATAGGGCACGCCATCGTAAACGCCCAATCGAACAGCCAGCAGAAAACCGTCTCCGACGCGCTGACGAATCTTGCCCAGAACGTTCAAAGCGAACCGGGCGCGATTCTCCAGCGGGCCGCCGTAAGCCCCCGTCCGCGAGCGCGCGCTCAGCAGCTCCACGAGCAGATACCCGTGGACCATCTTCAAGTCAATCCCGTCGAACCCAATCTCCTGCGCCAACGCCGCGGCCTCGACAAAACGGTCTTCGAGTTTAGCGAGATACTCGTCAGTGGCAACTTCCCACGGGGCAGCCCGCGGCGGGAGCGTGGTGAGGCTGGTGTATGGGAACTGATCAAGGATTGGGTGAGGATAGGCGACCAGCGGCTTCAGGTAGCTGTACCTTCCCGAATGGGCCAGTTGGAGCACGGCCGCCAGGCCATCGCGCGAACCGCACTCCCGCTCGTGCTCGCGGCGGCATTCTTCCAAAAGCTCCGCGAGCGCGCGCGCCGAGCCAGGATGAATCCAAAGCTGGCGCGGGTTGGCGCGGCCTTCGGGAACCACCGCGCAAGCTTCAAACCAGATGAGCTTGGCGCCGCCTGCCCCGAAGCGGCGGTAGCGGCGGAAGGTCAGCGCGCCCGGGCGCCCGTCCAGCTCGGCGTCGCACCCTTCCATCGGATGGATCGCCAGGGAATTGCCGATCCGCCACGCGCGGCCGCCAGCCCTCGCAATCTCCACCGGGCGCGACAGCCAGTGCCGGATTTCCTCACGGCCTTCGACCAGCGGCAGGTAAACGCCCAGGCGCTCCGCATCGCGGAGGAGGTCGTCGAGCGTTTGGTAAGTGAAGTGGCGCTTGGGCATCTTGGTTGTTTTACTCGACCCCGGTGACAGAATACAAGTTGTCGTTCACCACCCGCTCGCCCCGCTTGAGAATCAATACCAGGTCATATGTGCCCCGAGCCAGATCGCCGGTCAGCAGGCAGCGGTCCGCATTCTGTGTTAAATTGCTGACTGAGCTGGCAACGATAAACCGGCAAAAGGTCGGATTGTCAAAAGGGAGCGTGGCATGGAAATCCGCAAGCAGGATGCGCTGGACTATCACCAGACGGGCCGCAAGGGAAAAATTGAAGTAATCCCGACCAAACCTTGCCGGACGCAGCGGGAGTTGAGTTTGGCCTACACGCCCGGCGTTGCCGAACCCTGCCTGGAGATCGAGAAGAAGCCCGAGCTGGGTTTTGAGTATACGGCGCGGGGAAACCTCGTCGCCGTCGTGTCCAATGGGACGGCAGTGCTCGGTCTGGGCAACATTGGGGCGCTGGCGGGCAAGCCCGTCATGGAAGGCAAGGGCGTACTGTTCAAGCGCTTTGCCGACGTCGATGTCTTTGACCTCGAGGTGAACACCGAAAACCCGGAGGAGGTTATCAGGCTTTGCCAACTTTTAGAGCCGACCTTCGGCGGGATCAACCTGGAAGACATCAAAGCCCCAGAATGCTTCCATATTGAAGAGACCCTGCGGCGGACGATGTCCATTCCCATCTTTCACGACGACCAGCATGGGACGGCGATCGTTTCGGGCGCGGCGCTGCTGAGCGCGCTGGAACTGGCCAAGAAAGACATCGCCAAAGTCAAAGTAGTCTTCAACGGAGCGGGAGCCTCGGGGATCGCCTGCGCCGAACACTACGTGCGGCTGGGAGTGAACCGGGAAAACATCACCTTGTGCGATACCAAGGGCGTGATCTACGAAGGTCGCCAGGAAGGCATGAACCCCTACAAGGCCCGCTTTGCCATCAGGACCGAGAAGCGCACGCTGACGGAGGCCATGGAGGGCGCCGACGTCTTCGTTGGTCTATCGATCGCCAACTGCGTCAGCAAAGAGATGGTGCGTTCGATGGCCGAGCGGCCGATTGTTTTCGCGATGGCGAATCCCGTTCCCGAGATCGGCTACTATGACGCGAAAGCAGCGCGACCGGACGTCATCATGGCGACAGGGCGGTCCGACTACCCCAACCAGGTGAACAACGTCCTGGGGTTCCCGTTCATCTTCCGTGGGGCACTGGATGTGCGCGCCCGGGCCATTAATGAGGAGATGAAACTGGCCGCTACGTACGCGCTGGCGGCGCTGACAAAAGAGGACGTCCCGGATTCCGTCCTGCGGGCTTATGGCGTCAGCCGCCTGCAATTTGGCCCGGAGTATATCATCCCCAAGCCATTCGACCCGCGGGTGCTAATCTGGGAATCTTCCGCCGTGGCTGAGGCCGCCATCAAGAGCGGCGTCGCGCAGTTGCCTATCGACCTGGAAGACTACCGCGAACAGCTCGCGCGGCGGCTGGGGCGTACCTACGAAGTGATGCAGCACGTACGGCACCGGGCCAAGGCCGCCCCCAAGCGCGTCGTCTTTTCGGAGGGCGAACATGAGAAGATCCTCCGCGCCAGTTACCGGCTTGTCGAAGAGAAAGTCGCTCATCCGATCCTGCTGGGGCGAAAAACTGTAATCGAGAGCAAGCTCCGGGAGATGGATCTCGGCGAGCTGCGCGCCGAGATCATCGAGCCGGCGCGCTCACCCCGGGTGGACGCCTACGTGGAGGAGTTCTTCCGCCTGCGCCGGCGCAAAGGCGTGACGCGCAGCGAAGCGCGCGACCTGCTGCTCAACCATAACTACTACGGCGCCATGATGGTCCACATGGGGGACGCCGACGGCTTCCTGGCCGGCGTCGCCCAGCACTACCCCGACACGATCCGGCCAGTCCTGCAAGTGATTGGCATGCAGCCGGAGGTGCATCGTGTCTCTGGGGTCTATGTAATAGCCACCAAGAAGGAAACCTACTTCTTCGCGGATACGACGGTGAATATCGAGCCTACCGCCGAAGAATTGGCAGAGATTGCTCTGCTCGCCGCCGGTGTGGCGCGCGAATTCGACATCGAGCCCCGCGTCGCCATGCTCTCCTTCTCCAACTTTGGCAGCACCAAGCACCCTTTGACCGAAAAGGTCCGGTGGGCCACGGAGCTGGTGAAGCAGAAGGCTCCGAACCTCATGGTGGATGGAGAAATGCAGGCTGATACCGCCGTCGTGCCAGAAATCCTGGAACACGACTATCCGTTCTCTACGCTAAAGGGCGGCGCCAATGTGCTTGTCTTCCCGAACCTGGAGGCGGGCAACATCGCCTACAAACTTATGATGCGTATCGGCGGAGCGGAAGCCCTGGGGCCGCTGCTGATGGGCATGGCGAAACCCGTCCACGTGCTGCAACGCGGCTGCGAGGTGGAAGACATCGTCAACATGGCAGCGATCGCTGTGGTGCACGCCCAGGTGGGTATCATCGGCGTCCGAGAGCCAAAACCGCAGGGTGCCGTTCCTCCGGCAGCTGCCTGAGACGGTCGCGATTGTTCGCAGCGGTGCGGTTGGGTTCCGGCCCAGGGAGTGGCAACTTGCCTTGCCTGCTCCCGGATACTTTCCGCAGAGGTGCCATCCCGCGCCGCTGGCAGGCGCTCTGGTCCAGGGCGCAATTCGACCAGGCGTTCTCCGCAACTACTACTGCGTCCCGGAAAGCCTCCATTCAGGAGATAATGAATCATCCCAAGGAGAAGTCACATGGAAGCCCACAGAAAAGACGCGCTTGATTACCACCGCCAGGGCCGGAGAGGCAAGATTGAAGTGGTGGCCACCAAACCATGTCGGACGCAGTGGGACTTGAGCCTAGCGTACACACCTGGCGTGGCTGCACCCTGCCTGGAGATAGCAAAGGATCCCGCGCTGGCGTTCGAATACACGGTCCGCGGGAATCTCGTGGCGGTAGTGACGAACGGCACGCGAGTTCTGGGTCTGGGCAACATCGGGCCTCTGGCGAGCAAGCCCGTCATGGAGGGCAAGGCGGTGCTGTTCAAGCGCCTGGCGGACATCGATGTCTTCGACCTGGAGGTGAATTCCGAGAACCCGGAAGATGTCATCAAATTCTGCCAGCTCTTGGAGCCCACCTGCGGCGGCATCAACCTGGAAGACATCAAGACGCCCGACTGCTTCTACGTTGAGGAGACCCTGCGGAAGACCATGTCTATTCCCGTGTTCCATGACGACCAGCATGGGACAGCAATCATTTCGGGCGCGGCGCTGCTGAACGCCTTGGAGCTTGTGGAGAAAAGGATCGACCAGGTGAAGGTGGTGTTCAGCGGCGCGGGGGCCGCGGGGGTTGCCACGGCTGAACATTACCTGCGGCTGGGTGTGCGGCGCGAGAACATCATCATGTGCGACATCCACGGCGTGCTTTACGCAGGCCGCGAGGTGGACGTAAACCCGTACAATGCGCGCTTCGCTGCGAAGACCAATAAACGGACCCTGGCGGAGCTGATGAAGGGCGCCGACGTTTTGGTAGGACTGTCGGTGGGCGGATGCGTGAGCGCGGACATGGTCCGCTCCATGGCCGACCGGCCCATCATCTTTGCTCTGGCTAATCCGGACCCCGAGATCACTTACCCGGAGGCGCGGGCGGCACGGCCGGACGCCATCATCGCCACGGGGCGCTCCGATTACCCCAACCAGGTGAACAACGTGCTCGGCTTTCCGTTCATCTTCCGCGGCGCCTTGGACGTGCGGGCGCGCGCCATCAACGAGGAGATGAAGCTGGCTGCCACCCGCGCGCTCTCTCAGTTGGCGAAGGAAGACGTGCCGGATTCGGTCATGCGGGCCTACGGCGGCGGCCGGCTGCACTTCGGCCCCGAGTACATCCTCCCCAAGCCCTTCGACCCGCGGGTGCTCATCCGCGAATCCTCCGCCGTGGCTGAGGCCGCCATGATGAGCGGGGTGGCCCAGGTGGACATCGACCTGGAGGAGTACCGCGAACAGCTCGTGCGGCGGCTGGGGCGCACCTACGAGGTAATGCAGAGCGTACGGCACCGGGCCAAGGCCGCTCCCAAGCGCATCGTCTTCTCCGAGGGCGAGCACGAGAAGATCCTCCGCGCCAGCTACCGCGTGGTCGAAGAAGGCATCGCCCAGCCGATTCTGCTGGGGCGGAAGACTGCAATCGAGAGCAAGCTCCAGGAGCTGGGTCTGGGCGAGCTGCATGCGGAAATCATCGAGCCGGCGCGCTCGCCGCGCGTGGACGCCTACGTGGAGGAGTTCTTCCGCCTGCGCCGGCGCAAAGGCGTGACGCGCAGCGAAGCGCGCGACCTGCTGCTCAACCATAACTACTACGGCGCCATGATGGTCCACATGGGGGACGCCGACGGCTTCCTGGCCGGCGTCGCCCAGCACTACCCCGACACCATCCGCCCGGCTCTGCAAGTGATTGGCATGCGGCCGGATGTGCACCGCGTCTCCGGGCTCTACGTAATAGCCACGAAGAAGGAGATCTACTTCTTTGCCGATACGACGGTGAACATCGAACCCACCGCCGAAGAATTGGCGGAGATTGCCCTGCTCGCCGCCAGTGTGGCCCGCGAATTCGACATCGAGCCCCGCGTCGCCATGCTATCGTTCTCCAACTTCGGCAGCACCAAGCACCCCCTGACCGACAAGGTGCGGCGGGCCACGGAGCTGGTGAAGCAGAAGGCTCCGAACCTCATGGTGGATGGAGAAATGCAGGCTGATACCGCCGTCGTGCCAGAAATCCTGGAACACGACTATCCGTTCTCTACGCTAAAGGGCGGCGCCAATGTGCTTGTCTTCCCGAACCTGGAGGCGGGCAACATCGCCTACAAACTTATGATGCGTATCGGCGGAGCGGAAGCCCTGGGGCCGCTGCTGATGGGCATGGCGAAACCCGTCCACGTGCTGCAACGCGGCTGCGAGGTGGAAGACATCGTCAACATGGCGGCCATCGCCGTAGTCCACGCGCAGACGAGCACGGAGCAGTTGCCGCTGCCGGTGTAGGTCTCCCCTGGCGTGCCGGCCTCTGGTGCAGCATCAGCCTCCGGGGTTGCCCTGGAAAGCCCTCACACCGTGAGGACTGGAGAGGACTCCTACCGCTCTGTGTCTCTGTGCCTCTGTGGCCTAATCAATCTGCACGCGGCGGGGCGAATCGGCGGCGGGTCCAGAGCCAGTTCACCAGGGCGATGGCGGCCGTGGCGGCGATGATCAGCAACTCGGTGCGGCCCATACGGGTCACGACGACTAAAGTAAACGCAACGCCCAACACCGCAAACACCGGACCAGCAGGCAGGCGAAAAGCTGCTTGCGTGGGCCACTTCTTCCGCAGCGCCAGCACCGCCGCGCAGGTGGACGCGTAGGTGAACAGGCGCGCCACAGCCGAAAGCGTCAGATTCCAGCGAAAGCTCCCCACCACCGCCAACCCCCAGACCAGCAAGCCGAACAAGACGATGGAAACGTGCGGGGTGCGAAAGCGCGGATGCACGGCGGCGAGGAGTGGGGGAAAGTCCTCGCGCTCGGCCAGGGCAAAGGTGAGTCGCGGCGTGTTGAGCATCATCCCGCTCAGATAGCCGTAAACTGAAACGAGCGCGCCCAGCGTCATCAGCACCGCCCCCGGCTGGCCCAAGAACACAGCCGCGGCCGCAGCCAGCGGGCGATCGGTCCGCTGCGGCGCCGCCAGAACGCCCATGACCACCACCTGGATGAGAGTATAGAGCACCGTGGTGACGATCAGCGCGGTGAAAAGCGAGAACGGGACGTCCCGCCGCGGGTCTTTGACTTCGCCCATGGGAATCAGCGCCGCCTCAAACCCTCCGAAGGCGAAGACCAGAACCAGCACCGCATCCAGCCACGCTCCGCTCGTTGCAGACGAAGAGGCCGGGGCAGGGCTAGCCCGCAGGAAGAAAACCCCCACTCCCACGAAGACTCCCAGCGACAGGATCTTCGCCGCAGCGAAAACGTTGCTCAACTGCGCGCCGGCGCTCACGCCGCGGTAATTGACAGCAGCCAGTACGCCCACGAGCAGCGTGAGCACCACCAGGCGCGGAATTCGTTGGGTGGCCGGGGCCCAGAATTCGGCCAGATACAGCACAAAGAGGTTGGCATTGGCCGCGGCAGCCGTCAGCCGCACCAGCCACGCCAACCACGCGATCTCGATCCCCGCGAATCGGCCAAACGCTTCGCGAGCATAGAGATACGGACCACCCGCTGCGCGGAACCGCGACCCCACTTCGGCGAAGCAGGCCATGATGACGCCTACTCCGGCCGCCGCCACGAGATAGGCGAAAACACTGGCGCGCCCCACCAGCCCTGCCACCACCGAAGGCAGCCCGAAGATGCCACTCCCGAGGATGGAATTCAGCACCAGCGCCGTCAGACTCCAGCGCCCGATGGCCCGCACCAGCCCGGATGGTTTTTCGTCACTCGTCAAGCAGGTGTATCCCCAGCGCCTTCTTGGCCAGCGCCGACTTCCGACGCGGCCTGGGTTCGCAGCCAACGAGAATAGACGCAGGGCCGCCGGGTTTCAACCGCTGAGTTGCGCCTGCCCTTGTGCCCGCCGCCGCCGACCACTAGAATCAGCGCTTCCAGGAACCCCGTTTGGTTCCGCACCGCCATTTCGCCCGGAGATGAGTTCATGAAGAGAGAAGCTTGTGCTCTTACTGTTGCCACATTGTTTGTGGTCATCGAAGCATCCACGGTCGCGTTGGCCCAGAGCAAGCCGCGCGCTCGCGATTTGGGGGTCCCTTTCGACGGCACGCCCGGGCCACTCAACGCCATTACCGACGTAAAGGGCGTCGAGGTCGGCCATACCACGCTCATCGCCGGTGAAGGAAAGCTGATCGTGGGCAAAGGGCCGGTTCGGACTGGCGTCACGGCCATCTTGCCGCGCGGCCGCGAATCGAGCGATCCCGTCTTTGCCGGCTGGTTCTCTCTGAATGGCAACGGCGAGATGACGGGAACGACCTGGGTGGAAGAGTCGGGCTTCCTGGAGGGGCCGGTGATGATCACGAACACGCACAGTGTCGGCACCGTGCGCGACGCCGTCATCGCCTGGCGCGTGAAGCGCGGCGGGCCGGACGAGTCCGGCTACTGGTGGTCGCTGCCCGTGGTGGCGGAAACCTACGACGGCTTCCTGAACGACGTAAACGGCTTCCACGTCAAGCCGGAGCACACCTTCCAAGCACTCGAGAATGCGCGTCCTGGCCCCGTCGCCGAGGGCAACGTCGGCGGCGGGACAGGGATGGTCTGCTACGAATTCAAGGGCGGAATCGGAACGGCATCGCGGAAGCTGGACGAGAAAGCCGGCGGCTACACCGTCGGAGCGCTGGTGCAGTGCAACTGCGGCGAGCGCGAGCAGCTCCGCATCGCGGGCGTCCCCGTGGGCCGCGAGATTTCCGGGAACAAGGTCTGGAGCGGCGCCGCCTCTTCTAATCAGGGCGACACCGGCTCCATCATCATCGCTGTCGCCACGGACGCTCCTCTGCTTCCCCACCAATTGAAGCGCCTGGCACGCCGCGCGGCGCTGGGGCTGGCGCGCACTGGCAGCACCTCCGGCAACGGCTCAGGTGACATCTTCCTCGCCTTCTCCACCGCGAACGCGCGAGCGGCAAAGCCTGCGGGTATTCCCCAGCTCACCATGCTGCCTAACGATCAAATGGACCCGCTCTTCGAAGCCACCGTCGAGGCCACCGAGGAAGCCATCGTCAACGCCTTGATCGCCGCCGAAACCATGACCGGGGCCGACAACCATACCGCCGTGGCGCTGCCCCACGACCGGCTCGGGCAGGTCCTGAAGAGATTCGGCCGCCTGGTGCAGGCGAACCATTAGGCAGGTCCGGCAGGCGTCATGGTGCGTCCCGTGCCAGTCTGGACTTTCTCGTGCTGTGACAATATCCTGCCGACACCCCACCGCATGTGGCGTGGGGCACGAGAATGCAGACAGAAGGTCACAAATGACGATTCGAGTTGGCGAAGGTAAGCTGCGGCTGGCAGAACGCATGTCCCGCCTGGGCACGGAGAGTGCGTTCGAAGTCCTGGCGCGCGCGCGAGAGCTGGAGGCCCGCGGCAGGGAAATCATTCACCTTGAGATTGGCGAGCCCGACTTCCCCACCGCGCCACACATTATCGAGGCGGCAGCGCGCGCCCTGCGCGATGGCTGGACGCATTACGGGCCTCCGGCCGGCCTGCCGCAACTCCGCGAGGCCGTGGCCGAGGACGTCGGACGACGGCGTGGCATCCGGGTCGACCCCGCCGAAGTGGTCATCACGCCGGGGGGAAAGCCCATCATGTTCTTCACCATCCTGGCGCTCGTGGACCGGGATGACGAAGTCCTCTATCCCAATCCGGGATTTCCCATCTACGAGTCCATGATCAACTTCGTCGGTGGGCGCCTCGTCCCTTACGCCCTACGCGAGGAGCGCGAGTTCGACATCGATGTCGGCGAGATCATGGACAAGCTCACCGACCGCACCCGCCTGATTATTCTCAATTCCCCCCACAACCCGACGGGTGGTGTCCTGAGCCGCGCCTCCGTGGGCAGCCTCGCGCAAGCACTTGCCGGGCGCGACGTCTTCGTGCTTTCCGATGAGATCTACGACCGCCTGATCTATGAAGGCGAGCACGTGAGCCTCACCGAGTTCCCCGGCATGAAGGAGCAAACCATCATCCTGGATGGCTTTTCGAAGACCTATGCCATGACCGGCTGGCGGCTAGGCTACGGCGTGATGCGCCCGGAGCTGGCCCGGCAGGTCGCGCTGCTGATGACCAACTCGAATTCTTGCACCGCCGGCTTCACGCAGATGGCCGGAGTCGCGGCCCTGCGCGGCGACCAGACCTCGGTGGACCAGATGCGCGAGGAATTTCGCCGGCGGCGCGGCGTCATCGTCGAGGGGCTGAACCGCATCCCCGGTTTTCGCTGTCCCCTGCCCCACGGCGCTTTCTATGTGTTCCCGAACATCGTCGGCACGAAGCGGAGCTCGCGCGCCCTGGCCGAGGCCCTCTTGAACGAAGCCGGCGTGGCCTGCCTCTCGGGCACGGCGTTCGGCGCTTGGGGCGAGGGATTCTTGCGCTTCTCTTACGCCAATTCGGTGGAGAATATTCAGAAAGCGCTCGCGCGGGTCGAGAGCTGGGTCAGGAAGAATCTGTAGGTGCAGTACACGGTAGACGGCATACGGCAGACGGGTTTACCAGTAGCGTTGGATGGCGCAGACCCTGCGGGTCTGCGGTCCCCAACCAGAAGCACTCCTCGCAGACCTGAGAAGGTCTGCGCCAGCCTGCGGGATGAGTGGCCGCTTTGTTACTCCACTGGAAAGAGTCAAATCGATCATTTTGAAATGAGTGCAGCCTGCATCTATTGATGTTGTGCAAGAGAAGCCCACGGCTGGGAGAACACCAACCGTGGCTACCCGGTGCAACGGTCAGAGCCGCTTGATTTCGAGCGGGTTCTGTTTGATGAAAGTCAAGGCTTCGTTGAAAGAGAACACGCCGGCGGTGGTGCCGAGCGCGCGCGTGCAGGAGGCGCCTACCGCGCTGGCAAAGCGCAGCGTGTCTTCCAGAGACCAGCCGTCGAGCAAGCCCACAAAGAAGCCGGCGTCGAAGGCGTCCCCGGCCCCCGTACCATCGATGGACTCCATGCGGTAGATGCCCGCCTGGATGACCTGATCCCCACGCTTGGCCAGCGCGCCCGCGCGCCCCTGCGTAATCACGAACGCGCAGTTCGGATTGAGCCGGGCAAAAGCGTCGGCTTGTTCGCCGGGGGTCTCCTTGCCCGTCAAGGCGCGGGCTTCATCGTCGTTGGGCAGAAAAGCATCGGTGTAAGGCAGGGCCGAGCCCAGCGCCTCTTCCATCGAAACCTTCTTGTCCCCCGGGACCGCCACATCCAAGACAGTAATCAACCCCCGCCCCTTCGCCTCGCGGAAAAGTTGCGTCAAGTCCGCGGCGCCGAACTGCGGCATGAGCAGGTAGCCGCCAAAATAAAGCAGGCGCGCGCCGTCGAGAACGGAAAGATCGATGTCGGCCAACGAAAAATCAGCGTTGGCGCCGAAGGTGTGAATAAACCGGCGATCCTGGCCCCGCACGTTGACAATTTGGGTGGCCGAAGTGGAATGCGTCTCGCTCTTTTTCACTGCCGAAACGTCGATGCCGTGCCGCCGCAATTCCTGCACCACAAAGTCGCCGAACAGATCCTTCCCCACCTTGCCTACCACGGTGACGCTTCGACCCAGACGCTGGAGGTCCACGGCGGTGTTCGCCGCACACCCGCCAATATTCATGAAGATTCGCTCGGTCAACCGAAGTTCGCCCGCCGCCGGCACGGACTCGATCGGGCTGGAGAGAACGTCCGCCACCAAGATGCCTACGCAAACAATATCCATCAGCAACCACCCGTTTAGTTGAGGTCCAAAAACCGTTCCCACCGCCGAGACTGGGCGAATGGGCCGGTGCAAAGAGCACCTTTTATACGCCGCGAGCGGAGATTACCCAATCGAATGCGGGCGGGATGTGTTCCGTTCGCGAATGGCGTGCCCGCCGGCTTGTGCGGTGTCAGGCCGCCAAGCTTCGCTGGCCTTCCCGCAGCCGTAGGACGCGCGCGGCGATGTGCTCGGCGCACAGCCCAAACGACTGCATCAGCTCCCACGGCTTCCCCGAGACGCCGAAGCGGTCCTGGACACCCACCATATCAAAAAGCAGCGGCTGGGCGAAATCTTGCCGGTGACACAAGATGGCTCCGGCGATGAGGTTGCCGAATCCGCCCACCTGATGCTCCTCCGCAGTAACGATCAGATGGGTTTCGTCCGCGGCCCGGACTAGCGCCGCGACATCCAGCGGCTTCACCGTGTGCAGGTTCACCACGCGCGTTTCGATGCCGTGC
>CAZBWJ010000073.1:0-1769 GCA_964495535.1 uncultured Acidobacteriota bacterium | reverse complement strand
GACATCCAGCGGCTTCACCGTGTGCAGGTTCACCACGCGCGTTTCGATGCCGTGCTCCTCCTTCAGGAGCCACGCGGCGCGCATGGCTTCCGCCACCATCGGCCCGCAGGCCACGATGGATGCCTCCTCGCCTTCGCCGGCGTAGTCGGTAGAAAGAAAAGTCTCGAAGGCCTCGAGGAACCGGGGCCTTTCGCCGCGGTAGCGAATGACGTTGGCCACGCCGAACTTGTAGGGCGTCTCTTTCGTGGTGACCACGGGCGTAGCCTCGCGCGCAAAGCGCACGTAGGCTGGCCCCGCGAGCTCCAGTAAGCAATGGACCGTGGCTCGCTCGGTTTCCATCGAATCGCAGGGCACCTCCACGTGCATGTTCGGCAGGATACTCATCAGCGAAATCTCTTCCAGCGCCTGGTGCGTCGCCCCGTCTGCACCCACCGAGATGCCGCCGTGGGCGCCGGCGATTTTCACGTTGAGGTTCGAGTAGCAGATCGTGGTGCGAATCTGGTCCCAGCACCGCCCCGAGGCGAACACCCCGTAGGTGCCCGTCACCGGAATCAGGCCTTCCTTGGCCAGGCCGGCGGCGACGACCATCATGTTCTGCTCGGCGATGCCCACGCTGAACACGCGATGCTGGCGCTCGGGGTGCTTGGCCTCGAAGTCGGTGATGCGGATCGAGCCGGAAATATCGGCATGGAGAGTAACCACACGTTCGTCGGCCCCGGCAATTTCCAGTCCCCGCCCGAAACCCATGCGCGTGGCGTCCATATTCACCTGCATCGTGGGGCCCGAGTTCCACCAATAGTCGCGGCGGAATTGCGGCAGCGCGTCTTTCGTCTCCCGCGCCACTTGCTCAGCGTTTTTGGCAGCCCGGGCCAGCAGGGCGTCAATCCGCTCCCGCGCCAGCGCCGGCGTGGCGAGATCGACCATGGCCTTCTCAAACTGCGCGCGGTTGGGGGCCACCCCGTGCCAGCCCGCTTCATTTTCCATGAACGAGACGCCTTTCCCCTTGATGGTGTGCGCGATGATGACGGTGGGGCGCCCCGCGCTCGTGCGGGCGCGAGCGAAGGCATCAAGAATCTGCCGCACGTCGTGGCCGTCGATTTCTACCACGTTCCAGTTGAAGGCCGCGTATTTGCCGGCGAGCGGGTCGATGTTCATCACTTCCCGCACCCAGCCGTCAATCTGCAGATCATTCTTGTCCACGATGCCGCAGAGATTGTCCAGGTGGTAGTGCCCCGCGGCCATGGCCGCTTCCCAAATGTTGCCTTCCTGCTGCTCGCCGTCGCCCATGATGCAGTAAACACGGTAGGGGCGGCCGCGCAGCTTCCCCGCCAGCGCGTTGCCCACCGCAATGCCGAGCCCCTGGCCGAGCGAGCCGCTGGAAATTTCCACGCCGGGAAGTTTCAGCCAGTTGGGGTGACCCTCGAATCCCGAGCCGAGCTGGCGCAGGAGCACGGTGTCCTCGAGCGGGAAATAGCCCGCTTTACCAAGCGCTACGTAGAGCGCGGGCGCCTTGTGACCGGCGGACCAGAAGACGCGGTCGCGGTCGGGCCAAGTGGGGTTCTTGGGATCATGGTTCAGCACGCGCAGGTAAAGGGCAGCGACAATGTCCAGGATCGAAAGCGTCCCGCCAGGGTGGCCCGAGCCCGCCGCGAAAATGTCCACGAGGTTGATAGCACGCATCTCGGCGGCGGCTTCGCGCAACTCTTCCACGCTCAGTCGTGGACCGCCTTGCTCATGGCTGGAATTCATACGTTGGACCTCCGGACGAT
>CAZBWJ010000072.1:8159-14851 GCA_964495535.1 uncultured Acidobacteriota bacterium | reverse complement strand
CGTCCGCCTCTTGCCCCCGCATCGCCGGGGCAATGACGAGCAAACACAGCAGGACCAGCAACTGAAGTCGCGTTTTCATCGGCGCCCTACCTTGCCTTCGGCATCACCCAGCGCGCGGGTGCACGATACAAGCGAAGGTAGGGGCTGTCAACCGCGAGCGGAACCTTCATCTCAAATCGAGGCGGGAGCAGAGCTCCCACACTCCAAAGCGCCGGAGGCGCAGCATAGTGTGCCGCACGGCGACAGCCGTGGGGTGACGAGCAGCACGAATACGCAAGCGAGCGCCGTCGGGGCGACAGAAATCCGGCCTGCCGCTCCTGCCATCTTGTATTTCCGCTTGAGTATGGTATTAAACACGGGCCGCATTTTGCGAAGCGGTGGGCGTCGTTTGCGACGGAGCGGCACGGGGGTGGAGAGGCATGGCAGTGGCTTTCAGGCCGCCATCACCGTGGCAGGCTAAAGGCTGCCGCTACGCGTATGTTCCCAGAAATTCATACGCTGCGAGGATGGAGAGGACGAACCGATGAGCGAGGAAATCAATCGGCGAGATTTTGTGAAGCGCGCGGCCCTGACGACGGCTGGCGTGAGCTTATCGATGGCCGGCCTGAACACCCGCCGCGTGCTGGGTGCCAATGACAGGATTCGACTCGGCGTGATCGGGACCGGCCGCCAGGGCATCGACAACATGCGGAATTTCATGCGCCACGGCGTGGAAGTAGCCGCCGTGTGCGATGTCTACCAGCCGAACCTGGACAAGGGCTTGCAGGCCGCAGGCGGCAAGGCGAAAACCTACACTGACTTTCGCCAACTGCTCGAAGACAAAGAGATGGATGTGGTCATCAATGCCACGCCCGATCACTGGCACGCTCTGCCTGCCGTCATGGCTTGTCAGGCCGGAAAAGACGTGTACGTCGAGAAGCCCACTTCCGTCGCCGTAGAAGAGGGCAAGAAGATGGTGGAAGCAGCCCGGAAGTACAAACGAGTCGTCCAGGTAGGCCTGTGGCAGCGGTCCAACCTCCACTTTCAAAAGGCCGCTCAGGCCGTGCAGGACGGGCTAATCGGTAAGGTCAGCTTCGTGCGCACGTGGAATTATTCGAATATCTATCCGCAGGGAATCGGCAACCCCCCAGACTCGGACCCGCCGCCGGGGCTCGACTGGGACATGTGGCTGGGGCCGGCACCCAAGGTCCCGTTCAACTGGAACCGCTTCGGCGTGGGCGAGCGCTGGTCCACCTTCCGTTACTTCTATAACTACGCCAACGGCTGGCTGGGCGATTGGTGCGTGCACCTTCTGGACATCGTGCACTGGGCGATGCAGGTTGATGGTCCCAACGTGGTCACGGCCTCCGGCTCGAAGTTCTTCCTGCAAGACAACAGCGATACGCCCGACACGCTCCAGGTGACGTTCGAGTATCCGACCTTTGTCTGCGCCTACGAAAATCGCCTATGCAACGGGAATTCGATGTATGGCCATGGCTACGGCATCGAGTTCCACGGCACGGAGGGCACGCTGTTCGTTGACCGGGAAGGATTCCAAGTGTATCCGGAGAAAGTGGAATTCGAAACGAAGCACTTGGGCCGCACGCCGGCGATGCAGATGGGCCGGGTGAACGACGGGCTCCTTGATCACGTGGCGAACATGCTGGAGTGCATAAAGACCCGCAAGAATCCAGCCGCCGACATCGAGATCGGCCACCGCTCGAGCAGCGCCTGCCTGTTGGGAACCGTGGCTCTGCGGAGCAAGGAACGAATCGCGTGGAATGTCGCCACTCAGCAGATGACCGGGGGAAGTCCGGCGGCGCAGAAGCTCCTCAGCCGCGAGTATCGGCCACCATGGAAGCTGGCGGTCTAGCTCAGAAACATCCTGCCACAGAAGCCCCGAGGCACGGAGCATGACACATCCTCTGCTGCCTCGGCGCCTCTGTGTCTCTGTGGCGACAGTCGCCCGGGGTTTGCAGGGCTACGGAACCGGGGAAACGTAGATCGCGACGGAGTCGGCGCTGGCGTCGTTCGGGGCGATGAACACTGCGGTGCTCTGCCCATCGCTCGCCAGAGACGAAATCCGTCTTCCCAGAGAGAACTGCGTGATAGGCAGGAACTCCTCGGGGGAAGTCAGCCGGATCACTTGCCCTTCACAGTAGCAATACAACGCCAGGTCGTTCTCCTGCGCCGCAGGCGCAGCGGCCAGAATGATGTTCC
Source organism: uncultured Acidobacteriota bacterium (assembly GCA_964495535.1). Lineage (GTDB taxonomy): Bacteria > Acidobacteriota > Terriglobia > UBA7540 > UBA7540 > JALHUF01. The sequence continues at coordinate 12,652 of CAZBWJ010000072.1, read as the reverse complement.
CGCGCGGGCCGGTGGCCTGCCCGTGGACGTGTCCAAGAGGCAAGAGTGTCCCGCCTGGGGGCCGCTTGGCCTTCACAGGTTGCGAAGGTTCGCCGCTTAGCCCGCCCGTCTGCACATTTTCCCCTTCCATGAGAACCAACAACATCATGACAGATGCATCGCCCGGACGCGCCGGAAGAACCTCGACGACTTCCGAGGGTTGAGGTGCAGGTCGCAAGTCCTGAAAGTTTTTGATGGCGACGGCCCGGAAGAATTGGTCGGACACGGCCTCCAAAGGCGTTCCCCGCGGAACGAAGACCGCCTCGTCGTGACTGGAGAAGACAGGCGTGAGCAAATCGTTGGGCGTCAGGCGCAGTTCCGGAGGAAGCGGCAGCATTTGAAGCCCGCGGGGTGTCCAGAGAAAAAGCCCGGTCGTCGGCTGCTTGCCTCCCAGCCGTGCGCCGAACAGGACGTTTCCCGCCGAGTTGATGACCGGCGCCGAAAACTCCTGGAAGGTAGCATCCACATTGCCCGGCACAGGGCTGCCGCTGGTCGCAACCGCCAGGGCGTTGTCCCGTTCCACCCGGACGACCGCCGAGGTTGGTACATCGTCCTTGAGGGTCGCGGCAAACGCGATCAGGCCCGACCCGTTCAGGCTCGGGGCGCTGAAGGATTCATAGGTCGTTTTGGGTACTGGGGCGCGCAGCCCCTCGAAGGCTACCACGGAAAACGTCACGCCCGAGGAGCGAATCACGGCGCGCAGCTCGCTTTTGGCCCCGCGCAAGGAAGAAAGGAAAACAATCTCCCGCCTTTCGTTCATTGCTAAATTCGAGAACGGTCCAAACGCAAACCCCGGGTGGCCCGGCACTCCCCAGCCGCTGGCGAGCAACAGGCGTGTGTTCGATTGCGCCCGGGCTGTACCGCCCGCGCCAAGCACCAGCCCGATGGCCACAAGCCCCCGCGCTGTCGCCTCACGAACGCTGGCAGGGCCCCTCCCAAGCCGCCTCATCTGACGTTCCTCATCGGAAATCGTCAGCGAAGCTAGCACCGCGCTTCGGGGATCGTCAAGCGGTTCATTGGCAGGGTGAGAAGCCGGAAGACAGCAGTAAGAAGGAGGGACTCCCCGCCTTCCCAGGCGCGGTCAATGTTCGAATACCAGGAAATACTGATACTTCAGAAAATCGAATTCCTTTATCAGACGGAACCCGGCAGCTTCCAGTTCTTTGATGGCGTCTTTTCTCGCGATTCTCATTTCCAGGGACGGCCCGACAGGCGACGCGCGCTTCTGGAAATCGATGTTCACCAAGCGCCCGCCGGGCTTCAAGGCCCGCGCCAGCAATGAGTAGTACCTCTCGCGGTCCGAAATGTGGTGGAGTGTGTTGCAGATGAAGATCAGATCCACCGACGCCGAACCCAGTTTCGGATCGTGGGGGGCCGCCAGGATGGTCTGGATGTTCTCCAGTTGCTCCTCCTCGGCACGCCGCGCGATGTATTCGAGCATCTGGGGATCAACATCAACCGCATACACGTTGCTGGTGGCTCCCACGGCCTGTGCCAGGCGCATGGTGAAGTAGCCGGAACCCGCGCCCAAGTCCGCGACGTCATCGCCGGGCCTGATTCCCAGACTGTCGATGACCGCCTCCGGCTGCTGCCAGGCGTCGCGGCCCGGATCTTCCAGTGACTTGATGTATTGGCTGGCCGACTCCGGCGGAGGATGCTGGTCAGCAACCAAGGCCGAAAGCGCCAGCCCTCCCAGCGCCACCGCCGCAGCGAGCACTGCAAGATAAGTTCCCTTCCGCACAGACCCTCCAGAGTTCATGCCACTAGATACCGCACTGCCAGCGCGGCCTTCCAGCATACTACCGACGGATTCTACCAGCACAGCTAGAGCGTCGAAATTCTGCGAGGCGCCGGCTGGCAAGGGCTTCTCTTGCCCAATGCCGAGCCTACGCGGGGCTTCTGGACTCCGGTCCGCAGCCCGGCGGCGACGGCCGTGGACTTTGCGTATTGATGCTCGCGTCCTGGTGCGCTATTGTTAGGGGGGCGACAGTATGACGGCGGCCATGCCTCATCCGAGGTCTGCGTAGGGCGATGCCAAAGCCGCAGCCCAAACATGATTTGCTGAGCCAGATTCCCTCCCCCTCGACACGCTTGTGGATCGGCCTGTGTATTACCCTGTCAATCTTCGCCATCTTTGCGCTTTACAACATCCAGAAGATGCGCGGGCTGGAAGACTTCCAGGCCAACGTGGTCGAAAGGAACCGCAAGTCTTCCCTGCAGCTTTTGCGCCTGCAAGACGACGTATATTTTCTGGCCGTGTCCTTGCGGGACATGACGCTTCCCGAAAGCCGGTATCCCATATTCTACTGGCGGGGCGAGTTCACGCGCGTCCGCCAGGACACGCACGAGGCATTGGCGCTCGAGGCGCAGTATGCCGTCAGCAGCGCCGACGGCAACCAGAAACGCACGCAATTGCGCGAACTGCTGGACGAATTCTGGACTACGGCTGACGAGGCCTTCGCGCTGGCAGACCAAGGGCACGAGGAGACAGCCCGCTACGTGATCCGCGCGCAACTGGAGAACAAGCGGGAAATCATTTCCCGGGTTATCTCCCGGCTCCTGAGGCTAAATGATCAGGCGCAGGCGGAAGCCGGGCAGCAGGTCATCCTGGTGTACGAGAAAGTCAAGCGGGATGCCCTGCTGCTGATCGGCGTCCTGTTCTTGGTGGCGCTGGGCACGGGACTTTACACGCTGCAGGCCAACCGCAAGACGTTCGCGAGGCTGCATCACCTGGCGGAGAAGCTCCAGGTGCAGAACCAGCAGCTCGCCGCGCTGTACGATGCGATTCACACTGTCAGCCAGGAACAGGAGCCGGTAAAAGTCCTGCAAGACGCCTGCGAACAGCTGGGCAGGGCCCTCGGCCTGCCCTGTGTGTTGTTCTTGAAGCACCACCCGCAAGGCGCACGTTTCTCCCGTGAAGCGGCGTCGGGAACGATCCCCGAGGCGGCCGGCGGCGCGCGGCTGGAAAACGCGCTGGCGTCCACTTTCGCCGGGCGCGACCCCGACGAGCCTTTCCTGGTCAAGGTCCGGAACAGACCCGAGGAGGCCGCGCCTGTATCGACGGAGGAAATCGAGTTCCTGGCCTTGCCGCTCCGTCTCGGAGGCGCGCTGTTCGGAGTTTTTGCCCTGGGGCGAAACGAGGGTTCAGTGGCCTTGGGCGAAGAGGACCTGCGGCTGGCCTCGAAGATTGTCGAGGCCACGCTGGGCCCGTTGCGGAACGCTCAGCTCCTGGAACAGCTCAAAGTGCAGTCCGAGCAACTGCGCAAGCTCTCCTGGAAATTGATCGAGGTCCAGGAGGAGACGCTCCGCCACATCGCCCGTGACCTGCACGACGAATTCGGCCAGATCCTCACGGCTATCGGCGTCATGCTGGGGCGGGCGGGCCAGAAGGGTCTGGAGAAGGACTCCGTCTTTGTCCAGGACGTGCAGCAGGTTAAGAAAATCGTCGAGGACACCTTGCAGACCGTTCGCGACAGGTCGCAGATCTTTCGCCCCGCGATTCTGGATGATTTCGGCCTGGAGCAGACCCTGGAATGGTTCGTGGAGCAGTTTTCGCGGCAGACCGGAATCCAGGTGCATTTCCAGCGGGAGATGCTCGACGGCTTTTTCCCCGGCGAAGATGCCATCCATCTTTACCGCATCGTGCAGGAAGCCCTGAACAACGTGGCGCGCCATTCCAAGGCGCAGGAGGCCTGGGTTATCCTGAAGGAAGCACCCGGCGAGTTGACTCTGGAAATCAAAGACCAGGGCGCCGGGTTTGACATGACCAGTGAAGTGAACCGGATCACGGGCGAAGGACTTGGCATGATGGGAATGCAGGAACGTGCCCAGCACCTGAATGGGTCTATCACCATTAGCTCCGCACCGCACAAGGGAACCGTGGTGCGGGTCCGCCTTCCCCGCAAAAGACCTGCCGTGCAGCCTGCGGCTGAAAGGGTGAATTAACCGATGGCTTCAACCAATCCCGAGAAGAAGATTCGCGTCCTCCTTGCCGAAGACCACACTCTGGTTCGTCAGGGATTTCGACGCATTCTGGAAGACGATCCACGCATTACGGTGGTGGGAGAAGCCAGCACTGGCCTTTCCGCCATCGAGCTGGCAAAGGAACTCAAGCCCGACGTGGCGGTGATGGACCTTTCCATGCCCGAGTTGGGTGGACTGGAAGCGAGCGCGGAAATCCTGAAAGACCTTCCCGAGACCAAGATCCTGATCCTCAGCATGTATTCAAACCAAGCCTACGTGCGGAAGGCCTTTGAGATGGGCGCCAAGGGGTACATCCTGAAGAATGCCATCGAGATGGATCTCACGCGAGCCGTCATCGCCCTGGTCGAGGGCGGAGCGTACATGAGTCCGGGCATCTCCAACCTGGTGATCGAAAGCCTGAAAGCAGGCTCATTCGAGGACCGAAGCCAGGACCCCTACGAGCGCCTGACGCTGCGGGAGAAGGAAGTCCT
>CAZBWJ010000072.1:0-8059 GCA_964495535.1 uncultured Acidobacteriota bacterium | reverse complement strand
GCATAAACACGTACTTTGGCGATCTTCTGGACCTGGTGGGTGTTTTCGATCGGCTCTCCGAGCGGCAGGATCGAACCCGCGCGAACAAAGAGCGGTAAGGTATCGATGGGTGCATCGACCTTGATCGTCTGTCCACCGTGGACACGCTGGTTTGTCCAGTAGTTGTACCAATCCACACCCGCGGGCAGGTAAACCATCCGATTGGTTGCTCCCTGCTCGGTGACGGGCGCCACCAGGAATGCCGGGCCGAACATGTACTCGTCGCCGAGGTCTGCGACCTTCGGGTCGTGGGGAAAATCCATGAAAAGCGCGCGCATGAAGGGCGCGCCGGTTCGGTAGGTGTTGTAGCCCAGCGAATAGATGTAGGGCATCAACTGGTAACGCAGTTTGAGGTACTTGATCAGAATCGGTTCGGCCTGCTTGCCGTAAGACCAGACTTCGTTGTACTTGCGGCTGCCGTGGGTCCGGAAGATGGGCAGGAACGCTGCGTACTCGAACCAGCGAGTGTAGAGCTCCGGGTAGTCGTCGTAGCCCCCCACATTTTCGCGGGCGTCCGAGGGATCGAGCAGCGGCGGGTGAGCGGGATGATGCTCGGCGGGCAAATACTGCCAGCCGCCGGTGTCGTTACTCCAGTAAGCCAGACCGGAAGCAGCGAAGTTGAGGCCCGTGGGGATCTGGCGCTTCAGCGTGTCCCAGGTGGGATAGATGTCTGAGGACCAGAAGATCGTGCCATTGCGCTGTGCGCCGAGGTAGGCGTCCCGCGAAAGGATGAGCGCGCGCTGGTCGAGGTCGCGACGGAACCCGTCGTAAAGGGCAGCAGTGTGCAGCAAGGGATAGACGTTGAAATAGCGGGTGCCGGGTCCGATGTGGAAGAAGCTGCCGTTGGGCGGCAGGTCGGGTTCGGTTTCATCCGCCCAGAGGGCGTCGAAGCCCTTGCTGATTATGTTGTCACGGATGACGTTCCAAAACCATTGCGCCGCTTCGGGGTTGGTGGTGTCGATGTCGGAGCCGGCGCGATCATAGGGCAGGCCGTTGGTAGGCGTGCCGTCCGCGAGCTGCTCGAACCAGCCCTTCTGCACCAGGAAGTCGTAGTAGCGCGAGCCGGGCGTGAAGCGGGGCCAGACGCTGATCATGGTCTCGAAGCCCAGGTCGTGAAGCTGGCGATTCATGGCGATCGGGTCAGGCCATTTTTCGGGGTCCAAGTCCATCTGGCCCATCTTGGTGTAATAGAACCAGTCGACCACGAGAACGTCAGCCGGGAGGTGGCGCTCGCGGTAGCCCTTGGCGACGGCCAGTACCTCATCCTGCGTGGCATAGCGCTGCTTGCATTGAATGAAACCATAAGCCGCTTTCGGCAGCATGGGCGTGGCCCCGGTAAGCTGGCGGTAACCCGAGTAGATCTCATCGGTGGCGCCACCGGCGATGACGAAGAAAGACACGCGGTCGCCGACCTCAGACGTCCACCGGGTCTGCTCGTTGAAGCCCGGCTCGATGGTGGTCTTCGAGGGGTTGTCCCAGATCATTCCGTAGCCACGATTGGTGACCACGAAGGGCACACCAACGCTTTGTCCGCCGGCAGCGTTGTAGTCATGCCAGCACTTGACGGTGTGACCGCGATGGTCGAGGAACCCTTCCTGATTCTGCCCCAAACCATAGTAGTGCTCGTCATCGGGCGAAGTGAAGGTCGCGCCGACCTGATAGAAGGGCGCATCCGAAGCACGCCTTTCGTTCAAGATGCCAGCATTGGCGTCCTTGTGATTGGGCACGGACATCGCCCAACTCGTCAACTCCAGGAGGACCTTGCCCTCGGGCGTGCTGATGGTGATGTGAGCGCCTGGGGCGGAGCCGCTGAAAAACTTCGCAATGTCCAACTGCGTCGCCATCGGCTTGCCAGGACGATCACTCGCCACCGTAACCACCAGACGCGAGGACCGATAGATATCCCCTTGGTCGGTCTGCTGGTGCGTCCAGCCTTGGGCGGACGGAGTGGCGATGAAACCGTAGCCGGGCGCCGCGGTGGCCTGGTCTTTGAGCAGGCTCAGGCTGACGCGAATGATGTTCGGGGCGTACGGCTCAAGAACGATGGTGCTGCCACCTCGATCCAAGAGGATCTGGGATTGTTCAGCATTTGCAGGTCCGGCGTACAAGAATGCGAGAGCCAGCATGACTGCTAAACAAACTCGCCGAAAGCCACCAGCCGTCGCCACATGCTCGCGTGCAGTCCCCCGAGCAAAGACTCTCCCAGCCAATGTGTAGAAATGTGGCCCCTGCTGCCTTCCTCGCGATCTCGCCCCCAGAGTCTCCCGGCTAAGATCCGTCATCCTTCACCACCTGAGAAACAGTTCTGAGTGTAAAGCCGACTGGCACAATCTACCGCCCCTATAATGAAACTTGGCCAAGTCCCACTGCTTGCGCTGGCGATCAAGGTCTCCCCACAGAACGTGACCCTGCCAGGAATTCGGATTCGGAGTGACGGCGCGTCGAACGAAGGCCCGGGCCTTCGTTTTGCCTCTTCGCAGAGCTTTTCCTCAGTCATCTATCCAGTCGTTTCCGCCACGACCTCGATACGAGTCGGGAGTGTCCTAATCAAACATTAGATGAACGGTCCGACGCGTGGCAGCTTCTCCAACTCCTGCGCTGCCGGATGGGCTCGCGTCCGGCAATGCCAGCTACAGGCAAGCCCACAGCCGCCTCCAACGTCGATTGACGCATCCGTAGCGGGCCGCGCTCGCGTCGGCAACTGCAAGTGGCGGGCTGGGAGAGTGAAGCCTCACTACCGACCGGTGGGTAGCTACCGCACGACGGAAACCCATGACGCCGGCTGTTGCATCATTTCAGGGAAAACCAGCTATCACGGAATTCCTCCCGCCTCGGCAGCGGCATAGAAGCCAGCACGGCGCCGGCCTACTTCTGGTAGCACACGCCGTAAAAACGCCCCACCGAGCTTTCGGCTGACCACACGATCTTCGCGGCCGTCTCGATGGGGGCCTGGTTGTCAGCAAAGGGGAGGGTGATGTAAACCGTGTCGCCCACCTGATGGCGCATGGAACTCACGAAGCACAGGCCGGCTTTGGAGACGTCCCGCGTCTGGGCGATGTCTGCCTGGCCCCAGGCGTTCCGCACGCGGATGCGCATCGCCAACTTGAGGCGGCGGGCCTTCCGCTGCTCCCCGCTCTTTGGCGGGCCCTGCACGCTCGAGGCGATGATCTCGGCCGTTATCGGCTGCTCGCTCGGCCGCCAGCGCGTGGTCTCGCCGCAGCGGTCGCAATGGCGCGAGATCAGACCGGTAGAGAGCAGGACATCATATTCGATGGAGGAAAGCGGGCTCTGCGCTGCTCGCTTGCACGCCCCACACTCGATCAGCACTTTGGGCTGAAGTCCTTCTGCCGGCGGGGAAAATGATATACCCCAGATTCCGCTTGTGGGATTGACCGACTCCACGCCCCATTCCTGCCGGCTCCCGAATACCTGCTGAAAGCCTCCCACCACCCGGAACTCTTCTTCAATTCCGTTTTCCAGGTTCATAATGAGCACGATGTCGTCAGGCAACAGAGAGTGGGTCAGGCTGATTCGGGCGCCCTGTTGGTTGAAGCTGACCGTGATGCTTTCCTCGGCAAAAGCGACTCCTGAGGCATCGCTGCCAATGACACGAATGCGTACCGGGGCCAGAATCCGATCGCTCCGGCGCCGCGTGGCTTCCGCCGTGGGTCCGTCAACCGCCATACTCGTAATTCCCGCCGCTCAAGGAAGGCAACTTTTTATCTTATCCCGTCGGGCCTTATCTGGCTAGCACCGTCTTGGCGTCACTTGAGGCGGGCCCGAGTGCCCCAGGTTGCCGCGGCGTCCAGCCAAGCCCTCCCGGCCGGCCTCATGAATCCGCGCCGAACGGGCTCTTCTTGCCTTTCGAAGCTCTTGCCGACCTGGACCCGGCATTCTCAGCACCCGGGCCGGTCTCCTTCAGCCTAGCCAGAGCCCCGGCTTCGTCTTGGGCAATCACGAAGAACTGCGAAAGCTGGACACCATCCAGAACTTTCCTGACGTGCGGACTCAGGTCCGACAGGACCATGCTCACGCCAGCCATCTTCGCGGTCGCGTGACTGCCGGCCAGGAAACCCAGCCCGGTCGAATCAATGTAGGGCACGTCCGCGAAATCGAGGACCAGTTTCTTCGTCCCGGCCTCGATGAGGTCTTTTACTTTCTGGCGGAGAAAAGGGCCGTCGCTACCCGCCAGGAATTTCCCACTCAACCGGACAATGGCCACATCTTCGGAAAACTTCACCTCAATTCTCACGCAGCGACCTCACTCGGGAAAGTGCCCTCGCAAAACTGGACGTAGGTTCCTTCGGCTCGCGCATGGAAGGCTTGGCGCTCGTTTCGTGGCGCCTGCGGCAAAACCGCGAATCAGGCTGTCATGCTATGAGACCCGGAGTTCCCTGTCAAGTGCAGCCGCTCCACGAGCTGCGCACCGACTGAACGTCAATCCGGGCGCAGACAACCAGCCCGCCAAGCGCGCGAGGGCCTGCGTCTAATCTGGGTTGGGCCAATTTCCACAAGCATCCAGCAACGCCGTCGTAGGGCGATTCGCATGCACAAGGCGATGCCAGCGGGTACCGCGCCGACACGTTGTCAACTGACTTCCCACCGGTTGTGTAGCTTCTAAACCTCATGCGTGAGCTCACCCATCAACGAATTGTGTGAAATCTCGCAGGCTGCTACAGCATCTTGGTTCTCCTGCATATCGTGGCAAGCCCCCAATGTCACAACGTTCGCTGCGAAAGCAGGCTTCAAGTATGGAGACAGGCTGACGAACAGGTGGGCTCTTGCCGCCGTGCTGTCGGGTTGCGGTATCGGCTCGAGTGAACAAGCGCGGACGCTAGTGCCGTTCCAACTATTTCGGGCGACTTCCCGCGCGCCCCTTTGCCAACATTTGGGGCGTCGCCCCGCGCGTTTCCACTCTGGCACAACTCCTCTTGCAGCCTAGGCGCATCAAGTTGGAACGGCACGAGCTTAGAAGAAAGGACTGGGAACCGCAATTCACACGCACCGGAATGCGGCCCGGGAAAGCAGCAGAGGCAGCCCGCGACAGGCCGCCTCTGCCACGAGAATCAAACGCGAGCCTCAATGCTGTTGACCACCGTTTTCAGGGCTTTGACCCGCGCCCACCACTTCCAGTTGCCTTCGATAATGGTCCACGGGGCAAAGTCGGTGTCGGTTTTCGCGAACATCTCTTCCAGCGCCGCGATGTAATCATCCCACTTTTCCCGGTTGCGCCAATCTTCCTGGGTCAGTTTCCAATTCTTCCAGGGGTCTTTCTCGCGTTTCTTGAAGCGGTCGACTTGCTCTTTCTTGGAGATGTGGATCCAGAACTTGACCAGGACCAAACCGTCATCAACCAGGGTCCGCTCGAATTCGTTGATCTCGCGGTAGGCCCGTTGCCATTCCTCTTTCTTGGCAAACTTCTCCACGCGCTCCACCAGGACGCGCCCGTACCAGGTACGGTCAAAGATGCCGATGCGGCCGCGAGGCGGCAAGCGCAGCCAGAAGCGGCGCAGCCAGTGGTGAGCTTTCTCGCCGGAACCAGGCGCGCCGATGGGATGAACCTCGTAGCCGCGCGGGTCCAGGGACTCGGTGAGCCGCTTGATGTTCCCCCCCTTGCCGGACGCGTCCGCCCCCTCGTACGCGATGCAGACAGCGATCCCTTTCTCAATAATCTTGCGCTGGAGCTTCAGCAACTTGAACTGGTACTCTTCCAGCAATTCTTCATACTCTTCCTTCGATTCCAGTTTCTTGTCCAGATCGAGCTTATCGAGATATCCCATGGCGTTTCCTCCCGCGTCCAGACATCCGCCTTAAGGCATTGGGGGGCGCCGCTCACCGTGGCGACGGTGATGGGTCCCCACCAGAATCCACCGGGAACTCAGCCTTAGATCAACTCTGGCGGCGGGATTCTACCAGAATGAAAGAGGGCTCGCAAAAGGTTCGGAGCAAGGCGTGAGAGCACCGGCGACCCCAGGGTAACACGCGGTTACCGTCAAGGGGACGGTGCTGGCGCGAGCACCCAGCGGTTCTTGCGCACGAATTCCCGCACCAGCGTCACATCTTGCGCGTCGCACAGGATCAGCCGGCAGAAGACTTCCCCACTCACGATTTGCGGCTCGACTTTCGCGGCCTGAACGAACGCTGCTTGCGCGTCCTTCTTACGCTTCAGTTGCCACAAACCCAGCGCTTGCAGGGCCAGCATCGGGGCGGAATCCGGCTCCGCAGCCAAAGCCTGTGCGCATTCGGCTAGCGAGCCCTCGTAGTCACGCTGTCTCCAGAGTACCAGCGCCATGATCCGGTGTCCTTCGGCGGCCTGAGGCCGCTGAGCCAGGATGGCGTTCGCCTGCTCGCTGGCGCCCTCCAGATCGCCTCGCCGCAGGCTGCTCAGGCCCAATTGCTCGCGCCCGGGAAGGAACTCCGGATGGCGAGCCACGACCTTCTCCATGAGCTCCGTGGCACGGCGGACTTCCCCGGCCTGCATCAAGAGCAGCGACAGCCGGTGCTGGCTATGGATGTCTTCCGGGTCCAGGGCCACCGCCTTCTCCAGGAGTTCCCGGGCTTCCGCCGGTTGGCCAACCCGCATCAAGATTTCGCCCAGGGCGGCATAGGCCGGGGCTAGGTCAGGCGCCACCTCGATTGCCCGGCGAAACTCGGCCTGCGCTTGTGCTACCTTTCGCTGATACAACCGCAGTTGCCCCAGTCGGACGTATGCTTCGCCGTTGTTCGGCTCGAGCGACACGACCGTTCTTAACTCCGCGTCCGCTTTGTCTTCCTCGCCCAACGCAAAATACGCTCGGCCCAAGCTCAGGTGCGCCTGGGCATTTGACGGCACTTGCGCCACCGCGTGTGTCGCCTCGGACAAAGCATCCTGGGGACGGCCGACATCCAAATAGAGGTTGGCGAGGCTCAAACGGATCTCGACCGATTCAGGGCGGAGAGCCAGCGCCTTGCCTATCTCGGTGAGGGCAAGGCCCTGATAGTCGGCGGTGGCGAGTTTTGAGGCCCCGTCTCGAGCCAGCTCGGGTTGAACGCCCAGAGTCCATGCGAGCTTCCCGAGCGCCATGTGGGCATTCGCATCCTCTGGGGCAAGCCGGGTTGCCAGTGTCAATTCCCGCAGCGCCGCGCTTCCCTGCCCACGCGCCCACCGCGCCAAGCCCATGCCTCGGTGCGCTTCGGCGAGTTCGGGCTGCGCGTCAAGAGCTTTGCGGAAAGCCGCCTCCGCCCCGGCGGGATCGTGTCGGGCAAGGAGGTCGAAGCCTTGGGCGACCAGTCTTGAGATCTCAGACGCAGGTTGGAGAAGCGCGCTGGACTGCCCCTGTCCAAGGACGCGGCAAAGTCCCTCGCCGCCGGGAACCAAGAGGAGTGCCGCGAGACCTAGCACTCCCCAGGCGCGACAACCCCGGGCGCGAATTCCCGATGGGTCAAGGAAGGACACGAATCTGCTGCGGCTGACGAATAATGATCTCGGCGCGACCTTCATAGGATTCGACGAGGCCGTGGATTTCCACCTGCCTTCCAGTCAGCGCACTGAGGTCTCCGAATTTGCTGCCGTCTGAGGCGAAGATCACGCTGGTGAAGGGGCAGGTGCGATAGTCGGGGCAGAAATCCAGGAAGGTATTCCTCCCCCGGGATGTATAAACGCGCAACACTCGGCCCGTGACGCAACCGCTTTTCTCCAGAAGGGAGCTAGCCTCCATGAAGGCCACGCAGCCTCCGGTTTCCCCCGGGGAAGATGCCGCCGCCGGCACTTTAGAAGCGACGGCCCGCCTGAGGCCACTCCTGTAAGCCACAAAGGCGCTGAGGGTGCAGGCCACCAGGACGATCACAACCACCGCGCTGATTTGCTTCCGCGTCACCCCGGACTTCCTGTTTGGGCCATGACAAAGCGAAACTCGCCGCCCGGCAGTCCAGCCCGAGCAGCTTATGAAGCGCGCCTAGTGCCGTTCTAACCTATCTTGGCTAATCCCGCTCTGCGGGACCTATCTTTTGGGCCATGCAAAATGCAGGCGCACCAGATCGG
>CAZBWJ010000071.1:7001-15347 GCA_964495535.1 uncultured Acidobacteriota bacterium | reverse complement strand
CCGCCGCTACAGGTAGAGACGTTGCGGTGGAACGTCTCCTGAGGCGGCCCCTCGGGCCGTCTCTACATCGGGGCGTCTCTGTGTTATGCTCTAGGCAAGATGGACGGAAAGAACAAGCTTTATTTCGGCGACAATCTCAAAATCCTCCGCGAGTATGTCCCTGACGCGAGCGTAGACCTCATCTATCTCGACCCGCCGTTTAATTCCAGCGCCACTTATAACGTGCTCTTCAAGGAAAAGAGCGGCGAAGAATCCGCCGCACAAATCATGGCCTTTGAGGACACCTGGCAGTGGGGCCGAGAGTCGGAAGGCGTTTACAGGGAAATTGTCGAGAGCGGCCCGCGCAAGCTCGCCGACTTGATCCAGGCGCTGCTGGCCTTCCTGGGCCGCAACGATATGATGGCCTACCTCGTCATGATGGCGATTCGCTTGGTGGAATTGCGCCGCGTGCTCAAGGCCACCGGCAGCATCTATCTGCATTGCGACCCGACGGCAAGCCACTTTTTGAAGCTGGTGATGGATGCTGTTTTTGGGCCAGACAAGTTCAAGACCGAAATCATTTGGAAGAGGTCAAGCGCCCATAGCGATGCGAAGCAGGGGAGGCGCCAGCATGGCAGAATCCATGACGTGATTCTCTTTTACACGAAGAGCTTCGGCGAATACACATGGAACCAGGTCCACACGCCGTATGACCAGGAGTACGTTGACCAGTTCTACCGCTACGTCGAGCCTGAAACTGGGAGGCGGTACACGACTGGTGATCTTACCGGGCCGGGAGGCGTGGCAAAAGGGAACCCGAAATACAAAGTTCTTGGCGTTACACGCTATTGGAGATTCACCAAGGAGAAGATGGAGCGAATGATCGCCGAGGGCCGCGTAATTCAATCGGCCCCAGGCGCTGTCCCCCGGTACAAGCGGTATCTCGATGAGATGACTGGTGTGCCGATCCAGGACGTGTGGACTGACGTCAGGCCGATTGGCGCGCAGGCCGCGGAGCGTTTGGGGTACCCCACCCAGAAGCCCGAATCCTTGATGGAAAGAATCGTCAGGGCGAGTAGTAACGAAGGCGACACAGTGCTCGACCCTTTTTGTGGCTGCGGAACCACTATTGCCGTCGCGGAAAAGCTGAAACGACGCTGGATCGGAATCGACATCACCTACCTGGCTATCAATCTTGTGCAGCGCCGCTTGCGCGATCACTTCCCCGATGACCTCAGCCCCTACGAAATCATCGGTGCGCCTACGGACCTGCAAGGCGCGGAGGCGCTCAAGGAAATCAGCCCGCACCAGTTCGAGTGGTGGGCGGTGGACCTGGTGAACGCGCGGCCCGCCAAGGACCACAAGAAGGGCGCGGACACGGGCATCGACGGCTACATCAACTTCTTCGATGACAAGAGCGGCCAGGCCAAGCAGGTGATCGTGCAGGTGAAGAGCGGCTACGTGGGCGTGAGCCACGTGCGCGACCTGAAAGGCGTGATCGAGCGGGAGAAGGCGGCCATCGGCGCTCTTATCACCCTGCGCGAGCCGACTAAGCCCATGCTCACGGAAGCTGCGGCGGCGGGCTTTTACGAATCAAAAGACTTTCCGGGGCGCTATCCTCGCTTACAAATCCTGACCGTTGCGGAACTGCTGGCCGGCAAGAAACTCGAATATCCCGCCCACCGCGTCGAAACCTTCGCCAAAGCCGAGCGGAAGACGAAGACTCAGCAGGAGGGCCTGTTTTAGCCAGGGTCGGATTGCGTAGGGCGGACTTGTTCTGTAAGTCCGCGGTTTTTTGATTTGGAACGAAAACGAGCCGCAGAGTTAGAGAACAACTCTGCCCAACCCGCTTGTATGAATCTCAGCTCACACGAGTTCCCGGACCGAATTGCGCCCTACATCCGGATGAACGCCTTGAGTCAGCCTGTGGATGTAGCGGCCGGGTCGTTTCAGTTGGTGATAGCGGAAAAAGTCTCGGGTACCGTTGACGGCCGACTCTATTTCCGGTGGCTGCCCTCTACAGCGATGGAGTTCGATGGCAGTTATTCAGGGCCCCCGGTTGACGTGGAAGCGAAAGACGTAACTCTGAGGATTGACGAACTCGGCTTGAGTGCGCCAGTGCTAATCACGAGCACGACGTGGGGGCCTGTCCCTGAGCAGATTCGCGGGGTGTTTCGAACCAGAGCCACCATTGCTGCGAGGTCAACTTTCGATCGACTGCGGTTCTGTCTCGTCAACTTTCCCGAATATATCGGTGACCCCATCAGATATGAAACCGAGGGATCGCAAGGCTTCTTCACAGGCAGATTGCAGCTTGCTTCACCTCGTTTTCTGTGCATCGTCGACGAAATACCGGAAGTCCGCGAACTCCGGAAGACAGCCGGTCAGGGCGCCGGGTTTGTGATTTCCCATGTGGGCGAGTTGAAGCTTGTGGAGGGTTGCCTAGACGAGGCGTCGACCCAAGAGATGGTTGACGTGTTGCATCTGTTCTTCGGTTTTCTTCGCGGAGCCTGGTCAGGACCTGTCTTTCCGCAGGGCTTCACGGAGCACCAGAAGAGTTGGGAGCAGTTTGCCGCATGGAGGGTAAGTGAGGCGAGGGAGGTTCCGACCTGGTTGCCCCAGCGGAACCCTCTTGAACTGAACCGTCTTTTTTCCGGATTTGTCGAACGGCGGCTTGACCCGGCTTGGCAGGCACCACTCAGGAGGGCTCTCCGCTGGTACGTTGAAGCGAACTCCTCGGGAACCGCGCACGAGACCAGACTCGTGCTGGGACAGGTGGCTTTGGAGCTGCTTGCATGGCTGGAACTCGTCGTAACCCGTCAGCGCCACAGTCGGAGCGACTTCAAGCGCCTCTCCGCTGCTGGCCGGATTCGGTCACTGTTCCACCAACTGCACATCCCTTGTGGCATGCCTTCGCACTTCGCGGAACTTCAGAGTCTCCAGGAAGGCGATGCTTTCGATGGTCCGGGTGTCGTTGCGCGGCTCCGAAATACACTCGTGCACGCTGGCGAGAAAAATCCAGCGCCAATTAAGTCCGTTTCAGGGGAGCAGTTGTGGCAGGCAGGTCAGCTTACTCTGCAGTATGTGGAGCTATCCCTTTTGGCACTCTGCGGTTATCAGGGCAAGTACGCTCAGCGTGGTTGGCGGGGTTGGAAGGGCGAAGATGAGGTTCTCGTGCCCTGGGAGCAAGCTGGCTAACCAGGCGCTGCAGCCGGCGCGGCGGGACCGGCGTGAGTGCTCTCGAATCTGTCGTGGGTGGCGCAGACATCGCTTTTGATGTCTGCGAAGGAGAGAAGTAGCGCAACGCCCGCTTTCCAGCGTTGCGGCAATTCCATCGCGACGCGGCACTGGGCGGCGCGACAACGGCCTCGCGCCGCTGGAAGAGCCGCAGGACTGAAGGGCGAGTCCTGCGCTACCTTCCTCTAGACACGCCTCAGACGAGCTTTGCTGTCAGGGTGATTGCAGTGCCCGCAAGCGCCTTCGAGACGGGGCAGCCTTTCTTTGCGGCCTCGGCTTGCTGCTGGAACGTGGGGTTGTCGATGCCGGGTATCTGGGCCTCTGTTGCGAGTTCGATTTTCGTGATGGCAAAGCCTCCCTCAACTTGTTCCAAGTGGACTTTCGCCGTGGTGTGAACACGGGTGGGGGTGAAACCCGCCTTCGACAGGCCGGCGGCCAGCGCCATGGAGAAACACCCGGCGTGCGCAGCGCCGATCAGCTCCTCGGGATTCGTCCCCTGGCCACTCTCGAATCTTGAAGGAAAGGAATAGCGCCCTTCAAAAGCGCCGCTTCCGAGTTTCATCGTGCCCTGTCCTTCGCGGAGGTTCCCTTTCCATTCGGCTTCTGAAATACGAACCGCCATATGCGTGTGCTCCTTTAAGCCGGGATTTCCATTTTGGACTCGCGGACTAGCTACGAGTGTACACCCCACCGCCTGGTTTTGGAGCGTTCCAGTAGCGCCGCCCTTTAGAGCGGCAAATGCCGGGCTGAAGCCCGGCGCTACATCCCGTCCCAATGGCCGCTGCGGCTAGGTGGAGGTGCCGGAGAACGTGCCCGCCGACAACCCGATTTACGTGGAGGAAGGCAAGGGCATCGTTGGCGGCGCTGCGGTCCTGCCCGAGTAGTACAATGTGGAGCCAGCGAGCGTTGCCATGAAACGGGGCATGCGACTCATCCTGTCGTTAGTCCTCTTGCTGTTGGCCGGCGGATGGTTACCGGGCCAGACGGTGCCGGCCGCGACGGTTCCTCCGCTGGCGGAACAGCCCTACGAACAGGGGATGCTTGCCCTACGGAAAGGCGACCTGCGCACCGCCATTCGGAAGTTGCGCCTGGCGGTGAAATACGCTCCGAAGTCCCCGCTGACCCACAACTCCCTTGGCTGCGCCTTTCTCGCGGACGGCCAGGTGGATGCCGCCGTGAGGGAATTCCGCAATGCGATTGCCCTGGGGCCGACATTTACGGAAGCCTACCTGAACATGGCGCGGGCGCTTGAGCGGCGCAAGGACTTGGACGGGGCAATCCAGTTCTACCGGCAGGCGCTGCGCCAGCGGCCCGACTGCGCCGACGCCCACTGGGCGCTGGGCAGGGCCCTGCGAGCCCAGGGAGAGCACGTGCAGGCGGCCGCCGAGTTCGAGAAGGCCCGCGCACTCGACCCGCGCTTGAGACCACCGCGCGACTGAGCGGTAGACCAGGCCCTCGGCCGATTCCCCTACCGGGCACGAAACAACTCTGCAAAATTCATGTAACCCCTTTCCCTTAGAGTTCGGCTACCATTCCATGCTATTGTTTGCTCGGCAATTAGCTTGCCTAGGCGCTTTCACGAAGCGAAGCAGACTACGGAGCGGTTCCTGCCATGAAACTCGAAGACGTCGCGAAGCGGGCGCGGGTTTCCATTGCCACGGTGTCCCGGGTGCTGAACGACGTCGGCCCGGTTAAGAACGCCACGCGCGCCCGCGTGCTCAAAGCCATCCAGGAACTCAAATACCATCCCAACATTTACGCCCGGACGCTGGCGGGCGGGAAGACCCGCACGCTGGGGATGATTGTCTCCAATCTCGAAAACCCGTTCTTCCTCGACATATTCCGCGTCATTGAGTCGGATGCGCATCGCTGCGGCTACGACGTTCTGGTGGCGAACACCGACTATCAGCCACGCCGGTTGGTGTCGAGCGTGCACCTGATGATGGGGCGCCGGCTGGCGGGGCTGGCCGTGATTGTCTCCGAGATGGAGCCTTCGCTCATTCAAGAACTCACCGAAAGCAACCTCCCCATCGTCTTCTACGACGTGGGGACACCGGCTCGCAATATCTCGAACATTAAGGTCAACTACCAGAAGGGCATCCAACGGGCGGTGGAGTATCTCTATTCCCTGGGGCATCGCCGCATGGCTTTTGTGGGCCACCACACCAGCCTTGAACCGCTCCTGGACCGCAAGGTTTCCTTCCTGGAGACGATGAAGCGCTACGCCGGAGAAGTCGAGTTTGCCACCGTGGCGGACCGAGACGGGCCTGCGGGAGGGCAAGAAGCTACCCGCACGCTCCTCGCTTCGGGATTCAGGCCGACCGCCATCATCTGTGTAAACGACTACATGGCCTTGGGTGTCCTCAAGGCGCTCCGCGAGCAGGGCTTGACAGTGCCTGGCGACGTTTCGGTGACAGGCTACGACAACATCAGCCTCTCCGAATATGCCTCTCCGGCTCTCACTACCGTTAACATCCCGCGCGAGAAGATCGGGCATCTCTCCTTCGAGGCCCTGGTGCCCCCGAGCGAGGGCGAACCGATCCTGGGTCGCGAGTTTCTCATCGACCCTGAACTGGTGATTCGAGAATCCACCGGGCCGGCGCCCAAGAACTGAGCTGCATTCTGTCGGAAGAAACACAAGCCCACGGCATTCCGCAAAGCGGGACCGTGGCTGCGAGTTGGTATATGCTCTCGCCTGCCACGGGGCTCGAAAAGGGAATCCTGGTTGAAAGCCCAACTCTTGAAAGGACGGCCACAGAGTCATGAAGCGCACCGTTTTCTTTTTCTTCCTGTTCTTCCTCGCGGCCACCGCCGCACCCAGTTCGGCTCAGTTACCGCGGACGCCACGGCCGCCGCAGCCCCCGCCGCGGCTTACCTCGCCGGAGGTGCATCCTGACAAGCGCGTCACCTTCCGGTTTCGCGCTCCGAACGCCAAGGAGGTGAAGCTCGCGCGCGAGGGCGCCGAACCTCTGCCGATGCAGAAGGACGAGCAAGGCGTCTGGAGCGTCACGACCGACGCGCTGGAGCCGGATTTCTACGGCTACTCGTTCGTGGCCGACGACGTCGGCCTGATTGATCCTTCCAATCCCCTGATGAAGCCCAACCTGCTCAACGCCCAAAGTGTGGTGCATGTGCCCGGACCCGCATCGCTCGTGTGGGAGGTCAAGGCTGTCCCACATGGCACCATCCACCATCACTTCTACAGGTCGGGAGTGGTGGGTGACGATCGCGATTATTACGTCTATACGCCGCCCGGCTACGACTCAGGCGCGAAGCGAACTTACCCTGCCCTGTATCTTCTCCACGGCTTCAGCGACGACGCGAGCGGCTGGACCGCTGTCGGGCGCGCGCACGTGATTCTCGACAACCTGATCGCCCAGGGGAAGGCTAAGCCCATGATCGTCGTCATGCCGCTCGGCTACGGCGCGCCGGAGGTGGTCTCCCGCGGTTTCGCGTCGTTTCGAGATGCCAGTCTCCGCCAGCGGAACTTCGAGAAATTTCGCGAAGCCCTGCTCTCCGAAGTCATCCCGCAGGTCGAGACGGCTTATCGGGCTTCCAAAAGCCGCAACTCCCGAGCTGTCGCGGGACTATCGATGGGCGGCGCTGAATCTCTATTTACTGGCCTGAATAACGTCGACCGCTTCGCCTGGATTGGCGCTTTCAGCTCGGGTGGGCTGAGCGAGGATTTCAACGCCGATTTCCCGGCACTCGACGCGAAAGCTAGCACGCAGTTGCGCCTGCTTTGGATCGCTTGCGGGACGGAGGACTTCCTCATCGCACCAAACCGCAAGTTTCGTGATTGGCTCAAGTCCAAGGGAATCCAGCACACCACCATTGAGACGCCGGGCGCCCACACCTGGATGGTCTGGCGGCGCAACTTGGCCGGATTCGCTTCGCTGTTGTTCCGGGAAAAAGCCCCTTGAGTTGTGGGACCGCCTGGTATGCGCCCTCCCGGGGATTCCCCAGCCCGCATGCTAAAATGCAGACGTGTGAGGTCTCGCTGCCGTGGTTTCCATTGCCCGCAAGAATCTTTTCCACGACAAGGTCCGTTTCGTCGTCGCGCAAGCAGGAATTACCCTGGCCGTGGTGCTGATCACCATTCAGGTGGGGGTGTACCTGGCCTTTCTGGCCAACACCAGCGTCTTGATTGACCACACGGAAGCCGACATCTGGGTCACGGCGCATGGCCTCGAGAACTTCGACTTTGGCCGGCCCTTCAGCGAAAAGAAGCTCTATGAGGTGCGGGAGGTGCCCGGGGTTCTGTGGGCGGAGAAGTACCTGCTGGCCTTCGGCTACTGGAAGACTCCTGCGGGCAGCCAGGAGACGGTGCAGATGGTGGGCTTCAACCCCGAAACGCTGGTCGGGGCGCCGTGGGATATCGTCCGGGGCAACCCGCAGGACGTGAAGTACTTCAATTCCGTCTTCTACGACCAGGCCGAAACGAATCGCCTGGGCGATCTGCCCATTGGCGCCGAGACCGAAATCAACAACCGCCGGGTGCGCGTGGTGGGCATCACGCGCGGCGCCAGGTCGTTTATCCAGAGCCCGTATATCTTCACGTCGTTCAAGAACGCCCTGCATCTCTCCTTCGTCAACAAGGGCAACACGGTCTATATCCTGGTGAAGGTGGCTCCAGGGTATTCGGTCCAGGACGTTAGGCAACGACTCGCGGAAACCCTGCGCGACGTCGATGTGCACACCTCGAAGGATTTCAGCGACAAGACCAGGAGGTATTGGACGGTCAACACGGGCATGGGCGCCGCCTTGCTGGCCGTGGCGCTGCTGGGCCTGGTGATTGGCACGATCATCGTGGGAAACACCATTTACACCTCCACCACCGAACACCTGAAGGAGTTCGGCACGCTCAAGGCCATCGGGGCGTCCAACTGGGACCTCTACAAGATCATCATCGAGCAGGCGCTGGTCAACTCGGTGGTCGGCTACGGCAGCGGGATGTTCGTGAGCTACTGGGTTATCCAGGCGATGCGGAAGGGAAACCTGGCGGTCCTGCTCCCCTGGCCGGTGATCGTGGGGGTGTACGTGGTGACGGCCCTGATGTGCCTGGGATCATCAATCCTCTCGATCTACAAGGTGACGAAGATTGACCCGGCGCTGGTGTTTAAGAGCTAG
>CAZBWJ010000071.1:0-6901 GCA_964495535.1 uncultured Acidobacteriota bacterium | reverse complement strand
CCTCTCGATCTACAAGGTGACGAAGATTGACCCGGCGCTGGTGTTTAAGAGCTAGCTGTCAGCTTCTAGCTCTTAGCTGTTAGCCATAAGCTTGCCAAGGGTGAAATGGACAAGACGCCTGGCAGAGGGGGAAAACAAGGTGAGGGACTTCCGCGATCTGAAGGTCTGGCATAAAGCACATCAGTTCACCCTGGCCGTGTACAAGGCCACGCGCCGGTTTCCGAAGGATGAGCAGTACGGACTAACAAGCCAGATTCGGCGGTCGTGTGAATCCATCCCGGCGAACATCTCTGAAGGCTGCGGCAGGAGTAGCATTGCGGAATTGGCCCGTTTCCTCGAAATCGCAATGGGCTCTGCTAGCGAACTCGAATATCACCTCTTGTTGGCGCGCGACCTGCATTATCTGGATACAGAAGGGTACGACCCCCTGGCGGGTGAACTGATGGAAATCAAGCGGATGCTGGTGGTTTTCGTCAAGAAGCTGAACGCTGACGGCTAGCAGCTAGTAGCTAATGGCTGAGGTTGCAGTCCAAACCGTCGTCCGACTCGACCGCGTGAGCAAGACCTAAGGCCACGGCGAGTCGGCTGTACACGCTGTCCAGGGGGTATCTCTGGAACTCGAGCCGGGGAAGTTCTACATCCTCATGGGCCCCTCGGGCAGCGGGAAGACGACTTTGCTGATGCTGATGGGATGTTTGCTGCGGCCGACCTCGGGCGCAGTTTACCTGTTCGATGAGGAGGTCAGCGCGCTGGCGGAAGCGAAGCTGCCGCGGGTGCGCCGGGAGAAGATTGGGTTTATCTTCCAGGGTTTCAATTTGTTCCCGGCGCTGACGGCGCTTGAGACGGTGGAGGCCACACTCAACCTGAAGGGCCTGCGGGGTGAAGCCGCGCGGGAAAAGGCCCGCGAGCTGCTGGCGCGTCTGGGGTTGGAGAAGCGCCTCGACCATCTGCCGGAGGACTTGAGCGGCGGCGAAAAGCAGCGCGTGGCGGTGGGCCGAGCCCTGGCAGGGAATCCCGCCATCATCCTGGCGGACGAACCCACGGGCCAGCTCGATTCCAAAACCGGCCGGCTGATCGTGGAAGTGCTGAGAGATTTGGCGCACAATGAAGGCCGGCTGATTTTCATGGTCAGTCACGACCCGCGGATTCTGGGACTGGCCGACCATATCTTGACGATTGAAGACGGCCGCTTGAAGGACTGAACTGATGTGGGCCTCTCGCCGCAACCTCTATTTCTTTGCCGCGCTGGGCGTGGTGCTCTTCGTGCCGTTCATCTGGTTTGTCACTTCAACGCTGCGGCGGAACTCGAACGACCTGAGCCGCGAATTCCGCGCGCGTCGGGGCGACATCAACTGGCGCATCGCGGCGCGCGGGCGCGTGGAAGGCGCCACCTCGCAGGAAACCAAGCTGGCCTCGCGCGTGGTGGGTCGCTTGAAGGAAGTGACCGTTACTGACGGTGATCCGGTGCGCAAAGGCCAGGTTGTGGCTGTCCTGGAAAACGACGATCTCAAAGCTCGGGTGGACGAGGCGCAGGCCAACCTGGAGCGCGCCCAGGCCCTGCTCCAGAAGCTGCTGAATGGCGCGCGGCCGGAAGAACGCAGCGCCGCGCGGGCAGAGATGGAGGAGGCCCAGGCCGCGGCCGAGAACGCCCGGCAGAACTACCAGCGCGCGCAGCAACTTTTCAAAGATGGGGGGATTGTTTCGCAGGCGGCGCTTGACCAGGCCCAGCGCGACTGGAAGATGGGCCAGGCGAAATTGGAGTCAGCGCGCGAGCGGTACAAGCTGATCATGGCGCCGCCGCGCGCCGAGGACGTGCTGGCAGCCAAGGCCGACGTCGAGCTGGCGCGGGCGCGGCTGGCTCAGGCCGAGGACAACTACGAGAACACCTTCGTGCGCTCGCCGGTGGATGGCGTCGTCGTCAAGCGCAATATGAACCCCGGAGAATCCATCTCTTATGAATCGCTCTTCCAACCCATCGTCTCGGTGGCCGACACCACGCGATTGATGGTGAGGGCAGAGGTGGACGAAACCGATATCGGCAAGGTCCAGCTCGGCCAGCGCGCTGACATCCGCTGCGAGGCCTATCCCGGCCAGGCGTTCTATGGCCGCGTGGTGCGCATCAGCGGCGGCCTGGGGAAAAAGAAAGTTCAGACCGATAATCCCACGGAGAAGATCGACACCGACATCCTGGAGACCTTCGTGGAGGTCGACCCCGGCTCCCCCCTGCGCGTGGGTTTGCGCGTGGACGTTTACGTTCAATTGGCGCGCAAGCAGAACGTCCTCATTGTGCCACGTCGCGCCGTGATGCTGACCGACGGAGCTCCCCTCGTCCAAGTCAAGAGCGCCGCCGGTGTGCGCTCGCAGCCCGTCCGCCTGGGCGCCCAGGACGGGATGAACGTGGAAATCCTCGAGGGCCTCAAAGAAGGCGACGTGGTCGTTTATTGATGCCGTCTGGGCGCTAAGCGCTGGAATACTTCTGGCAGAGGGTCTTGATCTTGGCGACGAGCTTGGGCACGCCGGTCATCGCATCTTCTTCTTCCTCGTATTCGGCGGACATATAGCCTTTGTAGCCGCTCTTGGCGAAAAGCTGCCAGACGCGATCGAGGTCGAGAGGCTCTTTCCTCTGGCCGTAGGAATCGTGGATGTGCGCATGCGTCGCGCACGGGACGCAGGCTTCGATCTGAGCGTACACGTTTTCGGGGAAATGGCTGATGTCGAGATTGATGCCAACGAAAGGCGAATCGACGCGCCGCAGAATCTCGATGAGGTTGGAAGCTTTGGAGGTTATCCCGCCGTGGCTTTCGATGCCCTGGATGATGCCCTTCTGCGCAGCATACTCGCAGGCGGGCTTCATGACTTCCACCACCCACTGGATTCCTTGCTCGTCGCTTGCGCCCGGCGGCACTTCGCCGCCGAGGACGCGGAGATGCGCTGCACCTAGCAGCTCGGTGGCGTCCAGTCAGCGCCTGATCTTGGCGAGCTCCTCGGCGCGCTTCGCCGCGTCCGGCTGGCACATGTTGGTGCTGATGGCCGCGCCCGAGAAAGACATGCCATTCTTGTAGGCAAAACGCCGCAGCCCAGCGAGGTAGGCGGGCTCGGTGGACTTCAGCCAGTAAGTGGTGATGTCCACGCCCTGGACACCCAGCTCCACGCCCTTCAGGATGAAATCCTCCATCGTCATGCGGCCGCTCTCCAAGTACTTGGCGAACGAGTAAGCGCAGCAGCCGGCGAGGAGTCGAGGCTTGTTGCCAGACGGCGGAGTGGAACCACTCTCGACACCGCTCCGTAGCGAGGCGGCAACTCCTGATGATAGCGGGGTCCCCGCTGCGACGGCACCGACGCCCAGGCTGCCGAGAAACTGGCGACGCGGGAAAGGCTTGGACATGTGGCACCTCCTGGGTCAGCACACCGCGCGCCCACCCTCATGAACGAGATGCATTATTTCGCGAGAGGCTTTACCGCAACCTCCTTGAAATAGACCTGGGAGTCCTGCTTGTCTTCACGCGGATGGTTTTGCAGGCCGAAGTAGCCTCTCAGCGGCCGCGGCCCTCGTTGCGGTTCGGAGTTGGACTTCCGCTCAGGCAGGGCCTGGCCCTCCATGTAGTCCGTCACCTTCACACCGTTCACGAAGACGATGGTCCGTGGCCCATCCAGGGTGATCTCCATGGTGTTCCACTCACCGGGGGGCTTGGCGGGGCGGGCCAGCGCCTGGGTCAGAGAGTAGAGCGCGCCCGTGCGGCGGTAGTCGTCGCCGGCCTCGTAGATCTGCACCTCGTACCCGTAGTGCACCGGCATCCATTCCTCGCGAGGTTCAATAGGGATGCGGATGAAGACGCCGGAATTGTCGTTCTGGTTCCGCATCTTGAACACGACGCGAAGGACGCAATTCCCCACCTTCTCGCCTGTCCAGTAGAGCAGACCCATGCCACCCTGGGTCTTGATTAGCCCATCTTCGACCACCATGGTCCCTGGCCCCACATGTTTCCAGCCTATCAGGTTTTTGCCGTTGAACAGTTGCCTCCACTCCCCAGGTTGTGCGGGGGCGGTGCGCGCGCTCACCGCGAAGAGAGCGAGAAACAGGATCGGACGTCTCAACATGCTTCACCTCAGGTCTGATCTGCCTGGTGCGAGCGCTCATTGTACCCATAACCCGAGGCGCAAGCGAAATTCTCTTTCGGCGTGACAAGGTGTCGTGCTGGCGCGTCCCGGGCCTCAATCGTCTGCTATCCGGCACTTTCATTTTTCCCGGCGCGGGCTTAGCATACGAGGGATCGCATGGGAGATTTCTGAGGAGGGAACATGGCAAAGCGAATCGCGGGCGCGAAAGTGTGGGCTATTCCCGACGGCTACTTGCCGGCACAAAGCACGGGAGGCCTCCAGAGCCATGAGTCAACCTGTGTGCTGAACCTGGGCACGCGTCCCGCTACCCTGGAGCTGATGGTGTATTTCGAGGACCGGGAGCCGCTGGGAGGCTTCCGCGTTACGTGCCCGGCCGAGCGCACCGTGCACATCCGCCTCGACTCCCTGAAGAATCGGAAAGGGCAATCCATCCCCACAGCTACACCCTTCGCCTTGAAGATCAAAAGCAGCTCCAAGGTCATGGTGCAACACACGCGGCTGGATTCGACGCAGCCCGCGCTGGCGCTGATGACCACGATGGCGTTTCCCGCACTCTAACCGCGGT
This sequence comes from uncultured Acidobacteriota bacterium, assembly GCA_964495535.1. Lineage (GTDB taxonomy): Bacteria > Acidobacteriota > Terriglobia > UBA7540 > UBA7540 > JALHUF01. The sequence continues at coordinate 2,217 of CAZBWJ010000071.1, read as the reverse complement.
CCAGGACCGCCGGGGCGTGTATTTGCTCCGGGCGGGCGAGGTCACCCACCAAGCGCCAGGAGCCGCGTCCTGTAATCTTCCCTCCTTCCCCGCTGGGGCAGACCGAACAGACATCAGCGCAGAGGGGAAAACCTCCGCGAACGAACGCAGCACCTCGCGGGAGTGTCGGACGCCGTGCGGGTTTTCGTGATAGACTTCGCCTATTGATTTGCGACCTGGGCTCGCTTGTATCGTCCGGGGAGTCTAGGTGAGGAGGAAAACCGATGAGGAGAGTCAGTTCCATTATGCTGCTTGCTCTAGCAGTTGCCATGCTGGCCGTTTGGCCGAGCAGCGTGCGCGCTCAGGGAAGCTTTGAGCTGGTGAAGGGCCAGGACTTCAAGAAGGCGCTGCCCAAGGACTTTTACCTTGAGGGCAACGCTATTCCCACCCAGGAGCGCAACGCGGCCCTGGTAAAGACGCCGGCGGGGGCGCGTGTTCTGCTCGCGCTGATTGACACCACGGGGTACAGCTCGCAGATCCAGCAGAAGTACGAAGGAATGCTGATCACCGAAGGCAATATCTCGCTCTGCGGCGGGGTGGTGGGCATCGGCAGCTACGGCTTTGGATACACGAAGCCTCCTGCCACGAGCACCGAAGACGCCACGTTCTTCCTTTACAATCAGGCCGGTGAGAAAGTCACCGAGTGCGCCACCAAGAAGGACGCGGAGATTAAACTTCCGAAGCCTCTGCAAGTGATGGTGGGCAAAGAGGGCCCCGCACGGTTGTACTTGGGCCGACACTGGCTGGAGCTGAAGTAGCCGCGCCGGCAAGGTGTACGGGACGTGCCAGCGAATCCGGTCGGGCCGCGGTGACCACTCGGGATACAGAAGCGTCGCCATCGGGTTCGGTGGGGAGTTGTCAAGAGACGTCGGCCCTCGATTCCTAGAGTCGCTGAGGGGGCTCGCGGCGGGCTGGAACTCGCCGCGAGCTTCCGCATTTCGGGGAGCTCGAGCGGGACGATTGTCAACGAGGTCTGGACACGAGTGCAGCAGAACGAAGCGCCTGGCGTGGCGCCTGGGATGGTGGGGGCTGGTGTGGGCCCTGCTGCTCCTGGGCCTACCTGCGATCAGCCAAGCCAGCGAGAAGCAGCCTAAGCCGCGCAGAATTGTGGGCTTGATGACCGAGGTTGAGCCCAACCGCGTCACGATCCGGGGGGAAAAGGGAGGCCAAGTCACTGTCCAGACCGCCGAGGACTTCCGAGAGAAAGTGGCGGTGGGCTCCCGAGTCACGGCCTGGTATTTCCCCAAGGAGAAGGTGAACGTTCTCCAGTGGCTGGAGTACCCTCTGGAGAATTCCTTTATTTCTCCCGGCCAATTCCGGGGCCAAATCAAAAAGATCATCATCCTGCCTAGCGACGGCGTGGGTGGCGCCGATGGTCTTTTCACTGCGATAGGGAGTTTCCTGGAATCCCGGCTGGGTTGGTTCGTCGCGCCGCACATACTGGCCGAGGAGATTCGCCGGCGGGCGCGAAAGTCCGATTCCACGCTTGACCTTATCGATCCGTCCACGGGCAAGGTGGACCCTGCGGCGTACGTTCGAGTGCACCGTGACCTGATGGGGAAGCTGGCGTCCGAAGCCCGTGTGGATGCCGTGCTGGAAGCGAACGTCGAGCTGGTACAAGTCAACTTCCGTTCCCAGCTAGCGGTCTGGGATGGTGCCCGGCAGCCGGTCTCCGGCAAGGCTTCCCGCGCCCTGGCGCTCTTGTCTCCGCTGCCGGTGGAGGGTCACGTTCCCGCTGCCACGGTCGTTCTGAAGTTGTGGGACGCGCAAGGAAAGCTGCTGTGGAGCAATCGACGCGGTTTTGCCGTTCTGGCCCTGCAAGTGGGAATGGGGAACAAGTTTCGAGACCGGCCGATTCCGGAAGTCCTGGAGGACACGGCGAGCGTGGAGCGGTGGTTCACGAGCGTATTTGGCTCGTGGCTCCCGGTGGAATCAGGCGCTCGAGTCTCGGCAGCAAAACAGTAGTCGGGTGGTTCTGGTGCCGTTCCAACTGTTTGGAGCTACTCCTGTGGGCGGCGAGCTCGGCCAATCTGCAAACGGCTCGGCACCGGCGGGTCGGCCCATTAACTTGGAACGGCACTGGCCTTCCTTCCCCGTGACTATCGCCCCGCAGCGGTTGGGTAGGTAATAAAGCCCGGGATCTTCAGCCGGATTCTGTACAGGCCGGTGCGCGCCGTC
>CAZBWJ010000070.1:0-15355 GCA_964495535.1 uncultured Acidobacteriota bacterium | reverse complement strand
CTCTTCGCGGGCTTCGCCGCCGACGACCTCGACGACCAGGAAGCGGGAAGCGACGGGGCGGGGGGCTAGGGGTTAGGGACTCGCGACTTGGGCCCCGGTGCTGGTCGGTCGTGTTCACCTGACGCGTGGCTTCTGGCTTCGGAATTCTTTACTGTCAACTGTCAACTCTTAACTGCCCTTCTGGCTCCTGGCTTCTCCTCTCGCCACTCGTCCCTGGCCTTCAGCAATGTTCAATCGGCAAGCTGCAGGCCGTTGGGCAGCTCGCCAGTCTAACGGGCCCCTGCGGGGCCCGCCTGCACCTCCAGGGTTTTCTCCATCCAGCGGAACGGCCCCCAGTGGCCGTTCAGCCGGAAGCCAGGCCAGAACCGCCAGGTCCCCGCGGCATCCAGCTTGGTGGAAGCTCGAAGCGGCACGCTGGCTCCTGGCCTCAGCAGCAGCGCCCTTTTCGTGTGGCCGAAGTCGCGGTTGTTCGCATCGCTGGTGGAATTCCAGCGGGCCGCCACGAAGATTCCGGGTTCCGCGTCAAACCGCAGCGGTTCGTTCGAAACGTTCTTCAAAACCATCTCGACCACCGCCGTCCTGCCCACCCTCGCTGGAGTGGCCGTCCTGATTTGAAACTTGACAAGCTGCAGGCCGTTGGGCAGCGTGTTATCCCCCGCCTGGACTGCCGCGGGGCCCGCCTGCACCTCCAGGGTTTTCTCCATCCAGCGGAACGGCCCCCAGTGGCCGTTCAGCCGGAAGCCAGGCCAGAACCGCCAGGTCCCCGCGGCATCCAGCTTGGTGGAAGCTCGAAGCGGCACGCTGGCTCCTGGCCTCAGCAGCAGCGCCCTTTTCGTGTGGCCGAAGTCGCGGTTGTTCGCATCGCTGGTGGAATTCCAGCGGGCCGCCACGAAGATTCCGGGTTCCGCGTCAAACCGCAGAGGCTCGTTCGAAACGTTCTTCAAAACCATCTCGACCACCACCGTCCTGCCCACCCTCGCCGGAGTGGCCGTCCTGACTTCAAACTTGACAAGCTCCAGGCCGTTGGGCAGCGGGTTGTCCGCCGCCTGGGCCGCGCCCATGAGAAGTGCTAGGATGAAAATCGCGTGCGAAGCTTTCACGCTTGGTCTTTCCATATGCCCTCCTTCCCTCACGCGCCGGCAGGGATGGCTCTCCCTGCTTGAGGGCCGCCGACCGTGAGTAGCCCCCCGTAAACGTGCTCCGGCTCATTGAGAGTGAGTCGGAGTGGGCTGATTGTTTCACGAGTGCCCGGAGGTGTCGAGGGACTATGTGTCGGTGTGCCACTCAGGCACTACCGGGGCGGGCGACCATGTAGGCGCCCGAGGAAGCCTGGAACCTGTGGCCGCCGGGGCATACGGATTTCACGAAGAAAAAGCGAAAAAGGGTAAATTTGTCCCTTGACAGGGCAAGCCTAAATCAACTAGTTTCTTGATGGTATCATCCCAGCGCGACCGCGTTGTGCTGTCGTGCTGGCCCCGACCTCCTCGTGGGGTCGGGTTTTTCTTTTATGGCCAAAATCGTCTTCTTCGTCGACGGCTTCAACCTTTTTCATGCTCTTGATTACTTCCCCAATGGGTCAGACCACGATAGATACCACAAGTACAAGTGGATCAGTCTGAGGACCCTCGCCGGTCTCTACGTCACGCGAAAGGATAAGATCGAGGAGGTCCTATACTTCACCACTCTGGCAGCCTGGAACCCAGCAAAAGTAGCTCGGCACAGGGTCTTCATTCGGGCACAGGAACAGCAAGGTGTTACCGTAGTATATGGGGAATTCAAGCGTAAGGAGAAACGATGCAACCTGTGCGGTAGGTCCTTCTGGACCTTCGAAGAAAAGCAGACGGACGTCAACATCGCCATGCGGCTCTTTCAGATGGCCATTTGGGATAGGTACGATAGGGCCATAATCATATCGGGCGACACTGACTTGATTCCGGCGATCAGGGCGGTAAGACAGACGTTCCCGGGTAAACAAATTGGAGTTGTGATCCCAATTGGCAGGGCCTCAGAAGATCTTAAGAAGCAGGCTGACTTCTACCACAAGATGAAAGAGCGCCATCTAGCATCGAGCCGCCTTCCGGACACGATGACCCTCGAAGATGGCTCCACGCTTAGCTGCCCCCCAAACTGGAAGTAGGACACCCTCAAACAAGATACTGCACCGCCGGTGCAATGCCGTTCCTTGCCAATCCTGTGCGTGGAACGTACAATGAATTGGGCCGTGCGTGCGGCCCGCGCAGAGGGGCATGGGGAATTACCTACAAATCGCCCTGGGCAAGATTATCGGCACCAAGAACGAGCGCGAGCTGAAGCGGCTCGGGGCGCGGGTGGCGGAGATCAACGCGCTCGAGCCGGAGATGCAGCAACTCCCCGATACCGAATTTCCCTTACGCACCGAGCGCCTGAAGCAGCGGGTGGCCGACGGCGAACCGCTCGACAACCTGCTGGACGAAGCCTTTGCGCTCTGCCGCGAGGCCGGGCGGCGCACGCTCAACATGCGCCACTTCGACGTGCAGTTGATTGGCGGCATGGTGCTGCACGAAGGCAAGATCGCCGAAATGAAGACCGGCGAAGGTAAGACGCTGGTGGCCACGCTGCCGGTTTACCTGAACGCGCTCGAAGGCAAGGGCGTCCACGTGGTGACGGTGAACGATTATCTGGCCAAGCGCGACGCCGCCTGGATGGGTCCCATCTATCGCCTGCTGGGCTTGACCGTAGGGGTGATTGTCCACGATCTGGACGACGCGGAGCGGCAACTGGCCTACAACTGCGACGTCACCTACGGCACCAACAACGAGTTCGGGTTCGATTACCTGCGCGACAACATGAAGTTCGAACTGGTGGACTGCGTGCAGCCCGGCCACCACTACGCCATCGTGGACGAAGTGGACTCCATCCTGATTGACGAGGCCCGCACCCCGCTCATCATCTCCGGCGCCTCGGAAGAATCCACGGAGAAGTATTACCGCATCGATCAGATCATTCCCCGCCTCCAGGAAAAAGAGGACTACGAGATCGATGAGAAGCACCGCCAAGCCACCCTGACGGAATCGGGCGTGGCCAAGGCCGAACGGGCGCTGGGACTGGAGAACCTCTACGACCCGGTCAACATCGACTACATCCACCACGTTTACCAGGCGCTGCGCGCCCACACGCTCTACAAGCTGGATCGCGACTACGTGGTGAAAGAAGGCGAGGTCATCATCGTCGATGAGTTCACCGGCCGCCTGATGCCCGGGCGGCGCTGGAGTGACGGCCTCCACCAGGCCATCGAGGCGAAGGAAGGCGTCAAGATCGAGCAGGAAAACCAGACGCTGGCCACCATCACCTTCCAGAACTACTTCCGCATGTACAAGAAGCTGGCCGGCATGACCGGCACGGCGGAGACCGAGGCGGCGGAGTTTGAGAAAATCTATAATCTGGAAGTAGTGGTTATCCCCACTAATCAGACCCTCATCCGGTATGAGCACCGCGACGTCGTCTATCGCACCGAGCGCGAGAAGTTCAACGCGGTGATCGAAGAGATCAAGGAGTATCACCTGCGCGGCCAGCCGGTGCTGGTGGGGACCATCGCCATTGAGAAATCCGAGCGGCTGAGCGCGCAACTGCGCAAGTCGGGGCTGCTGCCTGCACAGTTGCAGGAACTGCTCCGGGCCGCAGGACTGGAAGGGCCGAAACTCGGGAAGTGGGCGGCCCAGCTGGCGGCGCGGCATGCGACGGCCATGGAGTGGCTCATCCGGGCCGGGGTGACGGCGTCCAAGGTGAAGAAGCTGCTGGGGGAAGGCCGCTACCAGGCCGTCCTCTCCGGCGCGAACGGCAACCGGAGCGAGTTCCTCCAGGCGGTGCTCAAGCACGGCCACCAGACTTACGCGCGCCGGGAATTGCCCCCGGCCGACGAAGCGCTGGTCGCGCCGATTGTCGAGCTGGTGAAGAGCACGGAAGAGAAATACCTGCCCGTGGTAGATTACTTACTGGAAATCCAGTGCCGGCCCGCGCGCCTGCTGGCAGCGCTGGAAGAGCGCGAGGCCAAACACAACATCCTGAACGCCAAGCAGCATGAGCGCGAGGCGCAGATCGTGGCGCAGGCGGGCCGCGTTGCGGCGGTCACCGTCTCCACCAACATGGCGGGCCGCGGCACGGACATCCTGCTGGGCGGCCACCCGGAGTACATGGCGCGCGAAGAGTATCGCCGCTCGCCGGAAAAATACCGCGCGCAGGGGATCGGCCCGGAACCGCCGGAGCGGCCTCCCGCTGGCTCGCCCGACGAGGTCTTCCAGGCTTACGTGGACGCCTACGCGCGCTGGCGGGAGAACTGGGGGAAGTTCGTGAGCCAGTTCCGCCAGGTCACCGACGTCGAGCACGACCAGGTGGTCGAGCTCGGCGGGCTCCACATCCTGGGTACGGAACGCCACGAGGCGCGCCGCATCGATAACCAGTTGCGCGGGCGCGCCGGGCGGCAGGGCGATCCGGGCTCGTCACGCTTCTACCTGTCGCTGGAAGATGATCTGCTGCGCATCTTCGCCGGCGAGCGCATCTCCAACATCATGCATAAGCTGGGGATGGAAGAGGGCATCCCCATCGAGTCGCGGCTGATTTCCAAGCGCATCGAGTCCGCACAGCGGGCCGTCGAAGCCCAGAACTTCGAGTCGCGCAAACACCTGCTGGAATACGACGACGTCATGAACAAGCAGCGCGAGGCCGTCTATGGCCTGCGCCGCCAGTTGCTGGAAGGGAATGACCAGAGGGAATATATACTAGATTCTACTAACCGAGTGGCCGATTGGCTGGTGAGTACCTTCTGCCCCAAGGAACAGCGCGCCGACGAGTGGAATGTGAAGGGCCTGCGCACGGAGTTCTGGGGCCGCTTTGGAATCGACCTGCGGCAGCGCGACCTGAAGTTCGAGCCCAAACTCCTGGACCAGCTCACCGAGGAACTGAAACGCCTGGTGCGACAGCGGTACGACGAGCGGGAAAACGTCTGGGGCGCCGAGCGCATGCGCATGCACGAACGCATGATCATGCTCCAGGTGGTGGACGCGCAGTGGAAGGACCACCTGCTGGCCATGGACCACCTGAAAGAGGGCATCGGGTTGCGCGGCTACGGCCAGCGCGATCCGCTGGTCGAGTACAAGCGCGAGTCCTTCAACATGTTTGAAGAAATGATGGATCGCGTGGAGGATGAAACCCTCCGCTACCTCTTCCTGATGCGCACGCCGGAAGAAGAAGAGGAAATGATTCGCCAGTACCAGCGGCGCAAGCGGCGCGAGCAGGCTCAGATGCAAATGATCGGTGCTGGCGCCGCCCAGAAGCCCCAGCAGGTCATCCGCAAGGAGAAAGTCGGCCGCAACGATCCTTGCCCCTGCGGCAGCGGCAAGAAATATAAGAAATGCCACGGCGCCGCCACCGCCGCTCCGGCTCCGGCCCCCAGCGGCAAGTCCAACCGGCCCTCCGCCAGCTCTTAGAAAGCCGCCGCCATCTTCCTCGCCTCGATTCCCGCGCACAACGCTTTGCTGTCAGTGGGGCACCCACATCACATTCTGGGTTTGCTGCTATCACCGGCGAGGGGAAAAGCCCCGGATTCAGGGGAGGCAGGACTTCGCACGGGAGCAGAAAGAAATCGAAGCAGGGGCCCGGGAGTTCGAGAAGAAGTAAGGATACCGAGGCGAGAAGAAATGAGCGCCTGCACGCTCCGCAAAACTCCTAGCGGAAGTACGAATGAAGCAAGAAGTGTTCCGATGCGCGTTCTTACGCGCTGTGCGGGGAAGGCGACGGAGGCGCGGCCTCGCCCTCCCCTCACCCCTACTCTACTTAGTCAACGCGGGGGGGGAACCGATCACAATCCCTTCGTAAATCACGCCCCTTTCATCGCTAAAATAGGAGAAGCGGCAAGGGTCCGATTTGTCCCTCAAAGAGAATGCGTACCCTTCCCCGCTGAGTGTCAATCGCAGCTCAAAGCCTGGGATGGAGTCGGAATCCGGCGCGAAAGACATTTTTTTGTAGGCACCGTACAGAGAGCCCTCTTTGTTGATCTCCTCGATGATGGGAGAGCGCGGGAGATCAGCAAGGGGCAGGAATTCGCCGAACTGTTTCTTGTGGTTCACCTCCACTGTGTTGATCAAGCGCGCGACCGAAAGCGCGAGAACCCGCCGTTCGCGCTCTCGAGCCGTTTCCTCACCGCTGTGAGCACATTGCTGGGCCCAAGCCACGGTCGATAGGACACCAGCCATAGTGGCAGTGCAAAGTAACACTCCGATTTTCATGGTCGCTGGCATAATGGTACCTCCGTCCAAAGTCAGTAGCAACAACTCGTGCCGACAGTGCAGCAGCACCAGGGGCAGTCGGCGTAGCCCAAGTTGCAGCACTTCCAGCTTGCGGGGCATCCGGTGCATGAATACACGCAGAAGCCATAGGAACCGCATTGTCCGGGCCGCATCGGGTCGGGGGCACGGCAAGAACTCCCTGGCGGAACCACGCCCAAGCCGGAGGCTTTCACGTTGAGGACTTTTCCTCCCGACAATTGTGCTGCGGCCACAACCGCAGGCCGGACGGGTCGCTCTCCGATGGTGGCTGTCGAACCTGTATCGTTCGGGACCGACGGAAAGGCCGAAGAAGGAAACGCAGCAGGCAGCACAATAACCACCAGCCAAATCAGGAGTTTCCCCAGTCCATGGGACTTTATATTCAGTTTCATATCAAATCCTGCATCTAGTTCGGTGGTATCTTCCACCTGTACCACAAAAACAAAACTTTCTCAAGCTTTCTTTCACAACAACGGAAGCCTGTCGAGACAAGAGAGATCGGGGGCTATACACCACCATCCCTCCTCAGAGGGTAGGGAAGCTTAAGCAAACTCGCTCCTTGATTCAGGGGGGAAGTCCTTGATCGCAGCCCAGCACGCGCTCACCCTTGTCGGCCTTCGATGGCGAGCAAGAGAACAACTGACGCAAGGGCCAGGCGTCGGTCAAGGATTCGTCCGCCCGGGTCGGCGGAGAAATCAACCTGGGCCTTGAACACGAACGGATTGAACGCCTGCTTGAGCGTCCCCACCGGACGCCCGCGAACTTGGAAGGCGAACGACTGGGGAATGAGGTTCGTGAGGAAGCGCCGGAGCGTGGCGAGAAGCGCGGAATCTTCCTGGATGAGCCCGATCTCGGCGTCGCCGGCGTCCATCAGAATCCATTCGTCCTTGAGGATCGATTTCCATCCCTTCCGCTTGAGCGCGCCCACTTTCTGGCTGGACTTCGATTCGATCACATCGTAGGCGGCGCCGAAATCGAGGATCTGCCGCGCCTGGATGAGCAGCAGTTCGGTGCTCATCGACTCGTCGCTGTAGAGGCGGATGTCTTCTTTCAGCTTGATCGCCTTCTGCTTCACGAAGCCGACCATGCGTTCGGCCTCGTCATAGATGTGAAACTGCGGGGCGAAAAGCGCCATAACCTTGCGGCGGACGAGGTAACGGTCCATGGCAAAGGGATTGGATGCTGTCGGGCGGGCGACGGGCGTGGCCATCGGTGGGGCCTCCTAATGACGCTTCGAAACGATCCTGTCGAGACTTAACCTAAGGGAATGATTTCTCCCCCTAGGGAGGAAAGGAACAGCCTGCATGTCATGCAGGCGGAGTGATTATAGGCGCGGAAACCTGCGGTCGCAAGGGCCAGGGGAGGCGAAATGTAGCGCCCCGACTCGTCGGGGCATGTGCCGGGCTGAAGCCCGGCGCTACGTCGCCGCCAAACGCTTGACTTCGATGCCCACCAGCTTCTCGCCCTCGAGCTTGAAGACCACGCCTTCGCAGAAGCCGATTTCGCCGCCGAGTTCGGCAAGGTCGTAGCGGGCACAGCCGTGGAGCGCAGCAGCTTCGAGGATACCGCCATGGGAAACCACCAGGGCGCGGCCCTCTTCTGGGAGCTTGCGAGCGACGCGCTTCACAGCAGCAAGGAAGGTCCCCCCCTGCATCCGCAGATAGTTGAGCGCCTCGGGGATTTCCCAGCAAGCCGCCAGGGGAATGATCCCCCGCTCCTTGGCGAGCTTGGTGACCTCAGCGTCATACGGTTCCCAGGGATTAACGGCGGTGAACGCCTCGTCAATTTCATAGCGCTCGAAGCCCCACACTTCGAGCGTTTCCCGCGCCCGCTCCTTGGGGCTGGAGACGCAGAGGTCATAGTGGGAAGCGAGCAATGAGCGCGCTCGCAGGGCCAATTCTCGCCCTTCTTCACTCAGCCCCTTGCCCGCGCCACGCTTACTGTGCCGAAACACCTCGACATACTTCATGCTTGCGATCCTCGTGGCAGCGTAAACCTGCCGCTACGTGTCAGCCCGCTTTCTTGACGACTTTCCCGGCTGGCAACGTCCCAATCAGCGTCCGCAGGGCCTCCAGATACTTCTCGCCGCCGACCAGGAGGAGGTCGTTGTGCCCCGCGTCCTCGACCGCCAAGAACATTTTCGGCTCCGGCGCTGCCTGATACAGCCGTTGCCCCATAGAAAACGGCACAACCTCGTCCCGGGTTCCATGCGCAATCAGGATCGGGCAGCGAACCTGCTTGATCTTCGCCAGCGAATCAAAGCGGCTCTGGAGAACATACTCAAGAAGGGGGATTCGAAATACGCGCCGCGCCATCTCTCGGCCGGAAGTAAAGGAGCTCTCGACAATCAGCCCGCCGCATTGGTGCCGCGAAGCCAGATGAATCGCCACGGCCCCGCCGAGGGACTGGCCGGACACCAGGATGTCCTTGGGCTGGAATTGCCGGATCTCGCTCAAGTAGCGATAGGCGGTCTCGGCATCGAGGTAGATTCCGGCCTCATCCGGCGCGCCTTCGCTCTTCCCGTAGCCCCGGTAATCCAGGGCCAGGACGTTCACACCCAGCCGCGCCAACGCCCGCAAACGCGCCAGGCCATAGCCGATGTTCTCCGCGTTGCCGTGGAATATTAAGAGTACTTTCGGGGAGGCGGGCGCGGGCAGAAACCACGCGTTAAGCCGCAGGCCATCCTCGGTGGGGATCCAGACTTCTTCGAGCCGCAGACCGTAGCTGGCGGGGTCAGCAAAACCCTCGGGATAGCGAGGCGGGAAGTAGATGAGGTGATTCTCGAGGACGCGGATCATCAGCACGACCACCAGCAATACCGCGGCGATGCCGAGGCCGGCAACCATGGCAAGCCTTCTGGGGCGGAACTCCATTTCGGATTCCTTCGCGCGTGGTTGGTTCCGCCCCCGGTTGGTCCCCGATGGCGGATGCTCCCGCCCGGGCCCGCCCAGCCGGCGCCCGCGTCATCACTGGGCTTCGCCCGGCGAGATCCCGACAAACGCCGAAGTTCCTTGCCGGTTGACGCGGAGCAACACATCACCCGTAGCCTGCGCCGCCAAGCGATCGAAATCCGCAACCGAGCTAACCGGCTGCCGGTTGATGTTCTCGATGACATCGCCCGGCTGTAAGCCCTGTTGCGCGGCAGGGCAATCCGGATCGAGATCACTGATGACCACGCCCCGTACGCTCGGCGACAAACCCAACTGCCGGCGAATGGCGGGCGTGAGTTCTTGCACCGAAATCCCCCGCAACGTGCTCTCGGAAGGAGCCTTCCCGGCGCCTCCGCCAGCCATGCTGGCGGGCTGCTCACCCAGTGTCACCTTGAGGGTGACGGGCTGGCCGTCGCGCAGAATGGCGAGCGCAACCTCCGCGCCTGGGGCGGTGCTGGCCACCAGCGAGCGGAAATGGTCGGCGCTGTCGACAGACTGCCCGTTGTAGGTTCGAATGACGTCGCCCTGCTTTACTCCGCCCTTGTCGCCAGGCGACCCAGGCACAACCTGCTGCACCAGCACGCCCGCGACGTCCGGGACCTTGAACTGGCGAGCCAAGGCCGGGTTCAGGTCTCCGGGCACCAGACCCAAGTAGCCTCGCGTGACCTTGCCGGTCTTGATGAGGCTCTGCATCACGTGCCGGGCAAGGTTTGCCGGAATGGCGAAACTGACGCCCACCGAGCCGCCCGCGCCCTGCGGTCCTCCCGTGGGGCTGACAATGGCCGTGTTGATTCCCACCACCTGGCCGCGCACATTAACGAGCGCACCGCCAGAATTGCCCGGGTTAATCGCGGCGTCCGTCTGAATGAAATCTTCGTACTGCTCAATCCCCAAGCCCGAGCGTCCCACCGCGCTGACGATTCCGCGCGTCACGGTGAAGTTCAGCCCGAACGGGTTTCCAAACGCCAGGACCGTCCCGCCGACTCGCAAAGTAGATGAGTCGCCCCATGGCACGGTGGGGAGGTTCTCCGCCTCAACCTTGATCACTGCCACATCCGTACGCGGGTCGGTTCCCACGAGCTTGGCTTTGAAAACCCGCTTATCGCTGAGCATCACTTCGATTTCGCTCGCGCGAGCAATGACGTGATTGTTGGTGACGATATAGCCGTCCGGCGAGACGATGACGCCGCTGCCCAGCGCGTGCTCGCGGTGCTCCCGCGGGATTCCGAACTGGTCGCCAAACAGGTCGCCGAAGAATTGGCGAAAGAAAGGGTCGGTGAAGAACGGCGACTGCTGGACCTTGATGATCTGTGTGGTCCGAATGTTCACGATGGCGGGCGTGACGGTCTGGGCGATGCGTTCAAAGGCTCGATTCTGTTTCTCGAGAGAATCGATATCGGAGCCCTCCAAACCCTGGCCGCCGGCCAGCGCAAACTGCGGAGCCCTCGCGCGGCCGAGGTACAGGACTCCCGCTAGGGCTAAACAAAGAACACCGATGAGTGTCAGGCTCAAGCCCAGGAGGTTTTCGCGCAGAAGCTGTTTCGTGAGGCGTCGCATAGGAGCATTTCTCCCTTCTGGCACAGAGGACTGCTCCCCTGAAGGACAGTCCTAGAGGACTATTACATACGATGCGGAAGCAACTTCGCAAGGTTTCTTTGCGGAGTGAAATCAGAAAAGAGGCAAGAGGGATGAGGATGGGAGACGGCTCTCGCGCGGGAGTTTCGGGCCGGGCGCCGGGTCAGGCGGCTTTCGTGGGGGATTTGAGGAGCTCCGTCAGAGCGTCGATCACCCGGGGATCGAAGCGGCCCTGCTCCGCGCCTTTGCGAAGCTCGCTGAGCGCCATGCGCATGTCCCAAGCCTCGCGATAGGGACGCCAGGAGGTCAAGGCGCTGTAGGCTTCGGCCACGCAGGTGATGCGCGCCCCAATCGGAATTTCCTCTCCCTTAAGTCTGCCCGGGTAGCCGTTGCCCATCCAGGTCTCGTGGTGGTGCTCTACGATCTCGAGCAGCCGCGGATCGACATATCCGAGCCGCTTCAAGGTGGCCACGCTCTCCTGGACGTACTTCTCCACCAGCTTGGATTCCTGCTCGGTGAGGCTGCCGGCACGGTTCAGAATATGGTGGGGAACCGCCTCCTTGCCGATATCCTGCACGTAACCCGCAAACAAGATGGTCTTCTTCAAATCCTCATTCAAATTCAGGTAGTCGGCAATCGCGTACGAGAGCAAGGCCACGGTGCGGCCCTGCCCCACCGAGCCATCCAGGGCTTCCACGGCGAGGATAAGTTCTTCCGGCGCCGTGAGGTGAGACTGCACCGCGAGATACTTCTCCGCCAGCGCCGTGGGGACGACGGTGGGGTCCCGCCAGCGGTCCTTGAGGCCTGTCACCTCATAGACCGTGATGCGCCGCAATTTGCCCTTGAGCTGGATCTTTTCAAATTCGTCCTTCTTGAAGTTGGCATCCGCGTACGCCAGCTTGATCTTGGTCGAATCCGGAGCCAGGACCAGGGCGCGTTCAAAGTGGCGGATGGCAATGGTGGCATCGTGCAGTTGGAAATAGAGGTTGCCCACCTCGTAGAGAAGCTCGGCGTCTTCTCCCTCCAGGAGCAGCTTCTCCTCCAGAGCACTCAGGCGTTCCAGATTCTCGGCATCCGTCTCGCGCCCGTAGCCCATGTTGCGCAGCTTGGCGACGCTCACAAACGGTTCGGCAGCCTTGTACGTGGGCTCATCTATGCAGATCTTCCCCGGCTGGCAGATTTCCTCCAAGCGCTTGGCCACGTTCACCCGATCGCCCAGCGCGCTGTACGCCTGGCGCCGCACACCCAACATGCCGACGATGGAGCTGCCGGTGGCGATGCCGATTCGCATGCGCCAGGGCAGAGACAAGCTCTTTACTTTCTCCTGCATCTTCCACGCCGCCAGCACCGCCAGGAGCGCGTGGCGGTCGTAGTCCACCGGGGCGCCGAACTCCACCATCACCCCGTCGCCCATGTACTTGTCAATATGCCCGCGGAAGGCGTCGATGACGGGCTCGATGTGACCCAGGAACGCGTTGAGTTCCTCGAGCACCACGTCCGGCCGGTTCCGGTCCGAATAGCTGGTGAAGTTGGTCAGGTCGGTGAACATGATGCTGATTTCGCGCTTCTCGTAACGCAACTTCCCCTCGGTGGCCAGCTTCGCCACCACCGGATCCATAGTGGCATAGAGGGCCTTCTCCACCTTTTCCTTCATCTCTTCCACAACGCGGCTACGTTTCAGCTCCTCCAGGAGCTGGCGGGTTTCTTCAAAGCCCTTGACGAGCCGTTCTTGAAGAGAGCCCACCGCGGCGCTGGATAGGATGAGAAATCCTCCCCAGATGGCTACCAACAGGAGGGCGGACACCTGGTTCCCTGCCACGGTGAATGAGCCCGGATAAAAATAAGCGAGCAGAACCATCAGCAAGAGGCAGAGGGTGGCGCCCATGACCGCCTGGCGTTTGCCCATGAAGTAGGCAGCCGCCAGCACGGGCAAGTAGAAGAAATTCAGGAAAGCACTGCGGTTGTCCGGAAAGAGGTAGAAGACCGCCACCACACTCGCGGCGATGAGTAGCACAAAGAACAACTCCAAATGCCGGACAAGAAAATTCCGGATCTGAAGGGGCCAACTTCCCATAAGGACGGCGGCGGCGCCCGGCTCAACTACGCGGGTGACCTTCGGTTCGTTATCGCTCATAGTCGGTGTGACCTGTCCAAGTGGGGTAAGCCTCCGATCCTGCGAGTACTATAGCTTCGGAAGGGGCAAAGCGCAAGGGGTTCGCCGGACCAAGCCACCTCTTCCGGCGGCCCTGGCGCGCGGCGTCCGCCGTGCCGGGGCCACAAGCTGGAGGGTTAGCTGATTGAAATTGCGGTTCGGAATCTCGGCAGTGAGTGGCGGGGTAGCCGCGGGACCGCCGGAACGACTGCTCATCCCAGCCTGCTCCCTCGCCCTGGGGCCTTCGCGCGGCGAACTGCGCCGAGCGAGCCCCCGGTTCGCTACTGGTTGGGCAAAGTCGCGTGCCGGAACGCCAGCGCGTTCACATCGGTGAAGCGCGGCGTGCCCGGCGGCAATTTGGCGATGTCCTGAAAGTCGACATCAAAATTGTAGCCACGGCTCGGGGGCGAATACACCTTGTCACAGCACTTGTAAACGCCGACCGCCTGGCGAGCAATGTAAAAGCTCACGATGGAGCCGCGATAGTTCAACGTTTGGCCGCCCCAATCCTCGATGTACCGGAGGAAATTGTGGGCGCCGCCGTCCGTCCCGAAGTCCCGATTAGCAGAAGGAACCCAAGACTCTTTCGGGAAGGATTTGTTCTTCCCGCTGATGATGGCGGTTCGATAGTTGGTGGTCCGACCGCAGCGGTCCACGCCCAGGGAGCTGGAACACGAGCAGGAGGTAGTCCCGCAGAAAGTATCCGGGTAGTTGAAGCTCCGCGCATCAGTCCAATTGGAGGAAAGCAAGGTCACGGCATCCCCGATCACCGCCGCCGGCACATGGCACAACCCGCTGGCCGTATTGTCGTTGAACTGGTTCGTCTGGTCGGCGTTGTAGTTTCCCCAAATATAGACGGGGTTTTCCGCCGCCACGGTGAACCCTCCCGCGGTCAGGCTGGAGCAATTGGCGTGGGCCAGCGGGGGCAGGTTGCCAAGCGTCCCGTTCACCAAGCGCAGCGCGCGTCGGAAGAAGATGACGCTGTTCTTCCGCGCCTGGGAAGCCGTGATGCGGGACACGGCGACGTTCCCAGCGGGGACGGCCGCGGGAACAAACGTCTGCAAGTAGTAGGTGGAGCTCGAGACGGGAAATTTCGTGGTGCCGCTGGTATCGAGGAGGATCGGGTGAGGAGTCTTGCCGTAGACATCCAAAGTCCCACCGTCGTTCACGTCTTCCTCATTGGAGGCAGTATCGTGGTCGCGGGTGTTATTCGGCAGCCCGGCCGAATCGAGTGGATTGATAATATCCTCAAACCCGTACTCGCCGGTCTCATTCCCGCTGGCGTCCTGATTGCCCCGGCGGTCCGAGAAATACACGATGTAACCGGACTGGTTGAGGGCCAGCGCTCCGCTCGGCGCATTGACCGTGTCCAAGGTATTGGCAAACCACTTTTGCAGGTTCCGCACATCAATCTCGACGATATTCATAATCCCGCCCAGGGCGATATTGGGGGAAGCCAGGGGCGGGCTCGGCGACCCATCGCGCAGCTCGCCCTCCCGAGGGTCATAGATGTTGATAGGGACAAAATTCGTGGGCGTCGTGGCAGCGGCCAACGAGGTCAGCATGGTGGTTGGAGGTGTACCCGCTGTGGGTGTCGTCGTCCCGCTGTCAGTGTAAGACGTCGTCGTGGCCCCACTCACAGGGATGTACCCGTTACCCGATCCGGTATACACCCCAGGGGTTTTCGTGCGGTAAACCCTGTAGCTGGTCGCGCCCGGGTAGCCTGACGGGTAGGCTGCTGCCCAACTGACAATTATCCTCTTGCTGCTCGTTGCCGTGAAATTCGCCTCTATGCCTCGGGTTTCCCAAGCGGAAGGAGTAGTGCCCAGCGCGGTGACGGTGTAGTAGTAGGATGTACCTGAAGTTAATGACCCGCCGCTGCTGCCGGCGCTCAGCGAGGCTGGAATCCCCGGGTTTTCTTCTTCCAAGTGCAAGATGGATTTGTTATTGGTGCACGAGGATTGCGCATCGCGCGAGATTCCCAGCGAAAGGATTTCCTTGGTAACGTCCTGCCAGGTTCCGGGCGAAGCATTCAGTTGGATTTCAATCTTGATGTAGCCGCCCAGCAAGGTCGTGTTGATAGGCGACATGTAATCATGGTCGGCTGACCACCCCCGGGACATTGCCATAGGGGGCATGCAGCCATCCGTGAGAGGAGGAAGATAGAAGGCCCCCGTGGGAAGGGTGCGCTGAACCGTAGCCGGCATACCCGTGCTCCCGGCCTCCGCCAGCGGGTAGGGGGCAGCGCTGGTCGCCCCCGGCAAGGCGGTGAGCGTGGCCGCGTTGTCGGAGAGCACAATGCGCAGGCTGGCTTGGTTGAAAAAGCGCGCACTGCCCACGGTGGAGAGGGGATCTTCGCCCCCTGGAGGCCGGCGGATGATCTCAATGGGAGTGGCGCC
>CAZBWJ010000069.1:0-15525 GCA_964495535.1 uncultured Acidobacteriota bacterium | reverse complement strand
GACGCACTTCTCCTCGTCTTCGCTGCGCGCGGTGACCACCACTACCGTGCGGCCCCTCGCCTTCTTCAGGACCGCGCTTTGGTTTTGACGCAGCTCGGAACGGTTGACCTCAATCGCATCGAGTTCCACACGTGCGGCCATGTCGGCTCCTGTACGTTCTTCGTGTACAATTCGTAGGCGCCTAATGTACATCCTCCCCCCATTGACTGTCAACTAGTCGAGAACTAGAGTTAGGACGGGTGGCAGATCTGATCGTTTTTACTCCGCTACATCTAGGTGGAAATCCTCTTGACGCTTCTACTACTCTCGCGCGTATCCTACACACGGTGAAAGAAACGAAGGAGCCTTGATTAGACCGTGTATGAATGACTCCTTCTGGTGTCTGGGAAGAGGAAAGGTGAGGGATGTACGTTCTCAAGTTCACTCAGGATGGACTGGCGGACGTGAAAGCTCTCCCGAAGAATGTCAAGAACGCTCTCAAGAAGGAGCTCCAGCAGAAGGTTGCTATCGATCCTTACGGTTGCTCCATAGAGCTCGAGGAGCCCTTGAAAGGCTGGCGCAGCTTTCACTGGAGGAACTATCGTATTGTCTTCAAGGTGTACGATGACGCGAAGGCGGTAGCGATTGCGGGTGTGGGGGTACGACTGCCACGGTCAAAATCGGACATCTACCGCAAACTGGAGACTCTAGCATCCGAAGGGAAATTGGCCGAGAACATTCTTCGTCTTCTTCGCGGATTTTCCTCCAAATGACTAGTCCACAGGATAGAGCCAACAAGCGCGACAGCTTTTCCCTCAAGGTGCTGGAATTCTCTGCGGTGGTGGAACTGCTGCGCGGGTTTCTCTCCGGGCCCATCAGCGGGCCGGCGCTTGAGGAGCTTGAGCCGCGCGCGCAGCTTGAAGAAACCGCGCGCGATTTCGAGCGCGTTGCGGAGGCGCGCGAGTATCTTCGCGAAAGTCCCCGCCCCAGCCTCGGTTCGCTGAAGGATCCGCGGGGCGTCCTGGACGAGCTAGCGCCCGAAGGGGTGTCCTTGTCCGCGCTCGAGGTTCTGGCCGTGGTGGAAGTGGCTCGGGCGGCCCGCGACCTCCGCTCGCTCTTTGTGAAGAGCCCTTTCACCCGCCTGGACGGCCTCGCGCATGGCTTGGCCGACTTCCGTTCGCTCGTGGCGGAGTTGGACGGTAAAATCCTCCCGGACGGTTCCATTGATTCCTCGGCGAGTCCCGAACTGGCGCGTCTTCGCCGGGCCATCGAGCGTTTGCGCCAGGAAGTGCAGGCCACGCTCGAGAAACTGCTGCGCCGTTACAGCCAGGACCAGGTGTTACAGGACGCGGTCATTACCATCCGCAACGAGCGCTTTGTCATCCCCATCCGCGCCGAAGAGAAGCGCCGCGTGGCCGGCGTGGTTCACGGCGCCAGCTCCTCGGGCGCAACCGTTTATCTTGAGCCCCTCGAGACGCTGCCGCTCAACAACGAACTGGTGGAACTTCAGGACCGGGAATTCGCCGAGATTCAGCGCATCCTGGCCGAGTTCAGCGCGAAGCTCCGGGAGCGACGTGAGGATCTCCTGAGGGCCGCGGAGATCCTGAGCGAGCTTGATTTGGCGTTTGCGAAGGCAGAGTTTGCCCGGGCCTACGATTGCTGCCTGCCCCAGTTCCTTCCGGGGCGCGCCCTGGCGCTCAAGGATGTCCGGCACCCGCTGCTGGAGAAGACCTTACGCTCCCAGAAGCGGCGGCCCGTTCCTTTGACGCTCGAGCTGGCGGAACCCAGGACGCTCATGGTAGTCAGCGGCCCCAACACCGGGGGAAAAACCGTGGCGGTGAAGACCATCGGCCTCGCCGTGCTCATGGCCCAGGCGGGTCTGCCGGTACTCGCCAGCGAGGCGCGCCTGCCGCTTTTCGGGCGGGTGCTGGCCGATATCGGCGACCAGCAGTCGATTGAGGCGAACCTGAGCACCTTCTCCGCGCATGTGACGAATATCCAGTCCATGGCCCAGGTGGCGGACCGGAATGACCTGGTGCTGTTGGATGAGCTCGGCGCCAGCACCGAGCCGAGTGAAGGAGCCGCCCTGGCCGTGGCCATTCTGGAGCATTTCCGCGCTCGCCAGGCGATGACCTTCGTGACGACCCACCATTCGCGTCTGAAAGCATACGCTGCCGAAACTCCGGAAGCCGTGAACGCCGCCATGGAGTTCGACGAAGCGACACTCCAGCCCACGTACCGCCTCCTGATTGGCCTGCCGGGGAAATCCAGCGCCCTGGAGATCGCCGAGCGACTGGGCCTGGAACGTTCCATCGTGGAGCAGGCACGCACGCTGCTCCACCCTGCGGAGGCGGAGGCGGCGGCGTTGCTGGCCAAGCTCCACGAGCAGAAGGCAGAGTTTGAACGCGGAACGGCGCGCCTTGACGTCGAGCGCCGGGAACTGGAAGCGCGCCGCGCGCAACTTGAACAGGAGTTTCAACAGAAGCGTCGGGCCAAGCTTCAGGAATTGGATGCGCGCCTGGATGAAACGCTCAAGCAATACGAGAAAAGGTGGGAACAGACCGTCGTCGAACTCCGGGCGCAGGCGGAGGGCGCGAAGCTGGGCAAGCGAATCGACCGGAAGGCGGCGGCCCTCGAACAGGAAGTCCGCGAGGAGTGGAACGCGGAGGTGCTTGAAACGCTGGGTGCCCCGGAGGCCGCCGAAGAGGTCACCGTGGACACTCTGCCCACCGTCGGCGATCGAGTGCGGCTGGCGAACTTCACAACCCCGGGAACCGTCACCCACATCCTTGACGCTGATCACATCGAGATCGAGGTGGGGCGGCTGAAAATGCGCGTGGGCAAGGAGGAAGTCCGCGTGCTGGTGCGAACCAGCGGCAAGGCAGCGCCGCCAACACCCACTGCGTTAAAGGCCACGGCTGTGGCCAGCCGCCCCCGCGAGAAAAGTCCCATAGTCGAGACACCGGCGGAAATCAATGTCATTGGGACCAGCGCCGAGCAAGCCCGCGAGTTGGTGGACAAGTTCCTGGATCAGGCCTTTTTGGACGGACGTTTCCGCCTGCGTGTCATCCACGGCTTTGGCAAGGGCATCCTGAGGAGAAGCCTGCACGAGATGTTTGCTTGCCACCCGCATGTGGAGAAGTTCTATCCCGCCCCGCCGCACGAAGGAGGCGCCGGCGCAACAATTGTGGAGTTGAAGATCTAAGCGACAGGCCCGGTGCAGTCGCCCTTTGCAAGTGTCCTCCTCTGCGGCGCCACAGGGCGTGCCTGCAACCTGGAGAGTGGGGTTTCACACAGAACGTGGCGCGGTAGTCTCTGCCAGTCGGCGCGCATCGGGCCATGCGCTGTCAGGGAGACTGGTTGGGGGCGCAACCTACGGTTGCAGATCAACTCGACAGGGTTCTCACGCAGATAGAAAGGGGCTACGCCGCGTTTCCCCGGGCAGAGGCACGTGGGCGCAGGCAACTTCGGACCACGACGAGCAACTCTTCGGACTTGACCGGTTTGTTGAGGTACTCGGTCGCCCCGGCATTCATGGCTTCCAGATAACTGTCCACCTCGCCGTACGCTGTCAGGATCACAACCGGGATTTCGCTGCCGGACTTGCGGATTTGCTGAAGAATGCTGAGGCCGTCGCCGTCCGGCAACCGGAGGTCACTAATCACCAAGTCGAAGGAGTTCTCCTGGAGGATCTGGGCGGCCTCGACTGCCCCTTCGGCAGTCTTGACCTGGAAGTTCTCCCCGGTGAGGATGCGGCTCAGAACCCGCAAGAAGTACGGGTCGTCATCGACAATCAGGATGCGGGCTGTTGGTTCACCCACCATAGTGTCCTTGCCGGTTGGCCATGCTGTGGGTCAGGTGCCGCGAGGCCAACCGGGGAAGCCGTCTAACCAGTTCCGAGCACGTCAGGCACCAATTTTTCTTGCACGACAAGGCGCGAAACCGCTTCACCCTCGGGCCGACACCGTGTCATAGTATCGGAACCAGCTTGAATGGTTGTTGCCCGTGGTACCGGCGCGGGATTGGAGGGTCTCAGCGCCCCTTTCAGGGCAAGCCCGGACCGCGTTATGAAGAAGTATCAAGCGGCCAGAGATGTCGAACCGGCTGCTTCTTTCTTTCCCAGGCGACGTCGAATAGTGCGGGGATTGATTTGAAGCAACTGAGCGGCACGCAGCCTGTTACCACGCGAGTACTGCAGCGCGGTTCGGATGACCGTATCGCTAATCTCACGCATGGGAGTGCCAAGGGTGAACGTCAGCGTGAAGGTGGGCTGCACTTCGCCCGGCGTCTCCGCCTTGATCGTAGCAACAGGCTTGGGATTGGAAGGAACTTCCCTGGCCTCGGCTGGGCTGCGTGCTCCGGAAAACGTTCTCATGGTATACTCCTTTCTCGGTACGGACGAAGATACCTGTTCTTTTTGTCAGCATTTTTGGTTCCCAGGTCCGCTCTGCTCAAGTTATTGAAAAATAGGGTGGAGGGCCTGCCTAGGCAGGCTATTTGGCGGGGACAAATTGAGTTGCTTCGCGCATAATCGTGCGCCTTTTTCCCCAACCTCGACTCGCTCGGCGGCTGGCTGAAGCTGCGAATCTGCGGTTGGTCAACTGCCTTCTTGTTTATTTTCAAGAGGTTACGCAGGTCGGACATAATTGCCTTGCTGGCATTGCGGGTGCGCGTGTGGCGGGCTTGGGGCGGTGAAGCTCCCGGTTCGCGATTGGGAGCAGGAGCAAAATGGGCAAGCAGCAGTCAGTTTTGGACCGTTTTCTGCAATTCTTCAGTTCTCTGAAGTGCGGACTTACCCTTCTCGGGTTATTGGGGGCGGCGGTCATAATTGGCACGGTAGTCCTTCAGCGGCCCATGGCTCGCGAGGGTCAGATCGAACAGCTCTACGCTCCCCAAACCATCCGGCTTCTGGACTTCCTCGGCCTCTTCGACGTCTTCCACGCTTGGTGGTTCATCCTGCTGCTGGGATTGTTGGGGGCCAGCATTGCACTGGCCTCGCTGGAGCGTTTCCCTCAAGCGTGGCGCTATTTCTCACGTCCCCATCGGGTCGCCGAAGAGTGGTTTGTGCGCAAGCTCCCCTTCCTGCGGGAGATCCCCATTGGCGCGAGGCAGCCTGAGGAGGTGCTCGGCCGGGCTGCGGAGAAGTTTGCGAGTCTGGGCCATCGCCCGCATCCCGACGCGCTCAAGAAAGGGACGCTTTATGTGGAGAAGCACCGTTTGGCGCGCTTGGCCCCCTATGTTGTTCACCTGAGCCTGCTCATCATTTTCGCGGGTGCCATCGTGGACGGCACTTGGGGGTATCGAGGCTTCATCACGCTTGGGCCCGGCATGCAAAGCCAGCAGGTGGAGTCGCTTTCCTCGAGCGGCGCGCCGCGCCTGCTGCCTTTTACCATCCGCTGCGACAGCGCGGGAATGGAGAAATACCCCGACGGATCGCCGCGCCAGTACTGGTCCCGCTTGGTGATTGAGGAGAACGGGCGCGAAGTGCTTCGCAAGCAGATCTTTGTGAACGAACCGCTCACCTACCGAGGCATCCGCTTCTTCCAAGCCAGTTACGGGCCGAGCGGCGTTCCCACCCAACTCGTGATCGAAGCGAGCTGGCCCGGCCAGAAGCGTGCGCCGCAGACCTTCACGTTGCGGCCCAACGAGGTCGTCAGCCTGGATGATCCCGGGACTAGGGTCGAGCTGGCGGATTTCGTTCCGGACTTTGTCCTCGAAGGCAACCAACTCAGCACCCGCTCGAACGAACCTAACAACCCGGCGGTTCGCCTCGAAGTTACTCAGGCTGGTGGGAGGATGACCTCGGTGTGGTTCTTTCCCAAGTCCCCCCAGATGAATTTCCCGAGCGACGCGGGGATCGCTTTCCAGCTTCGCGGCCTCGAGATGGGCTACGCGACGGGGCTCCAGGTGGCGAAGCAGCCGGGGAAGGAATTGATCTGGGGCGGCTGCTTGCTGCTGACCTTCGGCCTTGTGCTGGCGCTGTACATGGTGCATATCCGCATCTGGGGTGTGGTAGGACGCGACGCAAAGGGCTGGCCGGTTCTGCTGCTGGGCGGGCAACCCAGCAAGTACCGGGAGAGTTTTGAGGTGCGCTTCAACAAGCTGGCCAACGCGGTGGAAGAGTCCTTGCGTGCACCCGCCAGCGCCGTGGCGCAGTTTGAACGCCTCTCAGCCTGAACGGCATTCTCGGGCGGCGGTGTTTGATGGCTGCCGTAGCGCTGCCCTTAAGGGCGGCACTCTTGAAGGAAGGTTGTTATGGCGAAGGCTGTCAGTACTCAGATTGACGAACACCGACCTGTCGCGGGCGAGGCCGCGCGTGGCCCGGCCAGCACGGCATCCTGGATTCTGCTGGCAGTGGTGGCGGCGGTCGCAACCGTGTTGGTGATTTCGATTCCCCGCTTGATCGGGTCGAGCGGGTGGATGACGGGCGAGAAATTTCTCTACCTTGCCCTCATCGCCTATCTGGGGGCTTCTGTGCTCTACATTGCCTCGCTGGCGGTTCGGGAAGCGCGGCTGACGGCCGCTGGCGTAGCCCTTACGCGCGGCGCGTTCCTGGTGCACACCACCGCCATCGCGGTCCGTTGGGTCGCCGCTGGGCACGCCCCTTTCTCCAACATCTATGAAATGGTCTTGATGTTCTCTTGGGGCGTGGTGCTCTTCCAACTCGTCGGGGAATGGAAGCTGGGACTGAGGTATTTCGGCGCGGTCACCATCCCCGTGACCGCTCTGGCTCTCGTGTTGATGCAGTTCCTGCCGGGGGAGATACGGCCGCTGGTTCCGGCGCTGCAAAGCACCTGGCTGCAAATTCACGTTACGTTGGCAATCCTGAGCTATGCCGGCTTGACGCTCTCTTTTGCCGCGGCGCTTCTCTATTTCATCAAAGATGGCACCGGCCCACGGACCTTCCTCAATTGGACGATGGGCTTGGTGACGGGCATCTACGGGGTGATCGTCCTCGCCTCGGTTGATCGCGGGTTGAACTTCTTGCTGCCCGCCTGGGACGTGGCCGATGGGGAGAAGATCATGCTCGGGTCGAAGCAGGCCCTGATGGTAGCTATTCCGGGGCTGGGCTGGCCGTTTGTAATTGCTCTGGCGCTGACCGCGATCACCCTGGCTTTGAGCCTTCTCGATACCTTCTCCGAGCGCGTCGGCGGTGTCGCCCTTTGGGCACGCCGCTTCTTCCTGGCCTCGGTTGTGGCGCAAGTGGTCTCGCTGCTCTTGCTGGCCGTGAAAGTCGAGTCGGGGCCATACCTCGTCCCCCAGGTCAACCAGAGCTTCCCGGTCCGGTTGGCTTCCAGCCCCTTTTTGCTGACCGGCGTGGTGTGCGCGCTCTTCCTGTCGCTGGCCTGGGAAGTTCTGCGCTGGAAACATGAATCCATCGTCGAGCACCTGCCGCATCGCGACACCCTGGACACGTTGATTTACCGGACGGTGGCGGTTTCTTTCCCGCTGCTCACCCTCATGATCATCACCGGAGCCTACTGGGCGAACCGCACCTGGGGTTCGTACTGGAGCTGGGACCCGAAGGAAGACTGGGCGCTGATTACCTGGCTGACCTATGCCGGGTATCTGCACATGCGGCTGACGCGCGGCTGGCGCGGGCGCCGGGCCGCCACCATGGCCATCATCGGCTTCGCCATCGTCATGTTTACCTTCTTTGGCGTGACCTACCTCTTGCCCGGCCTGCACGCCTACACGTAGAAAACCGGGGCTAGGGGCTGGGTGCTCGGGGCTAGGGACTGGACATTTGCTGGGGGGGACGGCCTGTTCGGGCTTGGCGTGGATGACAGGTGACGGAACGCTGTGAATCCCCAAGCGCTGGCCAGCGCGCTTTGGGTGCCGAAGAACTTCCACCTGGAAGTCAAATCTCCCAGTGGTAAACCCCTCGGGCATTCTGCCCCCCGTAGCAAACCTGTGCTAAGATTGCTATTTAAGAGTCCCATCGAAGGATTGCGCCTGAAGCTTTGGACTGGACGCTTCTAAAACGCGTTTTCCGCTTTCCTCCCGCCTTCGGTCAGAACCTGGTGCTTCTGACGATTTCTCTCGTGGGAATTATTGTTTTCATTTTCTACGAGTCTTTCCATGAGGGATTGACGGTGCGGACGGGGCTGGCAATAGCCCTGCTTGCGGCGCTATCGGCGGCCACGGGGATGTTGATCTACCAGGAGCGGAAGTCATGGATTTTGCTGCGCGACCTCCGGGCCGCCCTCGGCAAGATCGCACCTGCTTATGCCAAGCTTACCGAGGGACACCATTCGGCGACCAGCACCGAAGGCTTGGAAAAGGAAGTTCGCACGCTCACGGACCGTTGGGCCGAGTTCTGCCAACACTGTCAGCGCGTTCACGACGCCGAGATGGTCCATGCCGAGCATCTCGCCACCTTGGGAGAGCTGGCGGCTGGCGTGGCGCACGAAATCCGCAACCCTTTAGCAGGAATCGCGGGCGCCATTGAAATCATCACCAAAGACTTTCCCCAGGACCATCCCGACCGTGAAGTGCTGGAGGACTTGCGCCAGGAAGTGCGCCGAATCGAAAAGACGCTGAACGATCTACTGGTGTACGCGCGTCCCAAGCCGCCGCTGTTTGGACGCGCCAACCTCAAGGAGACGGTGGCCCGCACCCTCCAGTTGGCGCGCCAGCAGACAGGGGACAAGAAAGTGGATTTTTCAATTCAGATTCCCGCCTCCCTGCCGCCTTTCCTGGTGGACTCGGAACAGCTCCATCAGGTTCTGCTGAACCTGGTTCTGAACGGGATCCAGGCCATCGAGCATGAGGGCAGAATCAGCATTGAGGCGAAAGCTTGCGATGCGGACGGGCCGAACCGGCCGGGCACCATAGAGATTGCGGTGAGCGATACGGGAGCGGGCATTCCTCCCGAACACCTGGAACGGATCTTCCGGCCCTTTTACACCACGAAACGCGGCGGCACCGGCCTGGGGCTTTCGCTCTGCCGGCGCATTATCGCCGCTCACGGCGGCGCGTTAAACGTGGAAAGCCAATTGAGGGAAGGCAGCCGCTTCACGATTCGCCTTCCGCTCCGCGAGACTCTCGAGGAAGCCAGAGAACTCCATGTCAAATGAGAAAGTGCTGATTGTTGACGACGAGAAACTCATTCGCTGGTCGGTGCGCCGCCAGCTGGAGGAATGGGGCTACGCGGCGCTCGAAGCCGAAAGCGGCACCGGCGGCCTGGCGCAGATCCGCGCCGAAGCGCCCGACCTCGTCGTGCTCGACGTGCGCCTGCCGGACCTGAGCGGCATCGAGGTTCTGCGCGAGATCAAGCAGAACAACCTTTCGATTCCGGTCATCATGATTACCGCCGATCCCCAGCTCGACGACATCAAGACGGCCATCAAGCTGGGCGCGCTCGATTTCGTCAAGAAGCCGCTCGACTTTGATGAGTTTCAGATCACCGTCGCCAACGCCATTGACCGCCTGCAACTCCGCTCCGAGCGCGACAGCTTGCGCGAGGAGGTCAAGCGCCGGTCCGGCTACCACGAGGTGATTGCCTGCTCGCCCCGGATGGTCGAGCTGATGAAGTTTGTCCGCAAGGTGGCCGCGAGTGAAGCCTCCACCGTTCTCATCCAGGGAGAAAGCGGAACCGGCAAGGATCTAATCGCCAAGGCGATTCACTACGATAGCACGCGCGCCGACAAGCCCTTCGTGGCCATCAACTGCTCCGCCATCCCCGAGACCTTGATGGAAGCGGAACTCTTCGGCCACGAGCGCGGCGCCTTTACCGACGCCAAGGCCCAGAAGAAAGGCCTCTTCGAAATTGCCGACGGCGGCACGCTCTTCCTGGACGAAATCGGCGAGATGTCCACGTACCTCCAGGCCAAGCTTCTCCGGGTGCTGGAAGACCAGACCATCCGGCGCATTGGCGGGGTGAAAGACATCGGGGTGGACGTTCGCGTCATCGCCGCTTCCAACCGCGACCTGGAACAGGGCGTACGCGAGGGCACGTTTCGCCAGGATTTGTTTTACCGGCTCAGCATCATCCCCATCTTCATTCCCCCCTTGCGGCATCGGAAAGAAGATGTCCTGCCCCTGGTGGATTTTTTCATTGAGCGCTACAACTTCCGGTTTCGGAAAGGTCTCCGGGGGATCACTCCGGAGGCGCGAGATCTCCTGGTACGCTATGACTGGCCGGGCAACGTTCGAGAGCTGAAGAACGCCATCGAGCGCGCCATGATCCTGGAGGAAGCGGACCACATCCGTCCCACCTACCTCCCCATCCAGGTCACGGGGCAGACGCCGGGTTACGAAAACACCCTCTCCACGACGGTCCCGGAAAACCCCGAGGTCGTTCTGCCCGCGATGGCGACGCCGACCATGGCCTCCTGGCGGCCTCTGCCTTCCGGTCGGATGATCCCGGTGCTGGAGTTGCCTAGAGAAGGGACTTCCCTCGAAGAAGTGGAACGAGAACTGGTGGGCTTAGCGCTCAGGCAAACTGGTGGCAATCAGACCCACGCCGCAAAACTCCTCGATATCTCCCGCGACGCGCTCCGCTACAAGATGAAGAAATTCGGCGTTGACTCCGAATCGGACACGTAGGGGCAGGCCCCTGTGCCTGCCCCAGTGGTAGCTCGCGACCCGCATGGCCCGCCAGCGCGGCAGCTAAATTCTCGAATTTGTTGACCCCGCCCAGCGGGCGGCCAAGCGACGAACAATTGGGGTTTTCACGCACACTCTGAAGCCCTGCCCTCCCGCTATTTCTGATATTTCAAAACCGAATGGACTTCGTAGCGCGAGATTTTCTCGCGGCCTTTCAGGAACTCCAGCTCAATGAGGAACCCGAGGCCCGCGACGTGCCCGCCCAGCGATTCCACGAGCTGCGCCACCGCGGCCGCCGTGCCGCCGGTGGCCAGCAGGTCGTCGATGATCAAGACTTCCTGCCCCGGACTGATCGCGTCGCGATGCATTTCCAGCGCGTCCTGGCCGTACTCCAGGTGGTAGCTGGCACGCGCGGTTTCCGCGGGCAGCTTCTTGGGCTTGCGCACCGGCACAAAGCCCGCGTTCAGGCGGTAGGCGACCATAGGCGCGAAGATGAATCCGCGGGCCTCGATGCCTACCACGCGGTCGATCTTTCGGCCGACATAGTGGTTGGCCAGCACGTCCACGGCGCGGTGCAGCCCGATAGCGTCTTTCAGCAAGGTTGTGATGTCGTAGAAAAGAACACCGGGCTTGGGAAAATCCGGCACTTCACGGATCAGGCGCTTCAGTTCTTCCACTCGGCCTCCCTCCAATTGATTCATTGACTCATTGTTTCGCTGGGCCATTGGATCCGCCTGAACGGGCTTCCAATGGTTCAATGATCCAATGAATCAATGGGTCAATCGCTCAATTCCTTCACCACATCCCCTCAATCACGAATCGCGAGTACCGGCTGCTCACCGCCGCCTCGGACTCGTCGATAGCGGTCACGTGCGCGCTGCGCGGTCCCTCGGCCAGATGCCGCTTGAATTCCTCCAGGGAGGCCGCATCGCCGATCGCGTAAACCTCCACGCTGTCGTCCCAGAGGTTCTTGACATAACCGCAGAGGCCGAGTTGGTTCGCCACCCGCTCGGCGAAGAAACGGTAGCCAACCCCTTGGACGATGCCGGAGATTACGTATTTCTTTGCGGTTCTCATGGCACGCTGTTGTGGCGCGGAGTTGTTTTTGAACTCCGCAGCGTCTCCTGCGGGTCATTCCGCCGTCCGCCGGATTATAGCGGAGCGTAGCAGGAGGGAACAACTCCTGGAAGGGGCTGCGAGAGGACGGAGTAGTCTTGAGCCGCTCTGCCGCCGCTTGCGCAGCGAATCGCAGGGCAAAGGGTCTGCGCCATCCATGAAGACGATCAGATCCGCTGCGGCCCGCCCAGCACTCGGGCCGGAAGCATGATCACGGCGCGAAAAAGCTCCAGCACACCAGTCACTGCGATCCCCAGGATTCGGAAGGGAAGCAGGAGCAGCCAGACGATCGGGTAAAGCACCAGCGCCAACAACGCCACCGGCCAGCAAAGTACGAGCAGGACGCACCACAGCAGGAATTTGACCATCGAGGTTACCTCAATGCCTTTCTACATCTTAACGGCCATCGACGAAGCCTTCGAGAAGCACCGGGCGGGGGGACAGTGCCGCGACAACATCTAAGAGAGAATCTCCTCGATCGTCCGTCTTCGGCGACCGGGCTCAAGCAATGTGTTGCCCTATCCGAGTTTAAACAGGCTGACAGCGTTCCCGCCGAGAATCATCGCTTTGTCGCTCTCGGATATCTCGAGGCTCCGCACGTAGTCAGGGCCATTCATGAACCAGTCACGCCGGATCGGATAGGATCCGCCGTACAGGATGTGGTCGGCGCCGAGAACCTTCACTGCGCACTCCAATTGTGCTTTCCCCCACTGCGGCGCTCCCGAGAGATCAAAATAGAGGTTGTTGCGGAGATAACCTCGAATCCGTTCCGTTTCATCTTGGAATCGGGTGACTGCGTCACTTAGATTGTTATGCTCCGGAACCAGCATGTTCGTAAAGGCAAAGAATCCGCCACCCAACATCGAGTGCACGAGTTTCAGATTCGGGAATTCCTCGAACATGCCACTGAACAACTCTCTTCCCACCGCAGTCCCTTGAGCGATACAACGGCCATACTGACGCCTCTGGTTGGTGTACTTAAGGATCGACCGGTAATCAACCGGAAGTGGCGTGTGATGCACGACTACCGGCACGCCGAGTTGGTTCAAGAACCTGAAATACGTCTTGAACTCCTCCTCATCCAGGTAGAGTTCTCCATAGTGGGCAGCCATCTGCACCCCACGGAAGCCAAGACTAGTGACGCAGCGCTCGACCTCCTTCAGGCTCTCCTTGGAACCCCACGGCGGCGCTACGGCCAAGGCATAGAATCGTCCTGGATTCCGCTTCGTGTGTTCAGCCAAACCGTTGTTGATAAATTTGCAGGTCTCGAGGTCAACCCATTCCTGCCAGCACGGCAACCGCAGCACGGCCTTATCGATCCTCGCTCGATCCATGTCCACGACTTGGTCCTTCGAACTGTACTGATTCTCGGCATAGTTGAGGACCTCGTAGCCCTTTGGCATTTCAATCACGATCTGCCGCAGCTCTTTGCCTGGCACCGGCGTCACCTTGGCATGAATCCCGTACTCCCTCGGAACCGCCCCGATAAAGGTGTCAAGCAGCGCCCTGTCCGAAAAGAGTGTCTCGGGAAGCCAGTGCATGTTGGCGTCCACGACGACCGAAGCGGACTCTCGGGGCGCAACTGTTTCGCTTGATCGAGCGTTGGCAGCGAGAGAAGTTCCGAGTGCGCCTACCACTGCAAGTTTCATCATCTCCCGGCGCGTTGTTTGTTGAGTCATTGAACTGTCTCCTTTCTGTCTAGAGACGGGATTTCCTTTTTCGATTCCCGGCCGACCGATAACATACGCCTGACCGCCACTGAATGGAACGTCCAGTCGAGTTTTCAGTGCTGGGTGCTTCCACGGACCACGCAACGGGTCAGTTTTACCTCTCCGGAGAATCCCAAAGCCTGAAACTGCTGCTTTTCCAACCGATGCCTCCGACACATTTCCTGCCTCTGCCTCCCTGGTCACTGAAATCCGCTCCGACCAGCCTCTCGCCTACCCCGTTGGCGAGGGCAGCGCTGCGATCCTTGCCAACATTGCCCCAAACAGCCGTCGTGTTAGATGACTCTCTGCCAAGAGCAGCCAATAGTAGCGGACGTGCTTGATCAATCGGCCGCCGGTTTTCATCAGCCGCTGCTGCAAGCTGGTGAGCGACCAGTGGCCGATTCTCTTCGGCAGCACCAGCCGTCGCCACAGGTTGCCCAGATTATAGGTGATCACACTCAGCCACAGTCGCACCTGATTCTGTGGCGGGCGCGGGCGAGTTCCGTAGGACGGGCATCCTGCCCAGGCGCACGGCCAAGATGGCCGTGCTACGGCTCGACTCGCAGGCGCGTGCGAATCTCCGCGAGCCGCGCCGGGTAATCAGTGACGATGCCGTCGACGCCGTCGGATATTTTGCGACGCATAGCGTCCGGCTGGTTCACGGTCCAGACAACGACCTCGATCCCAGCTTGGTGCACGCGGCGGATGAACCGTCGCGAGGCGAACGCCCAGTGAGGCACCACCATCCGCGCACCTACCGATTTGGCACGACGCAGCGCAAAGAGCGGCCGCTTGAAGCTGACACCCAGCGAAAGATTGGCATCCAGCTCGCGCAACCGCCGGAGCGCGGGGTAGTCGAAGGAGATGACAGTGACAAGCGACGCTGTCGCGGTGTAGTGGATTGTGCGCAGAATCTTGGCCTCGATTCCGGGATACGCGTCGCTCCCCTGTTTGACTTCCACGAGCGCCTTACAGCCTCGTTGGCGGACCCACCTCAGAACCTCTGCGAGCAGGGGAATTCGTTGGCGCACGAACCGGCCACGAGCTTGGGCAGGATAGCGCTCATTGAACCACGAGCCGGCGTCGAGCGATTTGAGAACCCTGGCCTTGTATTCGTGGACGAACCCGGTACCCGAAGTCGTGCGTTCCAGTCGCCGGTCGTGGATGGCCACTGGCTCGCCGTCGGCCGACAGCCGCACGTCGAACTCAATTCCGTCGGCGCCCTGGGCCAGCGCCAGCTCGAAGGCGGCCATGGTGTTCTCGGGCGCTACACCGGCCGCACCCCGGTGGCCAATGTTCAGAGTGCGACCGAAGCTGGCTGATGGCTGGCCAGCCGCCGCATCGGGTTGGAGCAACGTTTCCAGCATGACGGCCCAACAAATGGGGGCTGGGGGTCAGGGGCTGGGTAATGGATAAGAACGCCGAAACCCGGCCCCCGAATCCCGAGTCCCTGGCCCCGGACCTCCGCGCAGCGCGCGAAGCTATCGAGCGCAGCCTGTTCTCGTTCCACGTCCCAGCCGAGCCGGTGGGCGAAGATCTGTGCCACCGCGGGCGCGGCCTCGCGCAGCATGCAGGCAGCCCAGTTCAGGCCGGAGCGGCGCAGCATGAAATCCTCCAGCGTTACAGCCATCTCGTGGCGAATGGCAAACTCCACTTCGGCCGCGAGCAGCGTTGGTGTGCCCGGGAGTAACTCGGCGAGGTGCTTGTCCGTGCGCAGCGGCTCCAGCACCAGCGGCCAGCGGCTGCCGTAAGTTCGCACAATACGCTCCGCGACCGGCAGCGGCAAGTGGAAGTCCCTGGCAGCCGACTCGCTGGCCGATTGCACAAAGGCCTCGAAGGGCCCTGCGTGCCCGCCAGGCAGGGGAACGCGCCGCGACGGGTAGCTGCCAAACGGGCTGCGAGGACTTGCTCCAAGCGCGGCGGCAACCTGGTCCACAACTTTCTCGCTCAAGGGGCGCGCCGTGGTGAGTTTGCCGCCACAGATGGAGACGAAGTTCTTAGCCCAGGCATCACGGTGGAAGCGGTATTCGCGCGTGGTGGCCGAGGGGCTGCGGCCCGGCTCCATCACCAACGCGCGCAGGCCGGCAAAGCTGCCCAGCACTTGCTCGGCCCGAACCGGCTCCCGGAGGACGCGATTCAGCGCGTTGAGCAGGTACCGCGTCTCCGCCGC
>CAZBWJ010000068.1:0-15922 GCA_964495535.1 uncultured Acidobacteriota bacterium | reverse complement strand
CCGCACATCGGCCAGGACGATGTCGAACTGCCCGCCCTCCAGCATCTCAAGCGCCAGCTTGGCAGACTCGGCCACCTGCGCTTCGAACCCGAGTTCGCTCAGCACCTCGGCACAGAAGGTCCGCGCCGTTTCTTCGTCGTCAACAACAAGGACTCCAGTTCCCATGACAGCAAGTAACCAGCTTCCCCGAATAGTGTAATACTTGGCTATTCGTGATTCAATAGTATAGTTCGTAAAACAGCAAGCGTTTGGGGTGACCAGACCCTCGTGTTGGACGCAAAGGGGATACCCGGCCCAGCGTGCCCCGTTTCTCTGGGGCCGACTCACGTTGTGCCCTGGTTTCCACCTGCGCCCCTGTCGTCTCGCGCTAGCGAGTGGGAGCTGGTGCAATGCTGAAGGAGCAGATTGTCCGAAGCTGGACCTGTCAAAGCTCCAGAAAATGGTAGGGCTGAATTCTCTTCCCTAGCCTCAAGTTTCTCCAATGACCAGCCGATTAATCAAGAGAAGGACAGGGAGCGAGGCGCGCGGACCCAAGTCGCTCTCAGGCCTGCGCATGTCTGTCAAAGGCAGCCAGCGGGCAGGGGGGAGCGGTGCCTCCGGCACCACGCCACAGCCCGGGAGGACCCTCATGTTAGTCCGTTCTTGTCCTTACTGCGGAAGCCTTGAGGTTCACCGGTCGAGACGGTCTAGTCCACTGGAGTTTCTCTTGCTTCCTCTCGTGCTGCTACGTCCCTTCCGCTGCATGGCCTGCTACCGCCGGCATTACAGCCTGTTTTTCGCCAGAAGGTCCCGGCTACCGGCTGGGTATCAGGGTGATGGTGCCCAAGCTCTTCCTCATGCTGGCCATGGTTGGGACCTCGTCCCACGACGACCATGATGACATGAGTCTGTGGAAAGGTCTGCTTCGTCATCTTTGCCGTTAGATACTCCACACAGCAACCAGTGGTTTGGGTGCCCGGATCGTCGCACAAGACGTAGCCGGCGTCTGACCCGCTCGCCCCGTTCAACCCGCTGGAGAAGCGGTGTAGTATAGTGCCTGCGGATTAAGGAAAACCAGCGTGACCAAAGGTGCCAAGATCCTCGTAGTGGAAGACGAAGCCCACGAGCGGCAAGGGCTGGCGGAGCTTCTCCGCGCCTGGGGCTACCAAGCCGAGACCGCCGGCGACGGCACGGAAGCCCTGGAGAAAGCCGCCTCCTTCGGCCCTGCCGTCATCCTCTCCGATCTGCGCATGCCCAGGATGACCGGGATGGAGCTGCTGAAGCAGCTCCACGAGGCACAACCCGGCATTGGCTTCATCATGCTCACCGGCCAGGGAACCATCGAGGAAGCCGTGGAAGCCACCAAACTCGGCGCCTTCAACTTTCTCGAGAAGCCCCTGGACCCGAAGCGGCTGCAGGTGGAGCTGCGGAACTGCCTGGAGCGCTCCGAGAAGGAGCGGCAACTGGAGATCGCCCACCGGCGGCTACGCGATTTGGGCGTCCTGGGACGCCTGGTGGGGCGGTCGAAGAAGATGCAGGAGGTGATGTCGCTCATCGCCCAGGTAGCGCCTTCGCGCGCCTCGGTGCTCATCACCGGCGAAAGCGGGACGGGCAAAGAACTGGCGGCACAGACCATCCACGAGCTGAGCCCCCGGAGCGCCAAGCCCTATGTGCCCTTGAACTGCGCGGCGATCCCGGAAACCTTGATGGAAAGCGAGATCTTCGGGCATGAGAAAGGCGCGTTCACCGGCGCCGTGGACCGCCGCCTGGGCTGCTTCGAGTTGGCCGATGGTGGAACGCTGCTGCTAGATGAAATCGGCGAGATGCCTGTCACCACCCAAGCTAAACTCCTGCGCGTGCTGGAAGACTCCAAGGTGCGCCGCCTGGGGAGCAAGTCGGAGATTTCCGTGGATGTGCGCGTGCTGGCCTCGACCAACAAGGTCCCCGCAGAGGCCGTCAGCAAGGGACAATTGCGGAGCGACCTCTATTTCCGGCTGAACGTCGTCCGCATTAATATGCCCCCCCTGCGCGAGCACTTGGACGATCTCCCCGAACTGACCGCGGCGCTTCTGGAAGAACTGAACCGCAAGCACCATCGCGCGGTGAAGGCCGTGGACGACGCGGTGCTCGAAGCCTTCCGGCACTCTAGTTGGCCCGGCAACGTTCGTGAGCTGCGGAACATCTTGGAGCGCGCCCTGGTCACCTCTTCCGCAGAAATCCTGCGCGGCAAAGACCTAGCCCCCGACTCGGGCCAGCTGGTGTCCGCGGATGCCGGGGACCGCCTGCGCCTCCGCCCTGGCTTGACCGTGGATGAGGCCGAGCGGCGCCTGATCTTCGAGACCCTGGCCTTCACGCAGAACAACAAGCGGCGCGCCGCGGAACTCCTGGGCATCAGCTTGAAAACCCTCCACAACAAGCTGAAGGAATATGCGACTCGGGCTTAAAGCCAAGCTCACGGGGCTGATTTCCCTCCTGGTCTTGCTGGTGGTACTGGCCACTTCCACGCTCTACATTTCCAGTCTAACGCGGCAGGCCCTGACCGAAGTCGAGAGTAAGGGCCAGTACGTGGCCAGCGAAATCTACCACCAGGCCCGGAGCGTTCTGGCCCAGACTCGCATGCCCGCGGGCGCCGACCCGAACGATCCCGAGGCGCTTCGCCGCTTCGTGCAAGCCACGCTCGCCGCCGACCGGGGTTTCACCTCCTTGATCGAGTCTGCGGTGGGCTATTCGCCCACCATCTATTACGTCACCATCACCGATACCGCGCGCCGCGTCCTGGTCCACAACGATCCGAGCGAAATTGGGCGGCGGTTCGAGCCGGCGCCGCCTTATCGCGACCTGGTCCGCGCCGGGCTGTTGCGCCAGCTCCGCGTCATTTACGGTCCGCCGCGCATTTACGAAGTGGCGCTGGCGCTGGACCTCGGCGACAAGCCCCTCGGCGATGTGCGCGTCGGCGTCTCCACGCTTTTCCTCCGGAACCAGATCACTCCGGAACTAAGTTCAGCCCTGGCGCTTTCAGCCTTGGCCATCCTGTTGGCCACCGTGTCGGCGGGCCTGCTCTCCTATCGCTTGCTTCGCCCGCTCGAGACCATTTCCCGTAGGGTCGATCGCATGGCGCGCGGCGAATATGGAGCGACCCTCCCGGTGAAGGGAGCCGACGAGTGGGGCATCCTCTCCTCGAAGTTGAACCTGTTGGGAGAGCAGATTCGCGGCGAGAAGGCAGCTTTTGTCGCGCTGAAGGAAAACCTCGACCAGCTCTTCGCCAACCTCGCCGACGGGCTGCTGTTGTTTGATAAGCAGGACCGGCTGGTTCTGGCCACACCCGCCGTTTCGCGCTTTCTCCGCCGCACGCCCGACGCCTCCGGCCGCCTGTCCGCAGCGGAGATTTTCTCCGCGGACAATCCGCTCGACCGGCTGCTGCGCGAGGCCTTTCGTGGCCGGCAGTCGCTCCCCTGGCAAGTGGCGGAGTTGGCGGGCGAGGCTGAAATACCCCGGGTGGCGGTCAGCGTGCAATTCGTCGAGGCGGACAAGGAGCGCGTCGGCAGCCTGGTGACGCTCCGTGACGCCAGCACGCGGGCTCGCCTGGAAGACCAGCTCGATGTCACCGCCAAACTGGCGGCCCTCGGCAGGCTCACTTCCGGGGTCGCGCACGAGGTCAAGAACCCGCTCAACGCCATGGTGCTGCAACTGGAGATCCTCAAGTCGAAGCTCCAGGAGCAGGGCGAGCACGTCAAGCCGCAGGTGGACATCTTAGGTGCGGAAATTCGTCGCCTCGACCGTGTGGTAAAGACCTTTCTTGATTTCAACCGCCCGCTCGAACTCCATCCCGCCGAGACCGACGTTGAGAGCCTGGTGCGCGATGTCTTCACGCTGGCCGAGCCCCACGCCCGGCAGAACAACGTCCGCTTGCTCTTCCAAGCCAACGGCGCTCTGCCCCGCCTGCTCCTGGACCGGGATCTGATGAAACAAGCCCTGCTGAATCTGGTCTTGAACGGCTGCCAGGCGATGCCTTCCGGGGGAGAATTGAAGGTCACGCCGCGCGCCTTCGCGGATCGCCTGGAACTTGAAATTGCCGACCAGGGTGTAGGCATTCCTCCCGAAGCCCGTCAGAAAGTCTTCGCGCTCTACTTCACCACGAAGCCGGGCGGGAGTGGCATAGGGCTGGCGATGGTTTACCGAATCATCCAACTGCACAACGGGTCCATCGATTTCACGAGTGAAGTCAACCGCGGAACCACTTTTCGCATTACCCTGCCCCGGTAGCAACACCCGGCGCCGCATCCGATGCGCTCCAGATCAGCCATCCGGCCCCCAGGCCTTCGGGATTGCGAACGCTACCAAAACCGCGTTGACAGAGTTAAGATAATCCTCCGTCACGGACGACCGGCGAGGTGAGTGATGAGTCGTCCGAATAATGCATCCTGAGGCGATCCCGCCATGTTGTGCCCGAGCCTCTGAAGGAGGAACCATGGCCCTCAAGCACATCAAGAGGTTTTTCTTTGGCCCATCGCGTCTGCCGCGCGAAGAAGCCATGAAGGTTTTCAAGAGGGATCATTTCAAGTGCCAGTACTGCGGACTGGATGGCTTACGTCACTTCGAGAATTGGTTGATCTTGACGATCGACCACGTTCATCCTCACGCCCGGGGTGGCACCCGAAGCATGGACAATCTGGCGACGGCCTGCCAGCCCTGCAACCTGATCAAGGGTAAACGGCCCTTTGCGTCTTTCGAGGACGCGAAGAAGTTCGTGCTGGCCAAGCGCGAACAGTGGCGACACCAGTACCACGACCATGTCAAGTCGGCAGGAGCTTCGGGCGCGTCGCACTAGAGCGGGTCGGAAGGTTCCGACGGCTCCGGCCCCACCCCACCGGAGAAAAATGCGGATTCTAGCGTTGGAGTTGGGGCGAAGGTCACAATCACTTTTGGTTTGCCTGATCCGCGGGAAGAACACTCAGGGGCGAGGCGGCGGACCCGGTGCCTTGCGTTCCGGGCGGAGCTTTTTCCCGGTGAAGGAGACCCGGTGAGCAGCCCCTCCCAAGGTGCGCTCCCTGGCCCGCTCGAAAGGAAGAGCGCGCCTTTCGGCATCCAGGCCTCGCCGGCGGGGGCGCTTACTTCCGCCTTCTCCCACGCGGTCCAACTTCTGCTCAACCCCTTCGCCCCGCGACGCTGGATCAAACTCAGCGGTGTCTGTCTATTCCTGGGTGGCGGGACGACGTCCGCAGCTTTCCACTGGAGCCTGGGCACACTGCCCAGCGACATTGGCTTTCAGGAAGCGTTGACCCGCCTGCGGGAATACGGTGCCCAACATACTTGGCTCATCTTGCTCGCCATGGTGCTCGGGCTCAGTCTGGCCGTCGCCCTCGTTTACCTGCGCGCCATCTGCCGCTTCGTGCTCGTGGATAGCATTCTCAGGGGAGAAATCCTGATCCGGCGCGCCCTGCCGGCGACTCGCCCTCTGGCGCACTCCTACTTCTTCTGGCTGCTGGGCGCGCTGGTCGTGGTTGGCGCGGCGCTGGGCACTGGAATTCTGGCGGTCTTCCCCTACCTGCGCACGGCCGCCGCCTCTGGAAGCCATTCAGTTTCCATTTCGATGACGCTGGCAGGCCTGCTATTGGCACAAGCGCTGGTGGGGTTGGCCCTCGCCCTCGTCATCACCCTCACGGACGACTTAGCCGTCCCTATCATGTATGCCGAACGTCTCCCTCTCCTCGCCACTTGGCGGAAGTTGTGGAGGGCGATGCGAGCGGAGGCTGGCACCTTCACGCTCTACGTTGTGCTGCGGTTTGTAGTGTCGGTGGGCGTGGGCATCGCCGTGCTGTTCGTGCTCTTCCCCGCGCTCGTGGTCCTCTTTTCGGGGGCTATCATCAGCGCCGCGCTGGTCGTCCTGACGTTGCGCGTGGTGGGCGTAGCCTGGGTTTGGACCCCGTTCACCATTGTGCTGGCGGGGCTGGCCCTTGTGCTGCTCACGGGTCTTCTCCTGATCCTTCTGAGCGTGGCGGGAATGCCCGGCCAGGTCTTTCTCCAGGGCTTCGGAATGCGCTTTGTTTCTCCGCGCATTCCGGCGTTGGACGCGCTGTGGCGTACCCCCCCACCCGCGAGCCAACAGGGATGAAACCTCACCTCGTCGGAACGCATTCATCTACAACATCTCCCTGGCGCCAGCTTTCGGGTTACCAGTGGCTGGTTCTGGTCGTGGCGTGGCTGGGCTGGGTCTTCGACTCGATGGACGCCACGATCTACGCGCTCGTCCTGACGCCCGCCCTGAAGGAATTGCTCGGCAGCCGAAGTTCTCCCGAGAACATCGGTTGGTACGGCGGCATCATCTTTGCCATCTTCGTGGTGGGTTGGGCCGTGGGGGGCATCGTCTTTGGCATCGCAGCAGACTACCTTGGCCGCGCGCGCACCCTGGTGATCACCATCCTCATCTACGCGGTTTTCACCGCCTTGGCTGCCTTGTCGCACTCCTGGTGGGAGCTCGCCATCTATCGTTTCCTGACCGCCCTGGGCATCGGCGGAGAATGGGCGGCGGGCGCAACCCTGGTGGCCGAAGTCTGGCCGGAGTCCCTGCGGGTGAAAGGTGCAGGCCTGCTCCAGTCGGCCTGGGGCGCCGGCTACTTCCTCGCCGCGGCTGTTAACCTCCTGCTTTCCGCCCATAGCTGGCGCGTCATGTTCTTTGTGGGCCTGGTGCCCGCCGTAGTGGCCTTGCTGGTTCGGCTCAAGGTGCGCGAGCCGGACCGCTGGGTCGAGGTCCGCCGCGGCGAACAGGCGGAAGGGTTGCAGCCCCTGACCCTGTGGCAACTCTTCCGCCCCCGGGTACGCCGGGACACACTGGTGGGCACCGCGCTCGCCTTCGTCGCCGTGTTCGGCCTTTGGGGCGCCACCAACTGGACGCCCACGCTAATCCGCGAGTTGCTCGCGCCGCGCGGTCTGGACGAAGTGTCAACCGTCCGGCTGGTCAGCTACGCCGCCATGAGCCTGAATGCCGGGGCGATCGTGGGCTACCTCGTCTTCGCTCCCCTCGCGGACTGGCTGGGAAGACGCGGCGCTTTTCTGGTGATGTTGCTGGGGTCGGCTGCCGC
Source organism: uncultured Acidobacteriota bacterium (assembly GCA_964495535.1). GTDB lineage: Bacteria > Acidobacteriota > Terriglobia > UBA7540 > UBA7540 > JALHUF01. The sequence continues at coordinate 8,864 of CAZBWJ010000068.1, read as the reverse complement.
GCTTCCCGTCACCTTCCTGTTGCCTTCCACTTACTCGACCGCCCTGGTGCTGCTCCCGGTACTCGGATTCTTCTCGAACGGGATTTTCAGCGGTTTCCCGATCTACCTCCCGGAGATCTTTCCCACGCGCATTCGCGCTACGGGCTCAGGATTTTGCTTCAACGCGGGGCGAGTGCTGGCCGCCGCGGGACCTTTTCTGACGGGAACCCTAGTCGTTTGTCTCGGCACGTTCGCCCGCGCCGCGAGTTCCATCGCTTTTATCTACCTGTTCGGGGTAATCGCGTTATTCTTCGCCCGCGAAACAAAAGGCAAAACCATCGAGTAGAGACGCCCCGGCGGGCTGTCTCAAAACTACTGCTGTAGCGGCGGTGTCGTCACCGCCGTTTCTGCTTTTTCAGGCAGTTCGCCGGTCAGAGACCGCCGCTACAGCGGTGCCCGGTGGTAAAATCGGAAGTGCTTTGAGAGGCGGAACACTTTTTTCGGTTTGCGGCATCGCGCTGTTGATTTGGGGATGCCCCAAGCGACAGACCACGGTGCGCGTCGTTTACGCGCCTGCGCCGCCTGCGGCCGCCAGGGCAACGCCCGCCGAGGATAGCGGGAGCCTGGTGATCGAGGAACCTCCGCCGCCGGAACCCCCGGAGGTGGCGCCCGCGGAGCCTTCGTCGCCGAAGCCCACGCCGCGCCGAAGACGCCCACTCCGAAGCGAGCCGCCCGCCGCCGCCGAGAGCGCCACCGAACCCGGCGAGCCACCACCGGCCGAGGTGCCCGCGCTCGAGCCCCGCGAAAGCCCTGGGCAGCAGACCGCGCTGCGCCAGCAAATCCTCGACCTCCAGGAACGCCTGCGGCAACGCACCGCGCGCTTTGACCGCCTGAAGTTGACCGGCGAAGCGCGTAAGACGCTCGACGACGCGCGCACGTTCCTCGCGCAGTCGGAACGGGCGCTCCTGGATAGCGATTTGCAGCGCGCTCGCAACCTCGCGAACAAAGCTTCCCTCCTGGTATCCGCCCTAGAACAACAGCAGTAGTCGCTGGGATGTGGTAGGGGAGCACCTTTACGGTGCTCTCGCCGTGGTCTGTAACGGCGCTCGGTAAACGCCGCCGTCTTTGGCAATCAACAACGGCGGTCTCCGATTGCCTCGGGGCAGGCGCCGACCGCCGCTCCAGGCGGGAGGCAAGGTCTTCAGCAGGTAACATGCAGGAGCGCGTTGGTCCCCGCAACGTCTTTCTGGAGGACTTCGATGGCCTGGGCTGTGGGGAGGATAAGCAGTTCGACCTTCCGCTGCTCAGCTTCGAGTTTGACTTCTTCCATCACCGGCAGAGCGCCGTTCGCACCCGTGCCGATGACCAGCCGGCGGCATTTCCACGGGATGTTTTCTTCGACCGACAGCGGCGTATGACCATACTCGTCGCGGAATTGCTTGGAAGCCTTTTTCCTGCGCTTGCAGACTTCCCCGCGATCGATCACCACATCGTGCTCATAAGTGATGCCGTCAATCGTGATCGAGCCGAAACTGAACTTATCGAAACGCATGGGGCAACTCCGCCGCTATTATACCGCCACGCAGGGAGCGTGAACCCCAAGCGAGGTGGCAGGATTCAGGATCAAGGATTCAGGGTCTAGGGCTCAAGCCCGGAAGGCACGGAATTCAGGCTTCTACACAGACCGGCGAGCATTCGGCCCACGCATGACAGATTGTTCCTTTGTCCTGAATCCTGACCCCCCCCTCACATCCACTGGTGTCGGTTCGCGTAGAAGGTTGCCGGTCGGCTGGGATACTTTTTCCGGAAGGCTCGAAACTGGCGCAGGATAGCCTGGTATCTTCGCTCGGACGTCTTGAGTTTCTGGTGCGGCAGCTTGATGAGCGCGCGCTCGACTGCCCAGACGTTTCTGGGTGACAGGCGCCAGTCGCAGTTGCCGAGCGCCCGCAGGTCAAACACACCGTAACCGGTAATGCGCCCCGAGCCGTCCACGTAAGGGTCCACATAACTCATCACGAGTTCGCGGATTGTCCGGAAGACGGGCTTGCGACCGTGCAGCCCGGCGTCACGTGACCGTGCCACGGTCCCGTAGCGCCCGCGGCGACGAAAAAGGAAAATCACGTGGTCGAGCTTGTCCTGCGACTCAAAATCGAGCAGCCGCGGGGGATAGCCGTGCTGCTCCAGAATGGTGGCTGCCGTCAACGCGCCTTCCAGGCAATGCGCCTGCCAGTGCCGCACCACGCCGCGAAACGTCCGCAGCGTCTCCTTTTTCTTCTCCCAGTTGTAGGGCAGTTCCCGCAGAAATTGCTGGACCTGCCGGGGTGTGCGGCATCTCTCGATGACGGCCCATTCCTTGGGCCGGAAAGCCACTTTGCCCGGCGGAGGCGGGAAGCGATTCCGAGATTTGAGCCCTTGCCGCATGATCCGATTTCAGAATTTCAAATTTGAGATTTCAAATGCAAGGCTCGCAGCTCCGGCCAAGGTCCCGGCTCCTGAATCCTAGCCCTTGCCCCACCGGTCGTGCCAGAGCTGGAAGCAGAGCAGCGTCCAGAGCGTTTTCCGGTGGTCAGCCCTTCCGCTCCAGTGTTCCTGGAGCAGTCGGCGAACGAACCCCGCGTTGAACAGGCCGTCGCGTTTCAACTTCTCTTCCGCCAGGGTTTCATCAAGCAGCGTTTTCAGTCCGCCTTTCATCCAGCTGGCGATGGGCACGGAGAAGCCACGCTTCTGGCGATAGACAATCTGGTGGGGAAGCCATTTCTCCACGGCCTGCTTGAGAATGTACTTGAGCTGGAAGCGGCGCACCTTCAGCGCCGACGGCAAGGCCGCGGCAAACTGCACCAGGCGATGGTCGAGGTAGGGCGTGCGGAGTTCAAGGGAGCACGCCATGCTGGCGCGGTCGATTTTCACCAGCAGGTTATCCTCGAGGTACGTGCGAAAATCCAGGTAGAGCATCTCCGCCAGCGTCCCGTCAAAGCGCGCGCCCGCGAGAACCCGCGCGAGCGGCGCGAAGATGACGCTGCTCGCCGGCGCCGGACCCGTCCACTCGGGCGTGAAGAGCTGATCGAGCTCGGCAGGCGAAAACATCCCGAACCAGATCTGGTGGCGCTCGGCCGGGTCGCGCTCGGCGTGGGTGAGGAAACGGCGCAGGAACAGCCCCTTGGGCACGGCAGTCGAAGAAACCGGAAGCCACGGCTGGAGCCGGTCGAAGAACTGGCGGCGCAGGAAGCGCGGCAGGCGCAGGTAGTACTCCGCGAGCTGTGCCCCCAGGTAAGTGGGATAGCCCCCGAAAAGCTCGTCAGCGCCCTCCCCGCTTAGCGCCACCTTGATGTGGTTGCGCGCGAAACGCGACAGCAGGTAGGTGGGGATCACGGCGGGGTCGGCCAGCGGCTCATCCAGGTGATCCGCGAGGAGGTCGAGCGCTCCACGCAGAGCGGATTCGTCGGCCGTTAGCACATGGTGACGCGTGCCAAAGTGCCGGGCCACGAGGTTCGCGTACGGTTCCTCGTTGAACGTTTTCTCGGGAAACGCCACCGAGAACGTGTTGACATTGCCCGGCGTCAATTCGCTCATGGTGGCGACGAGCGTGGAGGAATCAATGCCGCCGCTCAGAAACACGCCCAACGGCACGTCGCTCACCAAACGCGAGATGGCGGCATCGCGGAGGCGCACCCGCAAGGCCTCGGCAAGCGCTCTCACCTCCCACCGCGTCGTAACGCGCGGCAGCCCTGGCGGGCGCAAGTAGCTCTGCGCTCGCCAGTACGTATCGATGTGGATCTCGCCTCGCTCCACCACCATGCGCTGCGCGGCAGGGAGCTTTTTGATCTCTGCATAAACGCTGCGCGGCGTGGGAAAGTAGCCGTAAAAGAAGTACTGAGCCAGGGCCTCGGGGTCGAGGTCACGGCTGATGCCGGGGTATTCGAAAAGCGCCTTGATTTCTGACCCAAACACCAGGGTGCCGTTGCGGTGCCAGTAGTAGAGCGGCTTCTCCCCGGCGCGGTCGCGTGCCAAAACCAGGCGCTGGGCGCGGTCGTCCCAGAGCGCGATCGCAAACATGCCGTTCAGCTCGCGCACGCAATCCGGGCCTTGCTCCTCGTAGAGGTGGGCGATGACCTCTCCGTCCGCGTGGGTCTTGAAACGGTGACCCCGGTCGAGGAGTTGCCCGCGAAGCTCGCGGTAGTTGTAGATCTCGCCGTTGAAGACCAGCGTGACGTCGCCCGTTTCGTTCGACAGGGGCTGGTCGCCGGTCTCAAGGTCAATGATGCTCAGGCGGCGGATGGCCAGAGCAAGGTGTGGCAACTCAAACTTGCCGTGGCTGTCGGGACCGCGGTGCTCCAGCCGGGCCGACATGGCCTCGATGCGTTCGCGGTGCGCCACGGGCTCAAGCGCCAGATTCAGAATGCCGCAAATGCCACACATAAGAAGCAGGTTTCAGGTGCCAGCGTCCGTTCGCCAGGTGTCAATTGGGAGTCTACTTCCCGACACCTGACACCCGGCACCTGGCACCTATCGGTGTTCTGCCGCCGGGATCTTCCAGACCGAGTACTCCCACTCGTTCCAGAGCGGCTCCATCTCAGGAACCGCTTGCGACAGTTTCCGGACATCGCGATTGCGGACCAGCATCAGCACGGCCTGGGGTGAATAGCGCGCCCGGACGCGCAGGTCTGTGCTGTCCATCAGCAGCGGGTCGGGCTGCCCGGGAGCCGGGGGCGCCGCCCGCGGAGGCTGACGTCGCAGTTCGGGGAGGCGCGCCGAAACGTAGTTGCTCGTCAACTCGCTGGCATCCGCAGTCACCAGCCCCACCGGCCGCCGGAGATAGAAAGGCAAGCTGGTGCGAAAACAATAGTGGCCGTAAAGGGGTAAATCCTTCTCCTCACTCTCCAGAATCGTCCGCGCCAGTTGGCGGCCGGAAGAAGTGGCAGCATAGATCCGCAGGGGCTCAATCCAGCGCACCAGCAGAAGGGGCACCGTCAGAGCGAGGAGGGCCAGAGACGCCACTGCCAGCGTTTTGCCGGTCCGCCGGGCGGCGAGGTTGCGGCCGAAAAAGCCCAGGGCAACCAGGATCAAACCCGAATAGAACAAAGAGGGCCTCATGAGAGCCACAACCTTAGGGTGGATCTTCTCCGTCAGGCCGACCTGGACCGTCGCCAAGCGGAACGCCTGCGGCGCCGCCGCGGTCAGAAGCCCCAGCAGCATCAGCGCCGCGAAGCCCGCCGTCAGCCAGTCGGGACGACGCGGGGCGCTTTCCGAGTCCGTCTCCTCCCAAACCTTCGCCATCAAGATGCTGAGCGGCACCGCCGCGGGCAGGAAATATCCCGGGAGCTTGGACTGTGAAATCGTGAAGAACACAAAGATGACCACCGCCCACGCCAGGAGAAATACCACGGGCTGGTGTGTTTCCTGCCGGAGTTCTCGCCACCTCTTCAACCGATTCCAGCCGGCAAAGGGCAGGAAGAAACTCCAGGGGAAAACCCCGAGCAGGAACACAGGGACGTAGTAGAGGATGCTCCCTCCGCGACGTGTGCTGCCTGTGGCGAACCTCTTCAGACTCTCCTCCCAAAGCGCGTACCGGGGGAAATCCGGATTCCGCACGGAGACAGCGATGAACCAGGGCAAGGCCGCCGCCAGGAAAACCACCAGGCCCAGCCCCCAGCGCAGGCGTTTCAACTCGCTGAGCTGGCCGCGCGCCGCTTGATACGCGAGGATGGAAAGCAGGGGAAGAAGGAAGCCCACCGGGCCCTTGGTAATCGTCGCCAGACCCATCGAGGCAAACAGGGTGACGTCGAGCCAGGGCCGGCGGAAGTCGCTCGCGGCGGCGAACCAGTAGCTCGCCATGGCGGTGGTGACCAGAAAGGTCAGCGTCATGTCGAAGATTACCAGGCGCGAATAAGCCAGGACCAAAGGCGTGGTGGCCAGCATGACGGCCGCGCGCGCGCCCGCAGCGCCGCCAAACATCCGCCGGGCAAGAAACCAGGCAAGGAGCATCGTCGCCAGAGCCATCAGCGCCGACGGGAAACGCGCCGCCCACTCGGTCACTCCCCAGAGGCGAAATGACCCGGCCACCAGCCAGAAATAGACCGCCGGCTTATCGAGATAGACGAGCGTGTTGAAGTGCGGCGTGATGAGGTCACCCGAGGTCAGCATCTCGCGCGCTACCTCGGCGTTCCGTCCCTCATCCGGCTCGAGCAAAGGCAAGCGGCCTAGACCGGCGAAAAACAGGATGCCGGCTACAGCTACCACGAGCAGCAGTTGCCGCGCCGGAAAAGATGGCGGTGAGACTGCTGAGGAAGCCGCGTCAGACAAGTGAGGAGATGGGTCAGTAGCCAAGAGTTAGAGAAGACTCCAATTTGCGATGGCTAGCGCCGCTCGTAGCCTGGCCTCCAGCGCGCAAGCGCCGAACCCGGATGGAGGCGGACCTTCCTACGATTGCGATCGGATACGTCCAAGCTTTACAACACATCGCAGACCCGAGGGTCTGCGCCATCCTGGTGTCACACCGTTTGGCCCGCGCGCGCCTGGTCACTGACGCGTTCAGTCGGCGCTGCCGCGGGCGACTCCAGGACGTCGAGCACCGCCTCGTAGTCGAGCCGATTCTTCTTCATCCAGCGCACCGCCCAGACGTCCGCCAGACCTTTCACCAGCCTGCCCCAGGTGCCGTACTTGGTCTTCCCGTGCAGCCGCGGGTGATGGCTGACAGGCACCTGCGTCACCCGGTAGCCCCGCATCTTCAGGAGCGTGGGCAGAAAGCGGTGCATGCCGCGGTAAAGCTCCAACCGCTCCAGGCATTCGCGCCGGAAAGCTTTGAGCGTGCAGCCGGTGTCAAGGATATTGTCACCGGTGACCCAGTTGCGGAAGCCGTTCCCAATGCGCGAGGAGACCTGTTTCCACCAGCTATCCTGACGCCGCACGCGGATGCCGCACACGCAATCCCAATCCTTCAGCATCCCGACCAGCCGCGGGATCTCCGCCGGGTCATTCTGCAAGTCGCCGTCGAGGGTAACCACGGCGCGGCCTTGCGCCAAGCGAAACCCGGCCGCCATCGCCGCCGTCTGACCCAGATTGCGCCGGAAGTGGGCAATCCGCAGGCGCGCGTCGCTTTCCTGGGCCCGCTTCAGCAGCTCCAGCGTGGTGTCCGTGCTGCCATCGTCCACAAAGACTATCTCGACGCGTCCAGGCCAGTCTGCCAGCGCGGACTGCACCCGCCCGAGGAGTGGCGTGATGTTCTCCGCCTCGTTGTAAACGGGAATGACGACGCTAAGTGAAGCGCTCTCCACGGAACTTGGCTTCCTGCATCTCCGGCGCGCCCCGGCTCATCCCGGGCTTCTCCGGAACACGGAGGTCGTTACCAGACTGTCTCATTCTAGCACGCTCGTACAGGGCAGCCGCCAAATTGGGCCACTCCCGACGCGGACGGGGCTTGCCGTCGTCGCGCTGTCGTGATACATGATTGGTAGCCGCATGCATCCCGTGGGGTTCGGCTTGAATCCAAGGGGGAGATAGCGGCGTTCCGTTGCGCAATTAGGAGGCTGGTATGCACAGACTAAGACGACGATTCGCCATCTTCATTGTTCTCGGTAGTGCCCTCGTACTCGCCTCGTGCCAGTACTTGCAGATGGCCAGCGCGCCCGACGATAAGGCCATCGCCTCCGAGATTCAGGCGAAACTGTTTGAGGACCCCGTGCTGAAGACGCGCGATATCCGCGTGGCGTCGGAGAAGGGCGTGGTCGTGCTGACGGGCAGCGTGGCTACGGAGCTAGAGAAGTCCGCTGTCCAACGCCTCGCCGGTCAAGCCAAGGGCGTCAAGCAGGTCAACAACCAGCTCACCGTTGCGCCAGCCACCGAGGCCGCTGCTCCTGCCCCCGCTGAGGAGGTTGCGGCTCCGACGCCAGCTGCGCCGGAGGCCCCGGCCCCCGCAGCCGCCGCGCCGGCCGAGCAACCGACGACGGCGAGGCGCAGGGAGCGCGCTGCTGCCACTCCGGCCGCCCACGAAGTCGTGGAGCCGGCTGAGGCTCCTTCCACGCCTGCGCCCGCGGCAGCCGCGCCCACTGCCGAAGCTCCCCCCGCACCACCTCCCCAACCCGCCCCGCGCCAGCCGGAGCACGTGACGATTCCCGCGGGCACGGTTATCACGGTGCGCATGATCGACAGCATCGACTCCTCACGGAATCGTCCTGGTGAGGAATTCGCCGCCACCGTCGATGCACCGATCGTCGTGGAAGAGCGCATCGTGGTCCGTCGCGGCGCGGATGCCCGCGTGCGGCTGGTCGAGGCCCGCAGCGCCGGGCGCATGACCGGACGCTCCGAATTGCAGGTTGAACTGGTGGGCTTGGCCATCGGCGAACAGACCTACGCCACGGAGAGCGGCGCGGTCGAGAAGGTCGGCGCCTCGCGCGGTAAGCGAACTGCGGCTACGGTCGGCGGAGGCGCGGCACTCGGCACCCTCATCGGCGCCATCGCCGGCAAAGGCAAGGGCGCGGCCATCGGCGCTGCCGTCGGCGCGGGCGCCGGCACCGCGGTCCAAGCCTCCACCAAGGGTGAGCAGGTGCAAATCCCTGCGGAGACTAAACTCGACTTCACCCTCAAGGCGCCACTTACGGTGACGATGTAGGCTAGGGAATTTCGGGGTAGCTCGTTCGCACCGAAAGTGTGTTTACCTGACCCGCCACCAAGCGGGACAAAATGTCCGACATCCGCATTGCGGGGTTGACAAGCATTTCCCCCCGCCTCACTCTCGCCCCCCACTAGAGTCAAAGAAGCCCAGCCGGCGCCGTTCTCGTCCTAGCCGCTGCCCCTGTGACGCAGCCGCGGCGCCCAGGCGCAGGCGGCCCCGCATGCCGGACTCGGTATCCGGCCCGGGGCAAGGGTTCGTGGCGCGCGAGCTGGTGCGC
>CAZBWJ010000067.1:0-15937 GCA_964495535.1 uncultured Acidobacteriota bacterium | reverse complement strand
TGTGTGTCGCCAAAAATCGATCTACCATTGAATCAGTGGGGTACAACACGCCGACGCGATACCCTGACATCATGTAAACTCTGTCAATGTTCGACCTGGTCCTCGATGCCTTTCGATGGTTAATCGCTTTCTTCCGATCTCGCAATAGCCTCGGGCTGGAAATCATCGCCTTGCGGCAGCAACTGGGCGTGCTGAAGCGCAAGAATTCACAGCCGCGTTTGGGTAGGTTGGATCGGCTGTTTTGGGTACTGCTCCGGCAAGTTTGGTCGCGCTGGTCAGAGGTTCTGGTTGTAGTGAAGCCCGAGACCGTAGTGAGGTGGCATCGGGCGGGGTTCCGGCTCTACTGGAGATTTCTCTCCCGCAGAGGCCAGAGAGGCCGACCCAAGGTAGCCCCGGAGCTGCATGAGCTCATTCACCGCATGGCGGAGGAGAATCCCACTTGGGGAGCCCCGAGAATCCACGGGGAGCTCTTGAAACTTGGATTTCAAGTATCGGAACGGACTGTCTCGCGGTATCTGGCCCAAGTTGGACGTCGGGGGGATCCGGCCCAGCGCTGGATGACCTTCCTGAAGAACCATCGCGACGTGATCGCGGCCATGGATTTCTTCACGGTGCCGACCCTGACTTTTCGCGTTCTCTACTGCTTCTTTGTGATCCGTCATGGCCGCAGGGTCATCCCCCACTTTAATGTGACGCAGCGTCCGACCAGCCAATGGATTGTGCAGCAGCTGCGGGAGACTTTCCCCGACGACAATGCACCCCAGTATCTGATTCTGGATCGCGATGCAAAATTTGCCGAAGACGTGATCGACGCGGTCAGAGCGATGTGCACGAAGCCGATCCGAACTTCGTATCAGAGTCCTTGGCAAAATGGATTTGCGGAGCGATGGGTGGGAAGCTGCCGAAGAGAGATGCTCGACCATGTGATTGTGTTGAACGAAAACCATTTGCGCCGGCTGATGCGGGACTACATCCGCTACTATCACGAGGATCGCATTCACGATGCGCTAAACAAAGAGACGCCTCGAGGGCGCCTCATCGAACGCCGGGCGACGGATGACGACACGGTCACGGGCATGCCACGTGTCGGCGGTCTCCATCATCGCTATGTGTGGCGGGCGGCCGCCTGAGGCGGCGTGACGTGCATGGGGTTGACTTTCACTTCGTGCTTTCTTGTTCGGGCCTCCGGATCTGCGCACTGCAGAGATTCGGAACGCCATGCGGAGAGGGGTCGGTGCAACGACAGATCAGGCCGCTGCAGCGCAAAACACCGACAGGATGCAACTGACCCGCGATTCTGACCCAGCGAGCAGCGAGTCGGCTTCGGCTTCTTCGTCGGCGGGAGTTTTGGCGACCCGCACGCGGAAGGCGTTTGGCCGTAAGCCCGCCACCCACGCGGATGAGAACTCGGATACGCCCATACTACCGAAGAAGCCGCCGAACGAAGGGGTTCACCCAGAGGAGGTGGTGGAGGGAAGGGGCGTAGCCAAAGGGAACACCGACAAGATCCCCGCACCCCGGACACAGAGCCGGACCAGTCGTGCGTCGATGGGTCTTGAAGGTGTACGCCAGGTTCATGCGTCACGACCTTAGGCAAGAGCCGTATGCGGTAACTCCGCTCGTACGGATCCGTGCGGGGGGCGGTGGGTAACCACCGTCCCTACCGCGACCAATAAATCTGCGAGATGTCTTTGGCAGACTCTTCACGAGAAGTGTCGCCAGGAGAAAGCGTGAATCACTGCGGGTGCCTATGCGAATGGAACCTCCAGTCTTGTCCGGCGTGCCGCCCTGGTACCGCGTAGATTACCAGAAGTACATTGCCACGACGTCCGGCGGGCCAGCAACCAAATCAATTGCGCTGGTGTGAAGGACCACCTGCAGGTTTTTCTTCTGCCAGCCAGGCGGGGCGGTTCGGAGGCATTCCCGCAAATAGTCCGGCGTGGAAATGAACTCCCCCGCCGCTTGGGTGCCATCCCCGGTGATTCCGGCCGCGGCGACTACCAGCTGGCCTGTCTTGGAGTCGAGCAGCCGCGTGACGAGTCCATAATCTTGCGTGCCTTCGCTCTGGGGAGGGAGACGCGCCGGCCAGACCGTCCCAGGTTTGCTTCGGTCTTCGAGTAGCAAGTGTCCATCTTCCTCGACAAATACGAAACGGAGGTTGGAAGTTATTTGAAGTGTCCATCGGTTATTGAAGGCACCCACCAACACGGCCGGAGAGTTGCGAAGGTCCGCAAATGAGTAATCGTTCCCGATCCTCACTTGACTTGGCTTGTTAATGCGACCGAACAGGACAGAGAGACGCGCCGCCACGTAAGCGTCGCCCATGGCCACAGCATGGTATTGAATCAAGTTTCCCCACGGCACCATCTCTTTCGGATCCAAGGGGAGCACCCTATTGGATCTTTCGACTTCCGTCAGGAACTCGGTGTGATGGCTGCTTGTATATCTCCGATAGAGATCCATCGAAGGTCGATAAAGAACCGGTTTCGCCAGGCAGATCAGGACAGGCTGCGAACTGGCAAAAACAGGAGACCAGAATTGGTCGAGAACGGAATCCGATGGCTTTCCGGAGTGAACGCGAGTCGTGATCATCACCAGGGCTAGCGCAACGCTCACGCCGAGCACGCTCACTGCCGCTAATCGGAGCGTCCTGCGGTTTGATTTTATGCGGGCAATCTTGGGCGCAATCGAAGGCGCCGGCGGATTGCCATGAAACTCCGGCGCATAAGAGCCTACCGGAAGTTCGATACGTACGAGCGAGACGTCCCCCTCCTCGTGATAATATTGTGTCAGCCTCCTCCTGACTTCCCCAGCCTGGCCGCGCACCACTGCGTCGTCCCCAGTAGAGTAACTGGCGGGACGACGAAACAGCTCCACGCCGATGCTTCGCTCTTTCAGATTCTCGACTTGTCCCTCAAGGGCTTGATTGACGACATAGGAGAGAAACTGCTGCGAACGTTTACTGCCTCTAAAGGCGCGACTACCCAGAATTTCGTCGAGTTCGCGCAGGATTGCCGCTCTCTGTGGTCGGTCTACAGGAGGGGCATTTTTCTGGGGACCCAGGACCTCTTTTGACTCAGCTCTTGCTTCCATGGCCCTTACCCGGTTGCCTATGGGGGGCTTTCAGCCTGTCTAGACCTTGCGCACTACCCCGTGATACAGCGCGCCGCCTGTACCCTTCCTACCGCACGGCGCCTCCCCACCGCCATTTCGTCTCCGCAGCGGGAGCTCAGATATTCGGCCTCCTGAGCGGGAAGCAGAACTCTACTGTAGCAAACTGTCTCCTACGTTGACAAGTCAAGAGCGACCTTCCTACGCTGTGGCTCGTGGCGTAGTATTCCACGACCTGGGAGGCTTACCTGCATCGCTCACAGATCAGTGGGGATAGTACCTGTCTTTGCGCCCCCCCTCCCAGGTGTCTTTTTTGGTGCCAACGCCAAGACTCGAAATTCTAGGGTCGGTGGATGGTGCACCAGCCTCTGAGCGTCGGGTATGAGTGCGATTTGCGTGTAAGAGCCAAAATACCCCATCCGACCGTTCCGCACAAGGTTTGCGACGAAGCGCATGCTCGTGATGCAGGAATTAGGTCATCTTGACGCGAACTCACGGTCTCAAAGGAGTTTGCAGCGGAGCGTGTAAGGTCTTAGGGGGGCAACGGTCAACCAGAATCTCGACCTTTACAAAGGAGGGTCCATGTGCAGCGTGAAATCGGTGACAAGAATTTCCATCGTCGTACTGGTCCTCGTGTTGAGCCTGGGCGGACTATCGGCATTTGCCCAATTCTCGAGCGGGATTGAGGGCACCGTACAAGATCAATCCGGGGCTCTAATCCCGGGACCTACGGTCACCATTACGGATACCCGGCTCGGGATAGAAAAAACCACCACCACCAGCCAGGCTGGTTATTTCCGCTTCGACAGTATAGCCGCATCCACTTACACAGTGCGGATCCAAATGACCGGCTTCAAGACCTGGGAGCAGAAGGACCTTGTCCTTCATGTCGGGGAGATTCGAACCCTTGCGCCCGTAATGGAGTTGGGAACGGTAACCACAAATGTCACTGTGGCCGCCGAGCTGGTGTCAGTCGACCTGGCATCAGCTAAGACCGGAGCTACCATTTCGGAAACTACCGTGCAGCAGGTGCCGCTCCCCGGCCAGAACGTCTACGCCCTGGCATCTCTAGTCCCGGGAATCACGGGAAACGCCGTTACCTCCGGGGACAACTATGGCAATGAATACGCCGTCAACATCAATGCTGCCGGGTTACGGCAGGAGCAAAACGGCTTTCAGATAGACGGCGCATACACCAACAAGCCGTCCCGCGGGGGCGGAACTTCCATCTCCCCCAATCCCGAAATCGTAGAAACCATAAATATCTCAACCAACGAATTTTCCGCCGTAAAAGGAAGAAATGCCGGCGCGATTGTCCAAGTTTTCACCAAATCAGGCACGAACGATTTACACGGGAGCTTCGATTACTATTTCCTGAATGATTCGCTGTCTGCGCGCACCGAATTTCAAGCTAAGGTTCCGACGTTCAAGCGCAACGAGTACACCGGCAGTCTGGGGGGGCCGATTATTAAGAACAAGCTGTTCTATTTTGGTTCTATCGATGTGCTCCGTTCCAGTACTGTTAGCTCCTACTCAGCCACAGTCGAGACGCAGGATTTCGTTAACTGGGCTAAGGCCAACTTACCCAACACCATAGCAACTTCGATCCTTCAGGAGGCTCAGCCCCAATCCTACCCAACCACCGGTATTAAGACGGTCAGCGACGTGCAAAGCGCAAACCCAGGGTACTTTCCGGCGCCGACGGGTATCCCTGGCGATTTGCCGGCGGTGGGCACCGTAAATATTAATTATTCCACTCCCAAGAACGGATACCAGTGGTTTTTCCGAATTGACGGCTATGTGACCCCCAAGGATCGCATATACGGGACGGCAATGCGAACCTATCTCAGCTCAGTCAATGGACACGCGCGACCTGCGTTGAACTTCCCCCTGAACTATTCGTCCGATTTTGCCAGCCTCAATTGGACACACACCTTTTCCCCTACCCTGGTGAACGAAGCAGGCGTGAATATGATTCGTCCGTATGGTGCGAATATGTACGGACCCGCGAATGAGGCTTTCCCCTATATCAACGTGAGTGGATTGCAGGGATTTGGCGGTTGGGCGCCAGGAAGCTATACGCAAACCACCGTCGGTTGGCGCGATGTCATGACGAAAATGGTGAAAACACACACACTTAGGTTTGGGTTTGACCAGTTCAACATTCGAGAAGCCGATAGACAACAAGGCGGTGCGGGTGGTCGTCCAACCTACAACTTCAACAATCTGCTCGACTTTATCCAGGACCTGGCAACCTCGCAGTCGGGTCCCCCAGTTGACCTTGCAACGCACCGTCAAGCAAGTTGGGGTTATGCCCGCCGCGTACTCTACACAGGTCTCTCCTTCCAGGACGACTGGAAGGTTAAGCCGGGATTTACCTTGAATTTCGGCGTCCGCTACGACGCAATGGCGCATCTCTTCGCAATCATTAGTCCAAAGTTGACCAATTTCACATTTGGACAAGGTGCGACCTATGAGGAACAGATCGCGAACGGTGTCGCTGAGGTGACCCCACATAATTATTTCGTTGACCATAATCCGTGGTCCATAACCCCACGCGTAGGGTTTGCCTGGGATGTCTTCGGAAACGGCAAGACTGCATTACGTGGTGGGCTAGGCATGTTCGCGGACCAACCGCCATTCGTGCAGATGACTGCCCAGACGGGCAATCCTCCCCTTATTTTCCTGCCGTCAGTCAGCGTGTACGAGGGGCAGACACCAGTATTCCAGCTTTGCAGCCCTCCCTCGGGCTTTGACGTAACCTGCCCCGTAGTGGACACAAGCAACGTTTCCGTTAACTCGAGCGGCGGAATCCTCATCAATGGGGTTCTTAAGAAGTCGGCTGTCACCGGATACTCTCCCAAGATAACAATGGGCCAGGTCTATGCCTGGAACTTGAGCCTACAGCGGCAATTGCGAGACAATCTCCTTCTGGATGTGAATTATACTGGGTCCGCTGCACATCACCTGCCGGTGTTCCTGAATGGGGATATCAACCGCTTCGCCGGAGACTTAATTGTCAACAAGGGAACGTTGGCGCGCCTCAATCCGAATTTTGGCGCAATTCAATACGGCACTACCGACGGCAACTCTATAGGCAACTATGTCTCTGGATCCCTGACGCGCCGCACTTCCAAGGGGCTGGCGTTCCGAGGCGTCTACACCTATGGGAAGGCGCTGGATGTTTTCAGCTCTTCGGGTTCATTGGATACTGGAGCGATCACAACAACCACTCCCGTCATCCAGAATGGTAATCTTGGGGCACAGCGTGGCCGGGCCGACTTTGACATACGACAGCAATTCTCGGTGGATGCCACTTGGACGGTGCCAAACCCGTGGCAGTCTCGATTAGCGAGAAACGTTCTGGGCGGATGGCAGTTTGCCGGCGTGTGGCTATTACAGACAGGGTTGCCCTTCACGGTCTACACGAGCCAGCCTTTTGCCGCTGTCAAGGACGCCAGCGGTAACGTTATCGGCAACACCGGAGGCGACTACAATGCGGACGGATATAACTGGGATGTGCCGAACGCACCAAGTTTCGGTAGCCATCTGAGCGGTCAATCCAAGGAGAACTTTCTAAACGGACTGTTTGCTGCGTCTGCATTTCCGGCGCCAGCCCTGGGAGAGGAAGGGAACCTCGGTCGAAATACATACGACAAGCCTGGATATAACAACCTTAACTTCACCTTTGAGAAATTCTTCACCGCCCCATGGTTCGGGGGGGAGAAGTTGAGACTTGAGGCAAGAGGGGAGGTCTTCAATTTATTCAATCGCGTCAATCTTACCGGGGTGACATCAAATCTGTCCTCGGGTTTGTTTGGGAAGGCGACGAGTCAACAGAGTGCGCGCTGGTTCCAAATACACATACGCGCCGTTTTCTAAACTGGGTGCGCCTCTGGGAGAAGTGATGGATAGCCTGTCCCTCTTTTGACCACCGCTTTTCCGTCACTTCTCCTGATTTGAAATGAATTAGGTTGGCAGGAAGTTCGCCTCCGTTGCCTCCTCTTGTCTATGCCGCAGGGTAGGGCTGCAGCCTGAAAACGCCTCAGAAGGAAGTTCGAAGACGATCTCATTTATTCGTCGAGGCAGAGTACTGGTCTGTGTGGCTGCTATCCTCCTCGTGGGTGTAGCCCTGCATGCCCAAGAGGCCAGAGTTGTTCTTGCGCGGGATGGAAGTACGATTCTGCTTGAGCCCTATGCGCCGAACATCATACGCGTGACCATGAGCACGCTGAAGGATCAGGCGGTGGCAAGGCCAGGATATGGGATCGTGGCAGAGCCTGCCGGGGCTGGATGGACACATGATGCGACGGCGGCAGGAGATACATATAGATCGGCTCGGATGACGGTCTTCCTTGCGGTGCCGGCTCCTCCCCCGAGGAGGTTTGGCGGTTTGTTCTGGAAAGGTCCAAGAAAATACTTCTTTAGTCCTGGCCAGGAACCGTATATGAGGATCACAGCCGCGGACAGCAAGCCTTTGCTGAGCATGCAGGGCTGGGAAATGGGGGAATTGAACGATAAGGACGGCAATCGCCAGCTCAACTATGACCGCCGGCCAGAAGATCCGCCGTTCTACCAGGTGGGCGCCACGTTCATCTCTCCCGACGATGAGCATTACTACGGGCTGGGACAGAATCAGGAGGGGTATCTCGACCATCGGGGGCATAAGGTCGAGTGCTGGGCGGATTATCAGGCGGCGGGCGGGCAAAGTTTCTGCGTTCCTTTCTTGGTGACAAACAAGGGGTATGGTCTGCTCTGGGACAATCCATCGAAGACGACAGTTTTGCCGGGATTTAACGAGCAGACGAAGCGGATCTCGCAAGTGGGGCAAAGGGTTCGATTCCTTGATGATGGGCAGACCTATGCGTACGAGAAAGGCGACTGCCAGATCACACACCTGCACTGGGACGATGCCGCCCCAAAATTGACACAGACCGGGGCGAAGGCGTGGAGTGGAGATGTAATCCCGGAGGTGGTTCGGGGGCGGTGAACAGCCCCCTATTTTGTGCTGCGGAGAGTGTTAGAGCAGCGCGGTGGGAGCCCGAATTATTCCGCCAGCGTGGGCGGGTGTGTGGAAGAGTGGGATACGTTCTTAGCTCTTCACTTATCCATACCCCTCGGGCATTCCGATCTTCCACGCTCCTGACGATGATCGTCGGTAACCCAGTGACGAGTGCGGCGTGACACTGTTGTAGTGAACAGGCCCGCGGTCTCGCGGCTATTGATGCAGATATCAATAAGGCAAAGATCGTGTCGGCTCGGTCAGCCAACTTCCCTCCTATACTTCGATACCAAAGCGAAGGAGAGTCCCTTATGGCGCGCATTTCAAGAACCCGTGTAATCCTGATTTTCTGGACCTTGAGTTTGGCAAGCCTTGTACCGTGTTTCGCTGGTGCTGCCGTAGCGCCGGCGGCAACTGCTCGAAAGGAAGCAGATGGCGTTACATTCCGGTTTGCTGGCAAAGTCATGAAATTGCAGGTTTACTCTGACCGCATTGTTCGCGTTGTGTGCGCACCGGGCACAACGCTCCCCGAAGTGACGAGCCTGAGCGTCATAGCAAAGCCTGCCGCAGTCCGCTGGACTTTCCAGGAAGCTCCTGATGACTTTGATTTGGTGACAGGCGCGGTGCGAGCGCGGGTCGACCGCAGGACGGGCGCTGTCGCGCTTTTTGACGCCTCCGGCAAGCCCTACCTTAATGAAGTAGAAGGGGGTGGGAAGATTTTTGGGCCCACGCTTATCAAGAATCTGACCGCGTATAAGGTGCGTCAGGAGTTCAATCTTGCACCAGGTGAATCCATATTCGGCCTCGGACAGCATCAGACCGGCGCGTGGAACTACCGGGGAAGCACCGTTCATTTGATGCAATCAAACACGAATATCGCAATTCCCGTCTTGATTTCCAGCCGTGGGTACGGCCTGCTGTGGGACAACCCTGCGATTACAGATGTCGAAGTTGGGGTGAGCGGAAAGGAGCATGTGCTCGCATGGACGTCGGAAGCTGGCCGGGCAATTGACTACTACTTCCTGGCTGGACCCAGCCTGGACGACGTCGTGGCCGACTACCGACAGCTAACGGGGGAGGCGCCGATGTTTGGCAAATGGGCCTTTGGGTTCTGGCAGTGCCGCGAGCGCTACAAAACCCAGGAGGAGTTGCTCGGTGTCGCTGACGAATATCGCCGACGCAACATACCCATCGACGGCATTATCCAAGACTGGCAGTACTGGTCGCCCGCGCCGTGGGGTTCTCATGCTTTTGACCCGAGCCGATACCCTGACCCGGCGGGCATGGTCAAGCAGCTCCATCGGGAGAATTTCCACCTTCTCATCTCGGTTTGGCCCAGGTTCGAGGTTGGCAGCGAGCACTACAGGCAACTGGAGGCGGTCAACGGACTCTTCGAGCCGGTCTTTCCGAACGTATTCCCTAAAGGAGAGGGCAAGTGGTACGACCCCTTCAATCCCAAGGCCCGTCAGATCTACTGGCAGGAGATCTCGGATACACTGTTCAAAATCGGAATCGATGGCTGGTGGCTCGACGCAACGGAACCGGAACTCGGCGGCAAATGGGGAGAAATCCGTGACCTCAGTACCGCTGACGGGAGCGGGGCGCTGGTGGCGAATGCCTACCCCTTGATGACGACTACTGCCGTATACGAGGGGCAGAGAGCTGAGTCGTCACAGAAGCGCGTGTTTATCCTCACGCGCTCCGCCTATGCCGGTCAGCAGCGGAATGCCACCGTTTGCTGGTCGGGAGATATCCGTGGCGATTGGGCCACATTCCAGAAACAACTTCCAGCTGGTTTGAATTTCTCCCTCACAGGCGTTCCGTACTGGAACACGGATATCGGCGGCTTTTTTGGCGGATCGCCGGACGACCCGAAGTATCGCGAGCTGTTCACTCGCTGGTTCCAATTCGGCGCCTTCTGCCCAATGTTCCGTGTTCATGGCACGGGGCCCCCGAAAGAAATGTGGCGCTTTGGCCCCGAGACAGAGGCAATTCTTGTGAAGTTCGATCGGCTTCGCTACCGTCTGCTGCCTTATGTCTATTCGGTCGCATGGCAGGTGACTACTGCCCGTGACACCATGATGCGACCGCTGGTGATGGATTTCCGAACCGACGCTCGGGCGGTCAAAGTGTCAGATCAATTCATGTTCGGTCGGGCGATGCTAGTGAATCCTGTGGTGACTCCCGGCACCACGAGTCGGAACGTGTACTTGCCCGCAGGAGGGGACTGGTACGACTTCTGGACAGGGCGGCTGGTCCCGGGCGGTCGGACGATCGACGCAATGGCTCCCATCGACACGATGCCAATTTTCATCAAGGCAGGGACGATTTTGCCGATGGGGCCCGAGGTCAGGTACGCAATGGAGTCACAGGCCGCGCCTATTGAACTGCGAGTCTACCGCGGCAAGGACAGCGCTTTTACGCTCTATGAGGATGCTGGCGATGACTACAACTACGAGACGGGCGAGTATGCGGAGATTCCAATCACTTGGAACGAGGCGATGGGAAAACTCACGGTTGGGGCGCGCAAGGGCTCGTACCCGGGAATGCCGAAGGAACGTGAGTTTCACGTGGTCTGGGTGCGTGACGGCAAAGGTGTCGGCGTCCCGGAAGAAAAGACTATCGACGCAACCGTGTCCTACAATGGCGCAGCGGTTGAAGTGCCAGCGCCGTAACCCCTTTCGGGCACCCCATCCGCTGCAGAATGGCCCTTGTCCTGGGAAAGATGAGTTGGTGCTGTCTGGGAAGCGGCGGTTGCGGGCCGGACTTTCCTTGGGTCTCTGTGGGTTTTCTTTCTGGAGCCATGATATCGGGGGTTTTGTTCAAAGGAGCCCCAGGGAACTCCATCGACGCTGGTTGCCCTTTTGCATGCTGACATCCCAGAGTCGGTCTCACGGCGCCCCTCCCAAGGAGCCGTGGACCTACGACGAAGAGTTCACCGACGAGTTTCGCCGAGACGTAGAGCTCAAATACAAGCTCATGCCCTACGTTTGCGCGCAGGCGAAACTGGCTTCGGAACAGGGCTTCCCCATGATGAGAACCCTCTTCTTTGAGTTTCCCGATGATCCAACTTCCTGGTTCATCGATGACGAGTATCTGTTTGGCGAAGACATTCTGGTTGCGCCGCTGATGGAGGCGGGATCGACAGGGCGGAACGTCTACCTTCCTCCGGGGCAGTGGATTGATTACCAGACCGGCAGCGTCGTTGCTGGTGGCTGGCGGCGATGGCTCATGCCGAAACACTGGATCGTCGTCCTGGGCAGTCTGGCGGCTTCCATCTGTCTCGGCCAGCTTCCGCCCCCTAAACTGCCGTCGCCACGCACCGAACGAAGTACCGGCCAAACAATCTCAATCACCTCCTCCGAGGCTCCCATGCGCTTTCGCGACATTGCTGCGCAGGCAGGACTCACGACCATTCCACGCTCCTCGTCCGAGCGCCGCTATCTAGTGGAAACCATGGGTGGCGGCGGCATCGCCCTCTTCGATTGCGACACTGACGGCAAGCTCGACATCGCTGTCGTGAATGACTCCACCATCGAGCAGTATCTTCGCGGCGGCGATCCGATGATCACCCTCTACCATCAGGATTCGGGTTCCGGGAATATTCACTTGGCCGATGTGACCCACTCTGCCGGCCTCACAACGCGCGGTTGGGGAAATGGCATCGCTGTGGGAGACTTCGATAACGATGGCTTGCCGGACTTGTACGTCACTGGCCATGGCCACAACGTTCTCTACCATAATCTCGGCGGCTGCAGATTCGAGGACGTAACCGAAAAGGCGGGCCTCGAAGTCGGTGGGTTCAGCAGCGGTGCGGCTTGGGCTGATTGCGATCGAGATGGACATCTCGACCTGTTTGTAGCTCGCTACGTTTACACCGATCTCTACCGCTTGCCGCCACCCGACCCCAACGCTACGGGCTATAGGTCCGTCATCCTCGAGATGCCCGACGAAATGCCGGGTGAATCCGACTATCTGTTCCGCAATCGTGGCGATGGTATCTTCGAGGATGTGTCTCAAAAAGCGGGCGTCAACGATCCCCACAAGCTTCATGGGATGGGCGTTGCATGGGGCGATTACGACAACGACGGCTGGCCCGACCTCTTCGTCACGAACGACGCTCACCAGAATTTCCTCTATCACAACAAGGGCGACGGCACGTTTGAAGAAATCGGAGTTGTCTCGGGCGCCGGTGTGGGACCCAACGGAGAAATCTTCGGCAACATGGCCGGGGATTTCGGGGACTTCGATCGCGATGGCAAGCTCGACTTGGTTGTGACCCGCTACCGCACACAGCCCGCGAGCCTCTATCGAAATGACGCGCAAGGCTTCACGGACATGGCCACGGAGGCCAAAATCGCCCCTCTGACCACCACTCCCATAAAGTGGGGGGTGGGCTTCGGCGATTTCGACAACGATGGCTGGCCCGACATCCTCATTGCCAACGGCAACTTTTCATCCTTGATGGATGCGCTCGAAAACGAAGTCAAGTATCGCGAGCCTATACAGTTGTTCCGCAACCTGGGAAACGGGACTTTCGGCGAAATTGCGGACCGCGCCGGGCTCAACGATGGCCCCCTGGAGTCGCGTCGTGGCACCGCCTTTGGCGACGTCAACAACGATGGCAATCTCGACGTAGTCGTCTTCAATGTGGCCGGTCTGCCTTCCTTGTTTCTCAACGAAACGCGCAACGCTAACCATCGTGTTCTGTTTCGTCTCATCGGCACCAAAAGCAACCGTGCTGCGGTCGGCGCGCGCGTCAGCGTCTGCACATCCAGAATGAGTCAGATTGACGAAGTCCGCGGGGGAGGAAGTTACAACTCAACGAATGACACGCGCCTCCATTTCGGGTTGGGCCGCGACGCCGTGATGAGCGAAGTCAGGGTCCAATGGCCCAGCGGACTGAAGCAGGAGTTCCGCAACGTTGCGGGAGACGAGATCTATGAGATTGTCGAAGGGCAAGCCATGAAGAAAACGCGTAGGCTGGCCCCTCCGGGCAATTGAATCACGGAAAGGGGATCGGCAATTCCATGTTTCGTATCCGATGCGTGGCGCTCTTCATTCTGGGCGCGTCTCTCCTGGCTCGAGGGCAGCAAACTAAGGTGTCGGTTGCGTCGATCGAGTCGTTGATTCGTTCTCAGCAGTATGACCAGGCTTTACAGATTACCCAGTCCGCCTTACGCGAGACGCCGAACGACTTCCGACTTTGGACATTGGAAGGGATTGTGCTTTCGTTCAAGGGCAGCAACCAGGATGCGTTAAATGCCTTTGAACGGGCACTGAGTCTCTCTCCGAACTACGCTGCAGCTCTGAAAGGCGCGGTGCAACTCCTCTTCCAGGTACAGGACAAGCGCGCAATCCCGCTACTCGAAAAGATATTGAAAGCTGATCCGAAGGATGAGACCGGGCACGAAATGCTCGCGATCCTCGAGGCAAGGCAGGGAAATTGCCAAGCTGCGATTGACCATTTTCTTCTCAGCGTGAAAGCGATCGAGACTCATCCTGACTCGCTGGAAGCGTATGGTTATTGTTTGGTGCAAACGAAACAACCTCAGAAAGCGATCCCCGTATTCGAACAGCTTGCTGCACTACTTCCACAGCAGACCTATCCAAAACATAATCTCGCGGTAGTACTGGTCGAAGCGAAGCAGCATGAGGCTGCCCTCAAAGTACTTGAGCCTTTACTCGCGACGGACCAGTCAGACCCAGATCTCTTGAGCCTGGCATCCGAGGCCTATGAGGCTGTGCGCAATACTCCAAAAGCAGTGTCCCTTCTTCGGCAGGCGATTGTCCTGAACCCGGTGAATGCAAACTACTATGTTGCTTTTGCTCTACTCTGCCTAGATCACGAATCCTTTCAGGTCGGGATTAATATGATCAATGCTGGTCTGCAGTTCATTTCCGACAATCCATCTTTGTATATCTCGCGCGGCTTGCTTTATGCGCAACTTTCGCAATACGACAAGGCCGAAGCCGATTTCAATACGGCCGACCGCCTTGATTCGGCGCAGACTCTAAGCTTGTATGCCAGGAGCCTTGCGCTCTTAGAAAAGGATCATTCCGTTGGTTCCGACAAAGCAGTATTAGCGCTACGTTCGCAGTTGAAAGCTCATCCGGACAGCGCCTTACTGCATTGCCTGCTCGCGCGGTTGCTGGTAAACGAGGGGCCTGCCATAAATAGCGAGGCATTTAAAGAAGCAATGAGGTCCGCGCTGCTAGCTGTGAAACTAAAACCGGATTTGGTGGAAGCAAGGAATATCCTTGCGAACTTGTACATGCGTTCTGGCCAGGACAGCCTTGCGATTGAACAATGCCGGCTCGCGCTGCAATATGCCCCCACGGACCGGACCGCGGTGTATCGCCTCATGACGGCGTTGCGGCGCTCGGGACAGAGTGAGCACAGAGACGAAATCCAGGCGCTGGCCAAGCGTCTCTCGGACATACAGCAGGCCGAGCTTCGCGATGAAACGGACAGGAAGCGATTCAGGCTGGTCGAGCAGCAACCCATCGCCGGCCCCGGCACGACAGGCCCCAAGCACGAATACTAAGGGAAGGTGAAACCCGATGGCCCTTAGGGCAGAGTGGATAAGCTTCAGGTCAGTTGTCCTGAGTTTGGTGTTTTTAGGTCTGCAAGCGACGCTATCAGGCGAAACATTACCCACGGCAAGAATCGCCGATGCATTGCAGTCAATGATTGGGGAATCAGATTATCACAAGCTTGGCAGCCGATTGCGGAGTCTGAACGGTGATATCGCCCCCCTCGGGGGGCGACGCGGCGGTCATTACCTCCGCACCCGCTGTCGTCCGCAAAAAAGACGCTCCAGGCGCTTTCTGGAGTGTCAGGCTCACGCCGCAACCCTCTCAAGTCGATATTCGTGGTGCAAACCTCCCAAGATGGGCTCGGCCAGAACTCGATGATCGCCCGGAACCTGGTATCCGGAGAGTCGCTTCACCGCGCCGCCTGCTCTCGGTTCTGGTATCCCTGGCCCCAGGCCGGAGTGTGGGCGGCCCTTGTTGTAATGAGCTACCCACTCCTTGAGAATTCTCCCCAGGTGTCTCTCATTGAGCTGAATCAGGAAATCCAAACACTCCCAGCGGATGGTTCCGACTAGGCGTTCGCAGAAAGCGTTCGCCTGAGGCGCTCGGAATGGCGTTTTCAAGATGCTCAGGCCCATCGACTTCAGAGCCGAATCGAGCTCGGAGGAGTAAATGCTGTCGCGGTCGTGGATAAGGAACCGGTACGGTTTCTCACCTGTGATGACTTCTCGGAACTGCTGGAGCGTCAAGTCCGCGGTGGGATGAGCTGTGACGTTGAAGTGAGCGATCCTACGTGTTCCCGCCTCCATGATGACGAAGACGTACAGCACCCGAAAACTGGCCGTCACGGTGACGAAGAAGTCGCAGGCCAGAATGCCTTGGGCATGGTTGCGGACAAATGTCATCCAACGCTGAGACGAGGGCCCGCGCTGCGGTCCTGTGTCGGGCGGCATATAGCTGTGCGTCGCCAGAATCTAATCCGCTTGTAGAATCAGTGACTTATCCACCGGCCCCCTTCCTGGCCGATCATCGCCAGCCAGTCGTGTAGACTGGTCCTATGTTCCAGTTCCTTTTGAGTTTCTTCTGTTGGTTCGCTGCGTTCTTCCGGTCTCGACATGATCTCGGGCTGGAGCTTTGCGCTTTGCGCCAGCAAGTAGGCGTGCTCAAGCGCAAGAACCTTCGACCCAGGTTGGGTCGGTGGGATCGACTGTTTTGGTTGGCGCTTCGGCGGTTGTGGTCAAAGTGGGCTGACGTACTGGTGGTCGTGAAGCCGGAGACCGTCGTGAG
>CAZBWJ010000066.1:0-16056 GCA_964495535.1 uncultured Acidobacteriota bacterium | reverse complement strand
TCGCGGCGGCTGGAAGGGAAGCTGCTGAGCTGAGCGGCGAGAGAGCGTCATGAAGACGCTCTCCTGCCAGCTGTGCCTACCAAAAACTCGATCACTGCACAAAAGATGATCCGAAATACCCACGGTACCCCGGTCTCGCTGCTCCGTTGTCGGATTTGTTCCACAATCGATCGGCGGCTTCACTTGCAGGAAAACCGCCAGGGTAATCGCTGTCCGAGTTTCCTCAAGCGTCACATCACTTGATCGATACCGAGCGCGTGGTCCTGAGAGGGAGGGATGCGCTTCATGCCGCTCGCCGCTCGTACCGGTGGTGAAGGCCTCCAACTTCAGGAATCCCCACCACAGCACCGAGTCCCGGCGGTTGAATCGCTCTCGGTTCCGGCGCATCCTTGGCCAAGGCCAGATGCGTTCGCGACCGGCGATAATGCTCGAAGTGGGATTTCAGAATGCTGCGCAGAGATGACTCACTGAGCACAATAATGTGGTCGAGGCATTCGCGCCGAATCGACCCAATTAGGTGCTCGACGTAAAGACTTTGCCATGGCGATCTCGGTGCTGTCAGAACCTCACGAATGCCCATCCCACAGACCGTTTCTCGGAACGAGTCCCCATAAATGGAATCGCGATCACGCAGGAGATAACGGGGCGCACTATCCCAAGGGAACGCCTCGGCGATTTGACGGCCCGTCCATTCCGAGGTCGGATTGGCCGTCACATTGAAATGCACTGGACGACGCCGATGGTGGGCTAGAACCACAAGGACAAACAGAACTCGAAAGCTAACGGTCGGCACCACGAAGAAATCCGTTGAGACCAGATCTCTAACCTGATTGTTCAGAAAAGTGCGCCACGTCTGAGAGGGCGGTTTCCGGTGGCGAGCCATGTATTTGGCCACGGTGGCTTGAGATAGGTTAATGCCGAGCTTGAGCAACTCCCGGTGGATTCGAGGCGCTCCCCAAAGGGGATTGGCTAGACTCATCCTGCGAATCAGTTCTCGCACTTCCCGATCAACGGCCCGACGGCCCGCCTTGCCCAGTCGACTCTTCTATCTCCAATAAAGACGAAAGCCCTTGCGATGCCAGCCAATAACCGTTTCCGGTTTGACGATGACCAGTGCAGAACGCCAACCGGACCACAGGCGCAACAGCCACACCCCAAAGAGGCGGTCCGCCGAGTTCGGGCGAATACGCCCGCGCTGGGATCTTCGCAATACATTGATCTGGTGGCGCAGGGCAAGAATCTCCACTTCCAAGGACGCACGGGTTTGGAAGAAGGAGCCGAGAGTGACCAGGAAGGAGAATAATAGGGTGTACATGGAAGCGGGGAAGCTTAGCAAGAGGGGCTCATAACATCAATGATCTCGACGCAGATGGAGTTTTCAGTAGGCACACCTAGGCTCGTCAGTCTGTTTAGGTTATGCTGTAAGTAGGGTAGTCTTGCTCTCGTAGGAGGTCGACATGAACGTCGGAAAGCGTCTGCGTGACCTACGTACATCCAAGGAGCTGTCCCAGGGCGACATCGAGAAGCGTACCGGCTTGGTACGCTGCTACGTTTCGCGGGTGGAGAACGGCTACACCGCGCCATCCATCGAAACCTTGGAGAAATGGGCCAAGGGACTCGACGTTGAACTCTACCAGCTCTTCTTCGTTGGCAAAGGAAAGCCCAGGGCTCTCAGGGCGACGCAGTACACACGTCTCGAACCGCCCGACAAGGAGCTTTTGACGCTCTATGGCCACATGACGAAGCCCCATCGAAAGCTGCTGCTGTTCATGGCGCGCAAGATGGTCTCGACGGAGAGGCAAACGTGAATGACTGAGACGAGAGAGCGACCCTCTAGGCGGCAGCACCGCGACTCTGTCGCGACGCCCCGGTCGAATTGCATCAACGAACCCTTAGCCACTGGGGCAAGTCATTCGCTCCATCTCTCGCGTGGCCAGCGCACACAGAAAGAGCACGCCTGCGAGTATCAAACCGCCGCGCGGCGTAGTGTTCATCCTTTCCGCCAAAGACGGCAGCAGCCTTAGCGTTGCACCCAACGCCAGGCTGAGCAGACCGAGACCCCAGCTTACCCCGATAAGAACACGATACGCTCGTGACATCGGATGACCCTCCTGCTCTTCAGAAATTGCTGACGAGTATAGCAAAGGGCGGCGTTAATGGGGTGTTAACCGATTCTGCGCAATGGGGGCATTCTACAGAAGCGTTCGGTTCCACAGATGGGGTGCCGGCCTGGCGCAAACGCGGGTGCGGGTTGCCTGGAACGGGTTCCATCTGTCCACCAAGTTTCTCGAGTTTTGAATTTCGCACTCACAGCGCGCCTCTGCCACCGGGAAGATGCGTCCATGGTCGGCAAGAACTCCAATCGCGCTGAATTCAATAGAGTTAGTGGCCATGATTAGAAACACGGCCAGGAACTCGACCTTGGTCCGGTTTGCCGAGAGGTAACTGTTATTCCCTACGCTGCACGCATTCTTGGTGACCCACACCCGCAGCGAATCAGTGGTTTGTTTGGTGTATGATCGGATTGTTCGACTCAGCGGATCGACTTCTTGGTTCATTTCCCCTACGACACTTGGGAGTTGCATCTTGATTGGCCGTAATGATCCCTGTCCTTGTGGAAGCGGGAAGAAATACAAGAAATGTTGCAGGAGCCGGGATCGTGCCGCCCAGGGAACCTTCCATGGAACTTCTTCGCCTGAGAATTCCGTTCATGCCGACCTTGATCCCGATCTAGCAGCTTGGAAGGAAGTGGACCGCCAATTGATCCGAAAAGGGATGGAGAGGATTGACGAGGCAAAGCTCGATTTCGAGAAGCTCGTTGAAAAATACTGGGGCAAAGGGACAGTGGAACGTTGGCAAAGAGAGGGTCCAACCGAACCGGAGACAGAGGAATTTCATGCGTGGTTGTGGCTCGACTGGAGGAAGACGCAGCGCAGTAAGACCTTGGCCGAGGAAATGGCCACAGGCTCTTCCCTGAGCAGGGATGAGAGGCAAATCCTAGCCGCACTGAACGCTTCGCATAGGACGGTTTATCAGGTGGTACGCCTCGACCCGGGTCGAGGCGTGGAACTCGAAAACGCCTTGGAAGGTGGCAGGGTTTTCGTTCACGACCGGGGTTTATCGCTCTCCGCCGAAAAGTGGTGTCTGATCTTCTGCCACGCATACCCTGCCGGGCCCTACCATTTTGCAGCTGGCGGGGCACATGCTTTTCCGCCCCGGCAAAAAGAGTTCATCAGAGCCTACCTGAGCTACGAGCTCGAAAAGTACCGGCGAAGCTATCCGAGTGCCAGCTGGCAGGAATTCCTCAAGGCCAAGCCGGAGATCTTTGGGCGGTTAACGGTGAAGCTCCACGAGCGGATGCGCCGACTCCCGCGGTTGGTGAACGCCGATGGAGAGCCATTGGCAATCTGCCGAGCGCATTTTGAGGTGGCGAACCTAGCGGAGTTCGTGGCGGGATTGAGAGCGCATCCGGAACTGGAGGAGCTGAACGGGTCCGAGAAAGAAGAAGGAATTGAGTTTGTCTGGAAAGGTCAGAGGGGGGAAGAGACGATCCTGCTCGGCCGAATCGTGCTCAGGGGAAACAAGCTGTTGCTGGAGTGCAACTCCCGAGGGCGGCTCGCACGCGGGAGTAACCTGTTGGGAAAGATCGGGACACTCGAGAATCGCGGTGAAGAGATCAAAGAGGGTGAGGAAATCCTTAAAGATGTCGTGGGGGGACGGGGCGGGGAATCACGGGGCGAACATAATGAACTCCCTGAGCTTCCGCCTGAGGCTCAGGCCCACCTACAGGAAGCAATAAGGCGCCACTATGAAGAGTGGCCGGATCATCCTCTACCTGCTCTCGATGGTCAGACGCCTCGCGAGGCAGCCAAGGACCGGCTTGGCCGGCAAAGGCTCATTGACCTCATCCGTGAGATGGAATACATGGAGCAACGGACGAGCAGTCCTGGCCATGTGTCCTATGACTGGAACAAGATGAGGCGGCGCCTTGGTTTGCCGGAAGAATGAAGATACTCTCTCTTGGGCTAGTCAATAATTAAGACACCGACGAAAATTCCAAAAGGTAGGGTGGGCTTGTCGCCCCAGAACGTGCCGGATGCACCACTACAGGAATGTGCTTGGATTATCCCTTGACATCTAGACGGGAATATGCTAATGGCTATGAGCGTGACCATGTACTCGACACAAGAAGTCGCGAAACTGCTGGGGATTCACAAATCGACGCTTCTGCGATGGCTCTATTCCGGAAGAATTGCTGAGCCCAAGCACGCTACCATCGCAATGCAGAATCATCGCGTTTGGTCTGAGAGGGACTTAAAGAGAGTTGAGAAGTTCAAAGAAGCCAGCTATCGCAAGAAGCCCCGCCGCAAGAAGGTGGGCAGAACGAAAACGAAGAAGAGCAAGTCGTAGGTTGAGTTGATTAAGCGGAAGGTTGCAGAGCTAGCGACTCTGCAACCTCCCTAAGCAAGCCGAGCCGATGATGAGGCCATCAGCTCAACCTGCCTTTCAACTTTGTATCACATTTCCTCCCGGCTTCCCAAGCCGGGAAGAAAGGCAGGTTCTCTATGGCAGGCCATTCCGGCCATCCCAGGTTTCTTTCCAGCCTTTCTCTTGTCCAGGCTGGCCCTGAGGAGGGCCAGCTAGCCATCTCCCGCGGGCCACTGGGCCAGAAGCTTGCCGCCCTTGTGGCCCAGTATGGAGCAAAGGCCATCCAGACGGCCGGGCGGCGGCTTAGCTGGATTGCCCGGATCCAGCAGATTCACCGGAAAACACAGTTGGTCAATGGTGTGTGGCTGCCCTCGGAGGGCGTCCTGGCTCTGGCCAAGGAAGCTCAGGCTAGTGTGGGGAGCCTCTACCGTTGGCGGTCAAAATTCATTCGCGCTGGGAAGGCCGCCGAAGGTGATCCCATCTTGGCTATGTATTTGGGCTTTACCGCGTTGATTGACCGCAAGAGGGGAGCGGTGCTGTTTCCCTCGACCGATGGCCGCATCCGGGTCAATGAGCGCCTGCGGTTGCTGATTCAGGGACTCTATTCCCGCAGGACTCGCCCTTCCGGCTCGAAGGTCTGGAAACGCCTCGTGGCCCAATGCATCGCCTGCCGACAGGCAGCCATGGTTCCCCTGGAACGAGGGTTCAGGGGTCTTTACAGGGTCCATCGCTGCCCCCGGTGCGGGTTTGAGATTTCCTATTCGACCGTGCTGAGGATCATCCGCGAGATACCCCCTTCGGTGAAAGCCCTGGGCCGGGAAGGGAAGCGAGCCTTCCGGGAGCAGTACGGCGTCTATATCCCTCGTACCTACCAGGATCTGCGCAACCGAGAGATCTTCTGTGGCGATCACCACGAGTTCGACCTGTTCGTCTACGCGTCCTCGGGGAAGCTGTTCCGCCCCTGGATTTCCGCCTGGCTGGATCTGAAGACGGAAGTCCTGCCGGGGTGGTTTATCTCCGAGCGGCCCAACTCGGAAACCATCGCCTTGGCCTACCGTCATGCCGTGCTGCCCAAGCGGGACAAGATCATGGGGCTGTCGGAAACGGTCTACGTGGATAACGGTCGGGACTACCGGGCGCGGTACCTGGAAGGGAGCTCCCGGCATTGGCGGATGGAGCTGGGAACAACGGAACTCTTTGCGAGAGCGCATGGGATTGAGGTGCTGGGCGAGGAGCGGATGGAAGGGGTGTGGAGAGGGCTGGGCGTTTCGACCTTGCACACTCTCCCGGCAAATCCTCAGGCCAAGCCCATTGAGAGGTTCTTTGGGACGGTGGAAAGAGACCTGATTCAGGAACTCCCTGGGTGGTGTGGGAACAGTCCCGACACAAGACCCAGCGACATCCTGAAACCCCTCCTCAAGCAGCACGAAGCATGGCTGGAAGGGAAGCGAGAAGAGACGCCCTTTCTGCAAATTGCGGAGTTTGCGCTGAAGTTCGAAGCTTGGCTGCACGAGCGGTACCTGAGGACTCCACATACCAGGCTGGGCTGTATGCCACTAGAAGCCTACGAAAAGGACTATGGCCATCCAGTTGTTCCCTCGGAACGTGCCCTGGACATCCTGCTGATGCGGGCGGAGAGGAGGCTGGTCAGAAGGAACGGGATTGAGATGTTCGAGCGGGGGAGGTGGTATTGGGCGCCAGAGCTAGCGGGGAGAGAAGGGGCGTATGTGGAAGTGCGCTGGGATCCGCGGGAATTGGGAAAAATCCTGGTGTATACGGATCGTGGGTTCCTCTGCGAGGCGAGGAATCAGGAACTGCTGGGTTTCCATGCCACACTGGAGCAATTCCAGGCCTACAAGCGCATGCAGCGGGTGCAGCGGGAAGTGGTGATGGCGCATCTGGCGCTAATGCACATGGCGGCAAGCGATATCAGCTTGCTCGAACTGGCGACAAGGCCGGAAGAGGCACCTCTCTTCTCACGCAAACGGCTGAAGGGGCACATCGAAGAACTGGCAGCGCAGAGCCCCATTTCAACTTCCTACGCGCTCGCAAGAAGCTCCTCCCTCAGTAAGCCGATCTTCACCTCGCGAGCCGCAAAGGAGGCCTGGGAGCGGGAGCATGGTTTGATCGGTGGGGGCGGGGATGGGAGGTAAGAAGCCATGAACCTGCGGGAACGGACGCTTGCCTACATGAAGTCCCGCCATCTGAGCCGCCGTGCCGTGGCTGAACTGGTGGATGTTAGGTGCTCGAACCTGTCAAAGTACCTCGACAGCCTCCCTGGGTGCAGCAAGGAAGTGATTGAGGCGGCGCTCGGGGCCTACTTCCTGAAGCTGGAAAGAGCCGAAGCCCGGGCCAGAAGGCCGGAGTTCATCGAGACGCAGACGGCGAAGATCATCTTGGAGAAATGTCAGGAAGCGGATGAGCGGCGGGAGTTGGCGCTGCTGTATGGGCCGTCAGGGATTGGCAAGACGTTCGTCGTGGAGGAGTTCATCGAAAGGTGCGAGAAACAGGCAAATTCCGAGAAGTCGGAAGTTCTCTTTGTGACCGCCCACGCGGCCTCGACGCCGAAGTCCTTGATGGCTGCCCTATGCCTGCAAGCAGGAATACCCCACAGTGGAACGGCTCCGACGCTGGCTGAGAGTCTGGTGAGGAGGCTCGAAACGGGGCACTTCCTGATCATCGTGGATGAGGCCAACCACCTGAGTATCGAGGCCATGGAACTGCTGCGGTACGTTTACGACCGGGGCCGCCTCGGGGTGGTTCTGATCGGCACGCTGAGGTTGTATGAGATCTTCACGAATGGCAGCCGCCCGGCGTCGGAGTTGGAGCAATTGTGGAGCCGAGTGGGGATCTGTGAGTTGCTGCCGGGTCTGACCGAATACGAAGCCCGGCAAATCATCCAGCAGGCCCTGGGGCGAATCCCTGAAACCACCACCAAGCAGATCCTGAGGCAGACGGGACACTCGATCCGGCGGCTCGCCAACCTGCTCGAACACTTGGGGGAGCTGAAGGAACTCAACGGCGACCGAGACCTTGCGGATTTGATTCCGGTAGCTGGGGAGAGCTTCCTCGTGCCAGCACGCTCACGTGCCTCAAGGGATTCCCGACCCGCGGTTTAGGAAACGTTTTGAAGCCAAATCTGCAACTCGTTCATTGGAAGGCAGAAACCCCTGCAACCCCTTTCAGGTCAGCGAGTTTCCGAGTTGTGGCGAGATGAATTGAGTTGCGCCAAAATTAATGCAAATGCACACGGGGTCCCCACAAAAGTCCCCACAGTCGTCAAAGGCGGGTACAGTTGAAATCTTTCCAGATTGCCAGCCTACCGGGTTCCGCGGAATAGTCCTCAAAACCTCCGAGCACCCCTCTGCGGTAGCGTGCTAATGTGGCTGCCCATTATCACAACCCTTGGAGGTTCTGAGCGACCTTAGCAGTTTTCTGCAGACGGCCGAATGCAGGTAGAGTCTTGCTTTCACAGTTCGCGACGAAGACAGGCTTTCGAGGACCCGTAACGCAACACAGTTTCCGGATGTCGGCGGGAATGTTGCTTCCCATCAAGACCCTGAAGTAGATGCCTTTCGTGAGGAGGGCATACGTGGCATAGGGATTGATTTCGATACTCTCAATTGGCCCACTTTGATGCTCTGATTTGGCCCACCCTGGGAACCAAGCCGACTACTCTGTTTTGGGCTGAGCCCGGAACGGAGGACGCGGTGGATTGGAGAGCCAAGGTGGAGCTATTTGAGCAGGTTCGACGGGAATACGAGTTCGGGATTGGCACGATCCAAGGCGTGTCCAGGAAGTTCGGGGTACACCGGCGCATGGTGCGCGAGGCCCTGGCGAACGCGCTGCCGGCGCACCGAAAGAAGCCGGAGAGGAAGCGGCCGAAGCTGGCGGCAGCGATTCCCTTCATTGACACCCTTCTGGAAGCGGACCGCAAGGCACCGCGCAAGCAGCGACACACAGCGCGGCGGATTCATCAACGAATGCGGGCCGAGTTGCCGGGGTGTGAGGTCGCGGAGTCTACCGTCCGGGAGTATGTGCGCGAGAGGAAGCGAGCGTTGGGGTTGATCCGCCGGGAGACGTTCGTACCGCAGAGCTACGCCTGGGGCAGCGAGTCCCAGGTGGACTGGTATGAAGCCTACGCGGACCTGGGCGGGGAGCGGCAGAAGCTGCAAGTCTTTTCCCTGCGGAGTATGGCCAGCGGAGGAGCGTTTCATCGGGCCTATCTGCGGGCCACGCAACAGGCCTTCCTGGAAGCCCACGAATTGGCCTTCCGGTACTTTGGCGGCGTTTTCCATCGCCAGCGCTATGACAACCTGACCTCGGCGGTGAAGAAGATCCTGCGAGGATACCAGCGAGAAGAGACGGCGCGATTCATCGCCTTTCGGTCGCACTGGGGATTTGCAGCAGAGTTCTGTACGCCGGCGGTCGCTCATGAGAAAGGCGGAGTGGAAGGGGAGGTGGGTTATTTTCGCCGCAACCACTGGGTGCCGGTGCCGCAAGGGCGCGATTTGGAGGGACTGAACGAACAGTTGCTGGGCGCCTGCCAGCAGGACCAGCGCCGGATGATCGCCGGTCGGGAAGCCTGCATCGGGACAGCGATGCGGACGGAGCAGGAGCATCTCCTGCCGCTGCCCAGCGAGGGTTTCGACCTGGCGGAAGTGAGCTTTCCCAGGGTGGATGGCTCGGGCTGTGTTCGGGTGCGAACGAACTTCTACTCCGTTCCGGTGAGGGCAGGGACCGCGGTGCAAGCGAAAGTTTATCCAGCGCACGTGGAACCCTGGCACGAAGGGGAGTGCGTAGCCCGTCACGAACGCTGCTACAGCCGGCAGCAGCAGATCCTGGACCTGGAGCACTACCTGGATGTTCTGGAGCGAAAGCCCGGGGCCTTGGCGGGATCGAAGCCGCTGGAGCAGTGGCGGAAGCTGGGACGCTGGCCGGCGAGCTACGACCGGTTCTGGGAAGAGTTGATCCGCCGGCACGGGAAGCAGGGTGGGACGCGGCAGATGATCGGCCTGCTGCAATTGGGCAAGGTAAAGGGCTACGAAGGGCTGCAGAGAGCGATGGAGTCGGCTCTGGCTGCGGGTTGCTCGGATGAAGCGGCGGTACGTTACCTGCTGACGGTGGAGGGAGAAGGCCGGCCGCCCACCGAAGCGATGGAGGTGGGATGGTTAGGCCGCTACGAGCGACCCCTGCCGATGATGAACGAATACGATCAGTTGCTGGTGGCGGAGGTGGCACGATGAGCAGCCCCAAGGCAGGACTGCAAGCCACGGCGATTCAACAACAGTGCAAGCTCCTGCGTCTGCCGGCCGTGGGGTCCCAGTGTGCGGGACTGGCGGAGCAGGCAGTTCGGGAGAAGCAGAGTCATCTGGATTATCTCGAGACGCTGTTGGCGGCGGAGTTGGAAGAACGGGAACGGAATACTGTGCAGCGCCGACTGCGGGATGCGCGCCTGCCGCGCATGAAAACCCTGGAGGAGTTTGATTTCTCGCAGTCACCCAAGATTTCGGCGACCGAGATCCGGCAACTGGCCGAAGGCGGATACATCGAGCGGGCTGAACCCGTCCTGCTCATCGGGGACTGCGGCACGGGGAAGACACACCTGATGACGGGATTGTGTGTCGCGGCCTGCCGACAGCAGCGGCGAGTTCGCTTCACCACGACGGCAGGACTCGTGAACGACTTGGTGGAGGCCAAGCACCAACTCCAACTGCGGCGAGTCCTGGCACGCTGGGCCCGCTACGAGCTGATTGCCATCGACGAGGTAGGATACGTTTCTTTGGCGGAGATCGGAGCGGAGTTTCTGTTTCAAGTGATTGCCGAGCGGGCGGAGAAGGCGGCGGTGATCATGACCACGAATCTGCCCTTCTCGGAATGGACGCAGGTGATCCCGAACGCCCGACTCTGTAAGGCGCTGCTGGATCGAGTCACGGACCGGGCGCACATCATCGAGACGGGAAGCGATTCGTATCGTTTTCGCAGGACCCTGGAGAAACGCAAGAAGAAAGAGTGAGGGGCTCCGCCGGCGCGGCGTTTCGGTTGGACTCCGTCCTCCGCTTCGCCCTAAACGCTCCGCCCTCCGGGCTCCGCAGGGCTTCGCTCCAGCCGGAGTCCAACCGAACCCAGGCCAGGACAAAAAACCAGGAGACTGCCAAAGGCCAAAAGACCAGGCAAAACCAGGAAAGCCTGAAATCAACAACTTAGGGTGGGCCAAATCAAAGCATCAAAGTGGGCCAAATCAGGTTGACAAAAGCAACTTTTCCGGGTAGCCGACTACACGTCCAAGTGACCGCCGACGTCCAAGGAGAAACCGCCAGGCGCTGGGCTAGTTTCCGAGTCGGCGACCACTCGCCCAGAACCTCTTATTTCGCTTCCCACAACGCCGTTTAGAGGATCGAAAACGCCCTCGGGAACGTCGGCCGTCGGCATGGTGTCCAATGAAGGAATGAGAATGAAAACCTACCCCACGTGGCCGAGCAGGAAGTCGTTAAAGAGCGCTGCGGATCCTTTTCTGGGGGTCGCGATCAACCTTTTAATGGGGACACAGGATACCGGGAGACCTCAAGCAGCACTGCCTGACGGAGTGAGCGAAAACACCTTCGACTCAAACTCGAATCGGTCCTCGCTTTCGATTTCGGGACCATCTTGGATACTTGTAAGTCTGTAGGCGATGAGAGACTGGTCTGGCTCAGACGGGTAAAGA
Source organism: uncultured Acidobacteriota bacterium (assembly GCA_964495535.1). Classification (GTDB taxonomy): domain Bacteria; phylum Acidobacteriota; class Terriglobia; order UBA7540; family UBA7540; genus JALHUF01. The sequence goes on along the minus strand of CAZBWJ010000066.1, from coordinate 4,922 downwards.
ACTCTTTTCAAATAGTTGAACAACGATTCTTCATGTATTGCGACTATCACTTGCCATGCCAATAGATCCTTAATTGACTTAAGGACATTCGCGAACTCTTCGATATGAATCTCATCCATGCTTTGCACAGGATCATCGAGAAGGAGCAGTCCCAAGTGTCTAGATTGGGTAGTTGCCAACGCGAGGAAGAAAGCAAGAGCACAGGCATTTAGCTCACCTTGGCTGAACACGGCGCCGCCTGGGTAACAGTGCCCTTGGTAGGCAGCAACCCAACTCACCTCGGGCTTGTGGTACCTGACTTGGCTGACGGGTATGGTCACTTGAAAGTAGGGGTGCCGTGCAATTCTACGGAAAAGATCCTCGAAAGCTGTCTTGGTTCGTCCCTGAACAAAGTCATTTAATAGCTTTCCGACCCGGTCCGAAAGATTCCTACGTGCCTCCTGTGTCGCGTCAATGAAGGCATCTAACCGACTAAATGCAGCTCGCTTGGCTCGCAACACTTCCTGCAGTTTCTTCGCACGCTCTTCCAATGACTCCAAGCTCTGTTGCTGCTGCGATAGACCCGCTTTCGCCGCAAGCGTCTCAGATTGAATCTGCGAGACTAACTCAACAAGCTTGCCGAGACGATTCTGCCTCTTCGAGGCATCCTCAAGCCGTCTACTCTCGTAATCCTCAACTTCGCTAAGGTTCATAGTCCTTCCAGCCTGGTCCCGATACTTTGAAACGAATGATTGGGTGCGTTTCAGTGCGCTCGCGAGTTCCTCTTGGAACGAAGCGACCTCTTGCTCAGCAGTCTCGAGTGATTCACGTAGCTTGCTTTCAGTGTCCCTAAGCATGCGCAGTCGCATTTGGGTTTCATTAATCCCTTTCTGAAGCGCACTCTGCTCGTTCTTTAGCCGTGACAGTTTTTGACGTATATGCGCCGCAAGATTGGGAAAAGGGCGATCGCAAACCGGGCAAACCCCGGAATCGGCTAATTCGGCACAGTCTGAAAGAATCTGGATCAGCGAAGGAAGTTCTCCTCTTGACTGCAATTGCGACTGCTGCCGACCAAGCTGCTTTGCAGTCTCTCCGATCTTAATGCGAGTGTCTGCGAGCTGTTTTGTGATGTGTTGTGTTGAACTTTCTTTCCGCTTCACCTCCAATCGGACAGGCTCCAACCTTGTTCGTTCCTTCACCAGGGATGAACAGAGACTCAAGGCTCGCTCCGCCGTAGAGTGGCCCTCTATCGCTGCACGCAATTGCTTCTGCAAGGAGGTGTCTAATTTCCTCGCAAGGGCGAGAATTCCTTCCACACTCAACAAGGCATTCTTCGGGACCTCCACCTCGAGAGCCTTACACACGTCAGTCAATCTAGCCGCGATTTGATCAAGGGCTATCCTACTGTCCTGAATCGAGGCAATTGCGCTTCTTTGTGCTTCGATTTTCTCAGTCAATTGGGCCAGCTCCGCGTCGAGCTGCTCGATGTCGTATTTTACTCGTTGATAGGATCCGTCGTTCCGGCTTATGTTCGCATCAGCCAGCCCTCTGATAAGCAAATCGACATTTTCGTCGACCGCAAGTCGTTCGATTATTTCTCCCAAACTGGATGAGTCGGCCGATACAAGTCTGCGGATGTCCGACTGAAGGAGGTAGGTCGTGTCGTAGAAGAGATGGATCTCATGGCCGTGCAATATTCCTGGCTTCTTGATCAGTGCAGCCGTCGGGCTGATTTCGATGTTTACTCCTCGCGCCCTCGAATCTTCGGACGCTTCCAGACTCACGGTGGCCGTCTCTTTTGGATGACGTGCGTTTACGAGTAGCTTCGGTTGCAGGTCGTAGCTCTCAAGCCTCCCGACCGAGCCTGTTAGACCCAGCTCGATCGCATCAAAGAAACTGGATTTCCCTGAGCCATTGCCGCCGCATAGCAACACAACGGAGTGGTCCAGATCGAATGTCGTTTCTCGCTCAGATGTGAAAGGCCGAAAATTTCTAATTCTTAGACTCCGCAGTCGCATTCTCGACCTCTCTAAGCCGCTTCTTATAGGATTCCAATAGCCGCCTGCTCACTTCACTTACCGACTGGGATCCCCTCACTAAGTCTATCAATTGTGCAGCGAACTCTCTTTTTGCTTTGCCTCTCATTGTCGACATTTCGCGAACGAATCTATCATTCTCGCTCTCTTCCGGATGCATCTTGACGAATTTTGGCTCTCCAAGGGATACGAACTCAGCCTGAAGCTCCTCGGCTGTCATATTCTTTGAGACTACAAAAGTCCTGCAAGTCCCGCTCAGATCCTTCAACAGTCCCGCGACTTTACTTCCCGGAACTTCTTCACCCATAACGAGAACCGTTGATACCATATGACGCTTACCATCGGCGAACAGTGACCACACAAACGAGCGCAATTCCCTTACGCAATCTCTCAGGGTTTTCTCGTCCGCGCGCTCTTTATACTCAATTACTATGATGGACATCGGGTCCTTGCCGGTCATCACGACGTCAAACGAGAACCCCCTATCCCGAAGAGCCTCATTTGGGCGCCGGCTGTAGGAACCAACGGAATGAAGAACGTCTACAACTCTTTGGACCGGATCATTCTCTGCCATCAGACTACTTCCAACTCCTCTTGAAGAGCAGTCTTCAATGCGTCTAGATTCTCGGCCCGTAAGATCCTATCGGGAGGAATGAACCTCTTGATGGCCACCTGGCCTCCTCGAAATTCTTTCTCTAGCACCCGGCCGAGAGTAAGGTCAGGCGCGCTCGCGTGAAAAACATACTTCTCGCAAGGGACGACTACAATCTCAGGCGCTATACCGCCATCTGCTTCAATTTCTGCCAAATAGGCACTAAGTACGCCGTAAGACCTGGGCGCGAATTGGCCCCTGTAAAGGATTATTTGTCTCGAAGAACCCGTCCTAGAATCTCGAACCGTTAGGCCACAGTAACCCTGATGAAGACCAAGATGCAAGGACTCATTACCTCTCAGAATGTCCACCAGAGCCGATAGTACGACAAGCATAACCAAATCGTGAGTTATGTCCCCAAATCGAAGATTATTGTATGTGTTTCTGCCCTCTACTTTTCCGTCCAAAAACAGGGCGCGGGCTAAACTCAAGTTGAGCGGCAACGTGAGGCAGAGCGATTCCCAGGTTCTCGCGTCGGGTGTTCCTATTAGGTGATCAAGCATGTCAGACAGCTCGTGTTCCACGAGCTGGTTCACCCGATCCATCGCCGTATTCCAATCCGCATCAGCCCAATCGAACGGGCGCTCCACTCGGGTTCTACTTCGACCGCTCTGAACCACTTCCCGAAGCCGAGCCCGCAACCAGCCAAAGTAAATTGAGCAGAAGAGGTCATTTGCGTTTAAGCGAATGTGCCGGGAAGCGTTATTATGAATCAGGGCATCGAAAGCGCGAGCCTCCAGCTCGTCTTCCTGCGCAACGTAGTAGTTCGCTGGTGGCAGTTCATTTCGTTGGCGCAACTCTTCGATGGCTCTTACCGGGACATTTACAGTCATGTCTCTCGCGCGGTAGCCACAATAGATCACGATTCCATTCAAGAAATCGCGCAACATGGTCTGCACCCAGAGCTTGGCTGTTACAATTTCGACATCAGCCGCAGTTATGACGATGTTTTCGCAATGATCTGGATACTGCATTGCGCAGCCGTGTACCTTGGCGAGGGTTTCCAGGGGACCTTCGTTCATCCGTACGAACGATGGCTCGTCTTTGATAACGTTCAAAGGTCTTCCCGCACCGACTCTTTGAACCGCCATCTCAATTAAGCAATCCCAGTTGAGTGAGACGACTCGCTGCAGCTTTCCTTCGATGTACAGGTAAGCCAAGTAGTAATGGGCAGCGTCGGGTTCACCGTGCTGAAACCTTTGGAAGTCTAAGGCTGTCAGAAGCCGGCATTTGTCACCAAAAAGTGGGATCAATTCCTGAAAGGCGTCGCCGTAGCAGGCTGACAGTCTTTTACACGCCTCCTCCTTAGCACCTTCCGACAAGCCACGAAAAGCTTGCAGTGTAAGTGGCTCTGGAAATTCATGGCCAGCGGCCCGAAGTGCGTCCGCGAAGTGATAATCATTCCGGTACCGGGTGAACGATTCTTCAGCGGGCTCATTCTGCGGTAATGCAGTGATTGCAGTCGATAGCAAGCTCGTCAAGGAAGGCATGCGCCTGAGGGAAATGCCGGAACTAACGCACAGCGTAACTCTCGCCGTTCCGGCGTAGAATTCGGCCAGAATCCCATCGAGCAGGTTCAGCTGCGCTTCGAAGAGTTGTGCCATTGAAGAATCGGCCTCGTTTCCTTGTCTGAGTAGTTTATCTCCTCGGCAAACCTAAAACAAGGAGGCTCCGTCAACCTTCAACCAGAAGGTCGGGAATTCGAATCTCTGTGGGCGCGCCACAGCCGAATCACTCTGTGGTGGTCCACTCAATTATCGGCGCCGCAGCGATTGGTCCCGAGAAGTCCACTTGTGCGAAGTTGGGAGCTCCATTCGGGGCTTGCCGATTGCGGGCGCATGAACGGCGCACGCGGAAGAAATCCTGCCACTTTCTGAGCAGCGGGGCGCCACTGGGCCGGATAACGCCCTTATCGGAAACTGGCCTAACGTTCACTATTGCTGTGCCGAAATGATTCCTTTTTCGCCCACCTACAGCATCCCGCAGCGAAGTTAGCGAAATCTGTGATTCTTAGCGGTGTTCCAAGAACCGTCGTGGGGGAATCGCGCACACGCTTTCGAAAGCTCGGGACTGAACTCTGCAGCTGGGTAGGGAAGCCTGATTCATCTCTTTTTGCTCCAGGCGATGAAGATCTTTACGCGCCTGACCGAAGGGATTTTCGCAAATATTCTGCATATTTGGCACATATTCTGCTCGGTCACACACAGGAGGGATAGGTGAGATTTTTCACTTGCTTTTTCGCTTTTTATTCGCCT
>CAZBWJ010000065.1:12373-16209 GCA_964495535.1 uncultured Acidobacteriota bacterium | reverse complement strand
GACTCTTAATCAGTAGGTTGGGGGTTCGATTCCCTCACGGCTCACCACTGCCCCCATGTTTTTCGGTTACATATTCGGGGGCAATCCGAACGAGCATCACCATATTAGCCATACAGTTAATTTAGATCACCGACTGTCGGAGCACAACGCTGACCTGGGCACGGCGACGAAGCATCGGGGTCCGTGGAGGCCGGTTCGTGAGGGCATGGCCAAAAGGGCATAAAGCGCCGGGCCGGAATTGAAAACGAATAGCAAGCCTGGATATACTTTGTCCCGCTGCTTTCCTAGCAGCAAGCCACGTGGAGGTGTTGCGGTGACGAAGAATGAGTTCTACGACTGCGTGCTGGAAACCTATCGGCCTGCTGAGACCCTTATCAAAATGGTCCCCGCCGACAAGCTGGAATGGAGGCCAAAACCCAACTTCATGAGCTTGGGCCAACTCATCCAGCACTTGGGGGATGGGGTTGGCCTTCCCCTCCGTTGTCTGGTCACGGATGAGTGGCCTATCAGCGACGCCGCGCAGATGGCGGACGCGATGAAGCTCGAGAACCTCCCATCGTGCGATGTTGACGGCGCCTTGAAGAAACTGGACGACGACAAGAGGGTATTGCGCGAATGCCTCGACAGCGTCAGCGAAGCAGATTTCACAAACAGAGTACTGGCGGCACCTTGGGGCGTACAAGGGAAGATGGAACGGATGGCCATCTCCTTCCGCGAGCACTTCACTAATCACAAGATGCAGCTCTTTACCTACCTGAAGCTGCTAGGCTTCCCCGTGGATACGAGCACGCTCTACTTCGGCTAGTGCCGTTCCAACTATTTGGAGCTACTCCTGTTAGCGGTGATCTCCGCCGGTCTGCAAAGGTCTCGGCACGAGCCGCTGGGCGCCCACTGAGTTGGAAAGGCCGCGGATTGACGTCAAGGGCGGTGGAGGCGAAATCAACCCGGAACTGAGGGACATTTCTCCTGTCGTCTGAATGCAGTCAGCCGCACGCCTCCTGCAAGCGAGTGCACAGCTCGGCCACCAAGCTATCGCGATTGCGCTCGGTTAAGGTGAGCAGTTCGACGTCTGGACGCTGGCGCACGGCCTGGAGAAACGGCAGGTCGCTGAGGCCCAGCGTGGCCAGGACGTTCACCGAGGCGTCCAGCGCTTTCTCGACTGCGCTGCGGAAGCGATCTGAGGCGCATTCCATTTTCCCGATCTCGTCGATCACGATGAGGTCAACGTCGCCCCGAGCCAGCTCGGGCAAGACCAACCGCTCGAACGCTTCTACGTTCACACCGTAGCGGCCCACCCGCACGCGACTCCGCAGCCCCACCCGAGCAAGTTCCGCCTGCTTCCCGTGAACCGTGACAATACGAAAACCCCGGCGCTGCTTGTCAGGACCGCGCACCTCGGTAGTCGTGAAACCAGCCAGACGCAGCGAGCCGCGCAGGCAGTCCACCACCCGCTCCACGAACGTGGTCTTGCCCACCCCCGGTTTTCCTGTCACCAGCAGGTTCAGGCCAGGCATGACTTTGCCTTCATCAGAGCATCTAATCGGCAATGGCCGCGGGTGGAGACGCTGATTCAACCCATTGCCTTCGGTGTTCCGTCACGGCTTCGAAGGTCTCTGCTTGCTTGCCCACACACCGGCGATTTGCTGCTGGCAGTTGGGACACCTACCTGCACCCAACGTGTTCTGCACCACCTCGAATCCCAAGCGGCGAAGCAGCAGGGTTCCGCACGCGGGGCAATACGTGTTGTCGTAACGGTGGCCGGGTAGATTGCCAAGGTAAACGAATTCCAACCCTGCTTCCTTACCGATCTGCCAGGCGTGCTCGAGCGTCGGAACGGGCGTCGCGGGCGCCGTGAACCGCCAGGCAGGATAGTAGCCGGCCACGTGCCAGGGCGCGTCGCGTCCCAACTCGGTGGCGACCCGCTGCGCAATCTCGCGCAGGGTGGCGTCGGAATCGTTCACGGTTGGAATCACCAAGGTGGTGATTTCCACGTGCACACCGCGCGAGCGTGCGAGTTTCGACGCCGCCCAGACCTTTTCCACGTCAACCATCTTGCAGAACTTCTTCACCGACGCGGCGTCGCCCTTTACGTCCACGTTCATCGCGTCCAGACCGGAGTCGACGAGCAGCGATAACGCCTCTGGCGTCATGTAGCCGTTCGTCACAAAGGTGTTGTAGATGCCGCGCTGACGAGCGAGGCGAAACACATCAATAGACCACTCCAGCGACAACGTCGGCTCGTTGAAGGAGATGGATGTGCCTTGGCAGCCGTTCCTTCCTACTAAATCGACGAAACGCTCCGGAGAAATGTAATCGCCCGTGGCCGGAGGCGCTGACTTGCTGATATCCCAATTCTGGCACCAAGGGCAGCCGAAGTTGCACGACCAACTGCCGGCGGTGAGCGCCTTAGTGCCAGGATAGAAATGGTAGAACGGTTTCTTCTCAATTGGGTTAGCGGCTAACGAGGACACGGAGCCGTAAATCAGCGTCACCAATCTTCCGGCGCGGTTTTGTCGCGTGCGACACCAGCCGAAGCCGCCGGGCCGGAGCACACATCGCCGCTCGCAGACGTTACATCGGATTCTGTTGTCTATTCGTTCCTGCAGGAGTGATTCGCGAACGAAGGGGCTTTCCGTTACGTCTGGCCTGGTGCCTGCTGTCCCCACGTTCGGCAACCCATCCCTCTCCTGTAGTCTATGTGCGGGGCCTAACCTAAACGTCGTCCCGAGAAACCATCGGCCTTGAGGTCCGGGCCCCTACGGACGCCCGTCCGCGGCGAGGCGTGATCAAAGCTTGGGACTAGGGAGCTGCGGCGCCCAGGCATAGCGCGCAGATCAGCACGCCGCCCAGGCACTTGATGTGCGGCTTTGGTGCTCCCTGCATGGAGAAACCGCTCGGCAGCAAGATAGGTGAAGGGGTCCGCAGACCGGCCGCTATCTGACCAGATTGCCGAAACAGATGCAAGTGGAATTCAAGTATTCTCCGGCAAGCCAAGGAGCAGATCCGGGCACCTGCCAGAGGAAAACGGCATTCTTCACAAGCCTCCAGGCAGCTCGCACGTCCTTCAATCCTTCGCAGCAGCTTCGCGAAGAGCCCGCACCGTCTCGGCGTGGCAACACGCTGCGCCCGTTTTTTGATATGCTTATGCCGGCCCTGGACGAGAACCAACATAGGGGGAAATTCGAAGGGGAGGAGAGGCCGTGAAACTTCTCAATCTGGAATTCACTCGCATTTCCCACGACACTTTTCGGATTGCCGGTTCGAAGGTGATCTACACCGACCCTTTCCGCGTGGCGAAACGCGACGAGGCGGATCTCGTCTTAGTCAGCCATGAGCACTTCGATCACATGAGTCTCGATGACCTGAAGAAGGTGTGCGCGCCGGGGACGACGATCGTGGCCAGCCCCCTCTGTAAAGAGGGCTTGAAGGGCGTGAAGGTGAAGGAGACACGATTCCTTGACCCGGGCGGCAAATTCACCCTGGGCCAGGTAGTCGTCGAGGCCGTTCCCGCGTACAACATCAACAAGTTCCGCGAGCCGGGAACGGTCTTTCACCCGAAGGCGGAGAAGCGGCTGGGCTTCATCGTCACACTCGACGGGACGCGCGTCTATTTTGCGGGCGACACGGACTTCATTCCGGAGATGAAGTCGATCAAGTGTGACATCGCCCTGCTGCCGGTTTCAGGCACCTATGTGATGACGGCGGCGGAGGCGGCGGAGGCGGCGCAGGCGATGAATCCCAAAATCGCCGTGCCCATGCATTATGGGGCCATTGTGGGCAGCGAGGCCGACGCCCAGAAGTTCAAGTCGCTGGTGAAAAACTGTCAGGTCGAGATC
>CAZBWJ010000065.1:0-12273 GCA_964495535.1 uncultured Acidobacteriota bacterium | reverse complement strand
ACAACCAAGAACTGAGAGTTGGCAACTGACAACGGACAACGGACCACTGACCACTGACCACTGACCACTGACCACTGACCACTTCCCCTCACTCGATCCTGATGTCCTGACCCATCTGCGAATTCACAATGCTGATCTCGGCCGCCAGCGCCCCGGCGACGTCGTGAAATGCTTTTCCACAAACTGTCGTCTCCACCAGCGCCACAGGCCTGCCGTTATCGCTCTCGAGGCGGATGGCCGGGTCGAGAGGGATCTCACCGAGGAATGGGAACCCGAGCTTGTTGGCAGCCTGGCGCGCGCCGCCGTGACCGAAGATCTCCTCGCGATGTCCGCACTGCGGGCAAATGTAGTAGCTCATGTTCTCGACGATGCCGAGGATGGGCACATTGAGCCTCTGAAACATGGCGATGGCTTTCGCCGCCACGGTCAGCGCCAGGTCTTGCGGCGTGGAGACAATCACGGCTCCGGTCAGCGGAATCGTTTGCGAAAGGCTCAATTGGATGTCGCCGGTGCCGGGTGGCAGGTCCATGATCAGGTAATCCAGCTCGCCCCAACGCACCTCGCCCAGGAACTGCTGCATGGTTTTGTGCAGCATCGGCCCGCGCCAGATGACGGCCTCACCCTGGGGAAGAAAGTAGGCCATGGACATGATCTTGATGCCGTACTCGACAGGAGGCTCGAGCTTGCCCTCGACTACACGTGGCGGCTCGTTGCCGCCCATCAGCGCGGGAACGCTCGGGCCATAGACGTCGGTATCCATCAGGCCGACCTTGGCGCCGGTACGCTCGAGGGCCACGGCCAGATTCGCTGCAACCGTGGACTTGCCCACGCCGCCTTTGCCGCTCGCCACCGCTACGGTGTTTTTCACCTGAGGAATGAGGGTGTTCTTGCCAGCCCAGGGGGTAGTCACCTGCGAGGTGAGGCGAACCTGGACGTCGGCCACACCCAGTGCCTGCACGGCCTGCTTGGCGCTGGCCGCGAGTTGGTCTTTCACCGGGCAGGCCGGCGTCGTCAGCTCGATGGCAAAAGAGACGCGCTTGTCGCTAACCTCAAGGTCCTTCACAAATCCCAGAGACACGATATCGCGTCGCAAGTCCGGGTCCTCGACCGCCCTGAGGGCGTTGAGGACATCCTGCGGACTAATTCTTCTTGGCATGATTACTCCCTAGGAATCGTTGTTGAACCGTGGCATTTGTTTCGCGCTGGCCCGGCAGCCGCCGTCGCCCGCCTCTGCCTGCCGGGACGTGTGGAAACGCCCCGGCGAAGCGTCTTCCGGCCCGGCCGCTTACCTGTCAAATCCCCCATCAGGAGCCTCACCGGAGCCCACCTCTACTATTTTGCCTGTCCCGCCGAAAAGCAACAAAGGCTCAGGTAGCAGGGGACAAGTTGCGGAGCGTGTTACCCTCTGCGGACCACTAGAACCTTTTCCTTCTTTGTCAGCGCAGCTTCAGCGCCGTTCCTGGCTGCTGCGTTTCCGAGCAGCAGGCTAGGGCTCAAGATAGTGGTTCTCTTTCATCCACTCGTCATCGTAGAGCTTGCTCAAGTACCGATTGCCGGTGTCGGGGATGAAAACAACCAGGAAATCCTTCTCGGCGAGCGAGGGGACGACCCGCATGGCAGCGGCCAGCGCCGAACCCGCCGAGCCACCGGCGAGTATCCCTTCCATCCTGGCCAGCCGCCTCGCCCACAGGAACGATTCCCGGTCGCTGACTCGCAGCACGTCGTCGATGATGCTGAAGTCCAGTGTGGCAGGGAAGAGGTCCTCGCCGATGCCCTCCACCTGGTAAGCCTCTGCCTTGCCGACGGTCCCGCGGTGGAAGAATTCGTAGAGCACGGAACCAACGGGGTCAACGCCGATGATCTTAACGTCGGGATTCTTCTCCTTCAGGTATCGAGCGATGCCGGTGATGGTGCCGCCGGTGCCCATGCCACAGACGAAGTGGGTCACGCGACCTTCGCTGTCTTCCCAGATTTCCGGGCCGGTAGTCCGGTAATGGATCTCGGGGTTGGCGGGGTTCTGGTACTGGTTGGGATGATACGCGTTGGGAATCTCGCGCGTCAGCTTCTCGGCCATCGAGTAAAGGCTCCGCGGGTCCTCCGGCGCCACCGTCGCGGGGCAAATCGCCACCTCCGTCCCCAGCGCCTTCAGGGCGCCGACTTTTTCCTTCGCTTGCTTGTCGGTCATCGTCACCACGGCCCGATAGCCCCTGACCGCCGCTACCAGTGCCAGCCCTATCCCCGTATTGCCCGAAGTATCCTCGACGATGGTGCCATCGGGCTTGAGCAAGCCCTTCCGCTCGGCGTCCTCGATCATTGCGATGCCAACGCGGTCCTTGACGCTTCCCCCGGGATTCAGGTAATCGCATTTGGCATACACTGGGGCCTTGCACTCCCCCACGACGCGGTTCAATTTCACGAGCGGGGTTCGGCCAATCGCTTCCAGGATGTTGTTGTAGCGCATCATTCCACCATCGCGGATTCAACCTGGGACGCGATTATACGCGATTCCGCCTGGGGGAAATTCGACAACGGAAGAAGAAAGCCAAACCGCAAGCATTCCACCAGCCAACCCGGGAGGAACTAGCGGGCAGGGCACCGAAGCAGACCGAGACAGAGCCTCCGCGCCGCCCCTTATCCGGCGAGGCTGAGGACAGTCGTTGACCCTGCCGAGAGAATCCTCTATCGTGTCGCGGGCGAAGGGGCTTTAGTTTGCAGCGCGTCCCTTCTTCGGCAATGAATTCCCACGGGTCCGATCAACGTTCATCTGCCTCTCCAGAACCACCGCAGCTCCTGCGGGCCCTGGGACTGTGGGAAACCACCGCCATCGTCATGGGAATCATGATTGGCACGGCCATTTTCATCGTGCCGGCGGAGGTCACCCGCGCCATGGCCAGTCCGCGTGCCGCTCTGGCTGTCTGGGCGGTGGGCGGGCTGCTGAGCCTGTTTGGCGCGCTGTCGTTTGCCGAGATGGCCGCCATGCTGCCGCAAGCGGGCGGCCAGTACGTTTACCTCCGGGAAGCCTATGGGTCGCTCGTCAGCTTTCTCTGCGGTTGGACGTTCTTCCTGGCCGTGCAGACGGGCGGCATATCCGTTCTTGCTGTGGGCTTTGCGCAATTTCTGGGGGAGTTCTTTCCGCTCTCGCTCTGGCAACAGCGAGCGGCAGCGGCGGCTTCCATTGCGCTGTTCACAGCCATCAACTACCGGGGCGTGAAGGAAGGGGGAACAGTTCAATCCATTTTGACGGGATTGAAAGTCGGCGCGATAGCCGCCTTCATAATCCTGGGGTACGTGCTGGTGCGCGGATCGCCGGGCGGAGTGCCATCGCTGCCTGCACCCACGGGCAGCAGCTTCGTGGTGTCGTTCGGTGTAGCCATGGTCGCGGTGCTCTGGGCCTATGAAGGCTGGAACTCCTGCACGTTTGCTGCGGGCGAGGTGAAACGCCCGGAACGCAACCTGCCGCTGGCGCTCATCTTGGGCACGCTTGCCGTGCTGGTGATCTATTTGGGACTGAACCTCGTTTATTACCACGTGTTGCAGCTTCCCGAAGTTGTGCGGTCGCCGCGCGTCGGCGCGGACGCGGCGGTCCGGATCTTCGGCCACACTGGCTCGTACCTCGTCACGCTGGCCATCATCATTTCCACCTTGGGGAGTCTGAACGGCAGCATCCTGGCAGCCCCGCGGGTTTACTACGCGATGGCCCAGGATGGCCTCTTCTTCCGCTGGTGCGCCGCCGTCCATCCGCGCTTCCGCACGCCGCACCTGGCGCTGGTTCTCCAGGGGATTTGGGCCATACTGCTCGTGGCCCTGGGGACTTACGAGGAGCTTTTCACCTACGTCATCTTTGCGGGCTGGGTGTTTTACGCCCTCACAGGGTTTGCGGTCGTCGTCCTTCGCCGCAAGCGGCCCGACCTGCCCCGTCCCTACCGGGTCTCCGGGTATCCGCTGGTTCCGGTCGCTTTTGTGCTCACCGCAACGTGGTTTCTCGTGAACACACTGATCGAGAGGCCGGTCGAGTCCGGCATCGGTAGCCTGATCGTCCTCTTGGGAGTGCCGGTGTTTTTGATATGGAAGAAACGTCCTGCCGCAGGACGAACGGCAGATAGATGATTAGGGATTGGGAGTCGGGTTGAGAACGCTGCGCGGGTACGCGTCTCCCCCGCCTCCTGCCTTCTGCCCACTGCCTACTGTCTACTGTCCCACCGCCTTCTTGACCTTGGCCAGAAGATCCTGCGCGCTGGCTTGCCACGAGCTGGCCAGACTCACAGCCCGTGTCAGCGCCTCGATCGCCCCCTTGTGGTTGGCCGGGGCGCTGGCCTCGTAAGCGTACCCCAAATAGTACAGTGCCCGGCCCTGAAGCTCCGGGTTGGCATTCAGCAGGTCGATGGCGGTCTTGAATTCCTGGATGGCGGGAGCATATTTCCTGGTCTTGCTACCTTGCTGGTACTCCACAAAGCCCAGGTTAAGATGGGCCCAGCCCAGTTGGCTGTCATGAGTGGCCTTGAACTGCTCGTCGGTCATGCCCTCGGGTTTCTTCATAGCGGGCGCCAGATTCAGGGCTTTCTTGGCATACGTCTCCGCCTTGCCCAGATTGGTCTGGCGGGTCGCGTAATCGTCCGCGACCAGATTGAGGGTGGCAACGTTATCCGGGTCGGAGGCGATGGCTTTCTCGCCGTATTCATCTAGCTTGGCGGGATTGTTTGCCAGCTTGTAAGCGAGGAAGTAGTTGAAATTAACTTGCGCGGCATTCGGGGTTTCCGGATAAGCCTCGACGAAGCGGTCGAGCCACTGCAGGCGCTTGTTCCCGTCCAGTTCGCGTTGGAGAAGCTGAAAGAAAGCGTACTCCATGTAGGCGCGCCATTCCTTGGCTTGGGCTTCGGCCTCTTCCACAATCTTCTTCCATTCCTCGTCGCCGACGGTGGTGGACCGGCTCGGCAAGCTCTCAGTCTTGATCTCTTCCGGGGCCTTCAGGACGACCTCGAAGACGTTATCGCTGACCTTCCCGCTGGCCACATACGCCTTGGTCAGGTTCATCATCAGCATCAGGTCCTGATGCTCCGCCAGTCCTTTCTCCCCGTGTTCGATGACTTTGTCGTAGTTGTTGAGCTTCATGTAAGCCATGGTGTAGTACTCGTGGGCGCAGGGCATGAACTTGGAATCAGCGTGTTCTTGCGCGAACTTGTCCAGGGCGGCAATCTGCTCTTGCGGGTTATCTGCCCCGTTATACGCGAGCGTCAGCTCGTCTTCCGGGGTGTTGATCACGATGGAGTATCCCGGACAGACCTGTTGTGCCATAAGGGGACCAGCCACGAACAGATCTCCGGCCAGCAGCACCGTAACTAAAAGCTTGCGCATGAGAACCTCCACATCGGGACGACGTCTGAGGTTTGTTCTTCCGCTGCCAACGGGGCACAAAGCGCGGCACCTCCCACATGTAGGCTTCGCAGTGGTCGCCCTACTGCTTCTGGAGTTTCCGCTCTTCGCGCGGCGCAACAATTAAATACAACAGGACAACGACAATTGCCAGAAGAAAAATCCTTTCGGCTCCGGTAACCAGGGCCAGCTCGACCACAACGCGGAGGCCGCAACCGGCCGCCCTGGGCCTACACACCAGTGCCATTCCGCCTCTCTGGTCGAGCCCTAGCAGGTCTCAAGACGTGCCAACCGCCAACCCCGGGCCGAATTTGTCTGCGGTTCCTCGCAGCCGAGTGTAAGATGTCGAAACCGCACGAGAAGTGAGGGAAGGAAAGGAGACCCGATGGAGCATTATTCGTGGGAGACCGTCAAGAAAGAAGTGCTGAACGAAAGGATGTGGCGCAAGGTAATCTCCGGCGAGAAGGCCATGATGGCCCAAATCTTCATCGCCCAGGGCGGCGTGGTACCTCTCCATCACCACGAGAGCGAACAGCTTTCCTACGTCATGGAGGGCGCGCTGAAGTTTGAGCTGGAAGGAAAAGAAGTTGTCGTCCGCAAGGGTGAGGTCCTGCGCATTCCCTCCAACGTTCCTCACAGCGCGGTGGCGGTGGGAGATTTTTTCGGTCTCGACGTCTTCAGCCCCATCCGCCTCGACTGGTTGACGGGCAAGGATGATTATCTGAGAACGAAGTAGGGGCATACAGCGGTGCGCCCCTCCAGGCTCTGTAGGGGCACGGCCTGCTGTGCCCCTACCTAATCAGCGAGGGAGACGATGGACTTAGGATTGAAAAACCGTATTGCCATTGTCGCGGCGTCGAGTCAGGGATTGGGAAAAGTTGTGGCGATGGGACTCGCAAGCGAAGGCGCGAAGCTGGCCCTCTGCGCGCGGACCGAAGCCACGCTGAATGCGACGGCGGAGGAGATTCGTCGCGCCACGGGGGTCGAAGTGTTGGCGCAACCGGTGGACGTGACGGATGGCGATCAGGTTCGCGGCTTCGTCGCCGCGACGCTCGCGCGCTTGGGCCGCGTGGATATTTGCGTTACCAACGCTGGGGGGCCACCGGTGAAGCTGTTCTCCGAGACCACCGTGGAAGACTGGCGGTCCGCCGTCAACCTCAACCTGATGAGCACCCTCCATTTCGCCCGTGAAGTGCTGCCCCGGATGCAGAAGCAGAAGTGGGGCCGATTCATCACCATCACCTCGGCGGCGGTGAAGCAGCCGGTGGACGGGTTGATTCTTTCGAATGCCGTGCGCTCCGCGGTGAGTGGACTGGTAAAGAGTCTGGCGAACGAATACGGGAAGGACAACGTTCTGGTCAACAATGTTTGCCCAGGCTACACGCAAACGGCGAGACTGGACGAGCTGGCCGCGCAGCTCGCGGTGGGGGAGGGCGTGGCGCCTGACAAGGTCCGCGAACGCTGGGCCGCGCAGGTCCCGCTCCGGCGTCTGGGCCAGCCCGAGGAGTTTGCCAATCTGGTGGTTTTCCTCGCCTCCGCACGCGCCAGCTACATTACGGGAGTCTCCGTCGCCGTGGATGGGGGGCTGGTGAAGGGGGTCTACTAATACCAACGCGAAAACAGATGTTACATGGTGCTGGTCGAGACGCCGGCTGCACATCCCCTCACCCCCAGCCCCTCTCCCTCGGGGAGCGGGTGGCCCGAAGGGTCGGGTGAGGGGTGGTTCCGGCAGGAACCGCGCGTTGTAACTTCACTTTCGGCGTTTGTACCAGGTAAGGGAGGGCTTCCCTATCAGTCCACTCAGTCTTCTTCAATCAGCACAAATTCCTCGCGCGGCGCCCCGCAGTCGGGGCACTTATCGGGAGGGTCTTTGGCTACCAGCGTATATCCGCACTTGAGGCATTGCCAGATCAGGTACAAGAGCATGACAGCCTCACGAGGAAAGTCCACAGTTCACAGTCAACAGTCTAAAGCCAAAACTGAGAAATAGCGAGCCAACTGCCGTCTGCTTACTGTCTACTGCCTTCTGCCTACTCCACTGCTTCAGGGGGCGGCTGCGCCCCGCACTCTGACTCCCGCCAGGTCCTCCAGAAAAGTGATGACGGCAACGTAGTCCAGGTCCCCCTGCCCCAGGGCTCTCGCGCCGCCGTAAACTTCCTTGACCGCCGCGGTGGCGGGCATCGGCACGTTCTGCGCGTAGGCGGCTTCCATCGCCAGTTCCAGGTCTTTGTGCATCAGCTTGAGAGGGAAGTACGGAGTGAAGTCACCTTTGAAAACGAACGGTGCCTTGAAGTCCACGATAGCCGAGCGCGCCAGGCTCGACTGCATGATCTCGAGCAGGGTCTCGGGCGGGACACCCGCCTTGGTGGCCATCACGAAGCCTTCGGCGAAGATCTCGACCATGGTAGCCAGAATGCAATTCATCGCGAGCTTCGCTGCCAAACCGAGTCCCTGCTGGCCGCAGTAGATGTGCCTTTTACCCAGAACCTTGAGAACGGGCATCACGCGCTCCAGCACTTCCCGGTCGCCGCCGATCATGAAGGTCAACTCGCCTTTTTCCGCGCCGTGCTTGCTGCCGGTGACCGGCGCATCGAGCAGGCTGGCGCCTTTGCTCGCCAACTGGCCGGCGAGCTTGCGGCTCACCGTGGGGCTGATCGTGCTCGAGTCGATGAGAACGGCGCCCGGACGGATGGTTTCAAGAACACCGGCCTTGCCGCAGACGACCTCTTCCATGGCCGCCGTATCACTGACGATGGTCACGATGACCTCGGCGTTACGCACGGCTTCGGCGGGACTAGAGGCGACTTGCGCCCCGACCTGCCCGAGCGGCTCGGCCTTGCTGCGGGTGCGGTTGAAGACTGTCACCGGGAAGCCTGCCTTTACCAGATTCAAGGCCATGGGCTGGCCCATGATTCCCAGACCGATGAAACCGATGGGTTGCGGCATGAAGACCTCCGCGGGATGTCAGAAGTCAGAAGTCAGGAGTCAGAATCCACCGGGGAGGGCACGTTCTGACTTGGCCTCACCGTCGAAAGCAAAATGAAGTCGCTCGCAGGGCTCTTATCCGAATTCCCAGGCGCTCTTCATTCTGACTTCTGACTCCTGACTCCTGACTTCTGACTCGTGACTCCTGACTTCCTGATGATTCACTTTCTGAAGCCCGTGCTGGGCTGAAGCCCGGCGCTACGCCCCGAAATCAAGCCAGAGCCGCACGTCGCGGACGTTGTTGTCCGTGAAGCCGATATCGAGCGTGTCGCCCAGCGTCCGGAAGAAATGGTACGAATCGCTTTCTGCCAGGTAGTGCGCCGCGTCGACATCCAGCGCGTGGGCACGAGAAAGAGTTTGCCCATCAGCCAGCGCGCCGCTCGCCGGGCTGTTGCCGTCACGCCCGTCGGTGCCGGCGCTCAGGACGACGCGCTTTTGGCCGGCGATTTTCTGCGCCGCGTAGAGAACAAAAGCCTGGTTGCGCCCACCCATCCCGGGGCCGGTGACGGGGCAGGTAACCTCTCCGCCGACCACCAGGCATACCGGTTGGCCGGCGTGGGCTTCGGCCAATGCCTGGAGCGAAGCCAGGTTGGCGTCGGCCACCTGCCGGAAGTCCGCGTCCCAGACGTTCGCGTCAATCTCGCACACGAAGCCCAACTTCACCGCTGCGGCTTTCGCGGCCTCCACCGCGTCGCGGTTCGAAAGCAGGCAGAAGTAGTGGGAATTCGAGAATCGCTCGTCGCCGGGCTTCGGTGTCTCCTCCATCGTCCGCTGCTCAAAATGCCTGCGGATGCTGGGAGGGAGCTTGCTGACCAATCCATGTTGCTCGGCCAAGGCGTAGCACTGCTCGACCGTGGATTCATCGGGCATGGTCGGGCCCGAGGCCACCATCGAGGGCAAATGCTCGGGCACGTCGGAGATGAAGATGGTGAGCTGCCGCGCTGGGTGGGCATGCAGGGCGAGGCGGCCACCCTTGACGGCGGAGAGGTGCTTGCGCAAAACGTTGATCTGCTCAATCGGCAGACCACAACCCACCAGCACGCGATTGAGTTCGATGAAGTCCGCCAGGCTGATGCTGGGATCAATCGGCTTCTCCAAAAGCGCCGAGCCGCCGCCGGAGACAAGGAAAATTACGAAGTCATCCGCGCTCAGGCCGGAGACGAGTTCCCGCGCGGCTTCGGCCCCCTCGACGCTGCCGGAATTGGGATAGGGATGACCCCCTACGAAATAGCGGAAGTGTTCAAGCTTCTTGCGGGGCTCCGCGGGACTGACCACCACGCCCGCTTCCACCTGGCCGCTCAGGATCTCTTCGAGCGCCGCGGCCATGCGGTTGGCGGCTTTGCCGAAGGCGAGCACGCGCGGCGACCGCAAAAGCGGTATCGAAACGCCCCCGGCTACCAGAGCGCCGCCTTCGCGCTTGAGCTTCTGGAGCATGGCGTGGCGGACGTCAATGGCCGCCAGGGTGTCGAGAAAGATCTGCTCCGCGAGCCGCTTGCCACTCGGGTAAGGAAGTTTGGCGAGGCTGATCGGTTCGCTGCGGGTTTCCATCAGGAGAATCTCGCCAGCGCCTCAATGCCCGCCTGCGCTACCTGGACGTCTTCGTCCTCGGTGCCGCCGCTGACGCCGATGGCGCCCACGCATTGCCCGCCCACGAACACGGGCAGCCCGCCGCGAATGCAGGTGAGTTTGCCGTCCGTGGCGAGTGAAAGTCCGAGCGACAGGAGAACACTCGGCTCGGTCCCCGCGGGCGACGGCCCGGTGGGCGCGCGCCGCAGGGCGGCCGACACCGCCTTGGTAAGGGCTACTTCGATCGACGAGAGCTTGACGCCGTCCATGCGCGCGAAGACCAGCAGGTGGCCGGCCTCGTCCACCACGGCGATGTTTTGCGGCACCTTGATCGCGCGCGCTTGGCTTTCCGCCGCCGAGAGAATCGTGCGCGCGCCCTCCAGCGTTAGACGAACGTTGTCGCGTGTCAGCATGTCCTCATTATTGAAAACCGCCGCGGGAAACGCAAGGGGGGAAAGCCAGCCAAAAGTCAAAAGTCGAAAGTCAAAAGCCAGAAGCGAGGAGTCACACGTACACTTCGGGGTTGACGATGTTGGGCGGCCGGCGGCCGGCGAGCGCGGCGAGCAGATTCTCCACGGCCAGCAGCGCCATCTTCAAGCGGGTCTCGGCCGTGGCGCTGCCGAGGTGCGGCAGCAGGACGACGTTCGCCAGCTTCGCGAGGTCCGGGTGAAGGGCAGGCTCCTCTTCGAAGACGTCCAGACCCGCGCCCGCGATGGCGCGAGACTTGAGCGCCGCGACCAGAGCTGCTTCATCCACCACTTTGCCGCGGGCGGTATTGATGAGGAACGCCGAGGGCTTCATCAGGCTAAGTTCGCGCGCGCCGATCAGGTGGTGGGTTTCCGGGGTCAGCGGAACGTGTAGGCTGAGGAAGTCCGATTTGCGCAGCAGAGTCTCGCGGTCCACATATTCGGCTCCCAGCTCTCGCTCGATGACGTCCGAAGCCCGCAGCGCGTCGTGGTAGATGAGGCGCATTTCGCAGCCGCGCCCGCGCCTGGCCACGGCCTGGCCGATGCGCCCAAAGCCGTAGAGGCCCAACGTCTGGTGGTGGATGTCGGCCCCCCACAGCCTGCCCCATTCCCAGCGTTGCCAGCGGCCCTCGCGCACGAAGCGGTCGCCCTCCACGACGCGCCGCGCCACCGCCATCAGCAGCGCGAAGGCCAAGTCTGCCGTCGTATCCGTGAGCACATCGGGAGTGTTTGTGACCACGATCCGGCGCGCCGTGCATGCCGCCACGTCGATGTTGTCGTAGCCGACGCCGCAGTTCGCCACCACGCGCAATTTGGGGGCCTGGTTCAGGACTTCCTCGTTCACGCGGACACCGACCGCGACGAGGCCCTCGGCGTCGCGGCAGCGCTCGCCTAACTCCGCGGGCTCGAGCGCCGCGTCCTCCGGATGAACCCCGACCTCACACCGTGCGCCGAGTAGCTCGAGCGCAGGCGCAGGCAGTGGTCGAGTGACGAAGACCTTCGGCCTCACAGCCATTGGCTTCCTCGGTAGAAGGGGCGCAGGGTTGATACCACAGCGCTGGGAGCGCGGTCAACAGAGGCCAAAAGGTTACAGTGGGGCTCAATTACCCACAACGGCTCACACGGGCTGCTTGCAGAGCTTCGTAACAACTTGAAATACCAGGTCTTACATAAAATTGTCTCACCAGTCTCACTGGTCTCATTATTCTCATTTGGCGAGGCCCATGTCAGGGTGCAGGGGACATAATGTCCGACACGCAGGCGACGCCTCAGACCGGCACTAGGCTGTCCTCCCGATCCCCGCTCGCGCCGCGACCGGTGGTGCCCGGCGCCTGACAGCGCGTCCGGCCAGCGAGACCTCCAGTCGCATGCAGCCTGTCGCTCCCCTGCTCGCCCGGCGTTTTCCATACGGGAGAGCCGCAGACGCAAACGTCCACGCTACCCGCTGCAACTCCTCGGCCAAGGCTAGCCTCCCCCAGTCGGGCCTTGAAAACGTGCTCGCAGGCGCCGTCGCCGCAGCGACTGACCTGGCGGCTTTTTGTAGCGCCGGCCGGAACCTATCCCGACCTGTCCCGATGACTTTTATCGGGATGTATTCGGCAGGCCGGCACGGTCCTTTTCTGTAGCGGCGATCTACCTGTCCCGATGCGCGCTATCGGGATGATCGCCAGTGACGTAGCGCTGGCCTTTAGGCCAGCATTTTTCTCGGAACGCGCCTCGTGCGTGCCCTTTCTATTTGTAGCGCAGCTCCCGCTTTTTGGAGCTGCGGCTCTTCCAGGTCATCTCAAGTGACGTAGCGCTGGCCTTTAGGCCAGCATTTTTCTCGGACCACGCCTCGTGCGTGCCCTTTCTATTTGTAGCGCAGCTCCCGCTTTTTGGAGCTGCG
>CAZBWJ010000064.1:13582-16824 GCA_964495535.1 uncultured Acidobacteriota bacterium | reverse complement strand
CTGAAGCACGGTATTTACGCCCGCCGGCTCGACCAGCTCCTGCGCCAGTTCGTTGACTTACATCTGACCGCTGACAAGGGAAAACCGGACTCTTCCTGACACCCGCGGTTTCGGTGCTCTCAATCGTCAATCACCAATCGCCGACCCCGCCGTGCGGGGTCCGGGAGAGCGGGATCGGCAATTGCAATGACCCCGCGGCCCCTGCTCTTTCGCCCTATCAATCGTCAATCACCAATCCTCAATCGGCAATTCCGACGGCCCCCGACACCCGACCCCTGACACCCGGCACCTGACCTCGAGGCGGTTGACTTTGTCCTCCCAGGATTTGATAATCTGGGTTGGCACGACCTAGAGGACGCTTGAATTGAACACCGCTTCCTTAGCGAGGCTTGATGGCCACGACGACTCATGTCCAGAAAGCTCCCCGGCTTTCCCGGGAGATGCTTGTCGGCGCCTACCGCACGATCTACCTCTCGCGGCAAGTGGATGACAAAGAGATCGGGCTCAAGCGGCAAAACCGCGCCTTTTTCCAGATGAATGCTGTAGGGCACGAAGCCGTGGGTGTGGCGGCGGCGCTGCACCTGAAACCCGGTTATGACTGGTTCTATCCTTACTACCGCGACCGTGCGTTCTGCTTGCAGATAGGGATGACGCCGCTGGATATGTTGTTGGGTTCAGTCGGCTCCAAGGACGATCCCTGTTCGGGCGGGCGGCAAATGCCTTCCCACTGGTGCTCGAAGGCGTTGCACATCATCTGCCAGTCCAGTCCCACGGGGACGCAAGTCCTGCAAGCGGTGGGCACGGCGGACGCGAGTGTCTATTTTTCCGCGGTTCAGGAAGCGGCGGAACTTGCCTCCGGCTTCCACGCCGATGAAGTGGTCTATGTCTCGATGGGTGACGGCGCCACCAGCGAGGGCGAATTCTGGGAATCGCTCAACTGGGCCTGCCTCCGCAAGCTGCCGGTGCTTTACGTGGTGCAGGACAACGGCTACGCGATCTCGGTTCCCGTGGACGCGCAGACGGCGGGCGGCAGCATCTCCCGGCTGGTGCGGAGCTATCCTGACCTCTTGACCCTGGAGTGCGACGGCACGGATTTCCTGGAGAGCTACGACGCGGCGGGGAAAGCCGTGGAATACCTCCGGCAGCGACGCGGCCCGGCGCTGGTCCACGCGCACGTCGTTCGCCCATACTCCCACTCGCTTTCCGATGACGAGCGCCTGTACAAGCCGGAGGAGATTCGCCGGCAAGAAGCGAAGCGTGATCCGGTGACGCGCCTGGCGAAGTACCTCTTGAGCGAGCGCCTGATTACGGAAGAAGACTTAAAGGAACTCGAGGCAGCCGTGAAGCAGCAAGTGCGCGCGGCGGCCGATAAGGCGCTGGAGGCTGAGCCTCCTGCGCCCGCCACGGTCATGGCGTTTCTCTATTCGCCCACCGTGGACCCCACCTCCGAGCGCTTCGATCAGCCGCCCAAGTTCCAGGGCGGGCCCAAAACCATGGTGGACCTGATCAACGCCTGCCTGCGCGACGAGATGGCACGCGATCCGCGGGTCGTGGTCTTCGGCGAAGACGTGGCCGATTGCAGTCACCCGGACGACTTAGCCAAGCTCAAAGGCAAGGGCGGGGTTTTTAAGGTCACCCAAGGGCTGCAACGCCAGTTTGGTAGCGCCCGCTGCTTTAACGCTCCGATCGCTGAGGCGAGCATCGTGGGCCGCGCCATCGGTATGGCGGTGCGCGGGCTGAAGCCGGTGGTCGAAATCCAGTTCTTCGACTACATCTGGCCGGCCATGATGCAGATCCGTGACGAGCTGATCAACCTGCGCTGGCGTTCCCACAACACCCATGCGTGCCCGCTCGTGATACGCTCGCCCATCGGCGCGTACTTGGCGGGCGGCGGCCTCTATCATAGCCAGTCCGGGGAATCGATTTTCACTCACCTGCCGGGCCTGCGCGTGGTGATGCCCGCCACCGCGCTCGACGCCCATGGCCTGTTGCGCACGGCGATCCGCTGCGACGACCCCGTCTTGTTCTTGGAACCCAAACACCTTTACCGGCAGACTTACAACCGTAGCCCGTACCCCGGCCCGGACTACATGATTCCCTTCGGGAAGGCCAAGCTGGTCCGCGAGGGGACTGACGTGAGCATCGTGACTTACGGCTCCCTGGTGGTTCGCGCCACGCAGGCGGCCAAGTCTTTGGAGCAGGAGGGCATCCAGGCGGAGATTCTCGACTTGCGCTCCCTCAATCCTTACGACTGGGACTTGATTTCCGCCTCGGTGAAGAAGACCAACCGGGTGCTGGTGCTGCACGAGGACAATATTTCGTGGGGTTACGGGGCGGAGATTGCGGCGCGCGTCGCCGACGAGCTTTTTGAGTATCTCGATGCGCCCGTGCGCCGACTGGCCGGCAAGGACGTCTTCATCCCGTACCATCCCCTCTTGGAAGACGCCGTCCTGCCGCAACCGGCCGACATCGTGCGGCTAGCAAAGGAACTTGCCGCGTACTGAACGGCTAGGGATTTGATCACTCCACGCCCAGGGGCATTCACCACTCTATGCCTACTGTTTTGAGAGTCGGTCCGTACCGTTTGTATTTCCACAGCCATGAGACCACGGAACCACCTCACGTCCATATCGATCGGGAGAGCTTGTCGGCGAAGTTCTGGCTAGATTCCGTAAGTCTGGCAAGGAATTTTGGGTTTAGCGCCAGAGAGCTAACTAGGCCACAATTACTGGTGGCCGAGCACCAGGCGGAGCTATTGGAGGCTTGGAATGGGTATTCTGGCGTTGGCGGCGGATGAGCGTGTGGCCGGCGTCGAGTTTGGGGATGAGACCCTGAGTGTCGCCCTCATGGACGGCCGGACAATTACCGTGCCGCTGGCTTGGTATCCCAGGCTGCTCAATGCCTCAGAGGAACAACGGAGAAACTGGCAAATCTGCGGCGGCGGTTACGGGATTCATTGGCCGGATTTGGATGAAGATCTGAGCACGGAAGGATTGCTGCGCGGAGCACCTGCACCCCGCAGGCCCCAGCCTGCTTAATGGGAGCACGATCCGGGGCAAGTGTCTCCTTTGACTGGCTCGGCGGCACCGCCAACCCCAAATCTCGAACCCCGGCGATTTCTACCCGATTCCCAACTCATCCACTTTCTCGAGTGGCGTCCCGCACATACGACATATCACCGCGGCGCAGTCGCCGCAGACCAGGGGGTCCTCGACCTCTCGCTGGCAGTTCGGGCAGTAGAG
>CAZBWJ010000064.1:0-13482 GCA_964495535.1 uncultured Acidobacteriota bacterium | reverse complement strand
AGAATCTACACGAGCCCTTGCTGGTGGCCAAGCCTATTTTTCTTCTTGTGGGATCGCCGCCCCAATGCCTTGAAGGAATGAGCGCACAGCCGACTGGACTTCGTCTCGCCAGCTTGTGCCGTTCCCATCTAATGGGCCGATCGGCTGGTGTCGAGACCTTTGCAGACTGGCCGACATCGCCGCTCACAGGCGTAGCTCCAAATGGTTGGAACGGCACTTGCTTCTGTGCGACGGTGTGTGTCCCGGCGCGACGCCAGAGCAGATAGTGTAGAATGGCGGTCAAGATTTTTGGTTTCTTTCGACCTGGAACTCTGCCCCTTGGAGCCGGCAGAAACGAGGT
Organism: uncultured Acidobacteriota bacterium; assembly: GCA_964495535.1. GTDB lineage: Bacteria > Acidobacteriota > Terriglobia > UBA7540 > UBA7540 > JALHUF01. Next base: position 13,142 of record CAZBWJ010000064.1, on the reverse strand, counting down.
GGCGCCCATGAGCACCCTGGGAACAATCGGACTGGTCAACGGCGGAGGTGACGCTCCCGGCTTGAATGCCGTCACCCGCGCCGTGGTGCGGACCACGTATTACCAATACGGCGGGAAAGTCGTAGGCAGCTTCGATGGCTTCGATGGGTTTATCTGGCCGGAGAAGAGCAAGGAGCTCACGCCGTTCCAAGTGCGCGGGATTCTCCCCCGCGGCGGAACGATCCTGGGCACTTCCAGCCGTGGCAATCCCTTCCGGTACAAGGTAGTGGAGGATGGCCAGGCGGTCGAACGCGACTACTCGCAGCTTGCGATTGACAACATCAAGCAGCGGGGCATCGAGGCCCTGGTCGTCGTGGGCGGCGACGGCACGCTGACCATTGCCCGGGAGCTGCACCGGCGCGGCGTCCCCCTGGTCGGTGTGCCGAAGACGATTGACAACGACCTTTCCGCCACGGAGGTGACTTTCGGGTTTGATACCGCCTTGCACACGGTCACCGACGCCATCGACAAGCTCCACACCACGGGGGAAAGTCACGGGCGCGTGATGATCCTGGAAGTGATGGGGCGCGACGCGGGGTGGATTGCTCTCCAGGGAGGGGTCGCGGGAGGCGCGGAGATTATCCTCATCCCCGAGATTCCTTTCCGCACCGAAAAGGTTCTGGCCCACATTGAGGCCCGCAAGGCGGCGGGGCATCGCTTCAGCGTCGTGGTGGTGGCCGAAGGCTGCAAGGTGCAGAACGACGACTCGATTTGGCGGGCGTACAAGAATGAACCTCCGTTCGCAGAAAAAAAGAGCATCGGTAACCTGTTGGGAGCCTTGATCAGTCGGGCGGCGCCGCACGACGTGCGGGTGACGGTGCTGGGGCATCTCCAGCGCGGTGGTTCACCCAGTCCCTTCGACCGCCTGCTGGGCACGCGCCTGGGCTCGGCGGCCGTGCACCTGGTGGCGCAGAAGCAGTACGGACGGATGGTTTGCCTCAAGGGCGACACGATTTCCAGTTGCACGCTCGACGAGGCGGTCGGGCGCTTGAAAATGGTTCCCCCGGATTGCGACATCGTGCGGGCGGCGCGAGCCATCGGAGTCTGTTTCGGGGCGGAGTGACCCCGGAGAGGGCGCGTCCGGCCCTTCGGGGGCGGGCTTGAAGCTCATTTGTCCTAGGGAGTAGTCCCATCAAGCTGAAAATCATTTTCGGGCTTCTGCTGGTGGCCTCGGGTGGCGCGGCGTACTTCTACTTTGTTCACCTTCCTTCGCACGCTGCCCCGGCCGAAGTGGCGTACGTCCTGCCGGAGTCGGTCGGAGTGGTGGACTCGCCCGCGCAAATCCGCGTGGGGATCGCCGTCTTGAAGCAAGGCGACCGGGTGGAGGTGCTCGAGCGAACCCGCAATTGGGCGCGCGTGCGCATGGCCGACGGGCGCGCGGGCTGGGTAGAAGCGACCGATCTCCTCGACTCTGCCTCGTTCGAGAAAGGGCAACAGCTTCTCATGCAACTCGCGAGCGCCCAGCCGCAGGCGGCCGGGCACACGGCAGGCGCGGCCAATCTGCGCGTCGAGCCGGCGCGGGACGCGCCACAACTCGCCCAGCTTCCTGCCAGTCAAAGCGTGGAGATTTTCGGCCGCCGGCTGGTGGAACGGCTCCTGCAACCGGGTGCGCCGGCGCCCGGCGAGCCCGCACGCGACGCGTGGTATCTGGTTCGCGCGGAGTCGAAGGCCGGTTGGGTTCTCGGCCGCCTCGTGACCCTCGACGTACCCGAGCCCATCGCCATGTACGCGCAGAGCATTAATCTGGTGGGTTGGGTAGCGCTCAACACCGTGGACGATAATGGCCGCCAAGTGCCGCAATACTTGGTCGCCGACCGGCAAGAAACCCAGGAGTTCGACTTCAATCACATCCGGGTTTTTACTTGGTGGAGCAAGAAACAGGAGTACGTCACGGCTTACGTGGAAAGCAACCTGAACGGCTACTTTCCCATTCGCGTGACGCGCGTGGACAACCTGCCGCATTTTCGCTTGCGCCTGGTGGACAGGAGCGGTCGCAAGTTTCAGAAGGTTTACGCGATGTCCGATACGATCGTCCGGCCGATCGGGACTGTGGACGGTTGGCAGAGCGACGCGATGCCGTCGCGGGCCGTGTCCAAGGCGCGTCGCGCTCGCGCCACAGCCCGAGGCCGCTATCATCCTTGAGGAGACGTCCCAGAATTTGAATCATGCCCTCTGCCATTGACTCGCAGCCTGAGACTCCCGCTGTCCGGCTCAGCTACCGATTTTTCCGTGGGCTGATCCGCATCTGGTTTGGCTTCCTCTTCCGCAGGGTTCGCTTGCTCGGCGGAGAGGCGGTGCCCGCCTCGGGCGCCGTGGTGCTGGTGGTCAGCCATCCGGCAAGCCTCCTGGACGCGCTCATCCTCGTGGCCGCGCTCGAAAGGCGGGTGCATTGCCTCCTGAACAAAAACCTTCTGCGCGGATACCTGCGCACCCGGCTCGCGTGCTGGCTGGGCATGATCTCGTATGAGCCGGAGGGTGCAGCCCGAGCGGTCGCGCTTTGGGGGGCGCGCGAGGCATTGGCGCGGCGCGAGGCCGTAGTGGTCTTCGCGGAGCACCAGGCGGCAAAGTCCGGAGAGTTACCGCCGGTTGGCCAGGCCGCCGCGACCCTCGCCGTCGAGGCCGAGTCACAGCACGCCGGCGAGCTCCATCTCAGCGTTTTCCCCGTGCACATGTATCTGCCCGTGGGACGGTCGCAGTCGAGCGAACTGCTGATTTACGTCAATTCTCCTCTGTCCCCGAAGGAATTCCTCGCGGCGGGCGCCGGTGACCTTCCAGTTCGCCGGTTCGCGGCGGCACTGGAAGAGGTTTTGGAGCAAAGCGCGTTTGGTCTTCAGCCGGGCGATATCCGGCAGTTTCTGGCTGATCTTGAAGAGGTCTTGCGCACCGACCTCGAAGAGGAATGGGCCGCGCGGCCGCACTCGAAGCAGAAAGTTGAGGACTTCAAGCTGAGTCAGTTCATCGCGGACTGGGTAGAGCAATTGAATTTTCTCAATCCCGGGCGGCTCGTGGCGCTGCGAGATGACCTCGACGCCTACCGGGAAGCGCGGCGGCGTTGGTCGCTGCGGCAGCTCGAGGTAGAGGGGGGCGGCGCGTGGCTGCAATCGCCGCCGCTCCGCGCGTGGTATTGGCTGGAAAGCTTGGCAGGTCTCCCCGTCGCGGTCTATGGGCTAGCCAATCACCTCCTGGTGTGGGTTCTTCTGTTCTGGGCCGGACTGCTGAAGAAAGAGAGCGAGCGGGATCGGACGCTCGAATGGCTGCTGCGCGCCCTGGTCGTGTTGGCCTGCTACGCTGGCCAGGTCCTCTTATGCGCGCACTGGCTGGGACGGGCGACGGCGGGCTACTATGTCCTTACCCTGCCTCTCTCCGGAGCTTTCCTGTGGCGCTACGAGTGGCTGCTGCTCGCCCGCACGCGACTGCTGTTCGTAGCGGCCCGCCTCGGGCGGCAGGACGAGAAGCTGCGACAACGGCGCAAACGCTTTGTGGAGGACTTGAATCGGGCCCGCGACGCCTACGCGGAAACGCTGGGAATCCCACACTGACTCTCGAAAAGCGAACCTCGGAATTCGGTGGTGGCGGCCTGGAGTTGATAACCGACACCAGAGTCGCTCTGGCGCCGGGCAGGGCCGGCCTGCCCTATCCCATCGTCTCGAAGCGCGTCCTTGACTTCTGTCATCCCGGTGCCGTATATGGAGTCAAGCGTTGCGGCCCCAGCGCAAGGAGGGCAAGGGGTGGACGAGCAGATACTCTGCTTCCGACGAGAAATCCTACGCGCCCATCCCAGCCCGCCAAGGACCTTTTACGACGCGAGCCTCTGGCACCAGATCCTGACCCACCTGGAAAGCAGGCCGCGATCCCTTGCGGAGCATGACTATAACTACAAACAACTCGTGGTTTACAGCTTGATCAATCACGAGGAAGTTTTCTTGAGCTATCAGCGCACGCCCAAGACCGACGAGGCCCGCCTGAAAGACAGGTACTCTATCGGCATCGGGGGACACGTAAACGTCCAGGATACCAGTCAGCTCTCGCTATTTGGCGCGGATGATCAAAGGTGGAACGATTTCCTTCTCGAGGCCGTTTGGCGCGAGGTGAACGAAGAAGTACAAATTCGTGGGACTATCCTCCGCGCACCCAAACTCATTTGCTTCATAAATGACGATTCTAACGATGTGGGACAGGTGCACTTTGGCGTGGTGTGGCTCGTGAAACTGGCCGAACCCCAAGTCACCAAAAGAGGCGAACGGGGAATAGGTAAGCTGAGCTTCCACAGCTTGACGTCTCTCAGTTCCCTGGGCGACAGGCTGGAGAGCTGGTCTCAACTGCTGGTCGACTACCTGCTACGGGAGAGTTCGGTATGGCAGTAGTAGCGGGCCAGAGTATTTCGAGGATGCTTACGTTTTCTGGATTTCGATTTTCTGGGCGATGATTTCGCCCGCTTCGGTCAGTTCGCCATCGACTCTTACCACCACGCCGACGCGCAAATCCTTGGCTGTACCCGGGCTCCCGTCGCTTTGCTTGATCTCAGTTTTATCGTCATAACGCACGTGGAAGAGGATGTTCTCTCCCGTCGTGATGGTGAGCTTGCCTGGGGCTTGCCGGGTAATCTTGCCTTCTACCGTGAAGTTCATGGCCTCCTGGGCGCGCAGGAGCGACGAGGGGAGGTCAAGTAGGGAAGGTGTAGCCTGAAGAGGGGCGAGCCCCGCAAGAAGGATGAAGCTGAGAGTGCAAACCTGAAGGCAGCGCATCGCAGGCTCCGAAACGCGCGGTGTGATCTATTCTACTGCACAGGCTGCAGAGAGGCAAATTGACTTACCGCCTCTCCCCTTCGAGTTTGAGAGCGACGGCGTTGTAGAAGCTTTCTTTGGCTGGCTCCACGCGGACCACGTAAGCGGCAACGGGAATGCTTACGTCGCCTTCCTTGTAGTGCAGGACCACGCTCACCTGTTCGCCCACCGTGTAAATCTCCTTGGTCAAGAAATACGCTCCCTGGCGGGAGACATTGACCGTCTTGCAGATGTCTTCGAGGATGGTCCCGTATCTCTCGCGGATCACCTTGATGTCCGTTCTGAGAGGAGCCCGGCCTTTCGTGCGCATTTCTTTCCCAGGCTGCTTCATGATTCGTGCGACACCCGCGGCCCCGGCCGCCATAGGCTCGGCCTCTAGGGTTGCGGCAGGAGTGAATTCCCAGGGCGTCGTGGCTCTGCAGCGTTCACAGGTGCGGGCAATGCGGAACCCCGCGTAAAGGGAATCGGCATCGGCTTCGGGAACGGGGGTCAGAAGCTTCTGGTGGCAGCGCGGGCACTCGAGCCACGCCTGCGCGGTAGGCGTAGCGGCTTCCTCTTCGTCGGCAGGGAAGGGAATCTCCCACAGGTCCCCTTCCGCTTCGACGAGTTCCAGGCCGACGTCGTGCCAGCCCTCCTTCCCCTGGATGTTGAGCCACAGCACCCGGAACGTGCCCGCCACGTTGTTGTTCAAGTTGATCACGAAGAGTTCGGTCTCCAAATCTACGAGGTCTTGAATGCGGGTGACCAGGAGGCCACGGCCCAGCAGGGCGGTCTGGGTGGTCTCGTCAAAGAACTTGTGCTGGGTTGACATGCCGCGCACGCGGATGGGGATGGCCACCTTGACCCGGCTGCTTTGCCGTTCAGTCTCGTCCATAGATCTCCGGAGGGCTCGGAGCCTCGAATACCTGCCTTGCAGAGTAGGTGACGCTCTCGCGCCCCGCGTGCCGCACCCGGGAGGTGCGGGTGGCGCCCCGAATCACGCCGCGCACCACGGAATCTTAGCGCGTCCAGGCAAAGGGGCTGACGGCTACTCCCCGCGCTTTTCTCCCTCGCTCCGGGAGGCCAAAGGTCAAGTGCCGTTCCAACTTAATTCGCCGAGTCCAGTTCCAACTTTGTTTGCGGGATCGTTGTATCCCCTTAAGCGGCCCCAGATAGTTGGAGCGGCACTAGTCCGGAAACGCGATGCCCAGGAGGTTCGAGACTTCGACATATTCAACCCCTGCTTCGCCTTCCCGCGGCGTCCCCGGGCGCCCCGTCCAGACCACTTTGAAGAGGCCCGCCTCACGGCGTCGATGAGGCTGGACCTTCACCCGTATCCCGACCTGGAGAGGTTGCCGGGTCTTCACCTTCGCCCCGAACTTGCTGATGCTAACGACGAACGTCTCCTCGGTAAACGGCTTGCCGCCGGACAGCGTCCCTGAAAGCCTTACCGGAATCCGAACATTCACGCGGGAACTACGCCGCAGAGGGGGCGGGCTTGCTGCTTTCACTATGCAGTACCTCGCTCGGGGACGTCGCTGGCCTGGCGAGTCCGCCGGAGGGATTCCGACGAATCCTTCCGCTGGCTCCCTTGCCATGCGGGCCAGAGCATAGCACAACTCGCCAGCCGGCACGCAGCGCGGCGTAGCTTCTCGCGCCCATCGCTGCCGGGGAAGAACGTAACCAGTCGGCGGGGAAGAAACCGGAGTAAGAGCGTACGGGGGTTTCAACTCCGTGCGAGACAGGGGGCCGGGCTCAGAACCAATGTTTTCGCCGGAAGTAGTAATAGACGACCAGCACCGAGGCTGCCATCAGCAACCCTAGGATCGCTATCACGTGCGGGTGCTTCTGAAGAGGAAGGTCAACGTTCATCCCGTAGAAGCTGGTCAGGATAAGCAAAGGCAAGGCGATGGTGCCCCAGATGGTGAGGATCTTCATCACCTCGTTGGTGCGGTTAGCCACGGCGGAGAGATAGATATCGAGCGAGCCGGTCAGCAGGTCCCGATAGGTCTCGATGAAGTCAATCACCCGCACGATGTGGTCGTAGACGTCGCGGTAGTAAATGCGGAGTTCGCGGTCTGCCAGGCGCCCAACCGAGGAGGGAACGTCGTAGCGGCGGACCAATCCGTTGACCGCCTCGCGCATGGCCGTCGCCACGCGGCGGAAATCCAGGAGAGTGCGCTTGAGGCGGAAAATCTCGCGCAGGGTGGCGGGCGAGGGCCGGTGGATGACGCGGTCTTCCAACTGGTTGATGAAATCCCCCAGGCGGTCGAGCGCGGGCAGGTATTGATCCACTGCCGCATCGATCAGGGCGTACGCGATGCGGTCGGGATTCTGCTGTGAGGTTTCGGCGGCGAGCCGCGGCGCAACGCTGGCGACGAGAGATGAATTCCCTTCGTCCACCGTCAGGATATAGTCGGGGCCGAGAAAGATGTCGAAGTCGTCAAAACGTAGCCGGGCCGCGCTCGGGGTGGGGGCACCCGGCGACGCCGGCGTGGCGGCGTCTGGGTCGGTCGAGCTTGCCGCCGGCGCATCAGCGGGGTCGGCGGGATTCCCGCCATGCGGGGCGACGAGAACCTTGATCACCACAAAGGTGTAGTGCTCGTGCTCTTCCAGGCGCGCGGTCTGGCGGCGGTGGCGGCAGTCTTCCACCTGGAGCGGGTGAATGCCGAAATGCTCAGCGACGTGGTCGAGCGCGGGCGAGGATGGGTCCGAAAGATGGAACCATCGCACACCCGGAATCACGGCCAGCGAATCGAGGCTCGCCCGATACACGGGTTGTGGACTCTGGCCCATCGGAGCGGCTTGCCGCCGCTCAATATAGCACGGAAATCCGAGGCAGGGTTGTAGCGGCGGTCTGCGACCGCCGTCTTTGATTACCGGTGGCTCCGGCGCTCATAGAGCGCCGCTACAGCCCACGAACGTGGCTCGCGAAGCCGTGGAGCCAACTAACAACCCCGTTACATGCTCGTCACGCCCGGCGAGAGTGCATAGGTGTTGGTGCCGTCGAAGATGAAGCTCTGTGCGCTGCACTTCGAGGCGTCCGAGCCGATGGTCATGCCGCCCAGGACGTTCGCAGGCCAGGTAAACGTCCACCCGCCGGTCGCGTCCTGGCAGATGATGAAGTTGATTGTTTGTCCTGTCACGGCATTCGAAAGCGTGGAGCTGGTCACATTGCCGGTCAGCGTGATCTTCTGCGTATTCCCCAAACTCGCGTCAAACGTGGGCGTGGAGGAAAACGGCACGGTATTGATGGATGTCGAAATCTGGTTTGCGCTGACCCCGCTCATCTGGACGGGGCCACCGCTGAAGCTGAATTTTCCGCTTGAGGTTAATCCATAGTCGAGATATGCAGGAACAGGGGTTCCGTAGCCAAAGAACAGCCCGCCAGCGTTAGCGGTTCGGGCGACGGAGAAGTCACCCGCACTCATATAGCCGTTGACTGCCGGGCCAACGCCAACCGCGCCGAGGACCTTGGATAGGTGGAGCAGACTCCGCGCGTTGGCCTGGTCATAAAAAACCAGGTCGCCGGCAGCGGGCAGACCTGTTCCGGTGCCGGGGAAAAAAACCTTCCAATTCGACGCCGCGGTACTGGTGTTCTTGAAATCTATGTAGGGCTCAGTCCCATCGCCCTCAAAGCGGGCTAGTTCGCCTACAGCTTTGATGATCCGCAAGGGAATGGCGGTTCCAGTCGAGAGGTCGTTCAGTTTTATTAGGTTGTTGCTTCCTACCCAGTTGTAACCGATATCTCCAAAGTTATCGTTAACCGTAGCCAGTGTGGAAACGGGGTGGCTCAACACCGCATTGACAGAGGTCCACTGATTCCCAATCGAAACCATAGAGCGTCTCCCGTCGATTTGAACCCGACCATTGGCGAAACTGTTGCCGAGGAGCACGACCGACCCGCCAGACAGGTCGTCGGAACCGGTTGGGACGCGCAGGGCGAAGCCGGAGAGAACCGTTCCTGACCCGCTCGTCGCGTCGGATCCCGTCTGTGCATAGGTGAAGGTTGTCGATGAGGGCACTGAGGCGACCGTAAATCCGCCATTAAAGGAGCTGTCAGTAACCCCGGAAATGGCGACGGCAGAGCCGACCTTCAAACCGTGCGCCGAGGTCGTCGTGATGGTGACGACATTGGCAGACCGAGAGGCGCCTGTGGGAGCGTCGGCGATCGTCCAAGTCGTGGAGGGAATCTCGAAGGTGTTTTCCTCCAGGTAGAGAGGTGCTCCGCCCGAGTTGCCAGGATGCCGCAGATTGATCGCCGCTCCCGTAAAGCCCGCGCCCGCGCCGAACGAAACGTTGCGAATAGAGAAAAGCAGGGGTGCGAACTGGAAGTCGATTGCGCTGCTGGCTGAATTGATGGCCGGATCTTGAAAAAAGCCCCGCTCCACCACCGAGTCCTGAAAAGAGTTCTGGGAATTGATGCGGAGCCCGGCCGTCGTGAATGCTGTAATCTTGAAGTTACGCAAGATAACTCCGTCCGATTGGTAGCCCATGGCGCCGCTGGTCCCCGCTTGAATGCCAATGTCGCATCCCTCGATCTGGAAGTCCTCAAAACGGTTGTTGTGCGATGCTGGGCTATTATTGCTATCGATGAGGATGCCCGTGGTTCCTGCGACCGCGTTGCAGCTTATAGAGACTCCTTCGGTGCTGGTAAATTCCGTGTTGAAATACTTCAGCACGGGCTGACCGGTCGCTCCCGTCCATATCAGGATGGTGCCCCCCGGGGCGGACCCGCCGTCCAGCCTGCCGTTAAAGGCGCCCCGGATATTCCAGTTCGAGGGGACATTCTGCGTCGCGGAGACATAGTAAGTGTTGGACCCAAGAAGGAGCGTCCCGGGCTTGGCGACGCTGGCGAAGACATCCGAGGAGATCGCTTGCCACCATTCAAGCCCGCTGGCGTCCACCGTTCCGCCGGTGGACGGAAGGTCGGCGATGGCGGCAGCGACCTTCTCGCCCATGTTTGCCCCGGGGAATTTGTCGGCATAACGGATGTTGTTCAGCTGCGGGGTCAGCACGGCTTTCGCAACGGTCTCCGTGCCCGTGGCGTCCACGCTCCACTTTTTGTTCCAGGTGGGCTGCCCGTCTGTCGGCGGGGCCTGGAACAATGAGAATTCACCGCCCCCAGGTCCGCCGCCGCAAGAAATGCACACATCCCACCCAGGTTCCGTAGGCTCTTTCAGGAGGTTCTGAGTCAGGTCATAATTCGTGGCGATCTCCAGTGCTGCCGGTCCTTCATCCGCGACGACATGATAGGGCGTGAGGAGCTTGTCTCCTATCTGCGTAAAGCCTGTCCCGCTGGGCGCGAGCGTGATGCTCTGATTGGAGCCCAGCGCCGCGCAAGTGACGGCCCCCGTCGAGTCCATGGTACAGGGCAGCGGCGCGAACCAGCCCCGCGCGTCCATGACGCTCGTGATGGCCCCGCCCGCCGTCGCCACTTTCGCCAGGGGGATGACCCCCGCCGCGAAGCCGGTCGTGTTCTTTGCCGGCGCGCAGGAGGCGGCCGGATCGAGATAGACGTAATTTGTGGCTGCGTTTGTCATCGCCAGCGTGCCGCCGGCATAGTTCACCAGCACGGGCGGGCTGCCGCAGTAGGCTGTGCCGGCCGCAAGGTTCAGCGTTAGCCCGGCGCCCGCCGTCGGCCAGAATCCGGGGCCGACGCCCTGCACATACTTCGCGTTGGCACTGAAGATGGGCGCCACAGAAGTCTGTGGTTGTTGGGCGAGGCCAGTGACGAGTGACAAGGGACAAGTGACGAGCAAAATCCAAAACTTCAATTCATGAATTCTGCATCCTGCATTCTGAATTCTCCTCACCATAGCAGCACCTTCGCGGTGACTCCCACCTCGGAAGCCACCAGTAGGAGATTTGCGCTGTCCCACAATGTGGGTTGAAACCAGATGGCTCCACTCGAAGTCATGCAAATCAGGGCTCCGAGCGGAGCGCGGCCCAGGTGGTGCGCGACGGTGAAGCTGCCTGCCGCCGCCGCCGTCACCGGAATCTGACTATAAATCTTGGTGGCCGTGGCCACCTCGGTGACACGCGTGGCATCGGTGGTGACCCGGCCCAGGTAGGCGTCACCCGTGGCGGCTGGCGAGCCCGTGAGGTTGTAGTAGAAGCCGCTTGAAGCGTTGCGCCAGAGGTAGCTGGTGGAGTTAGCGGGCGCGGGGCCGGGATTGGGCGTGCTGGCCGGCGCATAACGCTTGCCTTGGGCGTAGAGCACCCCGGCCGAAAGCGTCGGGGTCAGATTAGTGGAAGCGCCGAGCTGGAATCCGCTAATGACGCCGCAAAGCCCGACGTCCTGCAACCAGGCTTCGACCGTCCCGGCGGCGAGCACCGCGGCCTGGACGTCCGCGGCGTCCTGCAACAGGGAGTCGATCAACTTCCAGTTTCCGTCCAGGTCCGTCTCGTAGTTGTCGCCGTGCTTTGGCTCTATGATTCCTTTGCGGGGAAGAACTGTTCGAACAATAGCCATGTTGACCTCAGTTCAGGTGCTGGGGGTCAGGTGCCGGGTGTCGGACTGACACCTGACACCTGAAACCGGAAACCTGCTCTCTCAGCCCGAGAGCCGCGTGGCGATGGTCCGCACTTTCACAAATCCATCATTGGTCGGCGTTTCGGTGCTTCCGTTCCAGTAGGAAACGTCGCAGTGGACGAGTCCTGGGTTGGGCTCGTTCTTCTCTTCCACCCAGAAGTCCACTAGGAAGAGCGAACCTGGACCGGAGTTTCCGCTGGCGCGTGCGGGTTTGGTGAGCGCCCCGTTCGTCGCGCCCACAGGAGAGCGCGAACACCAGGCCGCGACTTCATATTCCAGCTCCTGCTGGGTATAAACATACCCATCAACCACACTCGTAGGAATCAGCACCGTCTCGCCATTCTTGTACCAGCCGTAGAACGTCTCGGGCCTCACGGCAGCGAACTTGGCGTTGTTGGAAATCTTCTGGAGCGTGTAGTCGGTGACCGGCTCGTCCGCCGCCAGATTCGCGTCCGGCAGGTCAACCGCTCCGGGAACCGTTCCCCAAGTTAGCTGGGCCATCGTTTTCTCCTGATTGTAAAATTGAAAATTGAGAATTGGCAATTTCCAATCGGCAATTCCTCCAATTTCTACCAGATCGTCTTCCCTTCCGTTCCGTCACTGTACTCCCCGGTGTCCTGCGCGCAGATGAACATATATCTGTCGCGTTCGTTCGCCGAAGCTCCTGGCCAGGCCGGCGTCCCGTCGGGCGCGACCTGGGAAAGCTTTTTCCCCGTAAGCCAGCCAGCGTCGAGAAGTTTATAGGTCATGGCGCCTTCCGCGAAGTTCGGTTGTTTCTCGATGACTTCAAACAACCCGAAGAGGCCGCGGGTGCCACGAACAAAATCTGGCAGATGAGGGTGGCTGACCCAAACGTAATCGCCCACCTCGACGGTCAACGTCATGTGGTGCGACGTCGCCGTCAGGATCACTGCCCCGCCGGTCGGTTGCCCGCTCACCGGATCGATGCCGCCGTAGCGGCGAAAGATGCGGTTGGCGGTGATGCCTGCGAGCGAGGCGCCCCCGCGGGCGAGTTTCAGCCCCTTGGATTCAATGATGTCCTGGCCTGCCAGGCCGTACTGCTGCATGGAAGGCGCATAGATGAATAGAAGCTCGGTCTGAAACTTCGACCCGTCATAGTCCAGGCGGAAAGTGACCTGGTTGATGATGGGATGGCGTTCCATGGTGGGCAGGAGCGTCATGTTTTGCTCGCTGAATATGAACAGGGCGCTCAGGTCGTAAGGCGGCACAAAGAACCGCAGGGTAAGCGAACCATCCGCCAGGGTCATCATGTAGCCGCCGAGAGATTTGAAAATCTCGTACTCCAGAAACTGTTTGGCTTCGACGGGTTGCTCGAGGACGAACTCGAAGATGTAACCGGCAAAGATGCCGTGGCGATAGAAGAGGAACGTCGCGACATCCAAAGAGGCATTCGACCCCGGCAAGGTGGGATTCATCTCCCCAATCCATCCCGACGGGTCGAAGAACAGCCAGGAACCCGAAGGCACGCCGGAAAGTTGCCCGATGCCGAGCTCGTTTTGCAGCACCACCAGCGCCGCATCAATGGGATTCACCGAGAGCCGTCGAGGATGGTCCGCCGAAATTGGAGACCCATCGTCGCCGCGCTGGAAGACTTTCGACTTGGCGCTGCGCTTCAGATCGCGGCACTGGAGCCGATACCCGGTATAATCTCCCAGGATTTGGACGGTCTCGATTTCTTGCGTCGCCAGCGTAGCGAAATCGGCAAAACCCAGCCCGGGATAGCCGACCTTGAGCGTCACCTTTCGACCTTCGAGTTTGCCGCCGCTGACCAGGCCGGTGAGGAA
>CAZBWJ010000063.1:0-17459 GCA_964495535.1 uncultured Acidobacteriota bacterium | reverse complement strand
CCCACCAGCCGGTCGAGGATCCGCCGCGCCTGCTGGGCGTCCACCAGCCGGGAGTCGATTTCGCCGGGATGTGCAAAAGCCTTGCGCACGGCGTCCTGGGTAATCTCATTGAAGAGGACCCGGTGGAATTTCCTCCGCTTCCTGTCCAGCAGTTCGCGCAGGTGAGCGCAGATAGCTTCCCCTTCGCGGTCCGGGTCAGCGGCCAGGTACACGGCGTCGGCGTTCTCCGCCGCAGCCTTCAACTCTCTGATGACGTGCTTCTTCGACGGGATGACGATGTAGGTGGGCTTGAAATCCTTCTGGAGATCCACGCCCAGGTCCTTCTTCGGCAGGTCCATGACGTGTCCCATGGACGCCTTGACCGCGTAGTTGGGCCCGAGGTAACGGTTGATGGTCTTCGCCTTGGCCGGCGATTCGACGATAACGAGCGATTTGGCCATAAACACAGTTGTCAGTCGTCAGTGGTCAGTTGTCAGTTTCTGGTCGTCATCGGATCTAGCGCGAGCATGCAAGGCCATCCCCAGCGCCCTCGACAATGCACATGGTTGAGGGCTGACTGACAACTGATGACTGGTCACTGCCCTTTTTACAGTTTACGAATAAAGTTCTTTCCCGGCAACTGCCGGATCAAGCCATTCATCTCCAGCTCGAGCAGGGCCTGGAGGACGCGGGCCGGAGGGAGCGCCACCGCGCCAAAGATGGCATCCACGAACAGGGCTTCATCGGCACGCAAGACCTCGAAGACTGCCTTCTGGTCCGGAGCGAGCGACTGCTCGAACAGTGAAGCGGTCTCGGGAGTTGCCAGTCCTGTTTCGGATGCTTCGACGGGCGGCAAGAGTTGCATGCGGATTGGGGCAGGAAACTCTTCGATCACGTCCACCCACTGGTCCACGAGCTTGGCGCCCTGCTTGATGAGATGGTTCGGGCCAAAACTCTGGGCGGAAGTGATGTTGCCCGGCACCGCAAATACCTCGCGGTTCTGGTCGACGGCCAGGCGCGCCGTAATCAGCGATCCGCTATATTCGGCAGCCTCCACCACCATAACCCCGAGAGAGAGGCCGCTGATGATTCGATTGCGGATGGGGAAGTTTTCGGGGGTGGGCGCGGTGCCGAGGGGAAACTCGGACACTACCGCGCCGGTCTCGATGATCTTGTCCGCCAGCCGCTTGTTCTCCGAAGGATAGATCACATCCACACCCGAGCCGAAAACCGCCACACTCTTGCCTTTCGCCTCCAGCGCCCCGTGATGCGCCGCCGAATCGATGCCGCGGGCCAGACCGCTCACAATCACCAACCGTCGTTCCGCCAGGTCGCGGGCCAGACGATGCGCCACCTGGTTGCCGTAAGCCGTCGGGTGGCGCGTCCCCACAATGGCCACCGCGTGCTCGGAGAGCACCTTGGCGTCGCCGCGCACATAGAGCAGCAGCGGCGCATCGGGAATCTGCTTCAGCATGGGCGGGTAATCGTCGCTTGCAAGACTGAGCAGTTGACACTCGGCCTTCGCCACCACTTCTAGTTCCTTTTCGGCTTCTTTCAGCCCTGTCTGAGCGAAGATCGCCTGGGCCACATGCGCCGGAACCCCGCAGCTCTCTAGTTCCGTGAGCGAAGCCGTGTAGGCAGCCCGCGGGGAACCGAAATGCTCGATGAGCCGATGCGCGCCGCGCACGCCTAGGCCCTCGATGCGGGTGATGGCTAGCCAGAATTGGATGTCCTCTTCGACCAAGTTGGTGTCCAATCGATTATTGGAGCGCGCGAGCCAATTCCCGCTCCCGTCAAGGACGCTTCTCTCGCCCTCGTGAACAGGACCTTCGCTCGGAGCGGCGACTCCCAGTGGGGCGCACACCCGCCCCTGTGCCCCCTAAAATCGCAGAATTGGAGCTTTGCACGCAAGGCAAAAATGGGGGCCGGGTCACAGCTTGACCCAGCCGCATGCAGACGGGCCGCCTCAGCGCCATGCGGAAAAGGCGGGGCCCTAAACGCGGCTTTGCTGTCGGGATTGCCCGTAGGAGGTTCTCAGAGAAAGCGGGAACGGAAGCTCGCTTCGACCTCACCGCCGCGCCGACGGATGTACCACTCGCCAACCTCGGCGGAGGCTTCGGAGAGCATCTCCAAAGTAGTCCTTCCGACGCAAACGATTGCCGCCATCGCCCTCACGCCCAGCCACACCAGCAGTTGCTCAGCGGAGCCGACGGGGTCCTGCTCGTCCAAGCGAAGTCGGTAGCGGTCCCCCTCGGTCCGATAACCCATCAGGACCAGACCCGCATACAGAATCCCGAAAGCTGCCAGCAGGAACTTCACTACTGCCCAGAAGACGATCTCCAGGATGGGTAACATCAGATTCTTCACCCTGTCAATCAGATGTGGCGGACAGTGAAAAAGGTTCGCCGCGGATTCGGGGCAGGCGTTTTGTCTCGAAATGCGCTGGCTTGAGCTGGGCTTTAGGGCTTCTTGATGCCGAATTTCTCCAGACGATACTGGAGCGTGCGAAAGGTCATGCCGAGAAGCTGGGCGGCGCGGGTGATGTTCCAGTTAGTTCGCTGGAGCGCCTCCAGGATCTTGGCCTTCTCGTGCTCTTCCCAGGTGGGCTCCGCGATGACAGGCTGAAGCGATCCGTCAAATGGGGGCGGGGCGGCAGGCCGAACGGGTTGGGCTTGGGGAGCGGGCTGGACGATTTCCGGTG
Organism: uncultured Acidobacteriota bacterium; assembly: GCA_964495535.1. Taxonomy (GTDB): domain Bacteria; phylum Acidobacteriota; class Terriglobia; order UBA7540; family UBA7540; genus JALHUF01. The sequence goes on along the minus strand of CAZBWJ010000063.1, from coordinate 14,779 downwards.
GCAGATCGTGCAACTCAACCCACTCAGTTTCTCCCAGCACCACCGCTCGCTCCATTGCCCACTCCAGTTGCCGGATGTTGCCCGGCCAGGAGTAGGCCCGGAGAGCTTCGAGGACCCCCGGGGTTACGCCGAGCACTTTCCGTCCGGCGACCAGTGCCGCGCGGCGCATAAAGCAGAGCGCCAACACTTCGACATCCTCCTTGCGCTCGCGCAAGGGGGGACAAACAATGGGTATGACCTTCAGGCGATAGTACAGATCTTCCCGGAACTTGCCTTCTTCGAGCAACCGGTCAAGGTCTCGATTGGTGGCGGCGATAATGCGGACATCCACCTTGATCGGTTCGGTCCCACCTACGCGCAGGATCTCGCGTTCCTGAAGCGCCCGCAGGATCTTGGCCTGCAAGGCCAGGCTGGTGTCACCAATCTCGTCCAAGAAGAGCGTGGAGTGGTGCGCGCGTTCGAACAAGCCCTTCTTCTGCTGGTAGGCATCCGTGAAGGCGCCCTTCTCGTGGCCGAAGAGCTCGCTTTCGAGCAGCGTCTCGGTGAGGGCAGCGCAGTTGACCGCCAGGAAAGGCCGGCCGCGACGCGGGCTGTGGTTGTGAATCTCGCGCGCCACCAACTCCTTCCCCGTCCCGCTTTCGCCCAGGATGAGCACCGTGTGGGATGTGGGCGCCACCTTCAAGACCATCCGCACCATGGCTTTAGTGGCAGATGAGTCGCCCAGGATGCTCTGCTTCAGCGTGGCCAAGTGCTCGAAGACTTCCCCGACTACTTCCAGCAGCTTGTCGCGATCCACGGGCTTTTCCAGATACTGATAGACGCCCCGCTTCGTGGCCTCGATGGCGGATTGGATGGACGGGTAGCCCGTGATGAGAATGACAGCGACCGTGGGGTCCGCTCCCAGAATCTCGCTGAGCAACTGAATGCCGGTCATGCCGTTCAGGTTCAGATCGGTGAGGACCAAGTCAAAGCGCCTTTGTGCCAGCAGGCGCAGAGCTGCCTCACCGCTGGGTGCGGTCTCGGATTGATAGCCTTCGTCCTGGAGAATCTCCCGGTAGATTTCGCGCTGCCGTTCTTCGTCGTCAACAACCAGAATGGATCCCGCAGGCATGGAGACGAGTCCTCAAGCGGCTGATGATTGGGCAAGGCCCGCAGGCTGGGCAACTGACGGCACGGCAAGGGGGAGTTCAACCACGACCACGGCGCCAAGCGTCTCGCTTTCGGCCACGTAGATTCTCCCGCCATGATCTTCCACGATCTTCCTGGTAATGGCCAGGCCCAAGCCGAAACCGGTGGCCTTGGTGGAGTAATACGGTGCGAAGACCTTCTCGCGATCCTCGCGTGGAATGCCGGGACCTGTGTCCGCAAAGCGCACCTGGAACAAGCCAGGATTGCTGTTCCCCGAAGCCTCGACCCGCCCGGTGATGCGGATTCCCCCGCCCCGCGGCATGGCCTGCACAGCGTTGGTAAGGATGTTCAGAAAGCAGGTTTTCATCTGCCCGCTATCGGCTTGGAGAATAGGCAAGTCGGCTGAGAAATCGGTGGTGATGGCGATAGCCTGGCGCGAAGCTTGCTTCTCGACCAGCGCCACCGCTTGTTCCAAGGTGGCCCGCAAGTCGCACGGGGCCAGTTCGGGTGGCGCCTGACGACCCACGGCAAGGAAGTCGTTCACCAGGCGGTTCAGGCGGGTGATCTCCTCTTTCACATTCCTTAGGTTGCGCTGAAGCTCGTGGGCGGCACGGTCGTCACCTCCGGCGTGCTTGACGCGAATCTGATCGATGCTGAGGTTGATAAAGTTCAACGAATTCCGCACCTCATGAGCCACTGTCGCCGCGAACCGCCCCAGGAGGGATGATTTCTCCGCCTCGTTCAGCCGTTCCTGCAGTTCGCGATTCTCCCGCAGGCGCTCGACCATGCGATTGAACGTCTCCGCCAGCCGCCCCATCTCGTCGGTGCCGACGGGAAGCGAAACGTCGAGGCTTCCCTGCGCGACCTGCTCCGCGCCAGCCACCAGCGTGTCCACCGGCTTGGTGAAGCGGAAGGCCAGATAGACCACGGCAAACAAGCCCGCCAGCATCGTCGCCAGAATCCACAGCAGGCGCTCCAGGTAAAGCCGCCGCAGGAGCAGCCCTACCTCGTCCATGCTCCAGTGCACCTGCGCGTAGCCCAGCACCTTGTCCGCCTGGACAATGGGGAACTCGACCGTGTAGGGCCTCTGCTCGACGGCACCCTCCATGTCCAGGTCGTGGAGTTCGGCCGAAATCTTGATGAGGTCGGCCTTGCTTTCGCCCCGCCGCTTCTTGAGCTTGATTGTCTTCCCCACCTGCCCCGGCGTGGTGCTGGCCACGACCTCGCCGGTAGGCGAAGCCAGGGTGATGGAGCTCAACCCCGCGTCGCTCAAGGCCTTCATGTAAGCGTCGAGGGCTTGCTTGCGGTCGGCGGTGGACGGAATGCGGGTCTGGGTAAGCTGGATGATTTGAAGGAAGTCGGATGTCTGCCCCGCTACATAACTCTTGATGAGCCGGTTGTGATAGACGTAGGTCATCATCAAGATGGCGCTGGTGCACCCCATGGTCAGGAACATAACCAGTGCCAGCCGCGTGCGGAAACGGAGATTGAGGATCGTGCGGTGCAAGGAGGGCTGCTCCCCGTGACCCGAGTTGTGCCGGGTCAGATGGCAATTGTATCGGATGGGTCGAACGGGGTCAACGAACCGCGGAGCACCGTCTGAAGCCCTACGGAACCGTGCCCGCCAGCTCGGCACCAGCCCGCGGGGGCGCCAGACATTCGCCGCCAGGATGACCTAACCCTCGGCGTCTACGTGTGGGTGCCACGCCCGGCGGAGGTCCCCTGAAATGCGAACCCCCGGAGGATACCTCCGGGGGTTCCTGCCCCTCTAAGGACCCAGAGAGAGTCGCTTACTGGCCGGAGTCGGAAGAAAACTACTACTTGGGAGGAGCCGGAGGTGGAGCCTCCTCTCCCTTTGGCGCCTTCTTCTTCTTCGGTGGCTTCGGCGGTTTCTTCTTCTTCTCTCCCTTCTCCGCCTTAGGCGGAGCTTCCTGCCCCGTGGTTTCCTGAGCGAAGACTGGCATCGCCAGCGCGAAGGCCACAGCGAACGTAAATAGGAGTGTGAGAAGCTTCTTCATTGCGGTCGAATCCTCCTTTTAGACTGGCTTGCGCTGGCTAGGCTCGCATTCCAGCGGCCAAACGAGCCGGGAGCAATAGGTTTACTCAGTGCCTTGATAATCAAGGGGATCAGTGCGCGGGGCAGGACGCAATCCCGCAACTGTCAACCCTTCATTGCGCTTCTTACACGAATTCGTATGGCCGCCGCACCAGATGGTGCAGCACGTGGCATGCAGGAGACGGCGAGGTGGGAGCGAGACCCTCAGTCCCTGGTAGTGATCTGGTAGATCTTGGCCTCCACGAACAACCGGAAGAGGACGGGGTCGAGAAGCGCAGACTTCACTTCCTGCCCGATGATGTCCAGGGCGCGCTCAACCGGCACCGCCCGCTTATAAGGTCGGTCCCGGGCGGTCAAGGCGTCGTAGATATCCGAGATGGTCATCATCTTGGCCTGGAAGGGGATTTCCTCTGCCTTAATGCGGTACGGGTAGCCGGTGCCGTCCAGTTTCTCGTGGTGGGCCTTGACGATAAGTGGGATTTTATTCAACTCCTTGGTCCAGGGGATCTGGCTCAAGAAGCGGAAGCTGTGGATGACGTGCGACTCAATTTGCACCCGCTCTTCAGCGTCGAGGCTGCCTTTGGGAATGGTGAGGAACCGCAACTCCTCGGGAGTCACCAGGGGTTCGGTGGGCCCGGAGGGGTCCTGGAAGGTCCAACCAGCGATTTCCACGAGTTTCTCCGAGATCTTTTCGGGAAGGACAGTGGGCTCGTTGGCCTTGCTGACGTGCTCCAGGAACTCGTCCAGTTGCTCGAGCTCCTGGCGCTGGCCCGTGTCGATTTCGGCAAAGAATGGCTCGAAGTTCTGGTTGCCGTGGGCAACAATGTAGTCGAGTTTCCTCCGGTAGGCATCCAGTTCCAGCACCTTCCGGATATACTGGAACCGCTTCCTGACAAGCTCCATCTGGGCCGGATAGAGCTTCTTGGCCTTGACCAGCACTTCCTCGCGCACACCTACCTTGCCGAAGTCGTGCAGGATGGAGGCGTAGCGAATCTCCCGGATGTCCTGCCGGGTGAAGTGAATATCTCGGTAAGGCCCCGTGTCGCACCGGTCCACTAGCTCGGCCAAGCCCACCGTCAACTTCGCCACGCGTTCCGAATGACCAAAAGTGGTAGGGTCACGGGACTCAATCGCGGTGACTGACGCCTTCACAAACCCTTCAAAGAGGTTCTGGATGTCGCGGTAGAGCAGGTTGTTTTCCAGGGCCACTGCCGCCTGGCTGGCCAGCGACGCCGCCAGCTCCTGGCTCCGCTCGGAAAACGGGATTACCTCCTGGTGCACCACCGTGGCGGAAATCAGCTTGATTGCCGGATCCTTCTTGGCGTTGATAAGCTGGAGGACGCCGATGACCTCGTCTTTCTGGTTCTTCATCGGGACGACCAGCATCGACTTTGTCCGGTAACCGAATTTCTCGTCGAACTCGCGATTCAGCCGGAAGGGGAGATTGCGGATCCGGTAAGCGTCCTTGATGTTGAGGATCTTCCCCGTGGCGGCCGTGTACCCCGCGAGGCTGCGCGTGTCGATCGGCAAGGTGAACTGGCGGAAGGGAGCGGAGTGGCTGTCGCTCTGGGTAAGCTTGAAGACCAGGTGCTTCTCGCCGCCCGGCCCTTCCTCGACCACGTAGAGCGAGCCGGCGTCGCAACAGGTGATTTCCCGGCTCTTGGTGAGAATCAGTTCCAGCAAGGCGTCCGTGTTGCGTTCGCTGGAGAGCGCGATCCCGATCTTGTTGAGTGTCTCCAGCTCACTAGCCACCTCGTGAAGCCGCTGGCGCGTTCGGTGGCGGTCTTCCTCCAACCGCAGGCTTTCAAACGCGCTTTCGAGGGTCCTTCCCAGGACCGCGCGGGGGACGCGGCGGGGCAGGACAGCGAAGAGTCGCTTGTCCAGCCGCGTGCGGGGCGCAGCCTCGCCCTCGAGCAGACAGACCAGGCACCAGCCATCGCCCTCCGGAGCGATCCGCTCGAGGCTCCGCAGGTCATCCTCCTTCTCATCGGCGACGAGGACGGCGGGGAACTCCCAGGCCGGCTGCTGGTCCTGATCCCGTTCCAAAGGCACCACCCGGTAGGCACCGGGCAGCTTGCCTAGCACCTTGCTCAACGTGGACGGCCGGAAATAGTAAAGGTTCTTCGCCATGGGCCCTTCGCACTCAGGAATATGCTGACAGTGAACTACTCTCGTCCCTCATTATACCTTTTTCCCGGAGTGCGCCAAGCGCCCTCGGATCTTCGCGGCCTGTAATGGACTTTTCCATTCTTCTCGCACTCGGGATGCTTGTGCTCCTTAGCTCCTAACCGTGGGACAAGCTTTAGATGCGCGGATAGACTCGCGCGATTCATTCGCCCAGTTCGGCCTGGGACGGCGGGCCTGTACTGACGTCGCGCCACCTGGCAAAGTGGCCCCCTACTCCCGGGCCAGGCTGCCCTGTGCCTTTGCCAAGACCGGCCGGCGCTCCGGCCTGCGCGCACACCCCTGCCCCTGAGGGGGTGAGGAGAACGTTCAGTCGTCCGGATATTCCGCAGGAGCACAACTCAAACGGAAGGTGACGAACACTGGTTCGAAAACCGGGCAACTAAGCCTCGGCTGCCTTCCCGAAACTGCCGATCGCTTTGGCCTCGTCGTCATGGACGTCGAAGACGGTGTAAAGCTTGGTGATCTGCAAGAGGTCGTGGACCTTCTTGGTGAGGTTCAGCAGTTTCAACTGGCCACCTTGATTGGAGACCGTCGTGAAGGCGCTCACCAGTTCGCCGATCCCCGAGCTGTCGATGTAGGTGATGTCTGCGAGGTTGAGCAACAGGTGCTTGTGGCCCTTGCCCAACTGCTCGCGCACTATCTCCCGCAATTGTGTGCATCCCTCACCCAGGGTGATTCGTCCGCTCATGTCAATGACCGTAATGGAATCAACCTGGCGTAATGTGGCTTTCATGCTCACGGTCCGTTCCTCCTTGATTGGGCTGAATTGTTGGCGTTCAACCGCTTCACCAGTGTCACTTCGGTCCCCACGCCCGCAATAGTCTCCACCCGGTACTCATCCATGAAGGTGCGGATGAGGAAGATCCCCCGGCCGGAAACGTTGAGGAGATTCTCCTCCGCCAGGGGGTCCGGCAACTGGCTGGGGTCATAACCATTCCCCTGGTCCCAAATGCGGATCTCCAGGCGGTCACTGTAAATCTCAAACCGCAACCGCACGTGCTTGCTGGGGTCGTTCTTGTTGCCGTGCCAGATCGCGTTGATGACCGATTCGTGCACGGCCATATCAATCTTGTGCCGATCGTCCTCATCGAAGCCCGCGGTGTCTGAAACGCGGCGTGCAATTTCCTCGGCTACCTCAACGTTCTTGAGATCGCTCTCAAGCACGACTTCGACGACGCTGGCGCCGACCGTCATATTCTACAGGGCCAAATCTAATCCCAAATCTCAAACTACAATAGGGACAGGGGAAAGTCAACGGAACCGCGCTCCTCAAATCAGGCGCCAGGTGTCGGGTTTTCGGGCGGAACCTTGAACATGCGCACCCGCAGCCCTCAGCCTTCCCTCAGATCCCAATAGTCATGTTCTCGAGTCGGGTGGGATAGTGGTTCAAGCTCTCGCCGCGGTCCTTCCTTACCACCACGGTATCGGAGTGGCGGAAGCCACCGAAATCGGGGTCGTACACTCCCGGCTCGCAACTGAAGGTCATGCCCTGGCGCAGCACCGTCTTGTCGCCTTCGGCAATCCAAGGTGACTCGTGGCCTTCGAGCCCAATGCCGTGTCCCGTCCGGTGCCGGAGAAAGGAGCCTAGTCCCGCCTTGCGGATTTGCTCTAGGGCTCGCCGATCAACCTCCTCAGCGACAGCGTCTTCCTTCATGGCCCGCGCACCTTCGTCGAAGGCGGCCAGCATGGCCTCGAAAAGCCTCCGGGCATGGTCGCTCGGCGGGCCCACCGAGAACGACCGCTCGCATTCCACGTTATACCCGCCCACCTGAGCGCCGTAACTCAGAATCAGCGCGTCGCCCTTCTTCAGGATGTCCTTGCTGGGGACGGCGTGGGGGAAGGCGGAACGCTTGCCAAAAGGCACCAGCCCGCCAAAAGGCGGCGAAATGGAAACCCCAACAACCTCCTTCAATTCCTTCGACATCTTGTCGGCCAGCGCATCGGCGGTGGCCTTGAGGATTTGGTCTTCGGTCACCCGGCCGTTCTGGGCGACGAAATCCCGGCCCGCCTGCACCCCAAACTCGGCAAAGTACATCGCCCGGCGCATAATGGCGATTTCATCCTCGTCCTTAATCCAGCGCAGGTGTTCGATGAGGTCATCCGCTACCACCAAGCGGGCCTTGGGCGCGCCGAGCTTCATCTGTTTCAGTTTCCCAGGGGTTGCCTCTTCGATCCCAATCCGCCGCCGGGCAAGCCCCCGCTTCGCCACCCGTTCGAAGATCCAACGGATGCGGTTCACCGGGCCCGGGTAGTCAAAGTACGATTCGTAATCCTTCACCCACCAGAGCTTGACTTGGTCCGCCTCCAGTTCCGGAATGAAAAGCGCTGGCTCGCCCGACTTCGGGATGAGCGCCGCCAGGGGGCGTTCCGTCGTGAGGTGGAAATACCCGGTAGTGTAGATGATGTTGGTTGCGTTCAGAAGTAGCAGCGCATCCAGTTTGCGCTTTTCCAGCTCCGCTTGCACCTGGGCGATCTTCCTCTTGTACCACTCGACCGGCAGCCGGTCGGGACCTTCGGGGTTTGCCAGCGTCGCCTGGAGACTTAGAGCCCGCGCGCCTCCGAACGATTGCACTGAGGAAGTCAGCGTAACTGCCGCCGCTCCACCGAGTGCCTTCAAGAACTCACGTCGCTGCTCCATGGCTTATGACCGGCGGACCTCTGGACGGTGTGCGAATGAGGATGAAACCTCACGCATAATCCCCCGGCCCGAGAAAACGGCGTAAAGGATAGTTGAAGCCCCTTCCCCGGTCAACAATCGGATTGCCTGCCAAACGCGGCGTCAGGGCACGGCTGTTTGGGCGAGTCGCAATCCCGTCGCGACCAGGCCCAACGGAACCCTTTCCGCGGGAGATAGTCCGCCGTGCCTTACGCGGCTTCCTTAAGAAGCTGGGCGTAACACTCGTAATCGCGCTTCAGGAAGCAGACAAAAATAACCTTCTCTATCGCTTTGGCCCACTTGAGGAACTTCCTGACTTCCTCGATCGCGATTTTTGCCGCGCGGTCGAAAGGGAACCCGTAGGCGCCGGTCGAGATGCAGGGGAAAGCAATGGTCTTGATGCCGTGCTTCTCAGCCAGGGCGAGTGAGTTCCGGTAGCAGGAAGCCAGCAGTTCATCTTCGCCATGGCGTCCGCCGTGCCAGACCGGCCCGACCGTGTGGATCACCCACTTGGCGGGCAGGTTGTAGCCCTTGGTGATCCGCGCCTCGCCGGTCGGGCAACCGCCCAGCGTCCGGCACTCTTCCAGCAGCTGCGGCCCCGCCGCGCGATGAATCGCCCCGTCCACACCACCCCCACCCAGCAGCGACGTGTTCGCCGCGTTGACAATGGCGTCCACCTCCTGCTGGGTGATGTCGCCAAGGACCACCTTGATGCGATCGGGCTTCATCTCGTGGTGGATTTTATCACCTCGCGATGCATATTGGCTTGAGTCTGCCCGGCGAAATCCGGGAACTCGTCGCCTCATTCCGCAGGCGCCCTAAACAAGAGGTTCTTCTGGGTTATTGACTGTCAACTGTCGAATAGGACTGCGGACTGACTGATGATAGAGTGATTTCAATTACTCCTGGCTAGGCTGTAGCGCGCACGGTCCCCGCAGTTTTCCGGGCGACGACATTCACTTCAGATGTGAGCCTCGGGAATGCTTTGCCCCAAATCGTGTTCAGCCGGTGATACCACCACCAATTTTCCAGGGGCAGGTGCCGAGAGGAAAAAAATCGAAAGCCGCGAATATCTTCAATCTCAAAACCACGCAAGAGCGCTCTCAGCGAAGGCAAGGTGAAGAAATGGACATGACCGAGATTGGCCGCCAGCAATTCCGGGCGCTTCTGCGGAATAAGAACAGGCAGCAAGTGAATGCGCAGCCAACACGTCCACCACCAGGACATGGGGCCGCCTACTAGGAGCAGCCCATCCGGCCGCAGAACGCGCTGGGCTTCGCGAACTAGGTGTCCTGGGTGCCGCAAATGCTCGAGAATGTGACTGCACACCAGGACGTCGAAGGTTTCGTCCCGGAAGGGAAGGCCATCAACAAGGTTGCTCTGAAGAACCTGGTGGTAGCCGTTGGTCAAGGCGACGTGCAGTGACGAGGGGCGGGCGTCGATCCCGGTAAACTCCATGCCCGGAAAAGCACAGCAACGTTTCAGCTTCCCGACGCCGCAAGCGACATCCAGGAGCTTGAGTGTTCCCTTGCGGTCGAGATCACGCCGGATAAATTCCGCCATGGCCGGGTAGCGCGCCAGGCGAAGCGGGTATCTGCAGGTGGCGGGCTCGATCCCGAACGCCAAGGGCCGTTCACCATCTTTCCGGAGCAAGGGAAACAGATTCCTCATAGAGCAAACAAGAACGGTGCGTGCGGATTCTGACAGTCAGGCCCCATTGGGAGAGTGCCCGGATTTCCGCGGGAATCTATGTTATCCCCTTTTCATCTCGGGGGCCATTAGTGTCTTCTGCGTGGCCCAGCACCGAGCCCGTAGAAATCGAAAGCGGCTTCCGGTGAAATTGAAAACCTAATCTGGACAAGCCTGGACGCCGTCCGCCTCTACGAAGACCTCTGCCGCAGCGGAACGTGGACCAGGACGTAGGCAATAATCGCAAACGCCATGAGCGACAGCCAGCCGCCCCAGGAGGCGACGAAAGGCAGGGCGTCGCGGCCAGTGAAGAGTTTGGTGAGCGAAGCAATGCCGGTGAGGAACAGTGCGGCAAGCAGAATCCCCGTGATGGCTTCGCCGGCGATGAGGCCGGAAGCCAGGAGCGTGCCGCGTTCCTCGAACTTGGCGCTTTCTTCGGGCGAGAGCTTCTGGCGGCTGGCCCAGCGGTCCGCCACCCACTTCATGACGCCGCCGACAAAGATCGCTGAAGTAGTTTCGAGCGGCAAATACATCCCCACAGCGATGAGCATGGGCGACGGCGCGTTGATCATCACCAACGCCACGCCGAACAGCAGGCCCATCAGAATGAGTCCCCAGGCCATCTGCCCGCCCACGATGCCCTGCGCGAGCTGCGCCATCAGGCCCGCCTGCGGCGCGGGGAGTTTGAGGCCGCCGATGCCGCCGCTTGCCAGATTCGCTTCGTGCAGGGCGATGATGGGCAGAATCAGAAAGAACGACACCGCCGTGACGCTCAGCACCTCGACCAGCTCCATCTTCCAGGGGGTTCCGCCGAGCAGGTAGCCCGCTTTCAAGTCTTGAATCAGGCTCCCGGAGACGCAGCAAGCGCAGCAAACAACCGACGCTACACCCAGCACCGCCGCCACGCCGCCCAGCCCTTTCACGCCGATGGCGACCATCACCAGCGCGGCGATGACCAGGGCGGCGAGCGTCAGGCCGGAGACTGGCTGGTTCGACGAGCCCACCAGGCCCACTAGGTACCCGCCCACGGCCGCGAGGAAGAAGCCGCTCAGCGTCATCACCAACGCTGCCAGGATGGCTGCGCTCCAGCTATGGGCGAAATGGTAGTAGATGATGGTGATGGGGGCCACGAGCGCCGCGATGGAAACAATGATCCATTTGATGGGGATGTCGATGTCCAAGCGGGTGCGGGCCGCGGCGGCTGCCTCACCTGCGGCCGACCGGGCCGCAAACGCTTCGCGGATCGAGCGCAGGATGGGGTCCCGCATGCTGTAGAGCGTATAGACCGCGCCCACCAGCATGGCCCCGACCGCGATAGGGCGGACCACGTTGTACCAGACCGTGTAGCTGAGGAGGTCCCAGGGCGCGGTGCCACCGACCGTGGCCCCGAGGCGCCGAGGCAGGTCGGGGTCGATGAAAAGCACCAGCGGGATCAGCACCAGCCAAGCAATGACTCCGCCGGAGAAGTTAATGGCCGCCAGGCGCGGCCCGATGATGTAACCGATGCCAATAAGCGCCGGCGATGCCGAGGGCGTGGTGTAGGCAACGCCTCCGGTGTACGCCACGTCGCCGATAGGCTGTTTCTCAAAACCGAAGTAACCAATGACCGAGTTGGGGAAATGCACAAAGAAGCTGACGGAATCCTTGAAGAACTGGAGGCCCTTGTCGTCCTTGAGCACTTGCAGAAGCCCGCCGAGACCCAAAGCTCCGAAAACGTACTTGGGCGCGTCGGTGGCGCCCTGCTGACCGGCTTTCACGACTTCCGCGCTGGCCGTGCTCTCGGGAAAGGGCAAGTCGGATTCCACGCACAGCGGCCGCCGCAGGATGATGATGAAGAAAATCCCCAGCAGCCCGCCGGCAAGCAGAATGAGCGTCCCCACCCAGAAATGGCTTCGCAGGTCCGTCCAGAGGCGTTGACCCCCGACGTTCACCATCATGAAGGCGGGGATGGTGAAAATCGCTCCGGCCACCAACGCCTCGCCCACCGAGGCAGCAGTACGCGTCAGGTTCTGTTCCAGCACTCCGCCGCGAAGGAAGGGCAGGCGGAATAAAGCAATGGCAATGACCGCGGCGGGAATCGTGGCGGCCACCGTCTGCCCGGCTTTCATCCCCAAGTAGGCGTTGGCGGCACCAAAAACGGCCGCCAGGATGATGCCGACCAGAACAGCTTTGAGCGTGAACTCGGGCTCGCGGGAATCGTGGGGGACGAACGGTTTGAACTCGGCCACAGGACTCCATCAAAGAATAGTTGGCAGTCGGCAGTCAGCAGCAAACCACTCAAGCCCAAGTGCAGGTTCCTACTGCCGACTGCGGACTGTCAACCTGCCGCCACTACTGCCCCAGCGACACAAAATACCGCGCCACCGTTTCGATGCCCCGATAGAAGTTGGGCAAGTGGAACTTCTCGTTCGGGGCGTGGAGGTTGTCGTCGGGCAAGCCGAAGCCCATCAAGACGCTCGGCATTCGCACGTGCTTCAAGAAGACGCCAACGATGGGAATGGAGCCACCCGAGCGCATGTAAACCGTCTTCTTGCCGAAGACCTGCTCCAAGGCGGTGGCCGCGGCGGCGATCCAGCGGCTTTCGGTCGAGACCACCGAGGCGGGCGCCGAACTCAGCACGCGCACCGTGGTCTGGATGCCTTTCGGCGTCAGCTTCTTCACATAGGCCATGTACTGGCGAACGACTTCCTTGGGGTTCATCTCGGGCACCAGGCGCATGCTGACTTTGGCCGTGGCCACCGCCGGAATGACGGTCTTGGCGCCTTCGCCCGTGAACCCGCCCCGAATGCCGTGGACTTCGAGCGTCGGCCGAGCCCAGGTTCGCTCGAGAACTGAGAAGCCCTTCTCGCCCACCAAGGCGGTGGCACCCACTTCCTTCTTGAGATATTCCTTCTCATTGAACGGGAGCCGCTTCCAGGCCTCGAGTTCTTTGGCGCTGGGCTTCTTCACGCGCTTGTAAAGGCCGGGAATGCGGAGCCTGCCGTCGGGACCCTTGAGGCCGGTGATGATTTCCGCCAGCGCCTGCATGGGATTGGGCGCGGCCCCACCGTACGCGCCGGAATGCAGGTCGTGGCTGGCGCCGCGGGCTTCGATCTCCGTGTAAACCAAGCCGCGCAGGCCCGTGGTAAGCGTGGGCAAATCCGGCGCGAACAATTCCGTGTCGCAGACGAGCGCGGCGTCGGCTTTCAGCCGGTCCGGATGCGCGGCCACATACTCCTCGATGTGCTCGCCACCCGTCTCCTCCTCACCTTCGATCAGAAACTTGATGTTGACCGGCAGCTTGCCCTCGGCCTTCAAGAAGCCCTCCACGGCCTTCAGAAGCAGATAGATTTGCCCTTTGTCGTCCGACGCCCCACGCGCGTAAATGTTCTGGTCGCGGATGGTGGGCTCGAACGGAGGTGATTTCCATTCGTCGAGCGGGTCGGGCGGCTGGACGTCGTAGTGGCCGTAAAGCAGCAGCGTCGGCCTGCCGGCGGCCTCAAGCCACTCGGCGTAAACCAGCGGGTTCTGGCCCTCCTTGCCCGCGATGATCTCGACGCCCTTCATGCCCATCTCACGCAGCTCGTTCGCTACGAACTCCGCGGCGCGGCGGATGTCCGGCTGGTGCTCGGGAAGGGCCGAAATGCTGGGAATCTTGAGCAGACTCTTCAGGCCATCGAGAAATCTCTCACGCTTCTCCCGGTAGTAATCAAAGGCTGTGCTCGCCACGGGTTTCCTCCTCGCGTCAATGCCGCTTCACGCCCCGTGCCCGGATGGGTCCACTGCCCCCTTCACCAGGCAGGCCTTGAGCGCGCCCGGCAGTCTACACCCCACCCTGGACGGCGTCAATTTGGGGAAAGGAGACCCGCAACGGATTGGCGCGGAGATGCCCTTGTGTTTCGCCCTCAGCCGAGCCCAGACGAAACTCGGCGCGCGGCAACGCGAACCGGGCAGAGCGGCACCTTTCGTCGAATATGTCCCGACCCGAAGCAGAGGTTTGCGCCGGCCTGTGCGTAACCGACGGGGAGTGCGAGGGTCAACCTGCCTCAACTGGCGGCTCTTCTGCCGGGTGGTGGGCATAACGGCTCCGCACTACTACTATGTAGTGAATGCCGGAAGCCAGCGTAAACGCGGCGGTGAGGAGAATACAGATTCGGAGCAAGGTGGCCGTAGCCAGCGGAATATGGGCCTGAAACGCCACGGCCACAAAGATGGTCACCACCTGCACAACGGTCGAGATCTTCCCCGGGATGCTGGGGCGAAAGGGCCGGTACCCGGAAACCAGGATGAGGAGCAGCGCGATGATCACAATCGCCACATCGCGGCTCAGCACCAGGATGGTGAGCCACCAGGGCAGCACGTCGCGAAAGGCGAGGGTCAAGTACGCGGTCGTCATCAGGATCTTGTCGGCGATGGGGTCGAGCGCCATGCCGAGTGGCGTCTGCTGGTGGAAGACCCGCGCCACCGTGCCGTCCACGACGTCCGAGATGGCCGCGGCGGCCAGAACCGCCAGCGCCCACCCATAGCTTCGATCAATCACCAGAATGGCAAACACCGGGACAAACACCAGCCGCAGAATAGTGATCTGGTTGGCAGGGGTAAGTGCGCGTGAGGACATAGTCTCCTTGTCACTATAGCGGGCGAGGCCGGAGGGTGTCAAACCCGACGTCCGGCGCAGTGGGGCGCAGCAGGTTGGGGGGATTCGTGACCTTCAGTTATTCTGCGCGTGGAGCCAGGTTGATTTCTACAAGAAATGCGGTTTCGTGCAGCGCCCCGCCGATGCCCCGGGGATGGAATCATGCCGGTGAAGACCCGTCCAGCACTGCAATGCTGAAGTCAAGGAGCTCAGATGCGCGGGGTTTCGATGCCCAGGTATTCCTGAATGGTCAGCCCCACCTTCTGGCGGAACCGATCACCCAGAGAGGGCAGCGTACCGCTGGGTTCGTCCCAGGCAATGCGCTCGACGCGATGGATGGGGTAGAAGACCGTGGCCATGCCCACGGTCGCTTCTTCCTGGTGGATAATTTGCCGCAGAAAATCATCGAATGAGTCCAGTTCAATCCCGCGCACCGTCACGCCGGCGG
>CAZBWJ010000062.1:0-17645 GCA_964495535.1 uncultured Acidobacteriota bacterium | reverse complement strand
ACGCCGCCGAAGGCCAGGGTTGCCCCCACGATCGTCACTGCCAGCACCAGTTCAAGTACTCTGTTCATAAAGGAGAGCTCCGCTTCCTCTCTAGGCTGAACCTCAAGCAGCCGGATTCTGAGACTTCATCTCCGACTCGCCTTCTCCATGCCTGACAAGTGCTAAGCGCGCAACGCTTCTTCCCAACTGAGCCGGAGGTCCCGCAGCGTCGTTTCAAGGGCGTATTGCGGGAGCCAACCGACAGCCTGCCTGGCCTTACTGGGATCACCCCACAGGGCGGCTGCTTCCTGCGTGCGCACCTTCGATTCATCCACGGCGACCCGGATAGGCTTCGATGTGAAAGAACTCAAGATCTCCACTATCGATTCGATCGATACGGGCCGACCCGAGCAGAGCTGGTAGACATCCCCGGGCTCGCCCTTCTCCAACAGCAGGTGGTAACCGCGCACGATGTCACGCACGTCACTGAAGTCACGCTGGACGTTGAGATTCCCAACCGCGATCGTAGGCGGTCGCAGGCCTGCCTCGATTTCCACAATTTGCCGGGCCAAGCTCGAGCAAACGAACGCCGCAGTCTGCCTCGGCCCGGTGTGGTTGAAGGGTCTCACCCGCACGATCGGGAATCCATAGCTCTTATAGAACTGGAATGCAAGGAGTTCGGCGGCAGCCTTGCTAGCCGCATAAGGGTTTGCAGGTCGCAGGGGGCAATCTTCTCGCAAGGGCATCGGGCCCGGCGGATCGGCCCCGTAAACCTCTCCGGAACTGACGTGCAAGAAACGACAATCCATTTCAACTTGGCGCCAGGCACAGAGCAGGTTAAGCGTCCCGTAGAAATTCACGTTGTAGGTGGGCAGGGGATCGCGAAGCGATTCCACGGGAGACGACAAAGCCGCCAAGTGATAGATCCGCTGCGGTCGGGTGTTGCTCAGAACCCGAAGCACGCCTGCGGCGTCCTGGACGTCAACACGTTCAACGGCAATTCGGGAGAGGATGTGATTCAGGTTAACGAGTTCATCTTGTGGGGCGATCAGGGCCACCACGTCTCCGCCCTGGCTAAGAAGGTAATCAGCCAGGTGCGAACCAGCAAAGCCGGCGGCCCCGGTAATCAGGGACTTCACGGTACGACCTCCCCCACCGAGGTCTTCGCCAACGGGTTCTGCACCCGCGCCATGTCTGCGTCAACCATCGTCTTGATCAGTTCCTCGAAGGTTACCGTGGGCTTCCAGCCGAGTTCCCGTTCCGCTTTCGCGTAGTCACCGCGCAAGTGGTAGATCTCGGCGGGGCGAAGAAGAGCGGGATCGGCTTCGACGTACTCGCGGTAATCCAAACCCAGGTGCCCGAAGGCGACTTCCAGGAGCTGCCGGACCGAGTGGGTGACCCCCGTGGCGATGACGTAGTCCTGCGGCTTCTCCTGCTGCAACATCATCCACATGGCTTGGGTATAGTCGCCCGCAAAACCCCAGTCGCGTTCGGCATCCAGGTTGCCCATCTTCAGCTTCTTCTGAATTCCCAGTCTAATGCGCGCCGCACCATAAGTGACCCTGCGGCTGACGAACTCGAACCCGCGCCGCGGCGACTCGTGGTTGAAGAGAATCCCCGAGCAGGCAAACAGGTCGTAGCTCTCACGATAGTTGACGGTAATCCAGTGCCCGTACAGCTTGGCCACCCCATAGGGGCTGCGGGGGTAGAAGGGGGTTTTCTCGTTCTGGGGCGACTCGCGCACCATCCCGAACATTTCGCTGGAAGAAGCCTGGTAGAAACGAATCCGGGGATTCACCACGCGAACCGATTCCAACACCCGGGTAACACCCAGCGCCGTGAATTCGCCCGTAAGCACGGGCTGGTTCCAGGAGGTGGGTACAAACGACTGCGAAGCCAGGTTATAGACCTCCTGTGGCTCGCACTGCTTGAGGGCGCTGATCAAGGAGTTCTGATCGAGCAAGTCGCCCGGCAACAGCTCGATCTTGTCCTGAAGGTGCGCCAGCCGCTCGAAGTTGATCGTACTGCTCCGGCGCACCAAGCCGTAAACCTTGTACCCTTTGGAAAGCAAGAATTCGGCCAGGTACGAACCGTCCTGGCCTGTTATACCCGTCACCAGAGCCACTTTGCTCATCGGCACCTCGGCAGCAACAGTCAGGGAAGTTTCGGGCTCAATCCCTGAGCCGGCTCAACTTTCAGCACTCTACGGGCCCTCGCCTACCGGTTGGGACCGCTAGCCTACCTCGCGATGGGTCGAATTCGGCGCGCCAGGTCCGTTCGCCTCATGGGAATGAGGTTCGTACCCTATCCCCATGCTAGCCAGAACTTCGTAAACCGCTTCACGGTCATTCTCTCGGGCAGCGCGCAGCAGTTTGGTCACGCCCGTAGTCACCTCGTTCACGTCGGGAAGCTGGGGAGTGATCATGGACAGCTTCTCGAACCTTGTCGGGGCCACCCGTTCGGCGGGTCGCACCAGCTCCTCTTCGAGTTTCTCCCCCGGGCGCAATCCCGTAATCTCAATCTGAATGTCCTTTTCCGGTTCAAGCCCACAGAGCGCCACCATCTCCTCGGCGAGGTCCAGCACTTTGCGGGGGTTTCCCATATCCATCACGAAAATCTCGCCCTGCCGACCCAGGGACCCCGCGCAGATGACAAGCTGAACGGCTTCCGGGATGGTCATGAAGAAACGAACGACATCGGGATGGGTGACAGTGATGGGACCTCCCTCGGCAATCTGCTTCTGAAACAACGGGATGACGCTGCCGCGGCTCCCCATGACGTTGCCGAAACGGACGCAGGCCGCAGGCAACGAACCGTGGTTGGCATAAGTCTGAACCAGCATCTCTCCTACACCCTTAGTGGCGCCCATGACGCTGGTGGGGTTCACGGCCTTATCGGTGGAGATGAAGATGAAGCGCTCGACCGCGTGTTGGCGGCAAGCTTCCAGCAGCGTCTGCGTTCCAAAGACATTGTTAAGAACCGCTTCGCAAGGGTGCTTCTCCATCAGCGGGACATGCTTATGAGCCGCCGCGTGGAAAACGATCTGTGGCTTGAACTCCTGGAAAATGGCGCGCAGCCTCTCGGCGTGCCTCACGTCCGCAATCTGAGGTTCAATGCGCGCCTCCGGAAACCGAAAGACCAACTCCTGCTGCAACTCATAGGTGGAGTTCTCATCTTTGTCGAGGATGGCAATGGAAGAAGGATTGAGGAGCAAGAGCTGGCGGACCAATTCACTGCCGATGGACCCACCTGCTCCTGTCACCAGGATCCGTTTCCCGGCGTAAGCCTGCCGGACTTCTGCATCGAATTCCGAGACCTCAACACTGTCACGGCCAAGAAGATCCTCAATGCGCGCCTGGCGGATCTGGCTGATATTGACGCGATCCTGGAAAAGCTCTTGCACGCTGGGGATGATCTTGGCAGGGACATTGATCTCCTCACACCGGGCCAGAATCTGCGTCAAGGTCCTGCGGTCCGCCTTGGCAATGCTGATGACCACCTCGTCCACGTTTGACACGCGAACCAGCTTCCCCAGCGCCTTGCGATCCCCCAGTACTCTGGTCCCTGAAATAACCGTCCCGATCTTCTTGGGGTCGTCATCCACAAATCCCACTACTTCCACGTCCCCCTGGCTCTTCAGCTCTTTCAAAAGCATAATGCCCGCCCTTCCGGCACCGTACAGAACCACTCGCTTTACGTCCCGGAGGGCGGCACGAGCTGTCTTCTGTCCTCTCTCATAGAGAATCCGGCGCAGGGCCCGCGCGCCCAACGATCCTGAGAGCGACAGCAGGTATTCCAGGGCAATAACGCTCAAGGGAAGGCGCAGACGAGCGCCGAAAATCATCCCGGGAGGATAGAACAGCCGCAAGCCCAACAGTCCCACCGTAACCAAAGACAGAGACCGCGCAATCGCCAGGGCGTCAGGAAGGGAAACATACCTCCAGATGAAGCGGTAGATTCCCAGCTTCCAATTGACCAGCAAGCGGGCCGCGACCAGGTAAGGAAACCAAAGGAGGAACTGCTTGGCGTGACCCCAGTCCAGGAATCCCTCGAAACGGATCAAGTAGGCTAGGGCAAAGGAAATGACGAAGATACTGCCGTCAACGATCAATTGGTTCGTTCGACTATAGGGATCGAACTTGCGCACCACTCACCCACCTCAAAAGGAACTTCCAGTTTTGCGGTCTCCGCCAGTATTCCAGCCGGCGGCACCCCCACTCACTTCGCGTTTCTGACGCGATCGAGAATCGGCTCGAGCGACCGGCAGATTCCTTCCACTGAAAGCGAATAGGCCTCCTTCAAGTACTCGTGGTTCCCCACCAGAGAAGTGAAGACAGGCGGCAGCCCCAGGCGCTTGAAGGGAACCCTGAACTCGTTGAATTCGGCCAAAGTCTCAGCCACTGCACTTCCTAACCCGCCAGTGACACTATGCTCCTCGATCGTGACGATAGCCGAAGTCTCCCGAGCCGCCCCCAGTACCGCTTCCGTGTCCAGCGGCTTGATCGTGTGCATGCTGAGCACCCGCGTCTGGATCCCATCTCGCGACAGGAGCTCCGCCACCTTCACCGCGTTGTACAACATGCTGCCCGTGGCGATGAGGCAAAGGTCATTCCCTTCCCTCACGGTAATCGCTTTGCCCAGGGAGAAACCCACCCCCGGCTGGTGAATTCGAGGCTCTCCCGATTTCCCCAGCCGCAAGTAGCAGGGCCCCGGCTGTTCGACGACGGCTCGGGTGGCCATTTCCGCCTCGACAGGATCCCCGGGGGCAACCACAACCGTGCACGGCAGAGCGCGCATCACCGCGATATCCTCCGTGGCGTGATGCGTGATGCCGAGCGCCCCGTAAGCCAGTCCCCCACCTACGCTGACGATCTTTACGTCGACATGGTGATAGCACACGTCGTTCCGGATCTGCTCTACGCACCGGAGAGTCGGGAAATTAGCGATCGAATAGGTGAAGACCACCTTGCCGCACAGCGCCATCCCGGTGGCGATTCCCGTCATGTTCTGCTCGGCAACACCGACGTTTAAGTACCTTGTCGGGAACCTTTCGACGAAGGGCTCGACAATGGAGTAGCCCAGATCTCCGACCACCAGACAGATCCGGTCGTCTCTCTCTGCCAAGTCCAGGAGCGCCCGGATGAACGCCGCCCTCATTCTCCGGCCTCCAGCTCAGCCAGCGCCTGCCCCAGCTCTTGATCGTTCGGCGGCTGGTAATGCCAGGCGAGCTTGTCTTCCATGAAGCTGACGCCTTTCCCCTTCACGGTGTGGGCGATGATGCAGCTCGGCCGGCCAGGCTCAAACGGCACGGCCCGGAGCGCCCGATGGATCTGTTCCACGTCGTGCCCATCAATCTCGCGGACCGACCACCCGAACGACCTCCACTTCTCACCCAACGGTTCGAGATCCAACACCTCGCTCACCCGCCCCAGACTTTGGATCTTGTTGTAGTCCACGATTGCCACGAGATTGTCGAGGTGGTGGTGAGGAGCGAAGAGCACTGCTTCCCAAGTGGAACCCTCGTCGCATTCCCCGTCACTGAGTAACGCGAAGACCCGGTAGGGGCGCCCGTCCCGCTTGCCGACCAGAGCCATGCCGCAGGCGATCGAGAGCCCGTGGCCCAGGGAGCCGGTTGACGCGTCCACTCCCGGGACGCCCGTGTGCGTGACATGGCCGGCCAGGGCGCTCCCATCCTGGCAGTAAGTCTCCAATGCCTGTTGCACGGGAAAGAACCCTCTTTCAGCCAGGGCGGCGTAAGCCCCCGCAGCGCCGTGACCCTTGCTCAAGATGAAGCGGTCGCGGTCGGGCCAGTCGGGCTGGTCAGGCTTAACGCGAAGAATCCCGCCGTAGAGCACGGCCAGGAGATCAGCCATCGAGAGTGACGTGCCGACGTGAGAACTCCGAGCCCGGTGGGTCATCCGGACGACGTGCTGCCGAATCCTCTTGGCCAGCGCCCTGCACCGGCTCTTGTCGAACTCTGCTTCACCCATCTCTAGGTGCATCCTCGCAGCCTGCTACTCCAGGACCGCATAGGCGATGTAGGGATCCCATTCAAATCGCTGAAGCTTGAGCTGGCGGATCCCGACGCTTTCCAGAAGGGCCAGTGTCTCCCCGGGCCAAAGGGGATTGTCGAGTTCGTAGGGGGCAAGAAACCGCTTGAGATACTGCCGCCGCACATACTCGGGGAAGTTCCCTAGCTCGATCTCCATCGGATCGGAGCAGGAATTGAAGATGCGCTCGATGTTCCTGCCGACTTCCTCTTCCTGAGGGGTGCGAAACTTCTTCACAATGTCCCGCCAACACCCGAAAGTCGCTCGCGCGTTTTCTTAACCATTGCTTTGACAAGCTTCGTGGGAAATTCCACCTTGAGACCGGTTCCCATCTAGAAATTCGATGTCAGACGGCGAGAGACGCCAGCCCAGGGCCCCCAAGTTCTCCTCTATCTGCTCCGGTTTCTTGACTCCCGTGAGCGCGCAGGCTACAGAGGGTTCCTCCAAGATCCAGCGAATCGCCGCTTGCGCCGGAGTCCGGCCGTAGCGCTCTCCGACCACTCTTAACCTTTCTAGCAGGGTTAGGTTCGATTTGAACTTTTCACCCCGAAAAAGATCACTCCGTCGGCGCAGGTCGGTTTCCTCAAACTTGGAGTCTGGTCCGTACTTCCCCGAGAAAAGGCCTTGAGCCAATGAGCTATAGGTAAGTATGGCCATGTGGTACTTTTCGTGGCAGTGCCGCATCGTCTCGCGAGAACCACGCTCTGCCAGACTATACGGCAATTGCAGGGATTCCATACGACAATAGGCCTGCGCGTCTTTGACGAGATCGGCCGGAAAGTTACAGCACCCTACGTAGCGAACCTTGCCCGCCTCCTGGCATCTCTTCAGAGCTTCCAACGTTTCCTCAATCGGGGTCTTCGAGTCAGGCCAATGAATCTGGTACACAGGGATACAGTCGAGTTTTAAGCGCCGCAGGCTAACTTCCAAAGCTTGAACAACCCGTTGCGGACTGAGGTCCCGAGAGGTTTTCCCATCCGCGTCCCACTTCACACCAAACTTGGTGGCGATCACCACCTCGTGCCGGTCTATGCCCAAGCCCTGACTCAGAATCTCCTCAGCATGCCCGAAACCATAAACATCGGCAGTGTCAAAGAAGTTGATCCCCAGCTCAAGCGCCTTTTGAATAGCGGCCACACTGTCTTGGTCATCCACTCTCCCGTAGTCATAGCCGCCGATCGCAGAGCAACCCATGCCAATAGGGGAGATGTTCAGGTCCGTAAGACCGAACCTCATGTACTCCAATCATTTCCTCCTGGGCGTCCCACGGCCACCCGGACCAGTGTCAGGAGCGTTAGGGCGATGATCCTCACGTCCTCCCCGAAGGACCGATTCCGCACATACTTCAGTCTCAACTGGTTCTTCTCCGACCGGTACCGCGTCACAAAAACCTCATGCGCGCGTTCAGACCCCAGTACCTTGCCGAGATTGACAAACCGGATAGAGGAATAGTCTGTTATCCCGGGAAGCACGGTCAGGATAAGCTTCTCTTCCTCGTTGTATTCCCGTGTGTGCTCTTCAACTTCCGGCCGAGGACCGACCAGACTCATCTCACCTTTCACCACGTTGACCAGTTGGGGCAATTCATCGAGCTTGTACTTCCTGAGAAACCTCCCGACTCGGGTTATGCGGGGATCTTTGTCTGCCGTTGTCGTCCCGAGGCTCTCAGCCTTGGCGCACATCGTCCGGAACTTGAAGATTCGAAATTTCTTGCCATGGCGGCCGACTCTTTCACCCAGATAAAAAGCCGGGCCCTTGGAATCCAACTTTATAGCTACGGCAACGATCACCAGCACCGGCGCGAGCACCACCAGCCCGATGAGTGCCAATGAGACATCAAACAAGCGCTTCGATGTAGCGTACAATTTGCTGAACCTAGACCCCCTTGTTGGACAACGTCTCTTCCGCCGCGGTGTCAAGCGGGATGTCTGAAAAGGATTCCTCCGCGGCCGTCAGGGATATATTGAATGCTCATCCTCCTTTTCTGCATGAATTCATCCACCGCCCTCTGGCATCCGTAACAAGTGTCGTAGTCATCCACAATACAATACCCGCCGACAACCAAATTGTCGTATAGGTTCTCGAGGCAACACCTCGTTGAGTCGTACCAATCTGCGTCGATGCGAAGGACCGCAATGGGGCCCAGCTCCTTTCGATAAACAGGAAGGGTGTCCTGGAACCAGCCTTTTACCAGTTTGATTTTCTCCTTGTCGAACTTGAACTCTGTAAACATCAGCTCTTTGACCTGCTCGATCGTCCCCAAGCATGATCCTTTGTCCAGAGGCCGGATATGTTGGCCCGTGATCTTGCCGTCTGTTCCGCCGAAGTCCTTCTCACTTGGGTCGGGAAGCCCTTCAAATGAATCGAAAAGCCAAACGGCCCGCCCGTCTTTGTACCTCGACGCGACCGTCGCCATAAGGGCTGCGCAGCCGCCTTGGGCCACACCACATTCCACGAAGCTGCCGTCGATCTGGTCTCGTCCGACTTCGGCTGCTGCCCTGTAAGTAGCCTCCAGGCCCGGGCTTCCCACAAGAGAATACCGCATGGCTCGACGGACCGTTTTGGCCATGTCGTAATTCTCTTTATCATCGCTGAGTGAATAGACAAGCACTTTCCGCCAATAAAGCATCCTGAGCCCAGCTTTGTAGATCGAGTAACTGGCATTGAATAAGACGCGGTATAGCGGGGCCGGGACCAGCGCCCGACCAGCAACCAACAGCTTCTTCAGCAAGCGGACAGGGAAAGAACGCCGAACGACCAGGGACGGTTGCTCATCTATCGGACTTCCGGCTCCTACTCCCAGGTGCGGGTGCCCTCTTTCAGCCTCTTGTTTTTCGTCATTAGTCACGGAACTATCCATGAGGCTTAAGATCGTTAACCTGACCGGGTCGCATACTTCCTGCCAACCTGCGTGTCCTTGCTCATTGCCAACCAGGGTCTTCAGCAACGCTATTGCGGCAAATCGGTCTCCGCCCGCGGGGAAGGAAGCGCATATCAACTTGTTCCTCCACGCGGCGCTGTGTGTCCTTCTGCACTCGACAGGGCGCGACTCCAGCCTGGTCGGACTCCCACCAGGGCCAGCCAGAGTTATGACGCCACTTTGCGGACAGCATTCCTTCTCCCGCGCGAACCCCGTCGCAGACTGGCTTCCACCCTGCGGAATATTGCATCCATCTTCTCGCCAGCGATGTCGAGAGCGAGATGACTCAGGTAGTATTGCCTGCCCCTGGCGCCCATTTCTTCAAGCAGATTCTTGGGCGTTCTGGACATCTCGACCATCGCCTTTGCCATGCCGACTGGGTCCTCCGGTTCACAAATGATTCCGGCTCCCGCGGCCCGCACAAGATCCGCCGCGTCTCCGCGAACCCCCATCAGGATGGGGCGGCCAGAAGCCAGCGACACCTGCACCTTGCTGGGAATCATCGCGTCCAGAAAGGGCACGTCCCGGAGGTGAATGAGCAGCACATCCGCCAGAGCATTGATCTCCGGCATCTCCCAATACTGTCGGCGACTCAAGAAACGGACGTTGCCGACGCCCAGTTGAGTCGCCAAACGCCTGACCTCCTCCTCCTTGGGGCCCGTCCCAATCATAACGATCTGGAGCAACGGATTGTCCTTGATCAGCGCCGCCGCTCTGATAATGGTGTCGACACACTGCAACGGCCCAAGATTGCCGGCATAGACGATATTGAAGCGGCCTTCAAGCCCCAACTCTCGAGCCAGGGCAGGATCACGCTCGACGGGCCGAAAAGTCTCCTCGTCGGTCCAGTTGTAGATAACCTCGATCTTACTCTCGGGAACACCCCGCTCGACCAGCAACCGCTTGGAGCCGGGGGAAAGAACAGTAATGACTTCTGCCTGGCGATAAAGCCAACGGCACCACTTGCCGAGGATAAAATTCGCAATCTTCTTGCTCTGGGTCCCTCGGATCAGGCCAGATTCAATAACCGTTTCCGGCCACAAGTCGGCAACGTGGTGGACCACGGGAGTTCGCCTGAAGAATTTCAGCACTAATGACGCAAGGCCGTTCGTGGGCGGAGGATCATATAGGTAAACAACGTCCGCCGGACCGATGAGCGCGGCCCCGATCGTGGAGGAGGCGAGTGCGAAACTGAGGTAAGTGCCAATCCGCCGAACTGCCGACATGTCATGGCTGGGATAGATGGGCACGCGCAGCACAGGAATCCCGTCCATCACCTCGCGCTGCCAGGGGCGAATGTGGTAACCGGGGTAAATTCGGCCTCCCGGGTACTGAGGAAATGCGGTCAAGACCTTGATGTCGTAACCCCTGGCGGTGAGCCACCTGGCCAAGGGCAGGCCTCGCAGCATGCCAGGCTCCGGATCAAAGGTAATTGTCAGGAAAATTACGCGCATCGGACCCCGCGCCTCCCAAAGCCGGTCCCTGCGAGCACGATTTCCATCCCCATCTAAGCAGTTCCCTCCTGGGCGCGCAGGTAGCGATTCAGCCAGAGGTCCAGCATCAGCAAACCGAACACTTCGCGCGAGAACTTCGTCTCGGCCGTCAGGCTCACTTTCCTCAGATCGTAGTAGTCACGAAAACGGGAATTCATAATCTGCTCACGAATCAGATGCGATGCATTGTTAACGAAAGTCCCCACGGGAGTCGTGAAGCCCATCTTGTCGGTCCGGTGGATGACCTCCTTGGGCACGATTCCGTCCGCCAGTTCCCGCAGCAAGGGCTTCAGGTTGGCGTTGCGCAACACGGGAGTCGAGTCCAAGGTCAGCAGGTGGCGCACCAACTTCTGGTGGAGATAGCTCGGCCGACTTTCCAGAGAGTGGCGACCGCCCATCTTGTCGTCAATGTTTAGCAGGCCGGGCAAGAAATATCGCCGGTCGAACCGGAGCATTGCTTCCAGGTCGTCGCCATCGAGCCGGCAGGCCTCAAAGGCTTCCCGGAAGGTCCGGTCAGCCTCTGGTTCATAGAACCTGAAAATTGCCGGATCGCCCTTCCGGTGCGCCAACTCGAAGCGGTCAGCGGCCGAGGAGAGCGGCCGCATCTTGGCGTAAAGCGCCCGGTACGAGTCCTGATAACAGACCCCCAGCGCCAATTGGTACCGGACGTAGCCGCCAAACAGCTCATCCCCGCCTGTTCCCGTAAGGATTACCTTGTAGCGTCGCTTGACCTGGGCCAACAGATCATCCATCGGCAGAATGACGGAGCCGATCGTCAGTTCGTCAAAATCCTCGACGATGTCCCGGAGGCGCGCAACCAGGTCGAAGGATTCCTGGGCGTTGACCACAAACAAGCGCGTGGAGGTCCCGCCCACGACCTGTTGCGCATAGAAGGTCTCGTTGCATTCCGGGTCGGAATAGTTGCAGTGATAGGCAACGTCAGGCCGGGCAACGCGCGTGATGAAGCTGGAGTCTAGCCCCCCGCTGCAGAACGTCGTGAACGATGTGTCGCTGATCGTGGAATCCAGTATGCACTGGGCCAGCAGTTCCCGCGTCTCGGCAACCCGCCCCGGCGTGACTTCGCGCAAAGGTTGCCCGGAAGGCGCAAAGATGTCTTCATAACACCTTGTTGTCAGTTCGCCACTCTCCAGATCAATCTCGACGAGATGGCCGGGCATTACCTTGCGAATCTGCTTGATGAATGTCTTGTCGCCGAAGGTGAACTGATACCGGGCGTATTCGGAAAGGGCGTGGTAGTCCAGTTCGGGTGATTCATCCATGACATCAAGGATCGCCGGTATCAACGACGAGACAACGGTGCTTTTCTTTGAATGCGAGTAGTAAAGCGGCCTGACCCCAAACTGGTCCCGAACTAGCACCAACTTGCGCCGTACCTTGTCGTACACCACGAAAGCCCAGAACCCGGTCAACTCGGTGAGAATGGAAGCTCCCCAACGGCTCCAGGCATGGAGCAAGACCTCGGCGTCGTTGGCGCCGCTGACCTCAATCCCTTCCGACCGCAACCGACGATTGATGTCGTGGAAGTTGTAGATCTCGCCGTTGTAACCCAGCACGTGGGTCTCGTTCTCCAGGGGCTCCGTCGCCCGCTCATCCAGCCCAATAATCGACAGCCGGGTGTGCCCCATGTGGAGCTTCCCATCGGTCCAGAAGCCGAACTGGTCGGGCCCGCGCCGGCGCAAACACCGGAACAACCGATGGCTGAAGGGCCGGTCGCCGCCATACCTCACCAAGATTCCGCACATATGAGCTGCTAGTCTCCTTTGGGCGTTCCTGGACGAACAAAGCCAGGACTTGCGCCCGTGATTACGAGCCGCAGGTCAGAGAGCTGAAGGCCAGCGCGGCCCCCTCCGAGAAGGGCACAGGATCACGGCCAATAAGACAGCGAAGAGCTGATGCATCCCCCAGGCAATGCCGCATGTCCCCCGGGCGAAAGCCACCGACAATTTCCGGCGGGCAATCAACCTGCAGCACGCGTGAAATGGCGTTACAGGCTTCGACCAGCGTGGTCGGCGTCCCCGAGCAAACGTTCATGATCGGAGGGGCCGGCTTGCCATCGAGTAACGCCAGAACGCTTGCCGCCACATCCCCGACGTGCACCCAATCCCGAATCTGACGGCCGTCCTCAAAGAGCTTCGGCCGCACTCCGGACCGGACCCACCCGGCTAACCTCGCGATAATGGTCGCCTCGCCATCGTCAAGGCGCAGGCGTTTCCCATATACGGACGAGAAACGAAGGATCTGGACCGGGCAACGGGTGAAACCTCGAAAGCAGAGTTCCTGCATGTACTTCGACGCGCCGTAGGTTTCCAGGGGCGCCGGGCTGGCGCTCTCCTTGACCGGGACGATCACCGCCTCACTCCCACATTGCCGGCACATCACCTCAAAACGATTCTTCTCCAAGTCCTCAACTTCCCGATACGCATCCCGCTCGCGCCCGCACTTGTTGCACCGGTAGGTGTAGTTGGCGCCGTAAACGCTGAAACTGCTGGCCAGGATCAAGGTACGCAACCTCGCCCAGGACCGAGCGACTTCCGCCAATCTGGCAGCTCCGCCGCAGTTGGCGCCAATGATGTTTTCCGGCTCCCGCGCGGCCCGGGAGACACCCCCCAGCGCCGCAAGGTGTACTGCCGCCTCGACGTCGTCGAATCGCGAATCTGGTTTCCAGTACCTGAGATCCACGAAGCAGTACTGCGCCTCCGGGTTAAGATAACTCGGCGGCGCTTGATACACGCCCGGGTCGAGACTATCGATGCAGATGACCTCCTGGCCCCGCGCGCACAAGGCATCCACGATGTGCGAACCAATAAACCCAGCCCCGCCGGTTACCAGAACCTTCACTATGCACACCTCAAAGTCGATTCCAGGCGGGCCCGATTCTCACGGTGCCACGCCACGGTCCGTTCAATGCCTTCCCGGAGAGCGACAACCGGGCGAAACTCGAGCACGGTCTTGGCCCGGTCGATGCTCGCCTCGCGGTGCAGGCTCCTATCCCAGGGTCTGCGCGGCGCGAACTGAATCTGGCTTCGAGACCCACAAGTCTTGATAATCAGTTCCGCGAGGTCGATGATCCGGGTCTGGACGCCTGTCCCCAGATTGAAGGCCTCACCGTAGGCACCCGGGGTCAAGGCAGCGCGGATCAGCCCATCCACGAGGTCGTCCACATAGACGAAGTCCCTGGTTTCATCTCCCGTGCCCGTGATGATCAGCGGCTCGTTGTTAAGGGCACGCCAAATGAAATTCGGAATTACGTTGCGATATAGGCCCGGAACCTCCCCAGGCCCATACGAGTTAAAGAACCGGCACCGCACAGTCGGCATTTCAGGATTGAAGTAGTTGCAGTAGAACTCGCCCAGCGCCTTGGTGATCTGATAGGGGGTATCGAGATGGAGGCTGACAGGCATATCTTCGCGAATCGGCCCTTCGACCCCATGCCCCGCAATCGAGCAACCCGCGGACGCATACACCAACGCGCGCGCGGAGTGCTCCCGAGCCCACAGCAGCGCGGTGAGCGTCCCCAGACCGTTGCTGCGGAGATCATCCAGAGGATGCTCCACACTGTTCTGGTTGGCGAAGAAGGCGGCCAGATGGAAAACGAGCGGGCTCGCGACGTCCAACTCGATCTTCGGCAAGTCGCATACGTCCCGCACCAGCAGCTTGACGCGACTGTCGGAAGGGACCAGCCAGTCGTATCCGGACGACAAATCATCGATAACCACGACCGATTCTGCGCCGTCGTCAAGAAGGCGACGGACCAGTCGTGTCCCAATCGCTCCCGCTCCCCCGGTCACGACAACTGTTCCCAGCGTGCGCGGCGAACTCTGCGCGTTCGTCATCTCAGCTCCCAGTATGTGAGGAGGTAGACTCGGTCTGGAAGGATACTGTCTGACGCGTTGTCCTGTTCTGGTGCCAAGCCACCAAAAGGCTGGCCATTCGTTCGCTTGCCTTGCCGTCCCAAACCGGTGGAACTGTGCCCGGCTTGGCCTTGCCAGCCAGAATACGGTCCAGCTCTGTGTGAAGCCGGTTCATGTCCCGACCCGGAACCGCCTATAAACGTGTCACCTGCTTGGTTACTTGGTTACCCGTATGGTCATTACTGTCCCAAAGCGGTGGCCAAGTACATGTTTCACGACAGATCTTGGATATAACCATCTTGCGGCTTGCCATTTCCACCCTTGGTACTTCCTGGAAAATTTGTGAGTCAACAGATCGCCAGAACCGAGATACGTGCGAATTTCGATCTCATTGCGCTTGAAAAATCTCCCGAATAGCGCCTCGACTTCCCTTCTTGTAAACAATTGTGTCCCGGGGCTCTCGACATTTTCGGAAAACAACGTGCGTGGGCTTCTGAGATCAGCGCGCAGCAGGCCATACCGTATCCATATCAGCCAGGCGGAAACGCTTGGATAATGGTATAGCATAACCTTCATGATACCGCTCGGCTTTAACACCCGCCAACCTTCCGCCAAAGCCTTTTCGATATTCGGCGTATGATGTAAGACGCCCCAAGAATAATAAATATCAAAGTAGTTTTCAGGGAAGTTCAGCTCTTCGGCATCTCCCACCGCCACATCAGCCTTCAGACCTTCAAGCTGCAATCGTTCCTTAACCAGCCTAATCGAGGCCTCCGTAAGATCAATTCCATAGGCCGCCGCGCCCGCACGGACCCACCGTACGAAATCTGTGCCAGCCCCAACGCCTACCTCTAAGACCTTCTTGCCGCGGGCTTCCTCAAACCCCGCGAATGCAGGGAGCATATAGTCCTGTTCGTAGCGATTGCGCTCGATAGAAGAAAAAAATTCCCTCCTCTCGTTCTGTAATTCGATGGCATATCTCGTTCCACACGTTTCGGTCTCCCAATGGTCCTTTACGCGTTTTTTAAGGTCGGGCAGGTCGTCCGCGCTCATCTTTTCTCCGCCAAACCTAGGCAACAATTTCGGCAATCCTCTCGCTGGCCCGGCCATCCCAGAGCGGCGGTATCCGACCTTGCTTTGCCTGACCGCCCAGGATACGCTCCACCTCGTTTCGCAAGCGGCTCATGTTCTGCCCCACCAGAGTATTGGTGCCCATGCTCAACGTGATCGGCCGCTCGGTGTTTTCTCGCAACGTCAAACATGGTACACGCAAATAAGTGGTCTCCTCCTGCATCCCGCCGGAATCGGTGATCACCACGGTGGCCAATCGCTGTAAGGCGAGAAATTCCAGGTAACCCATCGGCTCCAGCAAACGGAGCCGACCGTTCGTCGCCACCGTAAACCCAATCTGACCGAGCCTTTGGCGTGTGCGTGGATGAATGGGGAAGAGCACCGGGAGCTGCCGGCTTATCTCGTCCAGAGCATCCATGATCCGGCGCAGCATCGCCGCGTCATCTACGTTGGACGGCCGATGCAGGGTGACCAACGCATAACGCTCGGGCCTATCTACAAGGCCCGACACCTTCGCATGCGGTAGCAATCGCACCAAAGTGTCAATCATGACGTTGCCGACCAAATGGATCTTTCGCGCTGGCACCCCCTCCCGCAGTAGGTTTTCATCCGCATCGGCCGACGGCGTAAAAAGCAAATCCGCAAGCTGGTCCGTGAGCAGGCGATTGATTTCCTCCGGCATCGTGCGATCGAAGGAACGCAAGCCTGCCTCGACGTGAGCAACGGGGACTGCCAATTTAGCACAAACCAGCGCTGCCGCCAATGTGGAGTTCACGTCGCCGTAGACTAGAACGATATCGGCCTTCCGTTCGCTGACGACCGGCTCGAGCCTGGTCATGACATTCGCCGTCTGCTCAGCGTGGCTGCCGGAGCCTACTCCCAGATTGACGTCTGGCTTTGGAATCTGGAGCTGGACAAAAAAATCGCGCGACATGTTCGCATCGTAATGCTGGCCGGTGTGGACGAGGGTCTGCCGAACTCCGCTCCGGCAACGGAGTGCCGCCATGATAGGAGCGACTTTCATGAAGTTAGGACGGGCGCCGACGACGTGCAGAATATTCATGAAAAATCGCTGCCGCGCTTCAGGAACAACTTGCACAGTGCGCGCGCTTGGCCAGGCGCCGGAAGATGCTACTTACGGAAGACCATAACGCTATGGGTGGGCATTGCCACGGGCAATTTATGGCAGCACCACTCGATTGGATACGACAACAACGCAACAACGATTTTTACAGCAGACTTCATCCGGTTTTTCAAGGTCCGCGTTTCGGCCCAAGCGACGGGGCCCCCCGCGCTGTCTGGCGCAGACGGCTTTCCACCTGCCAGCTTGGCCACGCAATGGAGGCCGCGGAAGAGCGCTTCAAAATTGCTGCCCCAGTGGCTACAGGGGCGCAGACCAGTGGACTCCACGCGCTCGATCCACTCCTCGGTTCGATGGGCAAAGACGTTCACTGCCCCGAAATCCGCGATATTCTCCAAAAGCACAAGGTAGCCCCCGTGCTTGAGGCAGCTGCTGACCAAGCGCAAAACGATTCGCTGCCCTTCCTCAGGCAAGTGCTGCAACACCGTCACGGAATTCACTACGTCGAAGCTTTCCTTGGGAACGACCAGACGGGTGATGTCCTGGCAAAGGAAGCGATGCCCCGGCATTTCTCTGCTTAGCACCTCGATCGCGTCCGGGGAAATATCCACGCCCGTCACACGCGCCCCCCGGCATGCATACTCTCTCGCCCAGCGGCCCCGGCCACAGCCCAAGTCGAGGACAGAACGGTTCGACAGTGAACCACACTCAGTCTCCAGGTAAGCGAAGGCCTTGTTCATTCCTAGACGGTGCGCATAGTCCACGAAACGATTCACCCATTGGCTTGCTCCCGGATGAATCACTGCATCGAGACGGTCCCGTTCGTTGCGCGCGAACGCGTCTCTATGCACTCGTATGTAGTACTCCGCCACTTCGCCTTCGGACATCTTATTGTTCTTTACTCGCACCCTACCCCCCTGCGAGAACCAAAGAAAAGACCCCGCTCCGGCAGGAGTCAGGATAACACGGCGTAAGTGCGTGCAATTCCCTTTCGTTTGCAGCAACTGGCTGACCTGGCGTCACTCTTGGGTTCGCCCATTTCCGAAGGCGCGTTCCCGTCTGGCTCAGACCGAACAGCCTCCTTCAAGTGGCGCTCACGGTCCTGCCAGGATGCTGGAAATAAGCTTCTCCAATTCCTGTTTTCGACGCGAATAAGGGAACACGCTCTCGGCTCGCAAC
>CAZBWJ010000061.1:0-18162 GCA_964495535.1 uncultured Acidobacteriota bacterium | reverse complement strand
CCGGGCTGCTCATTATTGCCTCCTTCTTCTTGGAAATCGAGGGCTCACAATATCAGCCTGTGGTTCAGGTGAGGCTATCGCACTCTGGCGGTTGAGGCAAGACCAGCCCGCCGCTGGGCCGCAAGATGTGAGACCCAGGCCGCGCCGAGTATTAGCGCTCCTGCGCCGCACCGTCCCCCGAACCCGCCGAGAAAAGGGGCGTGCACACGGTGTCAATGACGCCCAAGGGACTTGCGCAGCACGTTCGGTTGAATTAGCTTCCCGGCGGCGCGGATCGCTTCACCCTGCTCACTCCAGCTCAATTCGAAGGTCCGAAAGCTTTTCCCGCTCTAGATCAGCAGATGGAAGTCCCGACCGATGACTGAACTCCGAAGCAGCCAAGAACGAAGGAACTTTGCCCGGCAGGTCCTCGACCTTCCGGTGCGAGTGGAACTGAATCCCGGCTCCGGCGGAACGCTGGTAGTCGTTGAAGGTCGGACGCGCGACGTCAGCAACAAGGGCGCTTACTTCTGGGCCCGAGCAGCTTTTCACCTTGGCCAAGCCCTCCACCTGACCTGGAACATCCCCGCCGAACTCAACCCTAACTCCGCGCTCGAGATCCGCTGTGTAGCCGAGGTCATTCGCCTTGGCCCGGAAGAACCCGCTATTGGGGGGTCGGGTGTGGGCGTCCGAATCCTGCACTTTGGGACCCCCAAAGTGACCTCTTGGCCATACACAAGCATGGATAACTAAGACGCTTGGGCTCCGCGCCCTCGGTCGTGCGCGAGGCCTCCGGCTTGACAGGTGGGCGAAAGGAATGTACATTTCTACATGCAAATGAATTGCGATAGCCTCCGTGTCCGTCTGGCGCACTCTCTAGCAAAGCCGGGGCCCAACTGCAAGTCATTCGTTCTGACGAGTCAGGCTATATGCAATAAAACTGCATCAGATGTGCAGGGCCGGCTTCGTAGTTCTGGCGGGAGTGTCGAAGAAAACCCTCTCGTCTCCCACCGCGGTGATGGCGAGCCCCGCGCCGGGCCGCGGACGATGTGAGACACTCTTGGCGATCACCGGACATTGCTTGGGCGGCGCCATGCTGAAGGTCCTGCATTCGATCTCCGTGCTCCTCCTCTGCTGCGGTTGTCTGCTGGGCGGCGACGATCCCGCCGTTCTCCACTCCGATACTCAGGCTGCCCGCGAGGATAGTTCGGCCGTTCGAAGCCCCGCACAACCGGATGGCGACGAGCCGGAAGAGCCGGACTTCGCCTTCATTGCCAGCGGGCCCTACACGCAGAAGAAGAACTCCATCCAGTTCATTCTGCCCGCCGAGTGGGGGCGCCGGACGTCCATCCTGGGCGGCTCGACTCTCCAACATGCGGAGTTTGGGACGCTGCTGCGCACGGAATGGGGCCTGACGGACCGGTGGGAACTTGATGTGATTATGTCGGCCGAAGGGGAGCGCGACCGTCTGCGCGGCAGGACGCTCACCTCTGATTTCTCCCTGGCGGACAGTGTCATTGGCGTGCGCTATCGGCTCCTCCAAGAATCCTCCGCTCCCTTCTCGCTGGCCATGGGACCACAGTTCATCGTTCCCTCCGGGAGCTTGCTACGGGGCACGGGATTCGACACGACGGGCTTCGCCTGGGATGTGGCCGCCGCCAAGGACTGGGGCGGGCCAGCCTTCCTCTACACGTCGGTGAACCTCGCTCTATTCCCTTCCGTGAGTGACCCCACCATCGGCTCAAGCCGCGATTTCAACCTTCATAACCTCTTTTGGGCGGCAGCGCTGGGCCTCCGACCTCTGGAGAAACCTCACGGGACATCTCACCACGACATTCATCTCTTCCTCGAGTACGGCCTGGGGCACGAGGACCGTCTGGAAACGGGTGCGGCGGGAACGACGAGAGTCTCCGAGCTCGTCACGGTCCTTGCTCCCGGCATACGCTACGGCTTGCTGACTCGCACCAAGAAGCTTCTGGAAGTGGGCGTGTCGTTTCCCATCGGGCTTAACCACAACACGCCGCGGGGCCGCGTGGTCCTGCAATTGCAGTTCGAGCACGTCTTCGGCTATCGGGGGAAGTAGCGCCGGCGAGGGGGATGCGTCGTCAGATTGACAAACACGAACCGACTGAGCCGGGCGCGGCGACAGCGCCGAGGGCGCCCGCTCAGATCCACTTCAGAACCCAGCCCGCAAGATAGAGGAGAACTCCGCCCACGAGAAGCAGTGGCTCAAGCCACGGCCGGATATTGGCCCAGGGAGGGTAATCGATAACCGGCCAGGGCCCGTAGCCGCCCCAGTACACCTTGATCAGCAGCCCCAGGATAAAGGCGCAAAGAGCTTTGTTGCGAATTTCCCGCGCCCTCTCGGGGCCCACCCAATAGGACTTGGAGTGGGTCGGGATTTCTTGCCGGAAGAAACCCGCCTCACACTTGCGACATGCGGTTGCCGCGTCCAGATTCGCGTAGCCGCAATAGGGACAATCTTTCATGGGCTGGACCTCCGTGGCACAGGCAAGTCCTTCCACTGCGAAACTCGCTCTGCGGGGATGCGCCCCACAGGCTAGTGCCGTTCCAGCTTAATTCGCCGAGTCCCGTTTCAACTTTATTCGCGGGATCGTTGTATCCCATTAAACAGCCCCAGCTAGTTGGAACGGCACTAGGCGGATTGCTCCCGCACCGTGGCGTCCAGGAAGGCGCGCAGCTTGCGGCTCCGCGACGGGTGGCGGAGTTTCCGCAGCGCCTTGGCTTCGATCTGCCGGATGCGTTCCCGCGTCACGGCAAAGCTCTGGCCCACTTCCTCGAGCGTGTGCTCGCTGCCGTCGTCCAGCCCGAAGCGCATCTTGATGACCTTCTCCTCGCGCGGGGTCAAGGTCTTCAGCACCGACTCGGTCTGTTCCTTCAGATTGATGTTGATGACGGCCTCGGCGGGGGAAATCACGCCCCGGTCCTCGATGAAGTCGCCGAGGTGCGAATCTTCCTCCTCGCCAATGGGCGTCTCGAGCGAAATGGGCTCCTGCGCGATCTTCAGCACCTTGCGCACCTTGACCACAGGGATGTCCATCCGCTTGCCGATTTCTTCCGAAGTCGGCTCGCGGCCGTACTCTTGCACGAGTTGGCGCGAGGTGCGGATGAGCTTGTTGATGGTTTCGATCATGTGCACGGGGATGCGGATGGTGCGCGCCTGGTCCGCGATGGCGCGCGTAATGGCCTGGCGGATCCACCACGTGGCATAGGTGGAGAACTTGTATCCCCGGCGGTACTCGAACTTGTCCACCGCCTTCATCAAGCCGATGTTGCCCTCTTGAATCAAGTCCAGGAACTGGAGCCCGCGGTTGGTGTACTTCTTGGCGATGGAAACCACCAGCCGGAGGTTCGCCTCGATCAGCTCGCCCTTGGCCGCCTCGGCCTCCATCTCCCCGCTGACGATGGTCTGGAAGGTGCGCTTGAGCTCGGACGCCGTGCATCCCGTCTGGGCTTCGATCTCGTTGAGGCGCGCGCGCACCTGGCGGAGTTCTTTTCGCTGGTCCTTGTTGCCGTTGCCCCGGGCGCTGTCCAGCCGCTTCTCGAGCCTGCTGGCCTCACGCTCCAGGGGCCGGACTTCGTCCGCCGCCTGGCGGATTCTCTCGATCAGCCGCTTGCGCTCCAGGTGGGTGAACTCGATCGAGCGGATCAACTGGGAACTCAGGATCCAGAGGCGAGCCACGGTCCAGCTATAACGGCGGAAATCTCGGGGGCGCTTGCGGCGCGGGATCGAGTCGCGTTTCGCCTTCAACTGCCCCAGCCGCTTGTTGAGGCGCTCGACCTCGTCGACCTGGGCAATCACCTCGCCTATGCGCTCCTCGACCTTGCCCTCCGTCAATTCATCGTCATTGAAGGTGACGACTTCCTTGACGGATTTCCGCCCGGATTGCACCTCCTCGCGCAGGGTGAACATCTCCCGAACCACAACGGGCGAGCGCGACAGCGCCTTGAGGACGTTCAGCTGGCCTCGCTCGATTCGCTTGGCGATCTCCACCTCGCCCTCGCGGGTGAGCAGGGGCACGGTCCCCATCTCGCGCAGATACATGCGGACGGGGTCATTGGTCTTGTCGAGCGCGCCGGGCGTCAGGTCAAGTTCCAGTTCTTCCCCGCCTTCCTCAGCCTTGCCCTCTTCGCTCTTCTCGATCGCCAGCTTCTCGGCAGACTTGGCGCGCGGGGATTCAAGGACTTCGATCCCGGCGCTGTCAAACATCGAGAGCAAACCGTCGAGGTCCTCGGCGGAATGGACGTCGGAGGGAAGGAGGTCGTTGACCTCGTCATAGAGAAGGTAACCCTTCTCCTTGCCCATGTTTATTAGTTTGTTTACTTGGTCGAACTTCTCATCAAAGGCCAACGGTCCTGACCCCCTGCGAGAGACAAGTCACGGATGGACCCAAAAAGACAAGGCAACACCTCCACCCCCGAAGTGTTGCCTCCGGCATCCTCAAAGAAGCGCTGCGGAAAACCTTCAATCTCCCACAGCTCCAGTAGTTAGATGTATTATTGCACGACCTTGTTTGCTTTTGCGAGAAAAAAATTCAGCCCCTTCCCAATGCCGCCATCTCCTTGACCAGCTTGGCCTTAGCATCAAGCAGCTCCGTCAGCTTTTTCTGGTCCTGGGCACGCTCCGCCTCCTGGATAGCCGCCTGGAGCCTGTCACGTTCCCGCTCTGC
This sequence comes from uncultured Acidobacteriota bacterium, assembly GCA_964495535.1. Taxonomy (GTDB): domain Bacteria; phylum Acidobacteriota; class Terriglobia; order UBA7540; family UBA7540; genus JALHUF01. Next base: position 13,492 of record CAZBWJ010000061.1, on the reverse strand, counting down.
TCTTCTTCGCCGAAGCGCCCGGTAGCAGGCCGAGACTTGTTCGCGGTCGGGCGCTTCCCCGGAATCAAACAGACACTCAAAGACCAGCCGTTCGGCCTCCGGTGTTAGCCGCTCCTTCAACCCTGAGAGTTCGATTTTCTCCCCCCGCCGGCGCGCCTCCAGCAATTGCCTGAAAACCGCCTCCGTCGCCAAGCCTGCGCAGTCACCCTCTTCCACCAGCTTGGTCAATAACTCATCGGCCAATTCATTGCTCTCCATGAACGCTCGCAGGAGTTGCTTCTCGGCCGGCGTAGCCTTCGCTGCCGCTGTTCCTCCCACCTGAGTTTGAATTCCTGGCCGGCCTTCCCCCGCCGCCCGCCTCAACTCTTCGCGCAGCAATCGCTCGTCCAGGCGCAGCCGCTCCGCCAGCCGGTTCGCCAATTCGGCCCGGAGCATAGCGTTGGGCACTCTTGCCAGGTAAGGCATGATGGCATTGGCAGCCGCAATTTTCCCCTCGGGCCTGGAAAGGTCGTGCTGGGCGGCGGCGCGCTCCGTCAAGTAATCAAGATAGGTCGGCGCGGCCGACAGCCGCTCGCGATACGCCGCGGCACCCTGGCGACGAATGAACGAGTCGGGGTCGAGGCCCCCGGGCAGCGCCAGCACCTTGGCCTCGAAGCCTTCCTCGAGCAACAGATTCAGGGAGCGCTGGGTGGCCGCGACGCCTGCCGAGTCCGGGTCGTAGTTCACCACCACCCGCCGCGAGTAGCGCGCCAGCAGCCGCACCTGGCCCTCAGTGAGGCTGGTGCCGCAAGTGGCGACCACACTCTCGATAGCCGCCGACGCCACCGCGATGCAGTCCATGTAGCCTTCCACCAGGATGGCATAATCAAGCTTGCGGATGGCGCTTCCGGCGTGGTCCAGGTGGTACAGCACACGACCCTTGGTGTAGATAGGCGTTTCGGGTGAATTGAGATACTTGGGTTGGTCGTCGCCCAGGGCACGGCCCCCGAAGGCCACGACTTTCCCGGATTCATTAGCGATGGGAAAGATGATGCGCCGCCGGAAGCGGTCGTAGTGACGCTTGCCTTCAGCATCCCGCAGCACGAGCCCGCTCTTCTCCAGGATCTCCGGCGTGAAGCCTGCATCCAGCAGCCAACGAGTCAGGGCCTGGCCGTCAGCCGGCGCATAGCCCAGCCGAAAGCGTCCCACCACTTCGTCGCTCAGGCCCCGGTCAGCCAGGTAGGCCCGCGCCGCTCGGCCCTCCGCTGTTCCTCCCAGTTGCGAGGCGAAGAACTTGGCCGCCGCTTCGTGAACCTTGTACAGCGCGGCGCGCTCGCGCGCGTTGGCGTCCGAAATCTCGTCCCGGAAAACCTCGCGGAGAGGCACCCCGACTTTCTCCGCCACCCGGCGCAGCGCCTCCGGAAAGGAGAGGTTCTCGATGAGCATCACGAATTTGAAAACATCGCCGCCTACCCCGCAGCCGAAACAGTGGAAGATCTGCTTGGTGGGATGCACGGCGAAGGAAGGAGTTTTTTCCTGGTGAAACGGGCACAGGCCCATGAAGTTGGCGCCCGCCTTGCGCAGCTTGACGTAATCGCCCACCACCTTGACGATGTCCGCCGCAGCCCGAACTTCGTCCACCTGGCTCATGGGAAATCAGTCGAAAGTTGAAAGTCAACAGTTGAAAGTCAAGAACCCTTGGTCGCTGGCTTGTGCCCCAGCCCCTAGCCCCGAATCCCCAGCCCCTGCTCTTCAAGGCAGCAGGAGGATGTTGGACGCGGGCTTGGAGAATTCTTCCGACTTGAATTGGGTGCGCAGGAAATCGAGGTACGCGCGGCTTCTGGCGCGGCCATTCGTGCGCGTCGCACCCAGTTGCGCCAGGAATACCGCCGCGTCGCGGATCTCCGCGTCCCGCGTGCTGCTCACCCCCGCCTGCTGAACCTCGGCCTTCTTGAAATCTTCCACCACGGCTTTGAGCTTCTCGTAGAGTTCGCGCTGCACGCGGTAATCCGGAGGCCTCTCATAGTAGAGGCCGCTGGAAAGCGTCCGGTAAGTCTCCGCCAGCGCCGGAAGCGCGACGAGCACGTCAGCGTCCACTACCAGGCGGTCGTCCCGCGCCTGCAGGCAAATGGCGTAAGAGAGCGCCAGCAACAACTTCTCGTGCGCCACCACAAAAGAGGCGGGGATCTTCGTCTCAGGAAATGGGACCTTCGACCAGTCGATCTCCCGGCGGTCGAGATCGTACGACCGGCTGGCCACGAGATAGGTACAGTCCGACGGGCAATCAATGCTCACCTCGCGCTCCGTGCCGCAACAGACCGCGCAAATGGTCTCCGCCTTGGCGGGACAGAATCGCTTCGGTTTGCGTTTCCGGCAAATAGGACAGGTCACGGATACCGTCTCCCGGGCGAATCCACCCGCGGTATAAAGCCTCGGCACGTCGAATCCAAGAACATGATTATGCCACATTTCGGAGCCGGGCCGTTGCTCACGCGCCAAGAGCTCCTGGCAGGAGAGGCGCGTCATGACGCCCTCTTGCCGCTCGGCTCAGCGTGTAGCCGAGCGCAACGAATAGCGCAGGAGGGCCCCGTCTCGGAACCAGTCGAGCCCCCAGCATCCCTTCCAGCCGCCGCGAGTTCCGGTACCTTGGTACCAGTACTCCCGGGTCTTGAAACGCGGTCCTGAAAAGAGGAGGATTCGCGTTGTACGCGGCTGGAGAGGAGGGACGGGGCGAAGCAGGCCACCAAGCGTGGCCAGAGGGAGAGTGTATTCGTTTTCATTTGCAGTCCAACGGGTTAAGAAGAGTTGACTTAGCCCCAGGCCTTGTCCATAATTGGAAGAGTATGTCGCCCTTGCCCAAAGAAGACTACTCCGAGGCGCCGGTCGTGGTTGGCCGACGGAGCGCACGTTTGTCCACTTCCCTGCCGATTATTCTGCGCGGCGTGGACGCCAACGGCCAAGTGTTCAAGGAGAACACCTGGACGATTAGCGTCAACAAGCAAGGGGCGAGAATTGCCACGTTCCACGAATTGCGGATCGGTGACGAAGTCGCGATCGAAAACCCCGTCCTGGGACGCACCAGCAAGGCCCATGTGGTTCGAGTGGGTGAAAAGCGCTTTCCCGAGGATCCGTTCGATGTTGGGGTTGAGTTGAACGAGGCCCAGAATGTGTGGGGTGTTAAGTTCCCCCCCGAGAACTGGCAGCGAAGCGGTTCCGTCAGCGTCAGTGTCCGGGCGGTTGAAGCGACGCCCGAGGCGGTTTCTGCCCCTAGGCCTCTGAGATTGAGCCCTCCAGCCACCCTTCAGCCCGCGGAAGCCTCCAAGCCCGCTGGGGCGCTCTCCGCCTCTCCGCCGGCGGCCGGTGGAGGTGCCGAAGGAGCCGCCCCGGCCAGCCTGACGGCGGAAGCCCCGTCCGCCGTGCCTGCGCCGGCTGAGCAACCACGCCAGGCCCCCACGGGACCTGCTCAACCGAGCATGGCCGCGCCCGCGGAATCCCAGAAACTCGCCAGCCTCCAGGAGGCGACGAAACTCTTGGAGGAGAAAGAGAACCTGCTGCGTTCACTTCGGCAGGAGTTCGACGCGCTTTCCAGCTCCGTGCGGGTTTCACACGCCGACCTCGAAGCCCTGCTGGCCAGATTCCAAGAGCTTCCGCGGACCTGGCAAGCGGAGCTCGACCGAACCCAGGCCCACATGCAGCAGTTCTCCCGGGAAACGATCTGCTCGGCCACGGAGCAGGCGAAAGACGGACTGCGTGTGACGGTGGAAGAGCTTTCCAGCCATTTCATCGAGGAAACGCGCCAACGCCTCCAGGCAGAGGCAGAGGTAGTCATCGAAGCGTCCTCGCAACAGGCCAAAGCCCGGCTAGCGGCTCTGGCTGAAGAGCACCGGTCCCAGACAGAGCCTCAACTGCAAACCCAACAGGCGCAGGCGGCGGAGCAAGTCAGCGCGCACATCAGTCGGCTCCTTCAAACTGCGGTCGCCGAATTTGGGGAGCGGTTAAGGAAGACAGCCGACGAGATGGCTGCCGCGCTCCATCCGGAGATGGAGAAGTCCTTGGAGGGGCTGGCGGCCCAATTCACCGCGCAAGTGGACCGGACCTTTCAGGCGCGTGCCCAGGGGGCTGCCGAGACGGCCGAGCAATCCTTCCGGCAGAACCTGCGGAGGATGCAGGAGGGAGTCCAGGAGGAAATCACCGGCGCGAGCGCCAAGGCGCGCGAGAGCTGGGGACAAGCGATCGACGCTGCTAGCCGGGGCGCGGCGCAGGATGCGCAGGCCACGAGAGAGACGATGCGCCTCGCGGTGGAAGAGGGCGTGACGAAGCTGCGCGCGGCCCAGGCAGAGACTCAGTCATGGGCCGACGACATGGGTTTGAAATTCCGCAAGCAAGTGGCGGAACTTTCCACCGCAGCCCTTGACACGTTGCGCCACTACACTGAGGTTCAATCGCAGGGCCTGCAGACCGAGTTGCAGACCACAATCTCGCGCGTCCAAGACAAGGCCGTGCAGGACGCCACGGAACGGCTCCAAAAAACGACGCGCGAGTTGATGGACTCTTCCGCCCAACTGCTTCAGACGCAGGCCGACGACACCCTCGAGCAGGTTGCCGATAGACTCAAGACCCTGGGGAAAGACTCTCAGGAGGAGATCGAAAGGCAGCTCGGGACGCTGGCTCAATCCACCCGGGAAACGCTCACCCAGGAAGCCGGCCTGCTGGCTCAGGGGTCGCGCGGGGAGTTAACCCGAGCGGCCCAGGAAGTGCAGGCGCAATCGCTCCGAGAGCTCGAGGCGCACCTCCGACAGGAGGCGGAGAAGCAGCGCGAGGCCTACCTGAAGCAGTTCCAGCGGGAGGTCGACCAATCCTGCGAGCGTGGAGTCGCCGATCTGAGAAGCCGGGTCCAGCGAGCTACCCTGGAAGCCTCCGAGAAGGTGTACAAGCACGTCGGCCTCGTGGCTGTCATGATGAAGGAATGGGCTGACCAAGCCAAGTTGAACCTCGACGCTTGTCTCCAAGATGCGGTCGAGTCCTTCGAGAAACAACGAGCCGAGCTTTTACAGGAGGCGCTGGAAAAGCATCGCCAGGGGTCCGTCGCGTTGTCAGAGGACCTTCGGTCCCGCCTCCAGCAAGCCGCCCGCATCCTCCGGGACATCCCTCCGGACGAGAACAAGACGGAAACGAAATAGATCTCCCGCCGGCAGCGTCCTCCTTCTCACAGAACCTCTGCACTGGCGCACACCCCACGAGCCGTGCCGGCTCGAGCGGGGGCTCACGGACCTTCTGGCTTTGGATGCGCAGGCCGGTTTCCAGGACCCCGTCGGCCGATCCGCCCTGGCAGTGCAGTCGGCTAGTGCCGTTCCAACTTAATGAGCCTATGCCTTGGACCCATGCACCTGCAACCAAGGCTCGTCCCGTTCCAACTCACCGGCTCCGTTCCAAGCTCCCGACCCCGGAAGATGGAACGGGACTTGCCCATTCGCTCGCGGAGAGTCGCTCGGAATAGTTGGAACGGCACTAGATACCTAGTCGACGGTGTTTTCGATCACGGGGCGCCGGCGGGGATCACCCATCACCGCCAGCGAGTCCAGGAAGGCATCCACCAACATCGCATCAAAGTGCGAGCCGCGGCAGCGCCGGAGTTCCCGGGTTGCCTCCAGCACGGGGACGGGTTTCTTGTAAGCGCGTTCGGAAACAAGGGTGTCATAGCAATCCGCGATGGAAAGGATGCGCGCCCCGAGTGGAATTTCTTCGCCCTTCAATCCGTCCGGATAGCCGCGCCCGTCGAAACGCTCGTGGTGGTGCCGCACGAGCTGGCGGACGTGCTCGATGGCCTTGGCCTTGAGCGGCGCCAGGATGTTGTCCCCCAGCGCGGTATGGCCCTTCATGACTTCGAATTCCTCCGGCGTGAGGCGGGCCGGCTTGTTCAGCACGCTCTCCGGGATGCCGATCTTGCCGATGTCGTGCAGGATTCCGGCCAAGCGGATCTCTTCCAGTTCCGCGCCCGACACACCAACTTGCTGCGCAATCTGTGCCGCCAAGTTCGCGACCGTCTGTGAATGGCCCTTGGTGTAATGGTCCTTGGCGTCGATGGCGAAGGCTAGAGCCGTCACGGTGTCCATGAGCGGGACGTTCTGACCTTCGGCGTCCTGCGTGGCCGCCTCGAAGCGCGCCCGATATTGATTGAACACCTCGGGGCCCGTGGAGAACATGCGCTTCACCGCCACGCCCAGGTAAGCCTGGAGCAACTCCTGTTCCCAATCGGCGCTAGCCGACTCGGAAGGGTTGGAGGCGACGCGGACGCGGTTGCCTTGGTCATGTTTGGCGAGGTACATGCCGGAATCCGCCACGCGCAGGATCTCGTCCGGCGTGGCGCCGTGCACCGGGAAAGTGGCAATGCCCAGGCTGGCGGTGACGCTGCGGCTCGCCAGATAAGGGTCGGCCACGAAGCTCCCGCAGAGGCGCTCGCCGAGGATTTCTGCCTGTTCCGTGCCGGCCTCAGGGAGCAGAAGGGCAAATTCATCGCCGCCGTAGCGAGCCACGACGTTAGATTGACGCGAGCGGGCCTCCAGGATCCGCGCCACGGCGATCAAGACCTTATCGCCTTCCAGGTGGCCGTAGCGGTCGTTCACCTGCTTGAAGCCATCGAGGTCCATCATGATCAAGGAGAAGGGCCGACCCGAGCGCGGCGAGCGGCGCCACTCCGCCTCCATGGCCTCCATGAAATAGCGATGAGTCTTCAAGCCCGTCAGGCTGTCGGTGATAGCCTGCTCCTGCGCCACCTGGTAGGCCCGGGCGTTATGCAGGGCGATGGCGAGTTGGTCTGCCAGGGCGCGCAGCGTGAGCACATCCTGCGGCGAGAAACAGTGCTCGCGCAGGCTTTCGACGCTCAGCACACCCAGGGTTTCTTTGCGGTAGATCAAGGGCAGGCTCAGCGCCGACCGGACGCCGGGGTGCAGCGGAATGTAGCGCTCATCCTGCTCCACGTCGTTCGCCAGGACGGGTTCGCCACTCTCCGCTGCGACCCCTGCCAGCCCCTCACCAAACTTGAAGCGGTGACCGAGGAGCTTCGCCCCGTAACCTTCCTGGGCTTCCACCACCAGCTCGGCGCACCCGCGGCCCAGCGTCTGGACGCGGGCCAAGTCGTAGCCAAATGCCGTGCGCAGTTGCTGGCAGATGTTCGTGAGCAGCTCCTGCGGATCGAGGACTGCCGCGGCCTTCCGCCCCACCTCGTTCAGCAGCGCCAGATGGCGCGCCCGGCGCTGCTCGCGCTGGAAGAGCCGGGCATTCTCGATGGCCACCGCCGCCTCCCCGGCCAGAATCTGCAAGAGATGGAGGCAGCGCTCGTCGAGTGCGCCCTCGCGTTCAAAGTCTGCCACGGTCAGCACGGCCACCGAGCCGTCCGAGAAGTGAATGGGCACACCACACCAGGTCCGGACCGCCGGGTCAACCGACGAAATCCCCAGACGGCGCGTCGCGTTGATGAAGTCGTGCGTAATCAAAAGGGGAGCGCGGGTGCGCAACACGTATTCCGCAGGGCCATCCGCCGCCGCACGGCTGTGGGCCGCCTGGGCGCGGCCCTCGAACGCGAATACGGTCTCCGGGCGCCCCTCGAGCGACTCCTGAAAGGCCAGAGAGAAATTCGCCACGCCCAGCAAGCCCTTCAATTCGCGCTGCAGAATCTGGAGCTGTCTCTCCAAGTCGAAGGTGGCGCTCAGCGCTTCACCCACCCGATGCAGGATGCGCAGCTCCTCGTCGTGCCGCTGCGCCGTCTTCTGCAACGAGCAGTGGCCCAGCGCCACCGAAATCTGGCGGCTGATCCCCAAGAGCAGCCGCAGCTCACCGGGCTGGAACCTCCTCACCTTCTGGCTGGCCACCACCAGCGCCCCGCAAGACCCCTGCTGGGTCTGAAGGGCCGCCACAACCAGGGTTCTCGACCCTTCGGCAGTGAAGACATCCCAGAACTCTTGGAAGAGCGGGTCGCGGCCCTGGGCGGCCATCAGCTCGGACCGCAGCAAATCCGGGAAGACCATCAGGCTCCCCCAGCGCTCCCCGCATAAGGAAAGGTACTCGCCGAGAGGGCTCGCCGCGAGCCGCCTGAGTGCCCGGCTGGAAAAGCCCTTGGCGCTGGAATAGTTCAGCCCGTCGGGGCCAGGAAGATGCACAAGCGCACACCCCTGGGCTACCACGAGGGCTTGCAGAATCCCCTCGAGCGTCCGGTCCACCATCTGCTTCAGATCGCGGCTGGCGGAAAGGGTCGTCGTGAGCAGGTGCAGGTCCGAGTAGCGGAGGAATTCCCTCTGAATTCGCCTGCGTTCGGCGCGGTGGTGGAACAGGCGCTCGACAATCAAAAGGAGCAGGAGAGACGCAGCAAGGGCGGGCAGTGCAAAGCTCGGAGGCAGACTATCCAGCCACTTCCCCATCGCAGGCGTTCCTCAGGCGGTCAACAAACAGAACTTCAGCCGCCTCTGGTTGCCTCTGCGGCTAGGACGTTCTAACCCTTCGCCTGGCGCTGATACGATGGGTGCAGAGAATGGTTCTCGTTGGACCGTCCGCGCCCGCCGCGCCTCCCCACAGCCGGCGTGGACCAGCCATCTGAGGCCACAATATAGCAGAGGTTACCCCCGGGCGTCAACACTTATTCGCAAGGTCGGCTGCCGCGAGAAGGCGTCAGCGCTCCCGAGGGCCGCCGGGCTGGGACGCCCGGCTCGATACCGAAGCGCGATCTCGTGCGCGTGAACGCGAAGGCGCCCCAGGCCTGGGGCGCGCCTTAGTCCGGCTCACGCGTGTCGAACGTCATGACCATTCCCGCTGCCAAGGTGTTCTGGGCGCCGACGGGAAGATCTCCCTTCAGAAAACTGGGCTGGTTGGAGTAATCGCGTCGGAACTCCAGGCGTGTCGTGAGGTGCTGCGCCACGCGATGCTCGAAGGTGCCGGTAAACTCCTGCACTTCCTGCGCCGTGCCGGTCGTGAAGCCGTCGGGGTCGCTGTACCACTCGTAGCGCAGTGCCAAGGCGTTGCTACGCCCCAAAGCGTAACGAAGGTAGCCCCCCCACCCGGTCCAGGAGACCGGCTCCGGAACGCCCGCCAGCCGGTCGCCCCGGCCGTAGTCGTAGTTCGCGAGGAACGACAGCCGCTCAGTCGGCGAGAAGGTGACTACCGTGTCGCTCAACTGCCGCCAGTTCCGATTGAGCCCCGCCTGTTCCGGTCCGGCCATGTAGTTCTGGCTCAGACCGAACTTCTTGTGGGGATTCCACCCAAAGCTTACCCCCACCGTCTTCCCCGTGTTGTTGTCCACCATGTTGTTCCAGCCGTTCACCACGTAGCCGCTGAGCGCATACTTGCCGCTGAATACATACTTGGCCCGCAGGCCGAAGTGGTAGAACGGGACTGCGTAGGTGAAAAGCAGGCCGCGCGAGTAGTTCCAGTTGTCTTTGGTCTCAATCACCTCGGCGCCGTGCGGCGTCACGAACTTTCCGAAGTCCACTGCGAGGCCGCTCTTCCCGACGGGAGCGAGGTAGGAGAAATAGGCCTCTTTGAGGTACTGGGCAAAGCCGGGGCCCCCAGGCTCGGCGGCATTCACCACGTTCATGGCCTGGCCGAATCCGAGCGCAACGCGATAGCCCAGGCGGCTGTGCGCGGCGTCTGGCAACTTGGCAAGAGTCAACTCCACCAGGTTCAGCGAAAACTGGTTGGCAGGCCCGTCGAAGGCCCGGAGGGCGGAAGTCCGAGAACGCGGTTGGTTGAAGTTGTACCCGTAGTACCCGTCCAGCGAGCCACTCAGGCGCGTCGAGCCGAGCAGCGTCTGGATGGAGTTCGGCTTGCCCGTGCCGTTTCCGGCCCCTGACGGAACAGCCGAAGATGCCGGCACTGAGTTAGCTGGAGCGCTGGTTGCTGGTGCTGAAGCCGCGGCGGTCGAGGGCGCTGAAGGCTCGCTCCGTCGCTGGTTGGCGAGCGCCAGCTCCCTGCGGAGCGCGTTGACCTGCTCCTCGAGTTCCTCCAGGCGCTGCGCCAGCTTCTTTACTTCCGCCGCAGTGCCATCGCTACGGTGGCTCTGAGCCCGGAGTCCCGGAGAGCCTAGACAGGTCAGACAAACGCCTGTCACTGCCCAAGTGACGTAACGCGAAGTTGCCATGGTGCGCATGTCGCTTTCTCCCCCAAGGTGGATCGAAGATGACTCCTTACAAGGTCTCGCCAACTCACACAGGTGCACTTGGACAATAGAGGTCGGATATTGTGCCGTCAAGAAAATAGAATTTCTCCACGCTATGAAGGGTCTTTCCCCAAATTCAACTTGTGCTGGAGATTAAAGGGGCTTTTCCCGTCACGCCGGTTCTGGCAAGGAATGCCTCGCACTCGGCGAGCCGCAGCGCACGTCGCCTGCCTGGGGACGCACGAAGAGTCGTGTTGCCAGCTTCTGGGGACCGCGTGGCTAGTGCCGTTCCAAATTAATTCGCCGGATTAATTCGCCGAGTCCCGTTCCAATTTATTCGCGGGATCGTTGTATCCCATTAAGCGGCCCCAGATAGTTGGAACGGCACTAGCTCAAGAAATATTCAAGCCAGGCTGAACTTCTGCCGAACAGATGGTTGAGAGGCTCGACTGTCCAGCACCGCTCAGGATCCCGCCTGTTTCGCGTCGTGGCGCTGGCAGCCCTGGCGGCAGGGACCTCCTACCCTGCCGCCAAGAGCCTCTTCCGCGCCCGCTTCCAGCCACGCTTTCTTTGCCTTCCCAGAGGAAATCGCTTAGGATGAAGAGTTTGTACACGCGGCCGCGGACGCGACTGGGAATCGGGCGCGAGAACCTGCCCTTCTGCTCAGCCGCTGGGCGGCCGAGTCGAGTGACTATGAGCGACATTCGGGTTCGTTTTGCGCCCTCCCCCACCGGGTATCTGCACGTGGGCGGGGCGCGCACGGCGCTCTACAACTGGCTGTTTGCCCGCCACCACGGTGGCGTCTTCATCCTGCGGATTGAAGACACGGACGTCGATCGCTCGCAGCCCGAGCTGGTGACCGCCATCCTGCGCAGCCTCGAATGGCTGGGGCTCAATTGGGACGAGGGCCCGCTCTACCAGTCCGAACGCCTGGCGCGCTACCACGGCCTGGCGGCAGAACTGGAGCGACTGGGCCAGGCCTACGCTTGCTTCTGTACCGGCGAAGAACTTCAGGCCAAGCGCGCGAAGGCTGAAGCCGAACGCCGCCCGTGGAAATACGACGGCGCCTGCCGCACCCTGCCGGATTCCGAGCGGCAGCGTCGCCGCGCCGCGGGCCGCCCGTATGCCATCCGCTTCCGCGTTCCCGACTCCGGCCAGACCAGCTTCGACGACGAGGTGTTTGGCCACCTCGAGGTGGAGAACCGCGACCTGGAAGACTTCGTCCTCCTGCGCTCGGACGGGAACCCCACCTATCACCTGGGCGTCGTGGCCGATGACCTGGACATGCGCGTCACCCACGTGGTCCGCGGCGCCGACCACATCTCGAACACACCCAAGCAAGTTTTGATGTACCAGGCGCTCGGCGCCCCGGCGCCCCGCTTCGCTCACCTGCCGCTCATCCTCGGCCCCGACCGGCAGCGCCTCTCGAAGCGCCACGGCGCGACTTCTGTGGAAGCGTATCGCGAGCTGGGAATCCTGCCCGAAGCCCTGGTGAATTTCCTGGCGTTGCTCGGATGGACGCCGCCCGGAGGGGAAGAAATCGTCCCGCGCGACGACCTGGTGAAAACGTTCGAGCTCTCGGCCGTCTCCAAATCCAACGCCGTCTTCGACCCCGAAAAACTCGCCTGGATGAACAGCGAATACCTGCGCCATTTGCCGGCAGAGCGCCTTCTGCCGCTGGTCGAGAAACAGTTGAAATCAGCCGGTCTCTGGAGCGCCACCGCTGCGGCCGACGAGCGCCAGCGGTTTCAAAACACCGCGCTCCTGCTCCAAAGCCGCGCCCGCAGCCTGAAGGACTTCTCGGGTTCTTTCCGTGCCTTCTTTACGGACCAGTTCGATTATGACCCGGAGGCAGCGAAGAAATTCTGGAAGGAGGCTCGGCTGGCGGAGCTCCTGAGCGCGCTGGCCGAGAAGCTCGCAGGCGCAAAGCCGTTCGACCTGGCGGGAAGCGAGAAAGCTCTGCGCGCGCTGGCGGCGGAGAAAGGCGTCAAGGCGGGCCTGCTGATCAACGCGGCGCGGGTGGCGTTGACAGGCCAGGCCGTCGCCCCGGGATTGTTTGCAGTTATGGTTACCCTCGGGCACGAGCGCGTGGTAAAGCGACTTCAGCGCGCCGCGGACTACTTGCGAACCTCAACCGCCGACGGCGGATAAGGCCGCCTACTCGCTCACGGGTAGCCAGACTTCTCCCGGCAACCTCTCGTTATGCCTCTCCAGGCTCAACACAGTCCCTCGGACGCCGCGGGGAAAAATCTCCAGCACTCCGCAGGAGCGCGGCAGGGAGAAGCGCTGCTTGCCGGCGCTGCCGGGGTTGAAGAAGAGCTTGTGTCCAAGCGTCAGCAGGCACGGTTGGTGGCTGTGGCCGAAGATCACCGCGCGCGTGGCTTGGTCAAAGGTTTTCAAGAAGGCCTCACGCCGTTCCGGGTGCATTCTCCCCAGCAACGCGCCGTCGGACCAGGCCTGGAGTTCGGCTTGGGGAACAAGCAACTGGTGCCGCAACTCTACCTGCACACCTTCGAACCGCAGGCTCAGCGAAAGCGGCAGATTCATTTCTGCGGGGTCCGTGTTGCCCCGAATCGCGTGCACCGGGGCGATGCGTCCCAACTCGTCCAGAAGCTCCTGCGCGCCCACGTCACCCGTGTGCAGAATCGCCTCGACGCCCGCCAGGCATTCCGGCAGGCGCGGGTCAAAGTAGGCGTGCGTGTCGGCGAGTACCCCTAGCTTCATATGTATCCCTCGGCTCCCGAGCCGCCCGGCGCGCGGGCCGGCTGCCCCTGATACTAGTACCGTTCCAACTCTTTGGACGTATTTTTTTGCAGAGTAACCTCAGCCATCCTACAGACGTCTTGGCATGAGAGCCTCAGCCCATTAAGTGGGAACGGCACTAGCGGCTCGCGCCCTCTTGACAGCACGGGCCTACGTGTGTTAGCATAGGTCTGTAGGCCATCGCCCGCAGGAAACCGCTGGATTGCTCTTCCCGGAGTGCTCCCCATGCGAAAGAAGCAGCCGACGCTACGTCCCCGCCGGCCCGCCGCCCGCCGCGGCAAAATCCGCCAAGCCCACACGCCCAGCCGTCGTCGCTACCGGTTTACGCCCGCGCGCCGCGCCGCTCTGGACGCTGCCCGCGAGAAGCGCACGTTCGTGATGACGCCCGCGAAGTGGGCCGCAGTCCGCAAGGCCGCGGAAGCCAATCGCCGCAACTTCCGCCTGACCCGGGCGCGTCTGGCCGCCATGCGCGCTAACGCCCGCAAGATGCAGGCCGCGAGCGTCCGGAAGTTCCAGATGACCCCGGCGCGCCGGCGAGCTCTTCACGCGAACATCCAGAAGGCGCAAGCCGCGCCGCGCACCCCGGAATCCTATGCCCGCTCGCGG
>CAZBWJ010000060.1:0-18305 GCA_964495535.1 uncultured Acidobacteriota bacterium | reverse complement strand
CCCGCGAGGCGCAGCCTGTGGCGTTTCCCGAATTCCTGCCCGAGCGCTTGGTGGAGATTCTGCGCGCGCGGGAGATTGACAGCCTCTACTCACATCAGGCCGCGGCCTGCGAGCTGGCGCGGGCCGGCAAGAATTTCGTGGTGGTCACGCCCACGGCGTCGGGGAAAACGCTCTGCTACAACTTGCCGATTCTGACCGCCCTGCTCGAAGACCCCGAGGCGCGAGCGCTGTACCTGTTTCCTACCAAAGCGCTGGCCCAGGACCAGTTGGCGGAGTTGAATCGGTGGACCGACAAGCTGGGCGACGAGATCCGCACGTTCACCTACGACGGCGACACGCCCCAGGACGCGCGCAAAGCCATCCGCGCGCGCGGCAATCTGGTCATCACCAATCCCGACATGCTGCATACCGGCATCCTGCCGCACCACACCAAGTGGCAGCGGCTGTTTGAGAACCTGCGCTACGTGGTCATTGACGAGCTGCACTACTACCGCGGCGTTTTCGGCAGCCATCTGGCGAACGTCCTGCGGCGGCTGAAACGCATCGCGGAGTTCTACGGGCGCCGGCCGCAGTTCATCTGCGCCTCCGCCACGATTGCCAATCCCGCGGAACTCGCGGCGCGCATCATCGAGGAAGAGGCCGAGCTGCTCGAGGAAAACGGCGCGCCCGCCGCCGAGAAATTCTTTGTCTTCTACAACCCGCCGGTGGTGAATCCGCAACTGGGCATCCGGCGCTCCTACCTGAATGAGACCCGGCGCGTGGCCCGGACTTTCTTGGCCCGGGGACTGCAAAGCATCGTTTTTGCCAACAGCCGGCTGGCCACGGAAATCCTGGTGACCTACCTCAAGGAAGACTTCGCCCGCATTCCCCTGGGGCCGGAGGCTATCCGAGGCTATCGCGGAGGCTATTTGCCCCGCGAGCGCCGGGAAATTGAACGCGACCTGCGCGAGGGGCGCTTGCTGGGCGTGGTGGCCACGAATGCGCTCGAATTGGGTATCGACATCGGCTCGCTCGACGTGGCGGTGCTGGCCGGCTATCCCGGGACGATTGCCTCCACCTGGCAGCGCGCCGGTCGCGCGGGCCGCCGCCGCGGGACCTCGGCCGCCGTGCTGGTGGCCTCGAGCGCGCCACTCGACCAGTTCATGGTGCAGAACCCCGACTACTTTTTCGGCCGCTCGCCTGAACACGCCTACGTCAACCCCGACAACCTCCTCATCCTGCTCAATCACCTGAAGTGCGCCGCGTTCGAGCTGCCGCTGCGCGAAGACGAGAAGTTCGGCGCGCTGGATCTGAGAACCCTCTGCGAGCACCTGAAAGACGTTGGCTTTCTCCACCACACGAGTGATGGCTGGCACTGGGTCTCGGAAAGCTATCCCGCCGACGCCATCAGCCTGCGGTCGATTTCCTCCGATAACTTCGTAATCGTGGATAACACCGAAGAGCCGCAGGTCATCGGCGAGGTGGACTTCTCGAGTGCCCTTACGACCGTCCACGAAAAGGCCATCTACATCCAAGACGGCGAGCCGTACCAGGTGGAGCGCCTGGACTACGACAACCGCAAGGCCTACGTCCGCCCCTGCGACTCCGACTATTTCACCGACGCCATCGATTACACGAAAATAAAGATCCTTGAGACCTTTGACCAGGCCCCCGCCGGTCCGGCGCGCAAGAACCACGGCGAGGTGCAAGTGAACACGCAGGTGGTTGGCTTCAAGAAGATCAAGTTCCACACCATGGAGAACGTGGGTTCGGGCGAACTGACTCTCCCCGAGCAGGAAATGCACACCACGGCTTACTGGCTTACCCTGCCGCGAGAGCTGCTCGAGCAACTGCCCTACGATCGGGGCGCCAGGCTCGACGGCGTCATGGGACTGGGGAACGCCCTCCAAGCCATCGCCACTCTGCTCGTGATGTGCGACGCCCGGGATCTGGGCGTTTCCATCGGCGAAAATGAGAAAGACAGAAGTCAGGAGTCGGAAGTCAGAAGCCAGAATGCCGTTGTGGATCCCGAGTCCCGCGCCCCGAGTCGCGAATCCCGAATCGCGCGCACCCTCTTCGAGCCCAACATTTATCTGTATGACAAGTACCCCGGAGGCGTCGGTTTCAGCGAACCGCTCTTTCGCCTGAGCGAGACTCTGCTCGAGAACACGTATAAACTGATAGCGAACTGCCCTTGTCCGGCAGGCTGCCCCTCCTGCGTGGGCCCGGTGGGGGAAGTGGGCGAAAAAGGAAAAGAAGTGGCGCTCGCGATCTTGAGGAAGGTGTCCGTGGCGCGTAGTCCGTAGTCCGTCGTGCCCGCATTTTTGCCAGTGAATAGATGGCAACTAACCACTGACTACTGACCACTGACAATGAACCTGGAAGAAAAACTTCGGCAACTTAAGCAAGCGGCAAAGACCAGCAGCCGCGATACGGAACTGGAGCGCCAGCTTGAGTACCTGCGCCGGCTGGAGCAAACCCCCAAGAAGCTACCTGCCCAGCGCGCGCCGAAAGGCATTGAGGAGTACGTTGACGGCGAGGTGCAGAAGAACGCCTGGGGTGAGTTCTTCCTGGCGCGGCAGGCGCTGCCCTTTGGCCGGCCTTACGGGAAGTTCCGGATTAGCGACCTCGCCGCGGCCGACCTCAGCCCGCTGAATCTGCTGCTGGAAAGCACTGCCCTGCCGGAGCCCGCGCAACTGGTGTACCTCGACACGGAGACCACCGGGCTGGCAGGGGGCACCGGCACCTGCGCCTTCCTCATCGGCCTCGGCGCAGTCGCGGGCTCGCAGTTTGTGATCCGGCAGTTTTTCCTCCGCGACTACCCCGAGGAAAAGGCGGCGCTCGTGGCGCTCGCCGAAGCCCTCCAAGAGTTCCAGGGCGTCGTGACGTTCAATGGCAAGACGTTCGACATTCCCCTGCTGGAGACCCGCTATGCCCTGGCGCGGCTGAAGTCTCCCTTCACTCGCCTGGTGCATTTGGACGCGCTGCATCCCGCGCGCCGGCTGTGGAAGCTGCGCCTGGAAAGCTGCAAGCTGACGGATTTGGAAAGCGCGGTCCTGGGCATTGGCCGCGAGGGTGACGTGCCGGGCTCAGAGATTCCGGAGCTCTACTTCGACTACCTGCGTACCGGAAACGCGCAGGGACTCCAGCCGGTCTTCTATCACAACGCGCTGGATGTCATGACGCTTGCCGCGTTAGTGGTGGAGCTGGCACGAATACTTGGGGACGCCGAGCACCGGACGGTGACTTCGAGCTTGGACTTGTTCAGCCTCAGCCGAATTCTCGAGCGGGCCCGGGCCACGGAACGGTCAGTCGCGACCTGCCAACGGGCCTTGGCCAAGGGCCTTCCGGATTGCATCGAAGCCCAGGCACTCTGGCAATTGGCGGCCCAGCACAAGCGGCAGCGCCAACATGATTTAGCCGTCGAACTGTGGAACGAACTCGCCCGCCGCGAAGCGCCCTTCGCCATCAAGGCGCTAGAAGAATTGGCCATCCACTACGAGCATCGCCAGCGCGACGCAGCGACCGCACTCGAGTTCACCGCCGTTGCTATCGGGCGCTTGCGCGAGAGTTCGGCACCCCGCGCGCATTTCGAGCGCTTCGCGCGACGCCTGGAAAGGTTGCGGAAGAAATCGGCTCGGGGGACGGGCCCACTCAACGCCCAGCTCGCCGGAAGATGACAAGGAGAGGCCCGGAGCGGCCATCCGCAGCCCTACGGCGACAGCCGGCCCCGGCGCGCCGAGGCGGAAGCGCCGCGGGAAGCCGATGCCACCCGGCGCGGTCAGGCAGCCTTCTGTGTTGTTTTCCTTTCTTTGAAAACCTCGTCGGCGATAACGAGGGCTTCCCAGCAGGCCGGAAATCCGGCATAAGGAGCCATCTGCAAGAGAGTCTCAAGGATTTCCTCCCGCGTGGCTCCATTGTTCAACGCCATCTCGATGTTCAAGCGAAGCCCGTTGGGGCGGCCGAGCGCGGTCAATCCCGCGATCGTCACCAAGCTCCGAGTCTTGAGGTCCAATTCGGGCCGCGACCAGATCTCGCCTGCCAGGAAGCTGGTCACGAAGTGCGCGAAGTCCGGCGAGAGCTTCGCCCAGGTCGTCCGAATTTCAATGGCGCGGTCATCACCCAGCAGACGACGGAGGATGTCGATTCCCTTTTCAGCCATTCCTTGCTCCTAGCGTCAGATTTCGCCTTCCCTATTCGACCAGCAAATCTCCTGCCAAGAGGTGCGGGGATTGAAGCTCTGGCCAGCGCCAGGGCTCTGCCGCCAAGCACCGCTCACGCGGCCCGGCTCCCCTGTCGAGCATATGCTAACTGCGTCCTTGACGTGGAGCAGATCTGGGGGCAGGTCCATCCCCAGGCATGGACTAGATGTCAGGGACGGTGGGGTGGAACGTCGGCGAGGCTGGCAGGTATCAGTCTTCGTCCTCCGCCTCTGGTCCCATGGACTTGAAGACAACGTGCATCCGTTGGGCAGCTTCCTCCCCGCTTTCAGGATTGACCGTGATGATCTCCAAGTCACCCACCAAGCGGAGGAAATCTGGGTCGCGCTCTGTGTGCCCCGAGCCGCGTTGAACCGCCCCGGAGAAGCGATAGTATTTCTGGTGAATCTTCCTAGTCTTGAACTCCACCTGGTTCTTCTTGCGCCAACCCAAGCTGATGGAATAACTCAGGATTGCGTCAGATTCGTCCTCGCCCTGAAGCACATCAATGTAACCCTTCAGTTTGTCTTCTTCTTCCAGCAGCGCCAGGGTGTCGCCGGCCGCCAGGAACTGGTATCGGCCGGTGATGTCCTGGATTTCCTCGCTCTCCTGTTGCGCTCGCAGCATGCCGGATGAGAGAAAGATCACGGGCAGGACCAGCAGCGCAAGGAGCCGCACTACGGATCGCGACACGCTGCAACACGTAAGTGAACAAAAGCAGTGGAACGCTTGGGTCATGAACTCAACTCTGCCCTTTCTCGAGCCATCGGGAAGCTCCTGGAACCCGGTCGTGCTTCGCAATAGTCCTGACAAGTTTATTCTCGCCCGCCGCCGAGGGCAAGCCAGCGCGCCGGAATTGGCGCCCGGCAAGCGCTGCGGCTGACGGTACGATGACCGGCAGGGGCACAGAATGCCGTGCCCCTGCCAAGTGCGATCAGGGTTCCGCTGTCTTCCATTTCGATTTCCATTGTTTGCCTGCGAGGTGCCGTCGGCCCGTGCGACGGGTCGCAGCTTGACACGCTGCGACTTTTCCGACAGCATTCCGCCGCCACATCAGTCGACTCTGTGAAGCAGTCTGCCTCGCGAGGAGAGCTAATGACAACTTCCCGGTTTGCGCACGTGTCTCTGCCCATAGCGCTGGCCGCCGAGCTCTTGTTTCCACTCGCCCTCCACGCCGCCACGACCTTGAAACCCCTGGTGGCTGGCAAGCGCGGCGTTGTTGCTGCCGGGCATCCACTGGTTGCGGAAGCTGGCCTGCGCATTCTGGAGAAGGGCGGAAACGCCGTGGATGCGGGGGTCGCCACCGTCTTCGCAGCCTCCGTGGTGGAGATGGACGGTTTCGGCTCGGGTGGCGAGTGTCCCATTCTCGTCAAGCTGGAGGGCCAGCCGGTGGTGGCCATCAACGGCGCCGGGGTTGCTCCCGAACTCGCCACGGTGGAGCTCTACAAGCGCCTGCGGCGCGACGACCCTCGCCTGGCGGACGTCGCCGCCATCTCCAAGGGAACGATTCCTGCCTACGGTCTCCTCAGCGCCATCGTCCCGAGCGCGATGGACGCGCTTCTGCTGGCGCTGGAGAGATACGGAACCATGAGCCTGGCGGAGGTCATCCAACCGGCGATTGAGTTGGCGGAAGGTTTCCCGCTCGACCCCCGCTTCGTGCGCGGCCTCGAGCGCTTCCGCCCCATCCTTGAGAAATGGCCAACCACGGAGAAGATCTTTCTGCCGGGGCATCGTGTCCCCAGAGAAGGCGAAATCTTCGTGCAAGCCGACTTGGCCCGCACGTTGCGCAGTTTGGCTGAAGTGGATCGGCAAAATGCCAGCAAGGGCCGCCTGGCAGCCATCGAGGCGGTGCGCGACTACTTCTATCGCGGCCCCGTCGCCAAGCGCATCAGCGATTTCTGCCAGGAGGCAGGCTGCCTGCTGCGCGAGGGCGACTTCGCCGCGTACCACGCGAAAGTTGAAGAGCCTCTCACCACAGGCTATCGCGGCATTGAGGTTTGCAAGGTCAGTTTCTGGAGCCAATCGCCGGTTTTCCTGGAGAACTTGAACCTGCTGGAGGGTTTTGACCTGAAGGCCATGGGCCACAATTCGGCGGACTACATCCACACTGTGGTGGAAGCCATGAAGCTGGGCTACGCCGACCGCGACGCCTACTACGGCGACCCTGCCTTCAGCCAGATTCCCAGGCAACTGATCTCCAAGGAGTACGCTGCCCTACGCCGCCCGCTTATCGATCCCGGGAAGGCTTCGCCGGAGCACGTCCCTGGAGACCCGGTGGGCATGCAGCCACGCGCGCCGGAGGATTTGGCGCGGGCACGACTCTCCGAACGCAACACCGAGCACCAGGACACCACCTGCGTCAACGTCATCGATAGCGCCGGCAACATGTTTTCCGCCACGCCCAGCGGCGCGTGGGTCCCGGCGGTGATTGCCGGCGATACCGGCATTCCGCTCAGCCAGCGCGCCCAGAGTTTCGTGTTGACGCCAGGCCATCCAAACCAACTGGCGCCGCGCAAGCGCCCGCGCATCACCTTGACGCCCACGCTGGCCCTCAAGGAAAAGAAACCGTGGCTGGCTTTCTCCACACCGTGCGGCGACGGCCAGGACCAGACGTTGCTCCAGGTCTTCTTGAATGTCGCGGAATTCGGCCTGAATCCGCAGGAGGCCGTGGAAGCTCCACGCTTCAATTCCCAGGCGATGTACAGCTCCTTTGACGACCACAGCGACAAGCCGCTGGTTCTCGATGTGGAGAAGCGTATCCCGGAGGAGGTCCTCACCCAGCTTCGGGCGCGAGGGCATAAGCTAAATGTCCAGGGCGAGTGGGGCAATTCGTGTGCGCCGACCATCGTGGAGTACGACGCGACCACACGCGTCATCAAGGCCGGAGCCGATGTTCGCGGACACCGCTACGCGCTGGGATGGTAGTCGCCAGGAGGCAGAAGGCAGGGGGTAGTTGACAGTTGAAAGTTGACGGTTGAGGGCTGTCAGCCGCCAGTGGCACGTTATCTGTAGGTGGCCGGCACGGTTGATTCACAAAGCGAATCAACCGTCGTTTCGTGGACGACGAAGAAACCCGCGTTCAGCCCTGCCGACGACGCTGGAGGGTTGGCAAGGCTCGCAGCGTGCCTACCCGCCCAGAGCGAACTGCCGACCTACGGCGCCGAACGACTAGCACCCTCTCAGCGCTTGGCACTTTCGTAACAACCCAGCAGGCGCAGGAAGTTGGTCACTTCGCCCAGGTGGGCCAGGGCGTTCCGGCAGCGCTCTTCCTTCACATTGCCGATGAAATCCAGGTAGAAGAAGTATTCCCAAGGCCGGCCGCGCAAAGGCCGCGATTCCATCTTGGTGAGGTCGATGTCGCGCAGGGCGAAAACGCTCAGGCACTTGAAGAGCGCTCCGGGAACGTTCTCGGTGGAAAAAACGATGGACACCTTGTTAGCCCGCCGCGAGCCGCTCGCGGTCTTGGAAAGCAGGAGGAAACGCGTGTAGTTTTCGTGGTGGTCTTCGAGGTGGGTTTTCAGGATGCGCGCGTGATACACCGCGGCTGCCGTGCGGCTGGCGATGGCGGCCGCGGCGCGAACGTGCCGCTCGGCTAGCATCTTCACCGCTCCCGCGGTGTCATAGAAGGTGATCCTCTCAAGTTTCGGGTGACGGGCGAAAAACCGGCTGCACTGCGCCAGCGCCACGGGGTGGGAGTAAACCTGCCGCACGCTCCTGAGCGTGGTCCCCGGGAAGGCGATGAGGTTGTGCACGATCCGCAGGCTGACTTCGCCCACAATGTGCAAGTCGTGCTTCAGCAGGAGGTCGTAGTTCTCATACACCGAGCCGGCCAGAGTGTTCTCAATCGGCGCCAGGCAGTACTGCGTTTCGCCGGTCGCCACGGCTTCAAAGATGGCGGAGAAAGTCTCGCAGGGCCGAACCCGGATGCGGGGGCCGAGCAACTTGTAAGCCGCCTCCTCGCTGAAGGAACCTCGCTCGCCCTGAAACGCCACGATTGGAATAGCCATGCGCACTCCTGTTTCCCCCTCGGGAGAAGCGCGGTCATGCTAACACGTCGGTGTAAGAGGAGACAACAGCGGCCGTGGTGCGGCGAGCGTGGAAAAACCTGCACTCGGCGCTACGCGGTTCCCAACAGCCCTCGGAAGAAGAAATCTACGTAGGTCTCGGTGAGTTCGTTCTGTTTGGTGGGGCCCTCGGGCCGAAACCACTGGTAAAGCCAGTTAACCATCCCCAGGAGGGCGAAGGCGGCCAGCGGCGGGGAGAGCAAGGGCGTGGCGCCCGGCTGCTCCTGGACCTGGGCGATCAGGCCTTCGAGGTAGTGGATGTACTCGCGCTTGCGGGCATTGATCTTCTTCCGCAGCGCCCCCTTCAGCGAGCGGTTCTCATGCAGGATGACGGTGATCTCGAGGTCGCGGGCGCGCACAATCAAGTCGATGTGGCCGATGATGGTCTGGCGGAGCTTCTCGCGCGGATCCTGGATGTCTTTGACCTTTTGCAGCACCGTCTCGCCCAGGATATCCATGCCATAGTTCATGATTTCATATAGCAGGCGATCCTTGCTCCGCACGTGGTGATAGAGGCCCGCCTTGGTCAGGCCCACCGCCTTGGCGATCTCCTGCATGGAGGCGCCGTCATAGCCCTTCTCGTAAAAGACCCGCGCCGCGATGCGGCAGATTTCCCGCAGCTTCCCCCTGGTGTCCGTAATTGTGGTCATAGGGCACATACCGACCGGTTGGTCGCCACCCAGTGTACCACAAAAAGCAGGAGGTGGTAGGTCGCAGGTGGGAGGTGGCAGGAGGCGGCCTGCATCGTGGACCCACTTTCCTCCGCCAAGTTACTTGAGCCTGGCGCGGAGTTCGGCGACGTAGGCGTCAAACTGCTCTCGAGAGACTACCTCCACTTCCTCATCAGGCAAGCTGACGCGTGTCAGGTATTCCATGTCGCGCGCAAATTCGCCCGTGCTCCAGTCGTAGGCGAGGATATCCATCCCGCCATCCTCGGTCTCGGTGGCCTTCACGGGCCGCGCGCCCACGATGCAGTACCGGGGAAGGTTCATGGTCGCTCCAGGGCGGGCCACGGGCCAAGAATCACACTGCCCGCCAGTTGAGCGCCACTTTACCATGCCTCGCTGCCGGAACTCGCTTGAAACGGTCCGGCCCGGAGCAGGGACCGGTCGGGGGATGCCGCCTGCTGCCTGCCGGTGGTATCCTTCTGTCAACTGCCTACTGCTTACTGCCTACTGCATTCTGCCTACTTGCGGGCTAGCTGAGCAAGGATGCCGTGGTCTCTGTAGCTGGGATGAGCAACGGGGGCTGAGAAATGGTGCGGAAGGGGGGACTCGAACCCCCACGGTCTTGCGACCGTCAGCCCCTCAAGCTGGTGCGTCTGCCAATTCCGCCACTTCCGCAAGAGAACAGTTGTCAGTTCTCAGCCGTCAGTTGTCAGCTTCCACCAGGGCTTGCTCTTACTGATGACTGAAGACTGACAACTGAGAACTGTCTTTCTACTTCTTCGCCGGCGCTTGGGGCGCCGATTTGGCGGGCGAGGTATCCAAGAGCGACCCGCCCGCATGCTTGGTAGCCCAAATCGCCAGGGTGATGGACGTGGCCATGAAGATACCCGCCAGCACCCAAGTAATCTTCGCGAAAGTCGTCACCGCGCCGCGCGGCCCGAACGCCGCCTGGCTCACGCCGCCAAAAGCCGCGGTGATATCTACGCCCTCTCCGCCCTGGATCAGCACGATTAAAATCAGCAGAATGCTGACCAGCATGTGAAGCGCAACTACTGCCGTTACCATTCGACCTCTTTCCTTGCCGGGCCTACCACGCTCGCGGGTAGTTCACGATGGCGGAGAAAGAGTCCACTTTCAGGCTCGCTCCCCCCACCAGCGCTCCGTCAATTTCCTCCTGGGCCATCAAGCCGCCGACGTTGTCGGGCTTGACGCTGCCGCCGTACAAGATCCTCAGTTGGCTGGCCAAGTTCTCCCCGTATTGCTGGCGGACCAGGACGCGGATAAAGCGATGACTTTCGGCCGCCATCTCCGGCGTCGCCGTGCGTCCGGTCCCGATGGCCCAAACTGGTTCGTACGCAATGATGATACGGGAAAAGTCCTGGGGGGTCAACCCGGCGAACCCGCCCTGGAACTGGCGCTGGAGCACGTCCTGGGTCTTTCCCGCTTCGCGCTCCGCCAGGGTCTCGCCCACGCAGACGATGGGCACCAACCCGGCAGCCAGCGCCGCCTTGATCTTCCGGTTGACGCTCGCGTCTGTCTCGCCGTGGTCCTGCCGCCGCTCGGAGTGCCCGATGATGACGTAGGTGCAGCCGGCATCCGCGAGCATCGCCACGGAAATGTCTCCGGTGTGCGCGCCTTCCTTGTCCCAGTGGACATCCTGAGCGGCCACACCCACCTTGCTTCCCTTGGTCGCTTCGGCCGCCACCCGCAAGGCGGTGAACGGCGGCGCCACGACGACCTCGCAGTGCTCTGCTTTCGCCGCCACCGGCTTGATCCGCTCGATGAAGTCCACCGCCTCGGCGATGGTCTTGTACATCTTCCAGTTGCCCGCGATGACGGGTTTTCTCATGGTATGTAGCCCCATATGAAAAGCGTAGGAGAGCCCCTTCATGGTGCTCCCGCGAACTCTCCCACGGGAAGGCGGCAAAGGCCCTCCCCTACGACTGCCTACTGTTTTTCCGTGAGGGCCGCGACCCCGGGGAGTGTCATTCCGGAGAGGAACTCCAGGGAGGCGCCGCCGCCGGTCGAGATGTGGGTAATCTTCGACTCCACACCCGCCTTCGCAATGGCCGCCACCGAATCGCCACCGCCCACGATCGACACCGCCGAAGAAGCCGCCACAGCGCGCGCCACCTCGATCGTTCCCTGGGCAAACTGGTCGATCTCAAACACGCCCATCGGCCCGTTCCAGACAATCGTCTTGGCGCAGGCGATTTCGCGGGCATACTCGGCGCGGGTCGCGGGCCCGATGTCCACGCCCATGCGGTTGGCAGGGATACTGGCGGTGCTCACCACTTCCGCCGCCGCGCTCGGGTCAACTTTCTCCGCCACCACGTGGTCGGAAGGAAGGCGCAACTTGATGCTGCGCCGCTCGGCAAATTGCAGCAGGTCGCGGGCCAAGTCCAGCTTATCGTCTTCGGTCTTCGAGAGCCCTACCTCCACCCCTTGCGCCTTCAGGAACGTGTAGGCCATGGCGCCGCCAACCAGGACGCTGTCCGCAAACTTCATCAGGTTCTGCAGCAACTCGATCTTGTCCGAGACTTTGGCGCCGCCCACAATGGCCGTGTAGGGCCGCAGCGGGTTCTCGACGGCCTTGCCCAGGTATTCGAGCTCCTTTTCCATCAGCAAGCCCGCCGCGCAAGACGAAAGGTAGCGAGTGATCCCTTCGGTGGAAGCATGGGCGCGGTGGGCGGAGCCGAAGGCGTCATTGACGTACACCTCGGCTAGAGCCGCCAGCCGGCGCGAAAACTCCGGATTGTTCTTCTCCTCCTCGGGATGGAAGCGCACGTTCTCCAGCAGCAGAACGTCGCCATCCTTGAGCGCGGCCGCCTGCTCCTCGACTTGTGCTCCCACGCAGTCCGTCGCGAAAGTGACCGGCTTCCCCAGAAGTTGGGAAAGCCGGGCCGCCACCGGCCGCAGGCTCATCTTGGGGTTCGGCTTGCCTTTCGGCCGCCCCAGGTGCGAAGCAAGAATCAGGCGCGCCCGGCGCTCGAGCGCCAGCTGAATGCTGGGGAGCGAAGCGCGCACCCGCGTGTCGTCGGTGATTTCCTGAGCGTCGCTCAGGGGAACATTGAAGTCCACGCGCATAAACACGCGCTTGCCTTTCAGATCAAGATCACGAATGGAAAGTTTAGGCATGGGTGCACCACCAAGTATCAGGTGTCAGTAGTCACTGGGCCGTGGTTGCCAGGTTTCCGGGCTGCATAGGCCAGCTACTGAGCTCTGACCACGGACAACGGACTACGGACACTTTAGAGGCTCTTCGCCACCAAATTGATCAGGTCTCTGGTCCGGCAGGAATAACCCCACTCATTGTCGTACCACGCCGTGACTTTCACGCAGGTTCCGTCGATCACCTTGGTGAAACCGGCATCGACAATTGAGGAGTGGAAATTGCCGCGGAAGTCGATGGAGACCAGTTCGTCCTCGCAGAATTGCAGGATCCCCTTCAGCGGGCCTTCCGCCGCTTTCTTGAGCGCGCCATTGACCTCCTCCACCGTCGTGGACTTCTCCACCAGCGCCACCAGGTCAACCAGGGAGACGTTCGGCGTCGGCACCCGCAGGGCATAGCCGTCCAGCTTCCCTTTCAGCTCCGGCAGAACCAATCCCACGGCCTTGGCCGCTCCCGTCGTGGTTGGAATGATTGACACGGCTGCGGCACGGGCCCGGCGCAGATCCTTATGCGGAAAATCCAGGATCCTCTGGTCGTTGGTGTAGGCGTGGATGGTGGTCATCGACCCCCTAAGGATCTTGAAATTCTCGTGCACCACCTTGACAACGGGAGCCAGACAGTTCGTGGTGCAGGACGCGTTCGAGAGGATGGCATGTTTCGCCGGGTCGTACATCTTCTCGTTCACGCCCAGCACCACGGTGAGATCCTCATTCTTGGCTGGCGCCGTGATGATCACCTTCTTCACCGTGCCTTTCAGGTGTTTCCGCGCGTCCTCCGCCTTGGTGAACAGTCCCGTGGACTCAATCACTATCTGAGCCCCCAGCGAAGTCCAATCCAGGTCCGCCGGGTCTTTCACCTTGAATACCTTGATCGTGCGCCCGTTGACCTTGATGTAGTCGTCACCATAGCCCACGTCGGCACTGAAAATGCCCAACACCGAATCGTACTTCAGCAGATGCGCCAACGTTTTGGGGTCGGTGATGTCGTTGACGGCCACAAACTCGATTTCCGGATGGTCCAACGAGGCCCGCAGGACGTTGCGTCCAATGCGTCCAAACCCATTGATTCCTACTTTAACTGGCATGGCATTTCCCTCCAGAGCATGTGCGCTAAGGCAATTGGACTCACAATGTTAAGCGGCCCGCTGAGTGAAGTCAAACGCAAACCCGGTCTAGTGCCGTTCCAACCTAATTCCCCATTTGCGCCGCCTGCATCTTGGACGGCCCAAAAGACGGATCCGCCAGGGCGGATTAGCCAAGATGAGTTGGAACGGCACCAGGGGCGACAGTTCGCCTCCTCCGCTTACTTGCGCCAAACGGCTCAGGAGCCGAGCCTTTCCTTGCAGCATCATGGGTTCCAAAGGATTCGAGGGGCAGAAAGTCCCTCATTCCGCCGCCTGAACTGTGTGGCGCAAGGCCCGCAGTCTGGCCTTGCGGCTTTTCCATCCCTTCGGATGACCGGATCCAAAGACTATAGAAAGGCCGCAACGTTACAGAGCGAACGTTGCGCTACGGATTCTCAGTGCTGGCGCACGGACACGACCGTGTCGCCGTCAAAAGTGACGAAGAGGACGTGCGGGGGGAGGCCGTAAATCCATTCTTCCACTTCGACCCTGTCCCGCACTTCGCGGACTCTGCGGTCAGGAGGGCCTTTGGAAGAAAGCACCGCATCGCGGTCCATCCCGACAATGACCTGGTGCTTCTTGATGGCCTCCTTGATCTCCGGCGGAACGATGGGCGAATAGAGGACGGTAGGCGAGCGCCGTTCGAAATCCAGCACGGAGCCCAGCAGTTGCTTGACCTGCTCGACGGTTAGCGCTGGGATCGTCTCTGGAAACGTCAGCGAGATTGAGGACCCGTAAGCGAGAACGGGGGCGTCGGGCACGATAGGGCGAGTCGTGGTACCCATCCCGACTTCGATTCGCTGGTACCACTTCTTCCCTCTTTTCCCGCCGCCATTAATCTCGAAGATGATCCGCTTCGACTTGAAGTCGATCTTGGTTATCTGCACCGGCATACCCGCTCGGATAGCCTGGCCATTCATGCGTAGTTCGGCCTCGGCCTTCGCTTGATCGACCTGCCCTTGAGCGTCGAGGAAGATTCCCTTTTTCCCCCGCGGCAGCGCCACTTTGGCGACGGCAATCTCGTGGGCAAGCCCCCGAATCAGCGCGATGCGCGTATCGCGGGCCGCATCTACCTTCTTGGCCAAGGCACGCTGTGCCCCCAGAACAGTCGCCAGCACCAGGACCCCTGCTGTCAGAAGCTGGCGGCGCTCTCCCACCTGGACTCTCGTGCCGGTGCAGGTTTCTCGATGCTCTGCCGTCATCTACGTCACGTCCGGCCGGTCAACGCTTGTCTGCTCGGTTGGGATCTGGAGCGAAACCACGGCCTCCGCCGAGCGGGCCTCGACGGGCGCAGGGCCAAAGACCAGCGCTCGCATCTCCTGGCTTATGTAGATGCGCTTCGAGAGGGAGAGGTACACCGTGGCCGCCACGATCACGCCGGTGGCAAGCAGGCCACCTTCCGGGCCGTAGCTTCCGCCGGTCAGCAGCTCGCTTCCGCTCACCGTAGCTTTCAGCACAGAAAACGGCAGCCCAATGCCGCTAACCGGCAACCCCAGTCCAAAGCCCTGAAAGAAGTTCCAGGCAAAGTGGAGGCCGACTGGCAACCACAGCGAGCGGGTACGGAGGTAACCGACCGCCAGGGGGATCCCAACCAGCATCGTATTCAGTGTCGAAATCCACGTGCGCGACGGATTGCCGAGGTGCGCCAGGCCGAACAAGCCGGCGAACAGCGCCACCGCGGCCACCGCCCCGAGCGAGTCAGCGAGGCGCTGAAAGGGATAGCCTCGGAAAACCAACTCTTCGTTCGTGGCCGCCACGAAAAGCATGCACAAGGTGCCGACGCCCCAGGCCACGAAACGGTCGGGCGGCGCCGCATGGAGTGAGAACTGGGCCACGCCCAGGAGCCGCTCCAGCGCGGCAATAACGGAGATCATGAGAGCCCCGACGCCAAGCCCGATGCCAAGTTCCACCAGCCAGCGCCCGCAGAAGGCCAGCCCGACGGAGCCCAACGGCCTTCGGTCAAGCGCCAGGGTCAGCACCTTGTAGGCAGCCAGCAGCGCCGCCAACGTGAAAAGGCTGGGCCAGATGAACCGGCCCCACCCGACGTGGTGCAGGCCGCCCGCAACGAACGCGCCGGCCTTCTGGGCTACCAGCATAGCCAGCAGAACCATCGGGACGGACAGGAGGAACCGCCAAATCGGCCGCACCTTCCCGTCAACGAGGAAGACTCTCTCCAGCTTCATTGCCGTTCGTCCCTCGCTCTCCTCCGACCGGCCTCGGTCTGGTTCGAGCGCACTTCCAGGCCCGTCCGCGACACCGCAAAGTTGATGATGCGGCCGCCCATACGGGTGAGCATCTGCTCGACAGCCGGCTTGGTGCCCGGCTCGACCAGAAACACCACGCAGCCGCCCCCGCCCGCCCCGCAAACCTTGGCGGCGAGAGTGCCATGCTTGCAAGTCTGCTCGATCATGCGGTCAATCTTGGGGGTGGAGATGCCCCTGAAATTCCGCTTGCGGTTGTCCCACTCGCGAGCCAGCAGTTCCGCTACGTCGTTCCAGTCGTTGGCCAGGAGCGCTTCGCGCATCTGGCTGGCGATGGTCACAATCCGATCGAAGTTGCGCCGCACCTTGGGCTCGCCGTCGATATGGGATTTCATCACTTCCCAGTTGTTGATGGCGGAGTTGCGCGGCTGACCGGTGTAGCAAAGCACAAAGCGCTTCTCCACGTCCGAGAAGGCCAACGGAAGTCTTTCCCGCTTCACCCCGTCGCGTTCCAAGTGCACAGCGTTGGCGCCGCCGTAAAGCGCCGGGAAGTAGTCCTGCCAGCCGGTGGGCACGCCGATGACAATCGCCTCGACGTTCTTGGCGATCTCGAGGATCTGGGTTCGGGTGTAGCGTTTCCCCGTGACGCGCGCCAGCGCCCCGCAGAGCGCGATGTTCAGCGCCGAGGACCCGCCCAGGCCCGCGCCCGCCGGGACCTGCGAAGCAGTCCTGATGGTCAGGCCGCGCTGCGGCGCGAAGAAGAGCACGAGTTCGCGCAGCAGGGGCAAGGCCGACGTGCGCGCGGCGAGGTCCGCGAGCGATGCGTGGGTCTCGCGAACCCGCTGGTCCTGCGACATCAGCACCAGGCGGCGGTCGGCGCGCGTCTCGATGACGCACGAGGCATAGCAGCGAATCGCCACGTTCACGGTCTGCGCCCCGGAATGGAAAAGGTACAGGGGCCAGATATCCACGGTCCCCCCGGCCAGGTCAACTCTCGCCGGCGCCCGCGCCTCGACACGCATTTGATTTCCCCTTCGAACCCGTGGGTCGTCTTCAAACGCTTTCAGCGGTCAGCAGTCAGTTGTCAGCCATCAGCCAGCAGTAGAAAAGTGACAAGTGACGAGTGACGAGTCAAAACTACAAGTGACAAGTGACGAGCAAACACCTAGCGAGAATTACCGACCAGCTTTCGTCGCAAGGCATTCAACATCCTCTTTAGTTCTGACGCTAGTTCCAGCGCCGCTGCTGCGTCTTGCGTGGTGCAATATCCAAGGTCAACGCCTATGATGAGTTGAGTTTCAAGCTCTGCCAGCGAACCCTCGGCGTGAGACAGGAACTGCACGAATTCCTTAGTCGTATGGCGCGCTTGACCTTCCGCGATGTTGGAGGGTATCGACACCGCCGCCCGCCGCATCTGCGGCACGAGCCCAAACTTCTCATCGGCGGGAAAACTGCGAGTCAGCTCGTACACCTGCTTCACCAAAGCTATGCCCTTCTGCCAAACCAGCAGCTCCTTGTATCCGTGCGACTTGGTCCCGCCCGCCATGGCTTGCCACTCGTCCCTTCGCGGTCGTCACTCGTCACTGTTCTTCGCCCGCTTGTCACTCCTCACTGCTGTGTAACCTGCATGGTCTCATCGATGGCGAGCGTGGGCCAGCCGGCTTTCGCGGGATCAGTGGGGGTGGCGACGATGCGGAAATGCTCGCCGCCGCTCACCTCGGCGGTGTAATTGTAGCCCCGGCGGTTCGCGCCGGAGAACGTGATGGCGCCGTCCTGCTGAAGCTCGGCGAGGCTCGCGTAGGTGCCGTGGCTGGCCAGGTACAGGCGCTCGGCCTGGGCGATGGCGATCAGGTCGTTCTTCACGCCCACCACATCGATCACCTGCTTGGGCGGCGCGCCGCCCGTCGGCCCCTGGGTGTACTGCGACTTGAAGATGAAGTAGCCAATCCCCAGCACAATCACCAGCCCTATCAAACCCCCGACTTTTTTCATGCTTCCCCCTTCGATTATTCCCGCCGTCGATTGTACACGCAAAACGGGCAACTGCCTGCACCCTCTGGTGAGGCAGCGGTTTGCTGTAACGGCGATGTCCTCATCGCCGAACGGAGACGCCGATCTCCCTGTCCCGCGCGTGGCGCGGCTGTTCTCTTGTAGCGCAGCATGCGTTCTGTGATGCTGCGGCTTTTTGCGGTCTTAAAGGTGGAAAGCGGGGTAGCGCAGACCTCGCATTTGGGGTCTACGGCTCTAAATAGGAATTCACATTTGACCCCGGCGAAAGCCCGCGGACTTTGATGACCAAGTCGGCGCTACCTGCTTTCCTCTTGTAGCGCAGCATCCGTTCTGTGATGCTGCGGCTTTTTGCGGTCTTAAAGGTGGAAAGCGGGGTAGCGCAGACCTCGCATTTGGGGTCTACGGCTCTAAATAGGAATTCACATTTGACCCCGGCGAAAGCCCGCGGACTTTGATGACCAAGTCGGCGCTACCTGCTTTCCTCTTGTAGCGCAACATGCGTTTTGTGATGGTGCGGCTTTTTGCGGTCTTAAAGGTGGAAAGGCCGCAGGATCGGGCGACCGCCGTCGCCCAAACGGATCCTGCGCTACAGGCTTGCGATGATCTTGTGCTCGCGGCCGGTGAGCCGACACAGCTCCTGCATGGCGCTCCCCTCCTGGTTCAGGAGGGGGTAAGGGGGTGGTCCGCTGGTTCAGGAGGGGATCAAGGGGTGGTCTCCTGGTTCAACAGGTAGCCACGGCACGATCCCGCGCGGCGGGAGGCGGCAGCCACACGACCCCTCAACCGTCCCGATAGAATCGGGACACGCCTTCCCAGGGGAGAGGGACGTAAGGGTGAGGGGCTGGTCCGGTTGCGGCAGGGATAAATCCCTGCCCTTTCGCCGGGGGCT
>CAZBWJ010000059.1:0-18590 GCA_964495535.1 uncultured Acidobacteriota bacterium | reverse complement strand
TTTGACCTCTACGTCAACTTGCGGCCGGTGGAGATCCTGCCCGGGCTGGAGTCGCCGTTGCGCGGCAAGAGCGCGGCCCAGATCAACATGCTCTTCATCCGCGAAAACACGGAGGGCGAGTACTGCGGCTTGGGTGGACGATTCAAGCGCGGCACCGCGGACGAGTTTGCCCTTCAGCAGGCCGTGTTCACGCGGCGGGGCGTCGAGCGGGTCATCCGCTACGCCTGCGAGCAGGCCCGCCGCCGGCCGCGCCAACGCCTGGCCAGCGCTACCAAGTCGAACGCCATGCAATACAGCATGGTGCTGTGGGATGAGGTCTTGCGCGAAGTTGCCCGAGACTATCCCGAGGTCACGGTGGCCAGCTACCACGTGGATGCGCTGGCGGCACGCATGATTACCCACCCGGAAAGCTTGGACGTGGTAGTGGGCTCAAACCTCTTCGCCGACATCCTCACCGACATCGGTGGCGCATTGCAGGGCAGCCTGGGCGTGGCCGCCAGCGCCAAC
The DNA here is from genome assembly GCA_964495535.1 of uncultured Acidobacteriota bacterium. Taxonomy (GTDB): domain Bacteria; phylum Acidobacteriota; class Terriglobia; order UBA7540; family UBA7540; genus JALHUF01. The sequence continues at coordinate 18,083 of CAZBWJ010000059.1, read as the reverse complement.
CTGAATCCGACCGAACGGCTGGGGCCGCCTATGTTCGAGCCGGTGCACGGCAGCGCTCCGGATATCGCGGGCCGGGGCATGGCCAACCCCATCGCTGCCATCTGGGCTGCCGCACTCATGCTGGAACACTTGGGCGAACCGGCCGCCAGCGAGCGCATCATGAACGCGCTGAAAGCCGTCACCGCGGAAGGAAGGGTTCGCACCCCCGATTTGGGCGGGGAGAACACGCTGGCGGAAGTGGCCGCGGCCGTGTCGGACAAATTGTCCCTCTAGGGTCGAGGGGCAGCAGCGCGATTCCAGCAGAACGAGCTATCCCGAAATTACCGCCTGGCTACGGGGCCTCGACGCGCCGACGGCGAGACAGATCCTGGTTTGCTACGCGGTCTATTCGCCAGAGGTAGTAGATGACAACTCCTCCCGTGGCCGCGAGGAATCCGGCGACGAGCCAAGAGCTCGGGCGTGCGCCGGGGACAAGCGCCGTACGAATGAGTTCGCGGATGGCAAGCGTGAAGAGGAGACTGTAAAGAACTGCCAGATAGCCACACATATCCTTCAGCAGCGGCATGATTCGCTCGCGCGCCTCGGGCGGGAAATCGCTCAGCCTCCGCGTCCCCAGGCTGACCATCCGGGGAACGCGACGACCGAGCGCGGGAACAGCCAGCATCAGAATGGTGCCGAGAACCTGGGCCGCGAGCAAGTCCTGACCATCGAGGGCGCGGGTGGTTCGGTCGCGGAGTTGCCGGTATTTGACGGTGGCGCTTATCCTGCCTCGGTGGCCGCGCGGAGCAAGTTCTCGTTGCTGTTTGTCAGCAAGCGAGACTTCCAGGCCCTCTGCCTCGAACACCCGCAAGTGGCTCTCAAGGTATTGAAGGTAGTGGGTACGCGCTTGCGGAAGCTGGTTGCCATCATCGAAGAGCTTTCCTTCACCACCGTGCGGCACCGGCTGGCGGCATTGCTGCTTCGCCTGGCCGAGCGCAAGGGAAACGGACGGCACGAGGCGTCGAGCTGACGCTCAGGGCCAGCAACCAGGAGCTGGCCGCGCACATTGGGACGGTCCGCGAGCTGGTGTCGCGCAACCTCAGCCGCCTGCAGGCCGCCGGCATCGCAAGCTGGATGGCAAGACCGTCATCATCCCTGACCTCGAAGCCCTTCGAGCGCAAGTTGAAGCAACTGAGTAGACAGTAAGGGCGAGCCGGCGGACCACCTCCGCCCCCGCGCTTCCTCCCCGCCCGGTTATTGCCTTCTCGGTCGTGGCTTCCCGCGTGGGGAACTTCCGTCGCTGGGCCCGGAAGGTAGGGCTCAAAACGCCAGGGCTTGGTCGAGGTCCGCGATGAGGTCTTCGGCCGCCTCGATTCCCACTGACAGCCGCACCAAGCCGTCGGTGATGCCGATGGCCAAGCGCTCCTCGCGCGGCACGGCGCGATGGCTGGTGGACGCCGAATGCACGATCAGCGACCGGGTGTCGCCCAGGCTGGCGGCGCGGGCAAAAATCTTCACGCGGTCCATCACCTTCTTTCCGCTCTCGTATCCGCCCTTCACTTCGAAACTGATCATGGCCCCGAAGGCTTTCATCTGTCGTCGCGCGACGTCGTGGCCCGGGTGCTTGGGAAGGCCCGGATAGTTGACGCGCTCCACGCGAGGATGCTGCGCGAGAAACTCCACGATCTTCTCCGCGTTGGCACAGTGCGCGGGAATGCGCAGATGAAGCGTCCGGATGCCCCGCAGGATGAGCCAGGCGTTGAAGGGGCTGCTGACGCCGCCGAAGTCGCGGACGATTTCGTGGCTCAGTTCGTAGATGTAATCCTTCGGACCGAGGATGATGCCGCCCAAAGCGTCGCCATGGCCGCAGAGGTACTTGGTGCTGGAGTGGACGACTACCGTCACGCCCAGCGAAAGGGGTTGCTGGAGCAGCGGCGTAGCGAAGGTATTGTCAATCATCGAAGGGAGGCCGCGGGAGCGGGCGAGTTGGGCGAGGGCAGCAATGTCCAGGATATCGAGCACCGGGTTGCTGGGCGTCTCGAAGTAGAGGAGCCGCGTGTTAGGCTGCAGGGCTTTCTCGAAGTCTTCCACGCGAGTCGATCCCACAAAGGTTGTCGTCACACCGAAGCGGGGGAGGGTCTGGTTGAGGAAATGGTACGCGCCGCCGTAAAGCGCGCGCGATGCCACGATGTGGTCGCCCGCCTTCACCGAGCCCAGGATGGCAGAGGAAATGGCCGCCATCCCCGAAGCCGTGGCCAGGGCCGCCTCGGCGCCTTCCAGCGCGGCGACCTTCTTTTCCAACGCGTGGAGGGTGGGATTTCCAAAGCGCGTGTACATGTAACCGAACTTCTGTTCACCGTACACAGCGGCCATGTCATCCGCGTCGGCGGAAACAAACGTGGTGGACTGGTAGATGGGCGTGTCGAGCGCGCCCGTGGCCGGGCAGGGTGCTTCGCCGGCGTGCACGGCGAGTGTCGCAAACCGATGTGCGTTCTTCATTCGACACCTCGAATTCCTGGTTGTATCGAGCCTTGCGGGAGTCCCTAGTGCGGTTCCAACTATTTGGCGCTAGTCCTGTGAGCGGCGATCTCAGCCAACCTCGAAAGGTCTCGGCGCCGCCTGGTGGGCCCATTGAGTTGGAACGGCCCTAGCGTATCCCGTCTGGGGTGAGGAGGGGAAGGGCCAGTTGCGCGCCTGGACAAGAGAAGATACAAGGCCTGCAAGCGCCCGGGGAGAAAGCGGCACGGCAGCGTCGATGTCGCCGCGCGCAAGCACCAGGATCGATAGCCGCTTGACATCCATGCGAGAAATGACTAGAGAGTATTGGTATCGGCAGTCGAGTTGTAGGGGGGGTGCCTTATGGCCAGCTGTCCGGAATGCGAGGCGGCAATCGATGTGGGAGATGATATTGAGGAAGGCCTGAGGGTGGAGTGCCCCGAATGCGGCGCCGAGCTCGAGGTGGTCAACACCAACCCCTTGGAGCTGGATGTGGTTTCGACTGAGGAAGAGGAAGAAGAAGGGACTTGGTGAAGATATGACCACGCCTGCTTCAGCCCCAGTTGTTCCCGGTTTCGGTCAGGTTTCGTCGGTATGGCGGAGACGGGCGCGTCGAGCGTGTGGGCTGGCGGCCGCGGCCGGGTTGCTCTTCGCGTTCTCGATGCCGCGTCTGGTCGCGAAAGAAAAGAAACCCGCGCGCGTGGTGACGGGCGTCGTTTCCGATGAGGCCGAGAACCCGATTGTCGGAGCCGCCGTCGTGCTGACAGACCTCCAGACGGGCAAGAAGAGCGCCACCTATACGGGGGAAGAAGGCACGTACCAGTTCTCTGACCTCCAGCCGACGCGCGACTACGAGGTTCAGGCTACGCACAAGGGCTTGTCCTCGCAAGTGCGCAAGGTCAGCTCATTTGACCCCCGCAATCGAATTGTTCTGAACCTCAGCATTCCCCCACCTAAGGAAGAGTAGCGAGAACCTGAAGCCCTCCAGAACTGCGACGTTCTTGACCATCCTGGGCGTAACCTTACCCAGACCCGTCCGCGAACCCAACAGCATCGGATGATTGTCGGTGGAGCTAGGATTTATGATACGCGGCTAAGAACTCGTCCCTGGAGATGCCTGCTTGCGCACAAATCGTTCGGAGGGTGGAAGCTTTCAGCGTGCGATGGTTCGGCATGGTCAAAGGAGTTCTGCTCCCGTCAGGGTTTACGCGAAGCATTGAAATGTGTTCTCTTTCCCGTACCATTTGGAACCCCAGGGCTTCAAGCGCCCGCATGACTTTTTGCTTTGGTGCGTCGGCCGGGAATTTGGCCACTAGATCTCCATGGTGGCCTCGGTTACGAAAGCCTCGAGGATGGGGGGCTGAATTTCAAGGACTTCTGTGCCGAAACTTTCGACATGGAATTTGATGGCTGACCTCACATCAGCCACTGCTTCGTCATAGGTGTCGCCTTCGCCGACCACCACTCCTTTGACGCCCAGGGGATAGGCCACGTAACCATCCGGATGCTTCTCAACAATGATCTTTATTTGACGCATGACATAACACTCCGGCTTTAGTCTAGCACTCTTTGTCGGACGGTGTATGCATGGCCATCCAAGCCATGTATGCGGCACTGGTAGCTCGCAGGCATCCCGGGAGGCAGGAATGTGTGCCCCATCCGGTGGGCGGCTATGTCCTAAAGGTCACCAGAAGGAGGGGCTGCTTTCCTATTCGGAAAAGCACCTGCCGGTGCTTGTGAGGATCCAGCTCCCAAGTTGGGTTAGTTATCCGCTCCCAATTTGGGTGGGCGGAATCACCCACACTGATAAAAACCGCGCCCTCTTTGATTTTCCGCTGAGCTTCGCTGTTAGATTCGAATCGTCCTAGTCGGACGAGCAATCGGAAGAGCTTTCCGGGTTTATCAAGAGGGAGAATCGTACTTTCGATGACGTCTTGTGACGGAAGACTCTTCTCCTGATAACGCGCCGCGAAATCCTTCTGCGCCTTGGCGGCGGCTGGCGCGCCCTGGAAATCCGTAACGATGCCGCGGGCGAGGGACTTCTTCACCTCGAGTGGGTGAGCGTTTCCTGAAGCCGTCGACTGTTTCAGGTTGGCGACTTCTCGTGGCGTCAGGTCCGTGAGGAGCAGGTAATACCGCCACATCAGTTCGTCGGAGATCGACATGAGCTTGCCGAACATTTCCGCGGGCGGCTCGTTGATGCCCACGTAATTGTCCAGCGACTTGGACATCTTCTGGACGCCGTCCAGCCCTTCGAGGATGGGCATGGTCATGATGACCTGGGATTCCTGTCCGTATTCCTGCTGGATAACGCGGCCCACCAGCAAGTTGAATTTCTGGTCCGTCCCGCCCAGCTCCACGTCGGCTTCCAGCGCCACCGAATCGTAGGCCTGGGCCAGCGGATAGAGCAGTTCGTGAATGGCGACCGGGCGCTGTTCTTTCAGGCGGGTAGAGAAGTCGTCGCGTTCGAGCATTCGCGCCACGGTGTACTTGGAGCAGAGCGTGATCCAGTCGCGCCCTGTCAGCTTCCCGAGCCACCGGCTGTTGAAGTCCACGACCGTTTTTTCCGGATCGAGGATCTTGAAAACCTGCTTCTTGTAGGTCTCGGCGTTGGCCGCGACCTCTTCGGACGTCATCGGCTTGCGCGTGGCGGACTGCCCGGAAGGATCGCCGATCAGTCCGGTGAAATCCCCAATGAGAAAAATCACCGTGTGACCAAGATCCTGGAAATGTTTCAGCTTGCGGATGAGGACAGTGTGCCCCAGGTGGATGTCCGGGGCGGTCGGGTCGAAGCCGGCCTTCACGCGCAGCGCCTTGCCGGTCCGGGCCGCGCGTTCCAGCTTAGCGCGCAGCTCTTCGACGCGGATCGTTTCCTCCGCGCCCTTCGTCAGGTAAGCAAGTTGTTCGTCTATGGTCATGTCGAAGCTAAACGCTACGCGGGCAGGCGAAGTCGGCGCAGGGACACAACACTGGGATGCCCGCCAGCCCTGCGCAGAAAGGCTTCATCGGCTGTCACGAGCAGCCTGCCCGACTCAACTGCAAGCGCCCAGAAGTAGGAATCGTAAACCGTGACGCCATACGATGACGCCAGCGCCACCGCGCTTCCCAGTGTGCTCCAGCGTACCGCCTCCAGCCGCAGGTCGAGTTTCCGGATCGCGTCTAAAGCCTCGGAAACCTTGTGGGCGGTATGCCGATGACCAGTGGTGAGCGCGTTAGCGAGTTCGATGACGAGCAGCTCGGGTGCCCGGAGACTGCATCGCCCCTCCACACAGGCATTCCTCAGGTCACGGGCCTTGATGAGGTCGCCTTCCTCCCTCTCCAAGAGCCACTTCAGCGCCACCGAGGTGTCAATTATGTACTCGGGGACAGGCTCGGGCACGCTCACCCCCGCCGACCCCGCCAACGGTCCCTCGACGCGCGAAGGATCTTTTCGGCGGGCCAGTCGCCGAATTCGTGGGCAAGGCGATCCATCACGGCGACGGCTTCCTGCCGGTGCCTGCGGCGAGCCTCCTCGTCGCTCGCGCGCTGGTGGTTTTCCGCCAGAGCCCGAACGCCGTCACGAAGGATCGCGCTACGGGAAGTCTTCTTGCGGCGAGCCAAACGGTCGGCCAAACGAACCGTCTCCGCGTCAACGGTGATGTTGATTCGTATTTTCCCGCCCATACTCCCCTACACACCCAAGTGTATCATCATGGGAGACGCTTGTCCAACTTTCTCCGACGCGGGTACGGAAAGTCACTTCTTGAGCAGCGTGCGGCGACCTTCGATGCGAATCTGGTCCTCGAGCAGCAGGCAAATGGCCTCGGAATAGACCCGATGTTCCTCTTTGAGGATGCGGGCCGCCAGCGTCTCCACCGTATCGTCGTCGAGGATGGGCACGACGGCCTGGCAGACGATGGGCCCCGTATCCACGCCTTCGTCCACGATGTGCACGGTGCAGCCGGTGAATTTCACGCCATAGTCCAGGGCCTGCTTCTGCGCCTCCACGCCGGGAAAGCACGGCAGCAACGCCGGGTGGATGTTCAGGATGCGCCCCGGGAACTCGCGGATGAAGTAGGGACTCAGGATGCGCATGAAGCCCGCCAGGCACACCAGGTCCACCTGGAACTCTCTGAGCACCGCCACCACTTCGCGGTCGAAGGCCTCGCGTTCTTTGCCCTTGGAAGGGATGAAGCGGGTGGCGAGGCCCAGGTTCCTGGCCGTCACCAGGCCCAGGGCTTCTTCCTTGTTACTGATGACGACGGCGATTTCCGCCGGGATTTTCCCTGCCTGCACGTTGCGCGCGATGGCTTCGAAATTCGAGCCCCGACCGGAAAGCAAGATGCCAAGTTTCTTCATGGGTCACACTCAGACAGGGCGCCGGGAGGGCGAGGCAAGCTGCTTCCCCCTTCCAGCTGCCCGTTGGAGTAATGAATCCGAAGATTCATCGTGAGGACTCTCGGCTAGGACACGACGTATTTTACGCTGGGTCGGCCGGGGACGACACGGCCGACAAGCCAGAACTTCTCTCGCTTCTTTCTTAGTGCCGCCGTGACGCGCGGCAGGTCGCGCTCCGCCACGACGAGCGCCAGGCCAATCCCCATGTTGAAGGTCCGCAGCATGTCGTCTTGGGGCACGCGTCCGCGGCGGGCGATAAGCTCGAAGATGGGCAGCACGGGCCACGACCCCAAGCGGATCTCCGCCTGGCAACCGCGCGGAAGAATTCTGGGAGTATTATCGGTGAGGCCGCCGCCGGTAACGTGGACCAAGCCTTTCAGCCATCCCCTCGCCAGCAGCGGCTGAACCACCGGCCAGTAACAGCGGTGGGGCGCGAGCAACTCGTCGCCGAGCGTGCGACCCAGTTCCGGCACCGGCTCCGTCAGCTTCATGCCCTCCTGCTCCAGCAACACCTTGCGGGCCAGCGAGTAACCGTTGGTATGAAGCCCGGCCGAGGGCAACCCGAGAATCACATCCCCGGGTCGGATGCGGCTGCCATCCACGATTCGGCGGCGGCGAACCCAGCCGACGATGCATCCGGCCAGGTCATATTCGTGCGGCGGATAGAAGCCCGGCATCTCGGCGGTCTCGCCGCCGATAAGCGCGCAGCCTACCGCGCGGCAGGCCCGCGCCAAGCCGCCGACTATTTCTGCCACCACCTCCGGGTGCATCTGGCCGGTGGCGAGGTAATCCAGAAAGAAGAGCGGGGCGGCGCCGTGCACGGCGATATCGTTGACGCAGTGGTTGACGATGTCGGCACCCACGGTTGAGTGGCGGTTGAGCGCACAGGCGATCTTGAGCTTGGTGCCCACACCATCGACGCTCGCCACCAGCACCGCATCCTGGGGCAGACCCTGGAGGGCGAAAAAGCCGCCAAAGGCTCCGACGTCCTTCAGCACCCGGGCGCTGAAAGTCTGGCGGGCAAGCCGCTTGATGCGTGCCTTCGCGCGGCTGGCGGCATCGATATCCACGCCTGCGTCTCGGTAACGCATGGGAAGCACGCTCTGGCCCCGGCTGGGCGGGGCGGTGGGTTATGTAAGACCCGGTAAGAACGCCGGACGGCGCGCAGCCGGATGGGCTTAGAAAATCTTCCCGGTTCTGGACCAGCGCGTCCGGCGCAGGAAGTTCCAGACAATGGACAGGTTGAACTTCAGACGGGCGGCCAGATCTTCGGCGGTCCAGTCCTTGCTGGGCGCGTCGTAGGACCAGTAGATAAACAGGGGTTCGCCTACCACGTGGCTTTCCGGCACGAAACCCCAGAAGCGGCTGTCTAAAGAGTTGTCGCGGTTGTCTCCCATCACGAACAGATATCCCGGCGGCACGTGCAAGCCGTCTTTCTGAACATAGAGTGGCATTTCACGCGCCCAACCGGGGTCCAGCCCCCACGCCGCCGGCAAGGTCGCAATCTGGCTAACAGGGGGCGGGAAGTTGTCCCGCAGAGGGAAGATGGTGGAAGACTGAAACTGCAAATAGGGCTCGTCGAGCCCTTGTCCGTTGACGAATACCTTCTTGTTCTCGATGCGCAGGACATCTCCGCCCACGGCGATGACGCGCTTCACGAACATCACCGTAGGATTGCGGGGATAACGGAACGCCGCGATCTCCTGCCGGCCGACCGACTTGAAAGCCGGGAGGCGCAGAGAGGTGTAAGGCAGCCGCGGCCCGTAGAGCACCTTGTTCAGGAAAACGTGATCCCCAATCAGAATCGTCTGCTCCATGGAGCCCGTGGGGATCACGGTAGCTTCGGCGAGGAAAGTACGGATGAAGAACACGGCGATCAGAACTACAAGCAGCGAACGGATGGTCTCCCAGGCGCCTTCACGCTTTCGTGGCGCAGGGGGCGGGGTTCGCGGCGCCGTTTTGCTGACGTGGGGCGCTGAGGTCACGGATTCCGGTCCGGGTTCAAGCGGGTCCATAAAGGTCAAGCGCGATTACGCAAGGTGATGAGCCGTTCCTGGACGGCCGTAGGGTAGTTAGTGGTGTAGCAGGCCAGGCAGTAGCGGCCTTGCGTATCATCCCCGACGGCCTGGCGGAGGCCCGCCAGCGAGAGATACCCCAGGCTGTCCGCCCCCAGAAACTGGCGGATTTCTTCCACGCTGTGGGTCGAACCGATCAACTCTTTCTTCGTCGGTGTATCGACTCCGTAAAAGCAGGGGGACACGATCGGCGGACAAGTGATGCGCAAGTGAACTTCGCGCGCCCCGCCTTCCCTCACAATTTCTACGATCTTGCGGCTTGTTGTGCCGCGCACGATCGAATCGTCCACCAGGACGATCCGCTTCCCCTCCAGCAGGCTACGCACCGGGTTGAGCTTGAGTTTCACGCCGAAGTCGCGAATCGCCTGGCTCGGCTGAATGAACGTCCGGCCCACGTAGTGGTTACGGATCAGGCCGATCTTGAAGGGGATGCCCGACTCTTCGGCGAAACCGACGGCGGCTGGGACTCCGGAGTCCGGGACCGGAACTACCAAGTCGGCTGCCACAGGGTGCTCCCGCGCCAGCAGCCGACCCAGTTGCTCGCGGCTGGCATTCACGGAGCGGCCGAAGACCACACTGTCCGGCCGGGAGAAATAGACGTGCTCGAAGATGCACTGGGCCAGACGGTCTGGAGGAGCAAAACGAAGCGACATGATTCCCCGGTCGTTAAGGATGACCATCTCGCCCGGCTCCACATCGCGGATGAACGTGGCATGAATCAGGTCAAAGGCGCAGCTCTCCGAGGCCAGGACGTAGGCGCCATCGAGCTGACCGAGGCTCAGCGGCCGGAAGCCGTGCGGGTCGCGGACTCCGATAACGCTGTCTTTCAGCAGCACCACTAGCGAGTACGCTCCCACCACCCTGTCGAGAGCTTCGGCCAACGCCTCCGGAGCGCCACTGTGCTTGGAGCGCGCGAAGTGGTGCAGGACGACCTCGGTGTCACCGGTGGTCTGGAAGATGTCGCCGCGGCTCTCCAGCTCCCTCCGGACGGCGGCGGCGTTCACCAGGTTGCCGTTGTGCGCCAGCGCGATCTGGCCTTTCTGGCAGCTCACCAGCAGAGGCTGGGCGTTGACCAACACGGTGTCACCGGCGGTGGAGTAACGCGTGTGTCCGATGGCCGACCGGCCAGGAAGCGTCTTCACCATTTTCTGGCTCAAAACCTCGTCCACGTAGCCCATGCCCTTGTGGCAGACAAGCTCCTCCCCGGTGGATACAGCAATCCCGGCGCTCTCCTGCCCGCGATGCTGGAGGGCGTAGAGGCCCAGGTAGGTGAGCTTGGCGGCCTCGGGGTGTCCGTGAACTGCGAAGACCCCGCAGTGGTCATGGAACTTGTCGTCGGGGAGAGGGAAGCCTGCGAAAAGCTCGGAAGCCGGATGCAAAGAACGTTCTCCGCGACTCAATGTGGGGGAGTCATGATTGGCTTTTCAGTTGCCAAGCCCGATATGTCCCAGGTTCGCTCTTCGGTTCCTGCGCCACCTCGCGGGACCTGGAGAATTCTGCCTCTTCACAGCCGTCCCGAGCCGCTACACGCCAGACCACCGCTTGGGGCAATCTCTATTTTCCCCCGAACCGCCGCTCGACGCAACAGCTTTCTCCAGAATGAGAATCAGTGGCCAATGTCCAGCGGCCGCCAGAAAGCTGATTCCTGTCGCGCGTCTGGTGCCGTTCCAACTTACTGGGCTGCCCGGCTGGTGCCGAGACGTTTACAGATTGGCCGAAACCGCCGCTCACCGGAGTAGTTCCAAATAGTTGGAACGGCGCTAGCTGCGCTACCAGTCCCGGCAAGGCGCGCGGCGGACAGGGACGAAGCTCGCGCCGTGTTCGCGCCACCAGGCGTGCCACTCCGCGGCGGTCCGGGCCGACTCCGCGCGGGAAGCGCGAGGCGAGAGTTTGAACTCCTGGCCGGTCAGGCCTTGCAGGGCGAAATGCGCCACCTGGCGCACCTGCGCTTCCGGGTCGCTCAGCATGGCGATCAGCGCCGGAATGGCCTCCTTGCTTTCCAGGTTCCTCAATCCCAGGATGGCGTTGACGCGGTCGTTGGCTCCCGGCGAGTGCAGACTTTTGAAGAGCACTTGATTCGCGCCCGGATCGTTGAAGAGTCCCAGCGCGCGCAGCACATCGCCGTGCAGTGTTTCCGGGCCCGTGGAAAGCATCGCGAGCAACGGCGGGAGAAACGCCGCATCGCCTTTCTCTCCCAGGAGCTGTACGGCGTAGGCGCGCAAGGCGTCATCTCCCATGTCCTTCGCGCGGGGCGAAATAGTGCCAGCTCGCGTTGCTCCCCGCGCCACGTTCACGATTTCGTCCCAGGCGGCGCGAGTACCGAGGCGCGCCAAGCCCTCGAGCGCCTGTTGCCGGTCCCACCGACGCTCCTGGGCGGGCGCCTTGGCCAGCGTCACCAGTTTCCCCAGAAAAAAAGCTCGCGGCAATGTCGTCAGCACCAGCGCCGCTTCGCTCGCGTTTGACGTGCCCGGCTTCTCCAGAATTCTCAGGTAAGGCTGAAAAGCAGCACGAAGCTGGGTTTCCGTAGAAGGCGCGACCTCGAGCCCAAGCTCGTTGATGGCCAGGGCGTAGGCCACCGGCTCCCTGGAGAATTCTTGCGTGGCTGCATTTCCGCCTAGCAAGGGCAGCCGCCGCTCGGCCCGCACGCGGTAGCGTCCGGGACGGGAGAAGCGCGCCCATTGGTCGAGCAGCCAGCGCTCCGTGTGGACTTGCCCGGGAGGCAGCGAGACGAGGCCGTAGACCGCGCTTCCCTTGGCACCACCGCAGGGTTTCGGAGCGGGGTCAGGCAGCGGCTGCCCGTCCTCCTCGCGGAGCGAGAAACGCGGCTCCCCTTCAAGTTCGGGATTCAGAGCGCGGCTGGGAGTTCGATAAGAAAAGGCGAAGACTTGCGCGCCAGTGTTCTCGATGGTGAATTTGCAGAAGATCGGCTCGCCGAGAAGAAATGTCTGCTTCTCCAGGGCGAAGCGGGCCACGTAGCTCACCTGCGCCCGGCCCCCGACGGGAATGACCAGCAGGGCGAGCCCCGCAAGCCAAGGGGTGGCCCCAAGCGGAAAGCGTCCGGAGCGGTTGGACGGCTCCGGCGTGCCACAGACCTTGTGGTGGCGAAATTTGTGGATGCCAAATCTCATCACGATCATGATACGTGAAAGTCGAAACTGCGGACGTTCTTTTCCCAGCCGTCAACCGCCGGAGCGTGCGAGAGCCTTCCGCACCTTTCGCAAGGCGACATTCGCATTGAACTGGCCCGCCGCCCGGAAGTAGCATCTAAAGGCAGCGAGGGTTTCCGCATGGCCCGGAGGAATTGGCTACGCCTTGTGTGGTTGTCATCCGTGTTGGTCCTCGGGCTTTTGTGCGGCCCGCGCCCTGCCTGGGCGGCCAGCAAGCTGTACCTGAAGGACGGGAGCTATCACCTCGTCAAGAGTTACGAGGTGAAGGGTGACCGGGTGCGCTACTACAGCCTGGAACGTTCAGCGTGGGAAGAAATACCACTTTCACTCGTTGATTTTGACGCCACGGAACGCGCCCAACGGGAAGAAGAGGTCGAGCGGCAGCGACAACGCGAGGAAGCGCGCGAACTCGCGCGGCAGCGCTTCGAACGACCGGAGGGCGGAGGATTTGAGGTTGCGCCCGGCATGCGGTTGCCCCAGGAGGAAGGCGTCTTCGCCTTCGATGGCACGCGAGTCATTCGCCTGATCCAGTCTTCCGGCGAGATGGTGACTGACCGGAAGCGCGCGGCGCTCCTGCTCGCTTTGCCTGGGCCGCTCCTGAAGAACCGCGCGTACGTTGTCCTGCCGGGCGCGCAGGCCGCGGTCCGCATCCTGGCCCCGCAGCCCACGTTCTATGTCCAGTCAGCGGACGGTCTGGGCGGCAAATTGGAGCTCATCACGGTGAAGCCGCAGAAGGAGACCCGCCAGGTTGAAAAGGTGGAGTGGCGCGGGGGCATCGGCAAGCCTGCCGAATTGCGGGCCGCCTTGCCGCTGGAGCGCAGCGAGATTGCCCCGGGCCTGTTCAAGCTGACCCCGACCCAACCACTCGAACTGGGCGAGTACGCGCTCGGCGAACTGATTCAGCAGAAGCTCAATCTGGAGCTCTGGGATTTCGGGATTGACGGTGCTCCCGGGAAGGGCACGGGGGATGCCGATTCCCCGCCCAAGATCCGCCGGTCGGGCACGGCGCCACAGGATTGACTTCGCTTCGCGTGCCCACCATAATCCGCCAGCGCGGCAATCGAATCTCAGGGATGTTGATGTACATTCGAACCGTCTTGCTCGCAGTCTTCCTGTTGGCCTCGATGGATCTCGGCGTTCGGGGAACGGGCACACCCTGGCAGGCGGCTGCGAACCCAACTCCCGTCGCTAGTGCCGAGCCCGCCGTGCCCCTCGGCTTCAGCCCGCAAAGCTATGCCGCGCAGGCGCGCTGGGAGCAGCGCTACCTGGAAATCACCGACGCCGTGAGGTGCGGGAAGTACCTGCGACGCCTCACGCGGCGACCGCATGTGGCGGGCACGCCGGGTGACCGCCGCGTGGTGCAGTACATCTACGACGAGTTCAAGCGTGACGGCCTGAATCCGGAGATCGTCGAATACCGCGTCCTGCTCTCCTATCCGAAGCAGGTGGCAGTGGAACTGGTGGAGCCGGCGCGCGTCAAGCTGGCCAATCCCGAGCCCGCCATTCCAGGGGACAAGGACACTCGCCTCTCCGACCCGATGATGCGAATGCCCTGGACGGGCTATTCGCCTTCTGCCGATCTCACGCGCTCGGTGGTTTACGTCAACTATGGCAACGCGGAAGACTACGACCAGCTCGAAAAGCTCGGCGTGAGCGTGAAGGACAAGATCGTGCTCGCCCGCTACTTCCACGGATATCGAGGCGGGAAGAGCCTGGAGACGGAGCGGCGCGGCGGCGCCGGCATCATCGTTTTCTCCGACCCCGCAGAAGACGGCGCGCCGCGCGGCGAAGTTTACCCCAAGGGCCCGTGGGGACCGCGCGGCCATTTCCAGCGCGGAGCGGTGGTCTATGATTTTCTGACTCCCGGCGACCCGTTGACGCCGGGATGGCCTTCGACCCCAGGGGCACGACGCCTGCCGCCGGAAGAAGCCGCGATTCTCCCCAAGATTCCAATGGTGCCGCTCTCCGCCGCGGACGCCGAGGAGATACTGAAGCGTCTCGACGGCCCAGAAGCTCCCCAGGGCTGGCAGGGCGGGCTTCCGCTCACTTATCACCTGGGCGGGGAGGCGGTGAAAGTCCACGTCGCCCTCCAGATGGAAAACCGCGTTACGCCCATCTGGAATATCATCGGGCGAATTCCCGGGAGCGAAGAACCGGAGAAGTTGGTGATCCTCAGCAATCATCACGATGCCTGGGTGTACGGCGCTGTCGATCCTGCGAGCGGCACGGCCAGCATGCTCGAGACGGCGCGCGCCCTGGGCCAATTGCTGAAAGAGGGATTTCGCCCGCGCCGCACGATCCTGCTGGGGAACTGGGATGCGGAAGAATATACGCTGACGGGTTCGACCGAATGGGGCGAGCAGTTCGCCGACGAACTCCGCCAGCACGGCGTGGTCTGCCTGAACGTGGACTCTTCCACGAGCGGCCGGGATTTCACGGTCGCCACGGTGCCGTCTCTGGTTCCGGCGCTCGTCGAGGCCACGCAGGCGGTGCGCGATCCGGCGACGGGTCGGAGCCTTTACGAGCGCTGGGCGGAGCGGCGCGCTGCGCGCAGCGTGCGCAGCTATGCGCTGCCCGGCTTGGCCGCCGCCCCCGTGCCCTTCGGGCTGCTGGGAGGCGGCTCGGATTACATGGTGTTCTTGCAGCACAACGGCGTGCCCGCGCTCGACATGATCTTTGACGGCCCTTACGGGGTTTACCACTCGGCGTACGACGACTTCGCCTGGATGGACCGCTTCGGCGACCCCGGCTTCCGCTATCACGCGGCGATGAGCCGCCTGTGGGGCTTGCTGGCGCTGCGCTTCGCCAATGCCGACCTCCTGCCGCTCGACTATTCCATCTACGCGACGGAAGTCGCGGCCTACCTCGAAGGCTTGGAAAAGATCGCCCCGGCGGATTTCTTCACGGGCACCATCCGGCCTCTCATCGAAGAATGCCGCGCGTGGCATGACGCAACGGCGAAAATCACCGCGGGGCTGGAGGCTTGGCGAGCCGGCGCTCCTGTAGTGGCGCTCGGCACCTCCCCCGATGCAATCGGGGAGCGCCGACCGGCGGCGGGGACACCACCGCTACAGCCCGCCGCGACGCACGCCATCAACACTGCCCTAATGGCCCAGGAGCGTGCCTGGCTGGACGAGCAGGGCATTCCCGGACGACCGTGGTTTCGTCATCTGGTTTACGCTCCGCTCGCGAGCTACGAAGCCGAAACCTTGCCTGGCCTCCGCGAGGCGCTGGAGGCAGGTGATCTGGAACGGGCCCGGCAGCAAGCCGCGCGCCTGCGCGCCGCTCTCCAGCGCGCCCGCGGCGCCTTGAGCAAGCTTCTGCAAACGGAGAATTGAGACCGCGGAAGGGCGGGTGGACTATGCCTGCGGCGTGGGCGTGGTGCTCGCCCCGGCTCCTTTGTTGCGCGGGACTTGTTTGTCGGCGTACATGCGCGCGTCGGCCTCGGCGACCGACTGCTCGACGGACTCCCCCGGCAGATGCTGATGCAACCCCAGGCTGATGCCGATGGAAAGCTCTCCCAGGCGGTTGGCGCGATCCCACTCCGCCACTTTCTGCCGGATGCGGTTCATGACGATCTGGGATCCAGGCTCGTCGGTCTCCGAAAGCACCAGCAGGAATTCATCGCCACCGTAGCGGACCACGTAATCCGAACCCCGCACGCAGGACCTGAGGATGCCGGCGACTTGCGCCAGGACGTAATCACCCATCAGGTGGCCGTAACGGTCGTTCACCTGTTTGAAATTGTCCACATCGCACATGATGAGCCCGAGGGGCCGGTGGTTGCGTTCGGCGCGCGCAATCTCGCCCTGCAACAGCTCGCGGAGGAAACTGCGGCTGAAGACGTTGGTGAGCGAGTCCACCCTGCTTGCGGAGAGCTCCGTCTGGGCGGCAAGTGCGTGCTGCACGTTCAACAGGCGCAGCTTCCGCGCTTCCAGTTCGCGCCGCAGCATGTAGAGGCCCAGCACCATCACGATCATCATGATGACGAAGAGGACCTGCGGCGCGATTTTCATCTCCAGGACGTTCTGTTGCCAGAAGCTGGCGGGGGAGAGCAGGGAAAGTGCACCCAGCACCAGCACCGCGGCCCCGAAGGCAATCAGCACCCACACATCGCGGTTCTGCGAGTCGAGCTTGGTGAGTTCCGACTGCAGGCGGGCCTGGGGGCCCATGCGTTCGAGTAATCCGGGTTGCTCATTCATGCGTTGATCTCAACGGCTCCAAGCCCAGGATAGCAGAAGAGATCAGATTCCTGGACGCTACAGCCCTATTCTACGACTTTAAAAAGGGAAAGCAAGGTTTATGATACTAGTTATTGCCGAACTCGTCAAAGGATAAAGACTATAGAATCAGCCCCGCGGCTTGCTTCACTTCTAGAGCGTCACCTTCTCGGCGATGGTTTTCGCCTGCGTAAACAGCAGCAAGTAGTCCTGGCCTCCACCCTTGGAGTCCGTGCCGGACATGTTGAAGCCGCCGAAGGGATGCGCGCCGCACAGTGCGCCCGTGCATTTGCGGTTGAAGTAGAGGTTGCCCACGAAAAACTCTTCCGCGGCCCTGTCCAGCTTCTGGCGGTTTTTCGTGTACACCGCGCCGGTCAGACCGTACTCGGTGTTGTTGGCGATTTCCAGCGCCTCGTCGAAGTCCTTAGCCTTGATCACCGCCAGGACCGGGCCAAAGATTTCTTCCTGGGCGATGCGCCCCTGGGGCGGAATATCGGCGATGACGGTGGGCTGGAGGAAGTATCCCGGTCCCGAGACCTCGCCCCCGCCCGTAATGAGCCGACCTTCCTGCTTGCCAATTTCGATGTATTCCTGGATCGATTTCTTGGAGCTGGCGTTAATGACCGGACCCATGAAGACCTCGGGATCCACCGGCGGCCCTACCTTGATCTTCTCCACGCGGGCCTTCAATTGCTCCAGGAAGGCGTCATAGAGCTTCTCGTCCACGATGGCCCGCGAGCAGGCGGAACACTTCTGGCCCTGATAGCCAAACGCCGCGATGGCCACGCCCTCGACCGCCGCCGCGAGGTCCGCCTCGCTGTCCACAATGATGGAGTCCTTGCCGCCCATCTCCGCCACGACCCGCTTGACCCAGATCTGCCCCGGGGCCGTCTTGGCAGCCAGTTCGTTGATGTGCAGTCCTACGTCCTTCGAGCCGGTAAACGCCACGTAGCGGGTGCGGGGATGGCCGACCAGAACGTCTCCCACTGAGCCACCCGGGCACGGGCAAAAGTTGACGACTCCCGCCGGCATTCCGGCCTGCTCGAGCGCTTCAAAGAACATGTAGCCCACGGCAGGCGAATCGCTGGAGGGCTTCAGCACGACAGTGTTCCCAGACACAATCGAGGCCAACGTCATGCCCGCCAGGATCGCCATGGGAAAATTCCACGGCGGAATCACTGCCCCCACCCCCAGGGGGATATACCGCAGGCAATTCTTCTCGCCGGGAACTGGCGTGAGCGGCTGGGGCTTGGCGAGCCGCAACATCTCGCGGCTGTAGAACTCGGTGAAGTCGATCGACTCCGCGACGTCGGCGTCGGCTTCTGCCCAGGACTTCCCCACTTCGTAAACCAGCCAGGCGGCGTAATAGTACTTCCGTTCGCGGAGGATTTTCCCCGTCCGGAACAGTAACTCCGCGCGCGCCTCCGCCGACGTGCGACTCCAGGTCTTGAACACCTGGTCGGCGGTGCGGATGGCCCGGTCGGCCAGCGCCGCGTCGGCCTTGGAGAAGACCCCCACCACCTGGTCCTTCTGCGCCGGGTTGTAGGAAATGAGCTTGTTCTGGGTCGTGACGCGCTCGCCGCCAATCACCAGGTCGTATTCGCGCCCCAGTTCCTTCCCCACCGTCTCGAGGGCTTCTTTCATGCGCCGGAAGTGCTCGGGGTTACCTTTGAAGTCGCTTAAGGGCTCATTCTTGAACTCAGGAAGTTGCATTCCGCGGCCTCCCCACAACTAATTGGCGAATCCGGATTATATCGGTTTCGCCGCTG
>CAZBWJ010000058.1:3571-19337 GCA_964495535.1 uncultured Acidobacteriota bacterium | reverse complement strand
GGGGTGGTGGCTGCCCGCGTGTGATTTCCAATTGAAAGTTCACGGGCGGTGCGGCTAAAATGGAAATTGCTCTAGACACCCAGAAGGAGTTTCATGAAGAAGGGCATTCATCCCCAGTATCACGACGTCACAGTGGTCTGCGCTTGCGGGAACACGTTCAAGACCCGCTCGACACACAAGAGCGATCTCGTGCACCTGGAAATCTGTTCGCGCTGCCATCCGTTCTTCACCGGTAAGCAGAAGCTCTTCGATAGCGGGGGGCGCGTCGAGCGCTTCCAGCGGAAGTACGCAGGACTGCGAAAGCCTGCGGAGGGCGCTGGCGAGCCCAAGGCTCCCGCGTCCGGGAGTTAGTGGCGACGTCGCTCCTCGCGCGGGCGGCGCCGGCAGCCGAGAAAGATCACCTCAACTCAGGGCGCGGCGGACAATCCGCTCATCCGCCGTGGCGGAAGATAGCCGTTGGCAGCCAACCCAGCCTCAGAGCCTTACATCACGAAACCGCAAGTGTATCTTTTGGGGCGCCAGACGGTGGTGGAGGAAGAGCTGGCGCGGTTCCTGGAGGACGAGGGCTTGGTGTTCACCACGGACACCCGCGTCGCCGCGGAAATCCTGGCCGAAATCGCCGGCCGCACCTGCTACATGTCGTTCGGCAAAGGCCGCAAGTCCAGCCGGGAGTACCTGGAGAACATCCTCACCTCCAAGCATGGGAGCGTGCTGGAGCATGCGGTCTGGTGCCTGCTGATTACCGGGGTCAGTCGCGCGCTCACGCACGAACTGGTCCGCCACCGCGCGGGCTTTGGTTACTCGCAGCTTTCCCAGCGCTACGTGGACGAGAGCGACGCCCGCTACGTGGTGCCCCCGCTGTATCAGGAGAACGCGGCGCTGCGCGCGAAGTGGCAGGAGACCATCGAGTACATCCGCAAGGCTTACGTGGAACTGGCAGAAGCCAGCAGCGAGTACGTGCAGCAGAAATATCCGGCCCTGGAGCCGCGCGACCAGCGGAAGTGGGCGCGGCAGGCGGCCCGTTCCCTCCTCCCCAACGCCTGCGAGACCAAAATCTTCGTCACGGGCAACAGCCGCGCTTGGCGGCACTTCTTGGAGCTGCGCGGGAGCATCCACGCCGATACGGAAATTCGCCTTCTAGCTGTCGAAGTCTGCCGCGTCCTGAAGAAGGAAAGCCCCAACATCTTCCACGACGTCGAGCTGGTTGATGAACCCGACGGCCTGCCCGCGGTCCGCGTCCGGCATGCGAAAGTGTAGTGAGGCTGGCCGGACCGTCGTAGCGGCGGCCTTCAGGCCGCCATCAAGTCTTCGCTACATCGCCCGCCTGAAGGCGGCCTGTGCTGTCACGCGTGGTTCCTCAACATGAGCTCCTTGGGATGCGGCTCCAGGTAGAATTGGCCACGGAGATAGGCGACGTCGAACCGGCGCACGTAGTGCCGGATGAGGGTGAGGGGCACGATCAGCGGCACGAGGCCGCAGCGGTAATCGGCGAGGACAGAGAGCAGCTCGCGGCGGGAGTCTCGGTCGAGCCGCTCGCGGAAGTAGCCGAGGATGTGCTGCAACACGTTGGTGTGACGGCGAGCCGTAGCCATCTGGCGGAGAGCCCCCATGAACTCTGCTTCATATCGCTCGCGTAGTTCCGCGCGCCGCACAGCCTTGGCGCCCGCCACCAGACGTCCGAGGCTTTCGCCAGCCTGGGGCGAATGCGCCATCAGCAGCAGCTTGTGCGCCGTGTGAAAGGCGACCAGCTCACCTACCTTCCAGCGCCCGGCGAAAAGCGTGCGCAAGCGACGATAGGCGAACATACGCTCCACGAAGTTCTCGCGCCGGTGTGGGTCGGTGAGCCGCCCCTCCTCTTCGATAGGAAGATGGGGAAAGTAGCGGCGGAGGACTTCCGCGAGAAGTCCACGCCCGGACTTAGCTGGCACCCCGCGCGCATCAAACACCCTCACGCGTTCCATCCCGCAGCTCGGCGAATCTTTCTTCAGGATGTAGCCGCATAGGTCTTGCTTGGCCAGTGCGGCGACGCGGTGTTTTGCGTAGGCGCGCATTGCCTCGGTATGGTCGGCTCCGGTCTTGGGCATGATGAGCCTGACGTCGCCGTGGATCCGCACCAGCCGCACGGTCTCGCGCGGAGTACCTAACCCCATCTCCACTTCCGGGCATACCGGCACCCACTCGACACGGCGGCTGAAGGTTTTCACCAAATACGCATCCCGCTTGTGCCCGCCGTCGTAGCGCACCCGCTCGCCCAGCAAGCAGGCCGAGATGCCGAGGCGGATCGGAGGTTCGCCGGGTTCGCTCATGCGTTCAGCCTCCAGATTCCGTAGTTGAGCGTCGCAGCATAAGTCACCCACAAGAGATACGGCACCATCAGCCCTGCCGCCGCGCGCGTGAGAGGCCAGAAGGCGGCCGTCGTCACGAGAATGAATAGCCACAAAAGCACTATCTCAGCAAAGGCGGCGCCAGGCATTCGCAACCCAAAGAAGACTCCCGTCCAGGCCAGATTGAGGACGAGCTGAAGCGCGAAAAGCGTCAAGGGAAGCCTTGCGCCAGCGAGTCCCTCCCGGCGCCAGACCAACCAGGCCGCGGTTGCCATCGCGAGATAAAGCACCGACCACACCGGACCAAAGACCCAGTTGGGCGGAGTCCACGACGGCTTCCCCAGTGCCGCGTACCATCCCTCGATCGCGGGCCGCGTGAAAAGGGAGCCCACGCCAGCAACCGCAAAGCATATGACCACTGACAGCGCCAGACCAACCGCTTGCCGGATCGTGCTCATCACTCACCTCTCATTTGCACCCACCCGCTCCCGCGCTCGACGTAGGCCCTGCCCCCCAGACAGCATAATGGATCTGCGCAGGCCGTGCCCTTCCGCGTTCAGCACGCCCAGGCTCGGGTACTGACCCCTCAGCCAGGCTCGGATTCTCACAAGCGTCGGCTCCGACGAGGAGAGATTGAACGGGTAGTCATAGGCGGCGAGCGAAGACTCTTTGGCGAAGCGCCAGACTACGGGCCGGGGGAGTTTGGACTTTTCCATCCCCGCACGATGGTTCACGTGGGCTGCGAAATCATCAAACGCAAGGGATGCGAACTGCCGCTACGTCACACTCCCGCAGCCTTCCGATAGCGAGCCATATGCTCCTGGAACTCGCGGTTGTCAGGCTGCAGTTTCAGGGCCTGAGTCTGCACCCTTACGGCTTCGTCGAATTTCCCGTTGGTGTAAAGAGCTTCCGCCAGGGTATCGACGAACGTCGCCTCTTTCCACTCGCTGAGCGTGACGGCGCGCTGCGCATGTTCGAGAGCTCCGCGAGGATTCCGGAACTGTTGGACCTCGCTCGTGGCAAACAGCCAGGCCAGGTTGTTGTGCGATGCAGCATCGTCGGGCTCCAACCGCAAGGCCGCTTGGTAGTGCTCAATGGCTTCCCGGTAGAGCTTTTGCTCGGCGCACAGGTCCGCCAGCACGCGGTGGCCCTCGGCGCTGCGCGGGTTCTTCCCGAAGACACCCTCAAACATCTTCTGGGCGTTGGCCAAGTCGCCTTTTCGCCGGTACGCCAGAGCCAGCCCCAGTCGGGCGCGGGTTGAATCCGGACTCCAGCGGCGGGCCTCTTCGAACTCCCGGATCGCTTCCGGCACTTGGCCTTGCTGCAAGTAGAGCGAACCCAGCTCCTCGTGGGGGCGTTCATCCCGTGGCGCCAGTCGAGACGCTTCCCGAATGCGTTCGAGAGCGCGCTCACTTTGCCCCGCGGCCCGCAAACGCGCACTCTCACCGAGCAAGCGAATTACAGCGCGGGACGTCCGGTAGTGGTCAACCGCCGCTGCCATCGCCAGGGTCACCACGACCAACGGAACGATCACGGCTGCCTGGGACGGCTCATCTTGCGGGCTCCCCGGCACCCAATCAAGCACGGGGGGAGGAATCACCCCGCTTAGCAGCATGCCGGTCACCAGGCCCCCCAGGTGTCCCCAGTTGTCAATTCCCGGCACGTAATATCCGAGGATCAGGTTTACGACAATCAGCGGAAGAATGCCTCCGCCAAAAGACCTCCGCCAACGGCGCGGGACGGCCGCCCCGTGCAGGTAGCCCGTGGTCAGCATCGCCCCAGCGATGCCAAAGATCGCCCCGGAGGCCCCGGCCGAAACACTGGAAGAAAGTGTCATGGAGAGGAAGGCACTGCCCATGCCGCAGGCTACATAGAGGAGGGCAAAGCGGCCATAGCCATAGACCACCTCCAGGATGCGGCCCAGGATGAAGAGCGCCGTCGTGTTGAGGAGTAGATGCAGGAGACCGATGTGCAGGAACATCGGCATGATGAGCCGCCAGTACTCGCCGCGACGAATGTAAGGACCGTAAGAAGCCCCGAAATTCAGGAGTACATCGGGATTGCTGGAGCCTCCGGAGAGTTCCATCAGGAGAAAAATCAGGACGTTCAGCACCAGGATGATGAAGGTGGCGACAGGCAGGTAGCGGCGTCGGAGGAGGAATGGCTCCGGCGTCGGACCGGGAATGATGATGGGTTGATCGGACATTTGAAGTGCTGTGACAGGTGACTAGCGAATTATGTGATTGCGTCATCGGGCCATTGAAGAAGCACCCTGGTCAAATGATTCAATGATTCAATGAATCAATCGCGCAATCACTCAATCCGCCTCACTCGTCACTTGTCACGGGCTCGTAATAGCTTTCACCCGCACAGTTCCGGCAAAGGGTGCGGCCTTCCACTCGACGCTCCCGCCCATCGTTGATGCCCTCGCCGCACCGCTCGCAGGCGACGCGCGAACGCGGCCGCCCCGGCAAATCTTCAGGCCTCAGCTTGACCCGCACCCGCTGGAGCGTGAACAGGTCAGCGTCGTCCATTGCCTTGTAAGCTGCAAGTTGCCGCTGGGATGGGTCGGCCAGCTCCGGAAACATCGCTTTGGCCCGGACACGCGAGTCTTCGCGCGCCACGACCCGCACGGCCCGATGGGTGGCAAGATCTACAAAGGTGGCTGCCACCTTACCGAAGTCCAGGTATTTGAGCGAGCGCCTCCCCAAGCGGCAACCCGTCACCAGGCTCACGGCGTCCGTGGCGCAGCGGTCGATTTCGACAAAGGTGAGCAGCCGCTTGTAGTGTTTCGCTGGGTCATCGATGCCGAGTTCTCGCAAGCCCAGCATCGCCATGCGCACGCCCAGCACCTGGCCGGGGCACCTGTGGCCGTGGTTTTGAGCCGCCAGCGCCAGATACTCCTCGAGAGATTTCATATCACCTCTCCCTTGCCCGGCGGCCAAGAGCCCTCCCCCTGACGCGCGGTCAGACGAGGTTCCACCTGGGGAAGAATAAATCTCACCGAGACCGGAAACCGCGCCACCACCGGCTTCCAGTCCACAAGAAAGGGGCGATAGCGCCAGTGCTTTTTCACCGTCTTGACGGCGACCCTTCTCAACGCCTTCGGCCCGATTACCGGCCTCACGTCGCAGATTGCTCCCTGGCGATCCACGGTGACGAGCAGCACAACCTTGCGCACGCGGGCCAGCGCGGGCACAGGGGCGGGAAGCACGGGATCCTGCTTGGAAAGCAAATGCGTCTCCGCCGTCCGTTCATCCATCAGCACACTCGGCGTCTCCGAGCACCCGGACGCCCAAAGACGAGGAATCCCAAAGACCAACGCACTTGCGCAGAGGCCGACCAGTGTCTTCCGCGACACGGGATTGAAACTGCGGCACGCGAGCCTGTGAAACCTGAAGGATTCCAAACCCTGCCCTCAACCGTGCTTTTGGGAAATTATATCACCCCCGCCGCAGCGAGCCGTGCAAACCGCGGCCTTTCGCCGGCGCACTTCAGAAGATCGTGAGGTAGGTGGGCCGCCGAGCGTCGAGGCGCTTGAGTCCCGCGGCCCAGGCTTCCTGGAGCGCTCGCTCGTACTCAGAGGGCGAGACGCGGCGGTTAATCTCCGGGTATTCGCTCCCTGAGACCTTGCCCGCCGGATAGTACTGCGCCATCACGTTGACGTACGTCGTGGGCGACAGCTCGCACGCGATCCAGCGCATCACTTCGCGCGTGCCGGCAACGTCACCGGGCATCACCAGGTGCCGGATGAGCAGTCCGCGTTTCGCCACGCCGCGCTCGTCCAGCACCAGGTCGCCTACTTGCCGGTGCATTTCCTTGATGGTGCGCCGTGCCACCTCCGGATAGTCAGGAGCCCGGGAGTACTTCCGGGCGCATTCGCGGTCCCAGTACTTGAAGTCGGGCATGTAGATGTCCACGACGCCGTCCAGCAGCGCAAGGCTTTCCATCGAATCGTAGGCGCTGGTGTTGTACACGAGGGGCAGCCGCAGCCCGCGTTCGATGGCCAGCGGCAGCGCCTCGATGAGCTGCGGAACCACATGCTCCGGAGTGACGAAGTTGATGTTGTGGCAGCCGTCCCGCTGCAGCTCGAGCAGCATGCGGGCGAGCTTTTCGGGCGGCGTGGGCACACCTCGAAGCTGCCAGCTAATGTCGAAGTTCTGGCAGAAGACGCAGCGCAGGTTGCAGCCGCAGATGAAAATCGTCCCGGAACCCCTCCCCCCGCGCAGGCAGTCCTCCTCGCCGAGATGCGCGCCGTGGCTGGAAACGATGGCGTAGCGACCGTTCTTGCACACCCCGAACTTGTCCGCCAGGCGATTGACACGACAGTGGCGCGGGCAGGCAGTGCAGGATTCAAGCAACCGGAGCGCACGCTCCACGCGCCGGGTGAGTTCGCCACTCTGATAGAGACGAAGGTAAGCGGGCTCGAATTCTCCAGTCACCTTGGAGGTGGAAGCCGACATCACCAGCGCTCTGACACCAGATTATAGAACACTACCGGCGCTCCTCGCAGGGTTCTTGCCCCGTCCCCCGGCAGGCTCGATCGCGTTGACACAAGCAAGTGGAAGGCATAGAGTCAGCCTCAAGGAGTTTCTCGCAAGGGCCCATCTTTCGCCCGTGAGAGGAGATCCACGATGGAAAAGTACATTCTCCGATGGAGCTATTGGTTAGGCCTAGGCTGCTTTCTCATTGGCCTGCTGTGGAAGGCGATAGTGGTTCTGGGGCTGCGCCCGGGAGGGTTCAGGACGCTCACCTACATGAGCTTCTATAAGGGCGGCGTGCTGTTCTTGCTAGTTGCCATCGCCACCACTTGCTACGCCTGGTTCAAGACTCAAAAGCAGTAGCCGGAGAGGCTGAAGTCGGACCGCAACTATGGCGCACGCCTCCTCTGGTCCGTAAGGCCAAAGCAGGAGTGCGCCCTGGCGCGAGGCCGAGAAGCGATCTGTATGAGGCGAGCCCGACGCGGGCATGACTGTCTAATGGAGAAAGTGAAGGGCCCCGCGTGCGGCAAGGCTAATGACGATGGCCAAAAGCAGCAGCGCCGTCGCCGCAGCAGCCGTGAGTTTGCGCCCCAATTCCCGGACCATCGACGCCAGGGTCGCCAAGCAGGGAAGATAGAAGGTCACGAAGAGCGTGAAGATGACGATCTGGGCGGAGGTCATGGCGGCATGAACGTCGGTCGTACCCAACGCCTGCATGAGCATCAATAGCGAGAGTTCTTTGCGCAGCACCCCGAAGATCAGCGTGAGGCCTACTGCCGTGGGCAATCCCAGCAACGCGGTGAGCGGCGAAAGCGCGGCATTGATCACCGGCTGCCAGCCGAAAAATTCGATCAGCCCCAAAACTGCACTGCCGACGATGAGGAAAGGAAGCGCCACCACTACAAACTCGCGCAACCTCCACCAGGTCTTGAGCAGGACCACGCGCAGGGCAGGATGGTGATAGGGCGGGACCTCCATCAGCATGCCGGGAGCAACCTCCGGCCAGATCTTTGCCAGGACGTTGCCGGCCAAGGTGACGACGGCCAGGTTCAGGACGTAGATGCCCAAGGCCCAATAGGCGCCCAGGTAGAAACCCACCAGCGCCATGATCACGGTCATGCGCGCCGAACAGGGGACCAGAACGGCCAGGAACGCCGCCACAAACCGGTCCCGCCGGGAAGTGAGGATGCGCGTCGCCATCACCGCCGGCACGCTGCAGCCGTACCCCAGGAGTATAGGGATGGTGGCGGTGCCGTGCAGTCCCAGGCGGTGCATCACCGCGTCCATCAGATAGCCGACGCGCGCGAGATACCCGGCGTCCTCCAGAACAGACAGGCCGATCAAAAACGGCAGCAGGTAGGGCAGCATGATGGCAAAAGCGCCCGCGGTGCCCAGCAAGGCTCCCTTGGCCACCGCAAAGCCCAGGCTCGAGGGGGCAAGGAGATGGCCCAGACGCGCAATAAGCCCGTCGAACGCTGCCAGGATGTGCGCCTCTCCCAGCTTCCCTACGTCGAAAACCAGGCGGAAGAATCCCAGGAAAATAAGAGCCAGGAAGACATATCCCCAGACTGGATGCATCAGGACACGGTCTGCTTGCTCGCGCCAGTCCGGGCGCGGCCTTCCCACCCGGGCCACGCGTTCAAACAGGTTCAGGCAGGCCGCATGCCGCGCCGAGGAGATGACCACGTCGGCCGGCTGCCCCAGATGCCTCGCTACCTGCCTCTGGGCACTCTCCGCTGCCTCGGCAGTAGCCGGATCGAGTTGAGCCACCCGCTGCGGATCGCTTTGCACGAGCTGAAGCGCCCGAAACCGCAAGCTGGGGAATCTAGCGGCGTCCTCGGCCGTGGTCACAGGCTCCGCGACGGCGGAGGGAGCGGGAACGGCCTCGCGCGAATGCCTGACGGTATCATGCTGGCTGATTTGCCCAGCCTCCGGCGGCAAGCCGTGGGCGACGGAGGCATCGGCGGCGAGACCGGCTGCGCCCAGCGCCTCCGCTAGCCCCTGAATCGTCGCTTCCACCTCCGGGGCATAGGGAAAGGCACGAGGCGAAATTGAAGGTCGCTTCCGCTGGAGCCTGATGGCCATGCGGAAAGTCTCGAGTATGCCTTGCCCACGCGTAGCGATAGCCTCCACGACGGGCACCCCGAGCGCGTCCGCTAGCGCCGGGACGTCAATCACCATGCCCTTGCGCGCCGCCTCGTCCATCATGTTGAGGCACACCACCAGCGGCGCTTCGAGTTCCAGTAGCTCCAGGGTGAGTTCCAGGCTGCGGGCCAGTTGCGAGGCGTCAACCACATTGACCACCACGTCCCAATCGCCCGCGAGAAGGAATTGCCGGCTGCAAGTCTCAGCCGGATTGGCAGGATTCAGTGAATAGAGCCCCGGCAAATCCACGAGGTCGATGACTTCGCCGTTCACGCGCGCCCGCCCGCGCGCGTATTCAACCGTGGTGCCGGGGAAATTCGCGGTGAGCGAGCGATAGCCCGCCACCGCATTGAACAGGGTGCTCTTCCCTGAGTTGGGCTGACCGACCAGAGCTATTTTCACGGGATGACTTCGACTTGGATCTTCTCTGCCAGTTGCCTGCCAACTGCAACTCTGCTGCCGCGGCTCTCGATAACCAGCGGGCCCCCAAAAGGTGCCCGGTGGACGACAGAAATCACGTCACCAACATGCAGTCCCATCTGGTTGAGATTCCGTCGGGCCCCCCAACCGCCTGAGATCGAGCGAATTCTTAAGGCAGAATGCCCGTCGGCTTGGTAAAGACTGAGGAGTGAATCAGAGTTACTAGCTTCGCTCATCACTGCCTTTCGTGGGCAATATCGCTTCCAAAGCCGCGCCCAGTACGCGGCTGGAGTCTAGTACGAAAAGTAGCTTATTGCAAATGATTTGCATATTACTCAAGTCACAGCCGCACCCTTGAGAATCGAGGGAGGGAGTTGCAGGTGCGCGTAATTCCACGCGCCTGGTCCGGCCCCGAATCTTCGTGTCTCAAGCAGGAGCCGAGAGCGCTCCCCCACTTCTTGCGCGGATAGCGGGCCTCGACCGTCGTGCGCATGCCGCCGCGGGTGGCGAATTCGCCGCAAACCACCATCCACTGCGGACGGCAGGCGCGGGCGGCATCATCCAGAATCCGATTAACGGCGTTTTCGTAGAAGATGCCCAGGTTGCGGTAGGCAAGGATGTAGTATTTGAGGGACTTCAGTTCGAGGCATCGCTTGGCGGGCAGGTAGTGGATCGTGATAGTCCCGAAGTCGGGCAGGTCGGTCCGCGGACAAATGGACGTGTACTCCGGGATGGTGATGGTGATCTCGTAGCCTGCATATTGATTGGGCCACGTCTCAATGGCCGGGAGCTTCGGAGCAATCCCAGCGCGGGCGTGCTCGGGAGTGTACAAAGGTGAGCGGCGCTTCGCCGGCATGGTCATCCTCCAAGCTCGACAGCATAAACCAAAACCACGCAGCGCGGTGCGGCCAAATGCAGCGCCACGGCGTAACCTGGAAGGCAGCAAGGCTGGAAGGAGGAGTGGACGTGAGGGAGGGGAACAAACGAGTCTTCCTGTAGGCGATGTAGATTCAATATGTTAGAATATATCTTGACAAGCCTCCACTCAAGATTTATTATAACGCACGGCTAACGAGCCGCATCTAAAGGATGGCTATTTCTCGCCAGGCTTACTCATGCGGACCTGGCCAGGAGGGAGCAAGAATGGGCAAGATCATCGGAATTGACCTGGGCACAACCAACTCGGTCGTGGCGGTAATGGAGGGCGGTGAACCCACCGTCATCACCAATCCCGAGGGCGGGCGCACAACACCGTCGGTGGTCGCCTTCACCAAGACCGGGGAGCGGCTGGTGGGTCAAGTGGCCAAGCGGCAGGCGATCACCAATCCGGACAACACGGTTTACTCCATCAAGCGCTTCATGGGCCGGCGCTTCGAGGAGGTCCAGAGCGAAATCAAGACCGTGCCTTTCAAGGTGCTCGCGGGATCGCACGGCGACGCCCGAGTTGTGGCGCAGGGCAAGGAGTACACGCCCCCCGAGATTTCGGCCTTGATCCTGCAAAAGATGAAGGATGCAGCCGAGCAATACCTGGGCGAGAAGATCACCCAGGCGGTCATCACCACCCCGGCCTATTTCAACGACAGCCAGCGCCAGGCAACGAAGGACGCCGGAAAGATCGCCGGGCTGGACGTGCTGCGCATTGTCAACGAGCCCACGGCGGCGGCCTTGGCCTACGGGTTGGACAAGAAGAAGGACGAAACGATTGCCGTCTACGACTTCGGCGGCGGCACGTTCGACATCTCGATTCTCGAGGTGGGCGAAGGCGTGGTGGAAGTGAAATCCACCAATGGCGACACGCACCTGGGCGGCGACGATATCGACAAGCGCATCATGGATTGGATTGTGGATGAGTTCAAGAAGGAGGAAGGCATCGACCTCGCGAAGGACCGCATGGCGCTGCAACGGCTCAAGGAGGCGGCGGAAAAGGCCAAGTGTGAGCTCTCGACCGTGCTCGAGACGGAAATCAACCTGCCCTTCATCACCGCGGATGCCACCGGTCCCAAACACCTGTTGAAGAAGCTGACGCGGGGGCGCTTCGAGCAGATGTGTGAGGAGATCTTCCAGCGCTCGGTGGGGCCGGTGAAGCAGGCCCTGACCGACGCCGGCGTCGGACCCGAAAAGATCGACGAAGTAGTGCTGGTGGGCGGCTCGACGCGCATCCCCCGCGTCCAGCAGATTGTGCGCGACCTGTTCAACGGCAAGGAGCCGCACAAGGGCGTGAACCCTGACGAAGTCGTGGCGGTGGGCGCGGCGGTGCAGGCCGGCGTGCTGGGCGGCGAGGTAAAGGATTTGCTGCTGCTTGACGTTACGCCGCTCACGCTGGGCGTCGAGACGCTGGGCGGTGTGATGACGGCGTTGATCCAGCGAAACACTACCATTCCCACCCGGAAGAATGAGGTTTTTTCTACGGCCGCCGACAATCAGACCTCGGTGGAAATCCACGTCCTGCAAGGGGAGCGTCCGATGGCCCGAGACAACCGGACGCTGGGCAAGTTTCACCTGGTGGGCATCCCCCTGGCGCCGCGGGGCATTCCGCAGATCGAAGTTACGTTCGACATCGACGCCAACGGCATTTTGAACGTCTCGGCCAAAGACAAAGGCACCGGCAACGAGCAGAAAATCACCATCACCTCCTCGAGCGGCCTCTCCAAGGACGAAGTGGAACGCATGACCAAAGAAGGCGAGCTCCACACCGAGGAAGACCGCCAGCGCCGGGAAGAAGTGGAAGTAAAGAACCGGGCTGACTCCCTGGTTTACGCGGTCGAGAAGATGCTGAAGGAGCATCGCGACAAGGTCTCCGAGTCGGATGCCCGGAACATCGAAGCGGCGGTCGAGGAAGCCAAGAAGGCCATCCAGGAGGGCGACATCTCCAAGATCAATGCCGCGGTCGAGCGTCTCACCACCGCCTCGCACAAGCTGGCGGAGGCCATGTACAAGCAGGCGGCGACCTCACCCCCAGCTCCCGAGCCGGAGCCGACGGCGGCCGAGACCGGTGGCGCGAGGGGCAAATCCAAGGGCGATGGCGAGGTGATCGACGCGGAAGTGGTGGATGACGACAAGAAGAAGAACTGAGAGGAGTTGAAAGTCGAAAGTTGACGGTCGAAAGTAGCCGTGGCCTTCAGGCCGTAGAGACGTTCCGCGAGAACGTTTGTCACCGGAGACAGCGCACCGGGCCGTCTTTACAGGAGCACGCATGGAACAACGAACCCAGGTCGGCGTTGAATGCCCGCAATGCCATTGGCGGCAGTTCATGGAGATTGAGGTCGATTCGCAACTTCTGAAATCTCCTTTTGCCTTGGAGATTAGGCACCACCTTGAAGAGTGGGTGAAGTCCCGTTGCCCCGATCACCTGGGCCCGATTCTGGAGCGCAGCAAGAACTGAGGACTCCGCTTGGGAGGTTAGAGTAAGCAGCCACATTGAGCGCCCGCCCCATCCTGGGCTCCCCTGCGGTCAAAGGCTGAGGAAGAAGCGCTGAACGGACTCACTGTGGCGGGCCGAGAGATCCTCGAAAGTGAGCGCCATGCCGGTCGGGACGCAGAAAGACTACTACAAGGTGCTAGGCGTGGATCGCCAGGCGAAGCCCGAGCAGATCCGCAAAGTGTACCGGCGCCTGGCGCGCAAGCACCATCCAGACCTCAACCCCGGCAACAAGGCAGCCGAAGAGAAGTTCAAGGAAATCCAGGAAGCCTACGAGGTCTTAAGCGACGAGCGCAAGCGGAAGATCTACGACCAATACGGCTTCTACGCCGACAACATTCCCCCTGGCGGCTACGGCCCCACGAGCACGGCGGAGGCTGGCGCCCCGGGCTTCGACTTCTCCGGATTTGATTTCTCCGACCTTGGGCCGGAAGCGGAGAAAGGCGGCTTCGGCGCTTCCTTCCGCGATCTCTTCTCTCAGTTCTTCTCCCGTCGCCGGGAAGAAGAAGCGGAACGTCAGGGCCCGGAACGCGGCGGCGACATCGAACACCACCTGCACCTGGGGTTCTGGGACGCCATGCGGGGCACCCAGGTCCGCCTCACCGTGGGACACAACGAAGCTTGCGGAACGTGCGGGGGCACGGGCACGGCCGGCGGCGCGCGGGTCTCTTGTACCGCCTGCGGCGGCAGCGGCAAGACGACGAAGCAGGCGGGCGTGATGCGCTTCGCCCTGACTTGTCCCCAGTGCGGGGGGAGCGGCCGGCAGCGTCGGCGCTGTGCGGCGTGCGGCGGCGCCGGCCACCTCCGCAGGCCGGAGACATTCGACGTCCGGATTCCGCCGGGGGTGGACACCGGCTCGCGCGTCCGCGTGCCGGGAAAGGGCAACGCCGGGACGAGCGGCGCGCCTCCGGGCGACCTCTTCATCGTTACCGACGTTGAGCCGCACCCCCTCTTCGAGCGCAAGGGCGACAACATCTACGTCAAGGTTCCCGTCACCGTCACGGAGGCGGCGCTGGGGGCCAAGGTGGAAGTCCCCACAATCGACGGGCCGGCCACCATCAAGATTCCTCCCGGAACCCAGAGCGGGCAGAGGCTGCGGCTGCGCGAAAAGGGCGCGCCGTCTTTGCGCGGGAACGTCCGCGGTGACCAGTTTGTCGAGGTGCAGGTAATGGTGCCGCGAGTGGCCGACGAGAGAACCAAAGAGATCCTGCGCGAGCTGGCTCGGCTGAATCCCGAAGACCCCAGGCGGGACCTGAAGCCAAAGTGACAAGCGACGAGTGACAAGTGACAAGAAAGGAGTCAGGAGTCAGAAGACAGAAGGCAGGATGATGCGTAAGCTGATAGCTGAGAGCTCAAATCATGCCTCGGGGACGGAAAACACGCGGTAAGGCCGGCTACATGATCAGCGCGGTGGCGGAGATGTACAACATCCACCCGCAGACGCTCCGCCTTTACGAGCGCGAGGGCCTGCTGGTGCCTTCCCGCAGCGACGGCAACACGCGCCTCTACACTCAGGAGGACCTGGAACAACTTGAAGCCATCCTCAACCTGACGCGCGACCTGGGGGTGAACTTGGCGGGCGTGGAAATCATCCTCAACATGCGCCGGCGCATGGAAGAGATGCAGAAGGAAATGCAGGCCTTCGTCGAGTTCGTGCGCCAGGAACTCGTCGAGCGCTCGGGCGAAAGCCAGGAGCGGATCGAGAACGCTCTGGTGCGCATTGCGCCGCCGCGGCTGATCCGCACGAAGAGAAACCAGGAAGGATGAATGACGCGGAGGTCCTCCTTTGTCTCTTCCTCATTCAGTATTCATAATTCATCATTTTCTGTTCTCCGTCGCCGCCATCTGATTTAGAATCCTCTCCGGGTATCGGCATGGCCAAAACAGACTGCCCTCATTGCGAAGGAACGGGCTGGAAGCCCATCGAAGCCGACGGCGTCCGCCGCGTCGTCCGCTGCGATTGTCGCGAAGCGGAGCGCGCCACGGAGCTGATCCAACAGGCGCGGATTCCCCCGCGCTACGAGCACTGCGCTTTGGAGAACTTCGACCTGCGCAAGCATCCGAAGACGGGCGAGGTGAACCCCAGCCTGCGCGTGGCCCGGTTCAATGCCGAGCGGTTCGTGGACGAATACCCCACGGACTTCGGGCTGCTGTTTCTGGGGCCCACCGGAGTGGGCAAGACTCACCTGGCCGTTGCCGTGCTGCGGGAACTGATGCTGAGGAAAGGCGTGGAGTGCCTGTTCTACGACTTCCGCGACCTCTTGAAGGAAATCCAGGGCAGCTATAACCCCGTGTCTCAGACCTCTGAACTGCGGATTCTCCAGCCCGTGCTGGACGTCGAGGTTCTGTTGCTCGACGAGCTGGCCGCGTCGAACCCCAGCGACTGGGTGAAGGAGACTTTGGCCTACATCATCAACTCGCGTTACAACCAGAAGAAGGTCACGCTGATTACCACTACGCTGCCGTTGGGTGAGACCGCGAGCCGGCGCGAGCTGCGCGCGCCCTCCGGCGAACCACTCCCCGAGATCGAGAGGACTCTCAACCAGCTTGGAACCACGCTGCGTTCGCGGCTCTACGAGATGTGCAAGCTGGTGGAGATGAACTCCGATGACTATCGCAAGGCCATCAAGCAAGCCGGCTACCGCTTCAACGTCGAGTGAGGCCGGCGTTCGATAGTCAACACGTTGACTTCCCTTTCCCGCCAACGGTAGAATGGACCTTTCCTTGTAAGGCTGCGTCGGGCGCTTGGGGAGGAGGCCAGGGAATGTCTGTGGACGAGAACCGCCGTTCCTCGCCGGAAGCGGGGACAGCGGAGGAACCGCAAGTCGAAGCACCAGAAACCCAATCCAACCAAGCTGAATCCGGCGAAATCGGGCAGCTCCTGGACAACATGGAGACGGTCTCCACGCCGGAAGCGGGGACGGCGGAGGAACCGCAAGTCGAAGCACCAGAAACCCAATCCAACCAAGCTGAATCCG
>CAZBWJ010000058.1:0-3471 GCA_964495535.1 uncultured Acidobacteriota bacterium | reverse complement strand
GCGAAATCGGGCAGCTCCTGGACAGCATGGAGACGGTCTCCACGGTAGCCCAGGGCGAGACCGTCCAGGCCAAGGTCGTCAAGCTGACAGACACCGAAGTCATCGTGGATGTAGGCCTGAAGTGCGAGGGAGCCATCCCGCGCAGCGAGTTCCTGACGGCGGACGGGCAGCTGACCGTCGCGCCCGGCGACACGGTGGACGTTTGGATTGAGCACTACAACGAGGAAGAGGGCACCGTCTCGATTTCTTACCAGAAAGCCTTCCGTCGCAAGGTGTGGGAAGACATTGAGCAAGCGTTCCAACAGCAGACCACGATGCAAGGCCGGGTGCTGGAGCGCATCAAGGGCGGCCTGACGGTGGACATTGGCATTCGCGCTTTCCTTCCCGGCTCGCACGCGGACCTGCGTCCGCATTTCCACCTGGACTCGCTGCTGGGCCAGGAGATTCCCTGCAAGGTCATCAAGCTCAACCGCAAGCGCAGCAACGCCGTGGTCAGCCGCCGCCTGGCGCTGGAAGCGGAACACGAGCAGCGCAAGGCCCGGTTGCTGGAGCAGCTCCGGGAAGGGGCCGTGCTGGAGGGCCGGGTCAAGAACTTGACCGATTACGGCGTCTTTGTGGACTTGGGCGGCATGGACGGCCTGCTCCACATTACGGATCTGTCGTGGGGGCGGGTGGGGCACCCGTCGGAGGTGGTGCAGCCCGGCCAGGAACTCAAGGTCAAAGTGCTGAAGTATGACCCAGAAAAGGAACGGATCTCGCTGGGCTTGAGGCAGCTCTCCCCCGACCCCTGGGAGCACGTGCCCGCAACTTATCAGGTGGGCGCCCGCGTCAAGGGGCGCGTGGTGGGTGTCGTGGATTACGGGGTCTTCGTCGAACTGGAGCCGGGCATAGAAGGACTGATCCACATTTCGGAGATGAGTTGGAGCAGACGGCTGAAGCATCCGTCCAAGCTCATCAAGGCGGGCGAGTGGGTGGAAGCGGCGGTGCTGGAGGTCAATGCAGCCCAGCGGCGCATTTCCCTCAGCCTGAAGCACACGCTGCCCGATCCCTGGACAGGCCTAGGCGAGCGCTATTCGGTGGGCACGGTAGTCGAAGGCCGGGTGCGGAACCTCACGGATTTCGGCGCCTTCGTCGAGATTGAAGAGGGCGTAGACGGCTTGATCCACCTCTCCAACCTTTCCTGGGGCAAGGATGTCAAACATCCCTCGGAGGTGCTGAAGAAAGGCCAGCGGGTTGAGGCGGTCATCCTGAATCTGGACCCCGCCAAGCGCCGCCTGTCACTGGGGCTGAAACAGCTCCAGCCGGACAACTGGGAGGAGTTCTGCACCCGCACCCAGGTGGGCGACATGGTGCGCGGTCGCGTTTCGCGCATGGCATCGTTCGGGGCGTTTGTCGAGATCGAAGAAGGGGTGGAAGGCCTCTGCCACATGTCGGAGGTGGACGAGGACCACAGCGGCAGCGGCCCGAAACGGCTCGAGGTGGGACGCGAGTTGAATTTCCGCGTGCTGCGGTTGAACCCCGCCGAGAAGAGAATCGGCCTGAGCATGAAAGGCGTGGACCAGGAGTCCACTCCGTCAGGCTTGGAGGGAACGGACGCGCCAGCCTCGGCGGCCACGGTGAGCGAGGCGCCTTCCCCACCTCCTGCGCCGGAGACTGAATCCTAACGCGTGGCGCGGAGGAAAGCCTAATCTGGGAGCTGGTGCCCCGCGGAGGATCCGGAACGTACTACGGCAAAAGGACATCTCAAGCTAGTGGCCCTGTACTCACGGAAATAGAATCTGGCATCGGGAGTGAACCATGACGAAGGCTGAATTGATCGAAGAGGTTTCACGCGCGGCGGAGATGAGCCGCAAGGACGCCGAGGTCATCTTCGAGACGATTTTTGAGAGCATCGTGAAGTCGCTGCGCACGGGGGACAAGATCGAGATTCGCGGCTTTGGGAGTTTTCGCACCCGGCAGCGCAAGTCGCGGATTGGCCGCAACCCCAAGACCGGGGCGCGCGTGGATGTCCCGGCCAAGAAGATTCCGTTCTTCAAGCCCAGCAAGGAACTGAAGGACCTCGTCAACGGCGTCGCGGCAGCGGAGGCCGCCCCGCCGGCGGCCGCCCCGGCTCCCGAGACGCCCCCGCCCCCGGAGACCCCGCCGGCGTCTAGCTGAAAACCGCCTTCTGTAGCGGCCAAGACCCGGGTGTAACTCACGCTCCGCCGGCGCAAGTTGGGTCCCTACCGCGCGGCGCGGCAGCAGGTCTATGGATATCTTGTGGAGTCCCTGGCGATTTCGCTACGTCACTGAGGCGGGTAAAGGTGACCGCTGCATCTTCTGCGAGAAGGCTGCCGGAGACGCCTCGCACGACCGGGACGAACTGATTCTCCATCGCGCTCGATCCAATCTCGTTATCCTGAACCTCTTCCCCTACACCACCGGCCACACGATGATCGCTCCTTACGCCCACGTGGCGGACCTGGTGGACCTCAAGGCAGAAACCCTGAGAGAAATGATGGAACTGGCCCAGAAGCTTCAGGCGGCTCTGAAGGCCGCTTACAACCCCGAGGGCTACAACCTGGGGATGAACCTCGGCAAGTGCGCCGGCGCCGGGGTGGCCGACCATCTTCACCTCCACTTCCTCCCCCGCTGGGGCGGCGACACCAATTTCATGACGGTCGTTGGGGAGACGCGCCTCCAGCCTGAAGACCTGCTCGCCACCTATGACAAACTCGTGGGCTTCTTCCGGCGGTAGGAAATCTGTGTGACAACGGAGCGGTCTTGCGCGGCTCTTCTAGACTCGCTGGGGGACCTTTTACCGGAAGTCTTGCTTGGGCGGGAGATTTTCTTCGTCGGACGGTTTCTCTTCGGGGACAACCAAGCGCGCCGCCACGCCCTGAACTGCCCCGGCGTAGTCGGCAGCCCCGTCGAGCCGGTCCACGCGCACCGGTTCAGCGACGAAGCAAAAAGCGATGTCCCCGCGGTGCGTGATCTCGTCCGGCAGGACCACTTGCAGTTCTACGGGTTGGTCGGGCGCCACCTGGGCGGGCGTCACAAAATAAATGCCCGACCTCGAGAGATCCTGGACCATGCCCTCAACCTCGCGCGTTTCGCCGGTTGCGTTGTGCAAACCTAGCCGCACTGGCACCTGCATTTGATAGCGGCGCTCCCGGCGTCGCTCATGCCCCCCTGTGAACCTCGCTTGCCGAATCTCGCCCCGCGGGAGAGCAATCTCCATTCCTTCAGTCGCGCCAGTGACCTGGGGAAACTCCTGCCGTGCCTTCTCCACCAGGCCGTCCATGAAAGCATCGTCGTTGTCTGGGTCGTGGTGGAATAAGACGAGTTGTTTCACCCCGCACTCGTGCGCAATCCGCGCCCCTTCCAGCCAGCTACTGTGCCCCCAGCCTTTCCGGTCGCCCAGCAACTGCTCCGGCGTGTACTGGGCGTCGTACACCAGCACATCCGCGCCCTGCGCCAGGTCGCGAATCG
>CAZBWJ010000057.1:17077-19986 GCA_964495535.1 uncultured Acidobacteriota bacterium | reverse complement strand
TGAAGTGGTAGCGGGGGGGAGGATCGAACTCCCGACCTAGGGATTATGAGACCCTCGCTCTGCCACTGAGCTACCCCGCCCTAGGCTCGCCTCGAACTGAACCAGGTGAACCCACCACTTCGTTCAAATACCAGGAGTTCGGGCCGGCAGAAGTCAAGATTTGTCCGCTGCCAACATTGGCCAGAACGACGGATGCGCTTGCGAAGATTCCGAGAGACCTTCTGCAAGGTTGAGCAGCTTACACCCCTCGAGTCATTCTGGCCGAGCCGGTGAGCCCGACACAAATCTTCCGCGCCCCAGTGGCCGCCAGGGGAGGGACACAGGCTTTAACTGTCTTGCGCGCATCTCACCGCGAGGGCCCGGAACGCCTCCGCTCGCCGACATCTTCGCCGGGAAAGGACTTCCCCCCGCTGGAGAGAAACGCCCGGACTTGCTCGTAAGGACGATGCACGTTGAACGGGCTTTCGCTCGTGCGAATCCAGGTTTCACGATACCAGCCTTCAAAAGGTGGACGTTCCGCCCGGAGTATTTCCGCTTCTAATCTCTCTAACGGCTCGCGGGCCTCGAAACAGAGCGCCCAGGTTTTCTCCAGGTCTTTTTCCTCCAACGCCTGCGCCAGTTTGATTGCCGCCTCAGTCGGTCGCTGGTCGAGTAGCAGGCCCAGCACGGCATTCTCATAGAAGTACTGTTGCTGTGGCCGTGTCATGTCCCTTTCTGCGCGGTCAATGAAATCCATGACCGCCCGGTAAGCATCTCGGCGCTGTTGAAGATCGCGCAGCAGTTCCGGGGGTACGGGCGAAAAGGGTCTGCCCGCGAGCTTGCCCAGCAGCGACTTCAGAATCTCCCGGACTTCTTCGGACCCATACCAGAGCTTGTCGTAACCATCAAGAATCTGATAGTAGCGGTGGTAAACCTGCGCCGCATCCTTGGCCGCGGCGTCTCCGAAGTATTCTCGACACCACCATTCGACGAACCGATTCGGCGTCTCGCCCATCCCCCAGGCCGCCGGGGCATCCCAAGTGAGGTCCGCGATCATGCGGGTCTCCATCACGAACTCCCGCAGCTCGGAGACGTTGACCAGGACATATTCCGTGGCGCCTGAATCAACGATCCTGCGGAATTCCTCCGCAATCCGGTCGGGCGCCACCGTGTGCGTGGTCTGCTTCGTCGTCCGGCCCAAGAAAGCCAGGTGATAATAGACGCCGTGTTTCCACTTACCCAATTGTTCAGGCAGGGCGCGCATGCGGCCGTCTCCGTCATCGGTCCAGACAACGATGACGTCGGCAGGCAAATCGAACTTCCCTGCCCGATAGCGTTCCAACATTTCGTCATAGAGCGTGAAATGGAAAAACGGCTGCTTGTCAGACGGGAGCAGATCCTTGACCAGCTTGACCTGGGTATCTATGGCCTCGCGGAAGATTTTGCTCTTCTCTTCTTCGCTCAGGTCCGGGGGGAACTTGTAGGCGAAGTCCTCGGTCCCTCTCATGCCCACCGGCCAGATGCAATCGAGTTCGCGGTTTTCCGGAACGCCGCCGCGCCAAAAGTTGATGAGTCCCGCTTTGTTGGCGAACCAATCCCACGTGTCTCCTGCGTTCCGCGCCTTGGCCAGGCCGAAGCGCTTAAACCCGTAGGGATTGGACAACAGAGTGTCATAGTGATGCGAGGTGTAGAAGAGCCCCCAATCGCTGGCCAGCTTCTGGATTTCAAACCGCCGCTGCACGCGGACGTAGGGAGCAACCTGGTTGAGCCGTAGGCGCAGGGCTGTCTCAAAAAAACGCTCGTACCAAACACGCGGGACGGTGCCGGTTCTCAGGGGATAGCCATTTTCATCAAAGGGGCGCGGCAGGATGTCCTCATCGTCATGAAACAGGCCGCGATACTTGAAGGTCGGGGGAGGAACGCAGTAGTTCGTCTTCTTCAAGATCAACGTGCGGTGTCTTGCAGGCGTGTAGCCAGTCCAGTGGTAGAGGGGATCTATGCCCAGCCGTTCACTTAGAGTGTAAGCGGCGAAGGCCGTCCCGCGAAAGTTCGAGCCCACCAGCCACACGGAGTTCTCGGTGGTGAGAATCTGGTGGGCTTCCCACTGGCCTTCCAGTTTCTCGCGCAGTATGCCGGCGGGCGTGTTGGCATTCCCCACCGTTAAGAGCCGAACTATGACGCTATTGCCGGTGGGGTTCAGGGTAATGCTCGGTTTGTAGCCACTAATTTTTTCGATGTCGGAAGCCAGGAAGGCCGCCGCTTGTTTGACCGCAGTGTGTTCATTGTCCGCGACCACAATCTCGCACCCGCGATTCCCATCCGCAAGCACCACGTCGCCGCTTACCAGCGCCCCCTCGCGCACCCAGGACCCTCTCAGCGGCTCCGACCACAGGGCTGGACCCGGCCGGCTGGGCACTTCGGGCGGGGCAACGCTTTTTGCTTGATGGGGCAGGACACCAGCGGCGCTTTGCTGCGGCACGCCGACCGGCAAACCAGCAGCTTGACCGTAGAACGGGCCTGCGGTGATAGAGAGCAGAACTGCGACGCTAGCCAAAGCAACTTGAGCAAGACCTGAACGCAGAGAGTCAAGACCCTTCATCGTGTATAACCTCCTAGCTCGCCGACAAGAATGCGGACTTGCCACGCGCCAACCTCCTCGCGGCTGCGCACCCACTGTCGCGAGCACAACGGAATTGCGTCAAACATGCCTGTCTAATGATCCGAGACGACCAGGAACACGCGCCGCAGCAGATTCTGTCCCTGGCCGCCGCCGGCGAAGGCGACGTTGTCTTCCGGACCTCCAAATACCGAGGGTTGGAGTTACCGGACTTTTCCCGCTCACGCCTTCATCGCCCCGAAGGCGGGATCTCCCTGCCATCGTTGTCGGGGCTCTGCGTGCGTTTGTACTCGATCTTGGACGCATGCCGGCC
>CAZBWJ010000057.1:0-16977 GCA_964495535.1 uncultured Acidobacteriota bacterium | reverse complement strand
CCGGCTCGTTTTCGGCATTCACATCCAGAGCAGCAATCTGCCACATCTTGGCTGTACCTCG
This sequence comes from uncultured Acidobacteriota bacterium, assembly GCA_964495535.1. Taxonomy (GTDB): domain Bacteria; phylum Acidobacteriota; class Terriglobia; order UBA7540; family UBA7540; genus JALHUF01. The sequence goes on along the minus strand of CAZBWJ010000057.1, from coordinate 16,916 downwards.
AAGCTGGATGCCTGCAACCCTGAAATCTAACTCCTGGGGGAATTCTGTCGGGTTGACAACGGCCACAGTCAGAACTTCACGGTCGTTGCTCAGGGCCGCGGCAACGTCGAGCGGATAGGTGTCGCTGCCGGAGGAGACTTTGGGTCTATCCACTCCGACAGTCCCTTTTACTGAGTGCTGCGGAGAGTTGCCGCTGACCTCAACAGGTATAGTCCCGAAATGCTGCCGGTAGAGTTTGAACACAAGGCCGACTGTGCTGAAGACTGCATCGTTGCCGTCGAAGTCGATGTTGGATATGAAAGCCGTGTAGGCCCCCATCTTGATGACGTGTGAGTGCCGGAACATCTCCTGGAGTGCCTCTGCAGCACACAGTGCCCTCATGAAACCCTTAAAGCCGCCGCCAGCCCATTCGTCGATAGCCAGCTTGATGTTCTTATCTCTGAGCTGGGGCATTCGATTGAGATATTCCTCCCAAGCCTCGACTGCGCAGCGCACCCTGTTCGGCAAGCGCCGGACGCGATCCACGAGCGGATCTTGGACCTCGACAAATTTCTGTGCTTCGACGTCGAATGCACTGTCGGTTAAGGGATATAAATGCTCCGCGAGGTACTCGAAATAGTCCGAGGAATTGGCCAGAAGCTTCCCGGACCAGTCCTCCGGCGAACCATACTCGAACGGGAGCTTACTGGGGAGTGGGGGGCGGTGATGTCTGGCAATCGTACTCATCTCAAACGGGGTGGCGCCCGAGGCGACGAGTTCGATCGTGGGATCTACCTGCCGCATGGCCTTGGCGAACATGTTGTGCTTAATGACATAGTGATTGATGGGCATGTGGCCCAGCTGCCATTGGCCGTACATCTCATTGCCAATGCCCCACCACTTGACCTTGTAGGGTTCGGGATGGCCGTTGGCCGCGCGCACCCTGCCCATGGGCGTCTCCGCCGCGCCGTTGGCATATTCGACCCATTGGGCTGCTGAGTATGCGTCTCCGAAACCCGCATTCACGCAAATGTAAGGATCGATGTTGAGCAAGCGGCACAGGGTTATGAATTCATCCGTGCCGACGTCGTTGTACTCCACCGTCCGCCAGGCGTAGTCATAGCGCGGCGGCCTTTTGTCTGGGTCGCCAATTCCGTCCCGCCAGTCATAACCGGAGACGAAATTCCCCCCCGGCCAGCGGTATGTCCCCGAGTCGAGCTCTTTGAGGAGCCTGACCATATCCGCGCGAAAGCCGTCCAGGTTGTCTGCGGGCATAAGCGATACGGCTCCAACATGAAACGACCCGCTTCCGGTTCCGACGATTTCCAGTCGCCCTCCATCAGTGTCCCTTCCCGAAGTGAACTTCAGGGGAAACCTGGCATAGTTCTTCTGAAGCGAGCTGATGGGTATTGTCTGGCGGTCATTCGGGTTTGGCCCCCAGACGAGGCTGATATCGACTTTGGCTCCGGCATCGCCCGCAAGGAGAATCCGCCCGGTGTACTTCCTGTCCTTACGCAGAGCCAGGCCTGCCTGCTGGATGCCGTGAGGCGTCGCGCCCTCGAGCTTGATGAGAGGAGTGTGTTCGCCGACGTAAGGATTCTTGGTGTCCATCACCACGAACTCATCGGGACCCACGGGCCTCCACCTGCTGAAATTTCTCTTCGTGTTCTCGGGATTCAGCTTCTCGCTTGAATCCACCGCATAAAAGAACTTTCGGTCACTGAGCATCTCGGCCCAGAGCCCTTTCTCGAATAAATTAAAGAGGAGCTCGCTGAACTGGCCGTAGACGTACCGGTGGATAGGCTCACCGGTCTTGCTCGCATCCACTGTCATGGTCACTTTCTTTTGGGGTGCGGTTGTGGTCTGTGCACTCGCACTGAACGCAATGCCGGTCGCCAGTAAGGCCAACAAGAATCCATTCCTGGACATCTTTTGCCTCCTCCTTGAAATAGGGAAATGAACTTCGTAACGGCAGGCGCTCAATCTCCTATAGCAGCTCCTGGCAAAAGAAACCTCCTCTTCCGCTTGGAGCAGTGGTGCCGATAGATCATAACGCGCAGGCGCCGAACCCCGGAATGCGCTGCCATGAGGCCCGTCCGCGGACGGCCGCGGGACAGGCGCGAATGGGCGCAATCTCGAGGGGGCTTGCGTGCCGCCGCGTAGGACCGTTTGCCCAACTGATTTCGTAGCTAGCCACGCCGTCGGCCGCCCTATTGGCACGCACCCGTACAAATCCCGTTCAATTGACAGCCTGCTGTCCGCTTCGCCGCTGTGTCCATTGCAGAATAGTCAAAAACCGCTAACGCAGCCGGAGCCCGCCATAGGCGTTTGCTTTCCGGTCGATTTTCCGACTTCTTCTGCGATCCCTCTGCCTATTCTGCGAACCCTGGTAGTCTAGCGCCGGTTGAGGGATGAACCAAGCGCAGAATCTATGGCTTGCCTCGGCTAACTCAACAGTCTCATCTTCGCTGAACCGGGACACAAAGGTCGAGTCCATGTACTACTGCTTCGGGGACTACTAGGTGATCTTAATCGTGGACGTGCCCGATAACGTCTCTGCTGCTGCGCTGTCGCTTGCGGTATCTGCCACGGGGTTGTTCGAAGCCGAGGCGCTCGTGACCATTGAGGGGACAGACCAAGCCTTGCAGAAGCAAGTGGGATACAGGGCCCAGGACAAACAAGCTCGCGCTCCTGACCCTGCGGCTGGCCCCCAGCCACCGGTCGATCCTGCACGCGTTCTGCTCCCGTGGGATGATGCTGGAGCGAGCATTTGGCAGTTCCGGGCCGTCCCGGAGCAGTTCTTTATCAATGTGGATTCCCGACTCGGTGGCAGGTGTGGCCATTTGTGACCTAGCTGCTAGAATGGCCGCATGACGCGAATCATGAAGCTCAGATCCTATCGGCACAGTCAGAGCTTCGAGCACCTAACGCTCCCACAGCCGCGCCGTGCCCGCTGGTGGTTGGGCCGGCTTTGCCAAAAGCGGGGTCGCGTCAGCCCACCAGCGTTGAAGGTCAAACGCGCAGCCTGTGTTTTCGGCTTGGGCTTCTGGTTCAGTTCGAGCGTCTCATTCATCGGGCCGGAGTTCGAGGCCACGCGTTGCGCGGCGAGCCTCGTGCCTATGGCTCTCGAGTTCGGCGGTCTGTTTTTCTAATTCCCTGAAGGTTTCGAGGGCCTGCTTGCTTTCCTTGATCTTCCCGAGCTTGCGGTAGGCGATTCCGACAAGGTAATGGTATTGCGCTGACGACGGTCTGACGGCGATCGCTTTCTCCAAAGCGTCAGTGACTCCATTCCAATCCCCCTTGGTACGGCAAGCCTTGGCGATCTGGAAATAAGCCAAGTCCGATTTGGGGTTCAATTCGAGCGCCTTACTTGCGTATTCCACGGCCAGGTCTAACTTGCCCCGACGATTGTAATAGCCACTTAGGTTGACATACGGTGCGTCGAATCTACCGTGCCGCTCCTCGTTGAGCCGTATGGCGGTCTGGTAATCTGCGAGCGCTCGAGCATCGTCACCCAGAGCCTCCATGGCGAACCCCAGTGCGTTGTATGCTTCCATGTAATTCGAGTCCAGTTGGATCGCCGTCTCAACCTCTTTCCTGGGCCGGTGGAAGTCATCCTGAATGGCATAGACTCTGCCGAAATTGTAATGAACCTCCGCCGAGATCGGGTCCAGGCGCAAGGCTTGCTCAAATTCCCGCGTAGCCAAGTCGTATCTTCCGATGATGGACAAGGCTCTTCCAAGAACCTTGTGTGCCTCGGCGTTGTTGACATTCAGCTCGAGCGATTTCGCCAAGGCCTTGATGGAGTCTCCAATCCTGCGTTGTCGAAGCTGGACATAACCCACAAAATAGTAGGCCTTCCAGGACTGGGGATGTGCGGCTACGTAGCTGCGCAGCAGCGGCTCAACCTCCTGGAACTTCTCCTTCAGGATCAGGTCCCCGAAGTTAGCAATCTGCTGCGGGTCATCCTGAACACTCTCAGCCTTTCCCTCAAGCTGCGAAGGCGCGTCTTCTCCCTGAGCCGGCGGCAATGGCACTGGGACCACAAAGGGGAAGCGAAGGGCTTGGCAGACCGGCTCTCGCGGAGCCGTTGCGGCAGGTAGGGGCGAGGAGCGGAACGCTTGAGACGCCCAAAGTGCTGGCAAGGCGCCAAGGGAGGCCACGAGAGCAAAGCCGATCACCCAACAGGCATTTTCTGACGTAGGCGATCCGCTTCCGACGCATTTTTCAAATACTGGGTTATTTAGCACCACCCTGAATCACGGAGAGAACTGGTCTCTTCCTATTCGGTGCCGAAATATCACGGCACACACCAAAACTTGAAGCTAGTTCGTAGCCGTGCAGCGCTGCTCCGTGCTCAATATCACTGCGGAGTCTAGATGAAGTGGGTGCTCGGAAAAATGACCGCTCAGGCACTCGACCTGCCAATTTCGATGCGCCAACCGCTCGCGCTGCTCCCGATGGACGAACGCCCAGTTCCTGCAAACGATTGCAGAGCTGGCGTTCCGCAGGCGTCTGGACCTATGCCCCGATGTTGGGCACGCTCACGGCCTTGCGGGAGGCTCAGCATTCCTGCTGATAGTGCATTCAGATTAGAACCGTCTAATCTCAATGCATAAAATATTCAAGGGTGGACAATTTGTCTCCTGAAAAAAAGTCTATGGGCTGTAAAAACGCGACCATACGGTAAGCGGTTGCATGACCTCGGAGAAGGTCAGCACAAATAAACCGGACTAGGTGGTTGGTCTAACAGTTTGTAACTAGTCGGGCGCGCAAAGCGCTGAACCAAAGGCTACGCAAAGTCACGTATTTGTTCCGCCGGGTCGACACTCCACAGCGAACAACGAATGGTACTTTCTGACGAGGCCAACTCGAAACCCGTGTTCCGGACACGGGCATTTACGGAACTCTGGTTTTGAGGAGGAATACGATGGCACGTCGCAATCTCAGCTTGCTATTGGGGTTGATACTGAACTTTGCCTTTGCCGGCCTGCTTTTTGGCCAGCGGGCAGACCGCGCGATTATCACCGGCGTCGTGACCGACCCGGCGGGAGCGGCGCTCCCCGACGCCACGGTGACAATTATCGATGAAGGTACGGGTGTGCAAACGGTGGTGGCTACGAGTGGGACCGGCAACTACAGCACGCCTCCCCTTGTCCTCGGCACGTACACCGTGAAGGTGGAGAAGCAAGGATTCAAGACCCATGTACGGTCGGGGATTCAGCTAGTCGGTGGCCAGACGTACCGGCAGGACGCGGCCCTCGAACTGGGCGCCATGACCACGACTGTCGAGGTGAAGGCGGCGAGTGAGATGATCAATGTTACCTCGTCGGAGGTCTCCCACGACCTCAACCAGAAGTACTATCAAGATCTCCCCGTGGTGATGGGGGCAGATATCCGCCTGGCGGAAGCCTTGTTGCACGCGCAGCCGGGCTACGTCCCCATGACGCCCGACGGCGACGCCATGTTCCGCGGCAGCCAGTTCCACTCGCGCATCAACGGCGGCCAGACCATGGCGACTGAGAACTGGATGGACGGGGCGGCTTTTGGTTATTCTTTCGGCCACCAGCAGACCCAGGAAAGCGCTGTCCCGTTTGACTCTGTCCGGGAAGTGAGAGTCATCAACAGCAGCTTCTCGGCCCAGTACGGGCACACGAGCGGCGCGTTTATTGAGTACGTTTCCAAATCGGGCACCAACAACTGGCACGGGGGCGCATACGAGTACCTGGGGAACAGCGCTCTGAACGCGCGACGCTTCTTTGAGTACAACAAGAAAGACCCCGATACGGGTGTTGAAAAGCCTGGGACTGCCATCGCGCCGACCAGAAACAACGACTATGGCTTCTTCGTTGGCGGCCCGATCAAGACAAGACCCACTTCTTCACAAACTTGGCCTACTTTAAGCTGCGGCAGATCGTCAGCGCGGGCTATGTGTGGACGATGCCGGTGGCCGACTTCAGGAAGGGCGACTTCACTCGGGTACTCGACACCAACACGGTTCTCGGCCATGACGCGTTGGGACGACCGATTTACAGCGGCGAGATCTTTGATCCAAGTACAACGCGCCTCGTAGGTACAGTCCCGGTGCGGGATGGCTTTGGGTTCGATCCGGTGACGGGGCTGCCCATAGCGGGGCAGGCAAACATTATTCCTGCGGGTAATCCTCTCCGCAGCCAGGTCGCTGCCAACTGGCTGGCGCTCCTTCCCTCGGTCGATCGCGATACGCTAACTGCCAACACCTACGGCGGGTATGGAGATCCCAACCACATCATGGACGTCTGGGCCTCTCTGTTGAGGATTGACCATACCTTTGCTCCGAGCCTGAAGTCGAGCACCACCTTTTGGATGAACGAGCGACCCACGATCCGAAAGTGTGGGAGCATAGGGGGCTGCGACGTTCCTACCGATCCGAGGAAGGACTCATCGAAGAACGATAAATACATCAGCGATGGGTTCGTCCAGCGGATTGCCAACCGAAACCTCCATCAGCAATTCGATTGGGTCATCAAGCCTACGGTCTTCAACCACACAACCCTCTCCTATGACCGCTGGTATATGGGCGCTTGGTCCATCTCGAGCGGTGTGGATCGGCTCACGAAGCTGGGGATCAAGGGTATGCCCGCGTCCGCCAACTCAGGCGGCCCGCCCAACATTTCCTGGAATGGGGGTGTGTACGGCTATTCCGGTGGTATGGGAACTATAGGGACCAACCGGCAACGCGGATTCCAGGCTGCCAACCGCTGGCAGTTCGCGGACGACCTCACTATGATCGTGGGTAAGCACACAATCAAAGCGGGCGGCGAGTGGCGTTGGCACGAATTCCCCCAGCCGGGATGGGCGCGCGGCATCGCCGGGAACTTCACCTTCAACGCCATAGGGACCCGTACCTGGGACTCGGCGGGTAATGCACTCGCGCTGACGGGCGACCCGATCGCTTCGAGATTCTCGGTCAGCTAAATAATGCTAGCTTCCCAATTCAAATCGACACCGTCTTCAGCGAGAGATACTGGGCGCCGTGGGTCAACGACGAGGTCAAAGTTACTAGCAAGCTTACCCTCAACTTCGGCCTCCGATTTGACCACCAGTCACCCAGAACCGAGCGCCACCACCGCTATTCCGCCTTTGATCCAACGGCCACGAATCCTGTCGGCGTCCCTGGCGCGATAACCTTCATCGGCACAGGTTCAGGACGTACTGGTAAGCGCGCCTGGGAGGAGCCGAAAAATGACGCCTGGGGTCCCCGCTTCAGCTTCGCGTATCGAGCAACCGACAAGGACGTTATCCGAGGCGGGTATGGGATCCACTACGGGGGCGTCATGATGGACATGTGGATCACCTATCCCTCGGTAGGGTATGAGACCTTCCCGACGGCAGCCAATACGACCAACGGCCGCTACCCTGCCTTCTATCGGGACGATGGTTATCCGGCGGGATACCCCACTCCACCTGATATCCGTGCCGATATCGCCAACGGGACATGGCCGCTGGCCGTCAGCAAAGAGGGACTTGATTTGCCGAGGTACCAGAACTGGTCACTGACCTGGCAGCGCCAGATCACGCCTAACCTGCTGCTGGACATTTCTTATGTGGCCAACCACGGCACGCGTCTCATCATTGCCAGAAGCGCTGCCGGATATCCAATGCGCAACGATAACAATCCCGATGTCCTGAAGTACGGGGCTGCGCTGCTGGGCACGCAGATTACCGCGGATTCCGTCCAGGCCTTGTCGGCCGTTGCGGCGATGCCAGTGGATTCCGCGGACGGCTTGCACAAGCCTTATGCGGGCTTCGCAGGTACGCTGGCTCAGGCCCTGCGACCATTTCCGCAGTACCAGTCCATCAATTGGCGGAACTGGAACGATGGGGTGAGCATGTACCACTCCTTGCAGACCAAGCTGGAACGGCGGTTCTCCAACGGCTTGCAGATGCGCCTCGCCTACGTCTACTCCAGGTTCTACAACGACGGCTCAGAAAGCGGCGTCTCCGCGAACACCAACGCCGGCTCGGGGAGCGTCCAGAACCCCATGGACGTCCATGCCGGTGAATGGTCGCGGAGTTTCGAGGATGTGCCCCACACGGTGATCGCCAGCTACACCTACCAGTTGCCCTTCGGCAGGGGCAGGACGTACGGTGCCAACGTGTCTGGCGTCGTGGACAAGTTCATCGGCGGTTGGGGCTTGTGAGGCGTGCAACGCTACGATTCCGGCCACCCGGCCCTTATCACCATGTTTAACGACATGGGCAACTACATATTCAACGGGATGAAGCGGCCTAACAAGGGCAGCGGTGGTGGCTGGGGAGGCGGCAACATCGACCCGGCCACAACCAAGGTACTGATCTCCAGCGGGTGGACAAACCCGGGTGACTTCACCTTCGGAAATGACCCCCGTACGGAACCGGATATCCGTTACATGCCCCTCTACAACGAGGACATAAACCTGTACAAGGATACTCGGATTCGCGGCGAGAACATGAACCTCCGGTTTGAGGCGCAATTTGGGAATGCCTTCAACCGTACCTACTATTGCTACCCCGACGGCGGCTTGGGATCGTGGGGAGCATCGGGCTGGGGCAATGCTAACTTTGGGAAAGTTAGCGCACAGTGCAACATCCCGCGCCGTATCCAGTTCGGCCTTAAGTTCCCCTCCTAGGCGGATTGCCTAGAGCTACCCTTACAGTGGCCGGGCCCACAAGGCCCGGCCGCTTTTTTTTGGCCAGCCCTTGCAGCGGGTATATCGGAATCTGTATTCTCAACTTGTCGACTGTTCGTGAGAGCGGCGGGAACAGCGCGGGGATGAAACGCGGCGGTTATGCACTACGAACGGGGAAATGTGCTCTATCAGACGCGCGATCTGGAGGCAGCCATTGCCGCCTATCGGGAGGCGATCCGTGTGAATCCCGACCTCGTGGATGCGCACAGTGCTCTGGGCAATGCTCTGGATGACAGTGGGGACACCGATGGCGCCTTGGCAGAGTATCGCCAAGCGCTCCGCCTCCAGCCGAGTAGCGCTGACGCCCACGTTAACTTGGGGATGCTGTTTGCTAGAAGGGGCGATCTCGAGACAGCCCTGAAGAAATATCGAGAAGCCGTCCGCTTCGCGCCCGACTCTGCGGTAGCGCGCTTTGGCTTGGCTGGGGTACTGCAAGACAGGGGTGATGTCGATGGCGCGATTCGGGAGTATCAGGTCGCGTTAAGCCTGAACCCGGATCTGGCTGACGCGTATTACTTCCTCGGCAACGCCCTCCAGAGCAAGCGCGATGTGGACGGCGCTATCGCAACCTATCGTGAGGCGGTCGAGTTATACAGGGATAACGCCAAACTGGCCGCAGTTCGCACCAAGCTGGGCGTAACGCTTTATCTTAAGAACGACGTCGATGGGGCCATAGCTGAGCTTCGGGAGGCCTTGCGGTTGGAACCGAACTCTGCTACCGCCCACTTAGCGCTGGCCGGCGTCCTAAATGCCAAAGGAGACCGGCCCGGGGCGCTTCAGGAATGCCAGGCCGCCACACGGCTTGTGCCCAACGATCAGGAGATCCGCGTAACATGCCAAGGGCTGTCGCAGGAAAGCTCACGCTGGTACGCGCAGGGGTCCGCCACGGGGGGGGGGCGCTGGGCCAATCTCTGGGATTGAGGTGCCCAGCCGACATCGCGGCCCACGGATACGAAACGAGGAACTGGACTGCTGGAGCACGAGGGGTGGGCTCTGAATCCCAAGCGCGTTTACCGGCCAGCCGCATCTGGCGAGCCCGTCGGCTGGAACCTTACCGCCGCGGGACCTTCAAGCTGGTGTGCGGCCCGCTCTTTGTGGAGAAGGTGCGGGATATCGCGGGCTTGTGCCTCAACCCGCCGGACCGGGCAGTGGTGTTGTCGGTGGATGACAAGGCCCAGATTCAAGCCCTGGACCGCACGCAACCCTTGTTGCCGCTGCGTCCGGGTCAGGCGGCCCGGCCGCTTTTTTTGAGAGTTCAAGGAAGTTCACGCGAGCATCCGTGGGCAAAAGAACCTTCGAAAGGCTGCTTGACCCCCGACCGCAATGCTGTAAGAATGCAGGTCGGCCTTTGGTGACGGCCCTCGTGACAAGCTGTGTGGATTGCATGTCCGTCTATGCCGTCGGCAACGGAGACAACTGGCGGGAGACATTATGACCTACCGAGCCTTTTCCCTACTTTCCCTGTACCTGGGGTTATTTCTGTCATGGCCCGCCTTTGGCGTGCCAGCATCCCAAGAGAGGTCACCTATGGTTACAAAAGAAGCTTTCGGTACGACCCGTGATGGTAAGTCGGTTGACGTGTACACCTTGACCAACGCGCATGGCATCGAAGTGCGTGCCATAACGTACGGCGGAATCATCATCTCGTTGCGAGTCCCGGACAAGGACGGCCAGTTCGACGATGTCGCTTTGGGATTCGCTAACCTGAACGGTTACCTGACTGCCCACCCCTACTTCGGGGCCATCATCGGGCGTTACGGAAATCGTATCGCCAAAGGGAGATTCACCCTGGATGGGAAGGAGTACACCCTCGCCACAAACGACGGCCCGAACCATCTGCACGGTGGCGTGAAGGGTTTCGAAAAAGTGGTCTGGCAGGCCGAATCCTTTCAGAGCAAGGACGGCGTCGGCGTGGTGTTCACCTACACCAGTCCGGATGGCGAAGAGGGCTACCCCGGCAACCTCAAGGCGAAGGTCACCTATACCCTGACCGACCAGAACGAACTCATCTTCGATTACCAAGCCACCACTGATAAGGCGACCCCGGTCAACCTCACCCAACACACCTACTTCAATCTGGCTGGAGACGGTAAGCGGGACATCCTGGGGCACGAGCTCATGCTGAACGCCGACCATTTCACGCCGATAGACAAGACGCTCATCCCTACCGGTGAAATCCGTAGCGTCAAAGGCACACCCTTCGACTTCACCAAGCCCACGGCCATCGGCGCCCGCGTCAATGAGAAGGATGAACAACTGATTTTCGGGCACGGTTACGACCACAACTTCGTGCTCACCAGAAAAGCCAATGGACTTTCCCTGGCGGCGCGCGTTTACGAGCCGACCACTGGGCGAGTCGTGGAGGTTCACTCGACGGAGCCGGGCGTGCAGTTCTATTCGGGTAACTTTCTTGACGGGACCATCACCGGCAAGCAGGGCCATGTGTACAAGCAGCGTTACGGCTTTTGCCTTGAAACGCAGCACTTCCCGGATTCGCCCAACCAGCCGCACTTCCCGTCAACTGTTCTGAGACCGGGCCAGACTTATCATTCGCGCTCGGTCTACAAATTCTCTGTGGAGAAGCACTCCGCCAAGTAACACGCGCGGAGATGGCTCCCGGGTAATTAAAAGGGCACTCTTCATGTGTCGGGGTGGCTGGAGGTCTTACACGCAGGCGTCCCGAGACCATGTCGGCGCACTGCGCAGCACGGTCATACCAGCTCGTTCTCAGGCTTTCAATTCAAGCTCGACTGCACTCACGGACGCCGGAGGGAACCGCCAATTGGCAGCAGGTTCGGGAGTTAACACCTCTTCTTTGGGTGCGAATATGTCCGGTCGATCCTCGTTCACATACTCGCGCGGGCTTTCGGGAGCTATTTGAAAGACCTTCCCTCCGGCAATGGACATTCCCTCCACAACAAACCCCACCTCAACCGGTTTACGGAAGTTAAGGTTCGCTACATGCAAGAACACGTGGGGTCCGGAGCAACTGGCCGCGATATCCAAGTCCGAAGGGCAAGACTGGACCGTAATGCCTTGCTTCCCATTGTGCCTTTTGAACAGCCGCATGACACAACCCACGGGCATCAGATAGCTGACTCCGCGTGGAACTTGCACCATGACGGCGTTCGTGGTCCATCGCGTGCCGAAGAAGTCGGCAGCGGTCGCGATCTTCACGCGAGCCCCGTGCCGTTGATAGACGTTCATCACGCGTGCGTGAAAAACTCCACAAAGCCATTCCCGCAAGATCGGGTTCGCATTGTGAGGACGCAGACTGAGCTGCCCTTCGGTGATCGCTATGCCTGCGCTCGACCTCTCAGACGAGATGACGTCTTCCAGCTCTTTCACCTTGGCTTCGACACGGTTTGAGATTTCCAGCAGTTCCTCCCACGCACGTTCAGGTTCTTGCTGATAACTCGAGTCGTCCAATACTGTGTTTCCCCTCGTAGGGCGCTGTCCCATCATGTGGATGGAGACATACGCGAGATACTGCCCCGCTCGTTGCAGAAGGTCGCGCGCCCACAGATGCGCCTTCTCTCCCCCACCCCGGTCTCCCCATCCGATAAGCTGGATGGACCTATCCCTCTGTTTCACGGCTTTGGCAAACTCCAAGGTGTGGGTAATTGCCTCATCTTTGCTGAATCCATCCTCGCCGTAAGAGGTCTCGTTCCCTAGCTGCCACAGTCTGATGTTGTAAGGGCTCTGCACTGCATGGCTTCTCCGCTCGCGATTATCCGGGTCGTTCGCGTAAGACACCCAGTCCGCAGCTTCCTGGGCGTCTCCCGACCGATTTGCACCGTCGCGGGTCTTCCAGTATTGGCGTCGTCCATCACTCAAGAAATTGACACAAATCAATGGCTCGGCACTCACTCTCCGGCAGAGGCCGACGAATTCGTGTGTCCCCGCACGATTCCTTTCTTTGCCGCCCCAAACGTAATTCCGCATGCCTGGCCGCGCTTGAACTGGTCCCACTCCCTCCCGCCACCTGTAATACCGACTGAACAGCCCCCCGAAGCGAACGACATCCGGACACAGATCCTTCAAAACATCCACCAAGTCCTTACGCCAGTTATCAGAATCGTAGTCCCAGGCAGCCTCCACGGATCCATCCGTGACTCCCAGCGGTTCCATGAACTGCATGTAGAGATAAGGTGAAATATCGAAGAGTGGTCTCGGGTCGATGACAACCTCCTCTTTGCATGCCAAAGACGCATCCACGCGGGCGGCGGGAGCGGATCCGACTGCCGCCGCGAAACAACCATTCAGGAATTTCCTTCTGCTCGTCACCTGGTTTCCCTCCCACTTCTTCAGTGTGCTCCTTTACACAGCGCAGCAAAAGGCTTTCGGCAGCGAAAAACAACGGTCCACATCAGGAATGCTGAATTTGGATGCGCAAATGGTATGGAATCTTACGCCTGAATTCAACGTCTGTAATTGGAGCCGCATGGCACCTACAGCAAGCGGAAGCGTTACCCTGCTGCACGCTGCGTCCAGTCTTATCAGTGAGCCTGATCGAATCTGCCCGGCGTATTGAAAGGACTGTTCAGGCGCCATGAAATTCCTGCAGAACCTGGCGGCCGCACCCAGAACTCGGCCCGCTCTGCGTTGCGGCATTGGGGCTGTGGAGATGAAGAAGTCCAGGACTCACGTGCCACAGGATTCCAAGGAGGGAGAGTCTATGCCTCAGGTTTCCCAACCTGCGGTTCTCGGATCAAAGCGCAGGCCAAACGCTCAGACAGAGTTTTGCCCGGTCAAGTCTCGGGAAATGCAGGGCAGGAGGTACAAGCAGCCAAGGGTTGTGCGAGGGACGGTTATCGGTGCACTGATTTTCTTCTTTTTGCCCATTACTGGCACGGCACAGGAAGCCGTTCCAATAGTTGTCGACGCGCCCGCGCCGCGCCAGCCTCTGCCCCGTGTGTGGCGCTATTTCGGCTACGACGAGCCCAACTACACCTGTGCGGTGAACGGCAGAAAACTGATAACGGAGTTGGCCGAGTTAAGCCCCGTGCCAGTCTACGTCCGCATGCACAACCTCCTTACGTCCGGCGACGGCAAGCCTGCTCTGAAGTGGGGATCCACCAATGCTTACACTGAGGACACCCAGGGCCGCCCGGTCTATGACTGGACAATTGTCGATAAGATCTTCGACACGCTTGTCCACTCCAAAGTAAAGCCCCTAGTGGAGATCGGCTTCATGCCCAAAGCACTCTCCACACATCCCGAACCCTACCAGCATGGCTGGCCGGAAGGCAACCTCTGGACCGGCTGGGCCTACCCGCCCAAGGATTATGCCAAGTGGGCCGCGCTGGTTCACCGCTGGGTGCGCCATTGCGCGGAGCGCTACGGAGAAGCCGAAGTCCAATCGTGGTACTGGGAGGTGTGGAATGAGCCGGACATCGGCTACTGGCAGGGCTCCTGGGAGGGGTATTACAGGCTTTATGACTATGCTGCGGATGCTGTGAAACGCGCGTTGCCCGAGGCCCCTATAGGTGGGCCACACTCGACGGGGCCGGCTCATCCCCGGGCGGCGGAGTTCCTCCGCCGGTTCCTTGACCATTGCGCGCGGGGAACCAACTACGCGACGGGCGGCAAGGGCGCTCCTCTGGATTTTGTCGCCTTCCATGCCAAGGGCGACCCCAAGGTCGTTAACAACCATGTGAGGATGGGAATCAGCCGCCACTTGCAGTCGGTAGCTGAAGGTTTTCAGATCGTCGCATCGTTTCCGGAGTTCAAGAATTCGCCAGTAATACTGGGAGAGTCCGACCCCGAAGGCTGCGCAGCCTGCTCGGCCCGCCTCTATCCCCAGAACGCTTACCGCAACGGCCCGCTCTATGCGTGCTATACCGCAGAGGTTCTCAGAAGGATTTTGGAGCTGGCCGCAGTATATAAGGTGAATATCGAGGGCGTGGTAACGTGGGCGTTCGAGTTTGAAGGCCAACCGTACTTCGAAGGCTTTCGCACCCTCACGACTAACGGCATCGACAAGCCTGTCCTTAACGTGTTCCGTATGTTCGGATTGTTGGGGGTGGACCAGATACCCGTGGAAAGCACCCTCGCGCTCCCTCTGCATTCTATTTTAGGGTCCGGGGTTGTCGGTCAACCCGATATCAATGCCATAGCCACGGTCGAGGATCACAGGTTTTCGGTGCTGGTATGGAACTATCACGATGACATTCTCCCCGCACCTGATGCCTCTGTGAAGATGCTTATTAAGGGGCTGCCTCGAAACCTCACTCGTGTCCTCGTCCGTCACTACCGCATTGATGAGCGCCACAGCAACGCTTATACAGCATGGAAGGAGATGGGCTCTCCACAACGGCTGACCGCAGAACAGTACAACCGCCTTTCATTTCGCGGTCACCTTCAGCAACCGTCGCCGCCGGATGCGATCGACCAACCTGCTGGAGAGGTTGAATCAGGAGATCAAGAGGCGGACGCGGGTGATCCGGATCTTCCCCAACGAGGCCGCGTGTGTACGGCTGATCCCCGCCCTGGCGATGGAAACAAACCTGGAATGGATGGAGAGGGTGTAGCTGAAGATGGACGAGACAACCGGCAGCGAGGAGGAGATGGTCGAGGTCGCATGAGCTAAGTGGCTTCGGGCTACGCCCTTCGCCACTTGACTCACCAAGGAAATGCGAATTTACAGAACTTTCAGGACTTGACTTTGGAGCCTCGCGCCGTTGACAAAAAAGATGTCCAACCAGCCGTCGTGGTCATAGTCAAAGAAAGCAACTCCACCTCCCATTTCCTCCAAGAGATAGCGTTTGGTCTTCACCCCTCCATAAATGTTTATGGCGCCACTCAGGCCCGCCTCGGCCGCCGCATCCACAACAGTCACTCCGCGGGGTTCTTCAGGTGAGGAGGGGTCACTGGGCGACTCCTTCAGCGGAGGCGTGAGCCCGTAAGCGTCTTCCCTGACTACGAGCACTCCTCCCATGACTCCCAGTGACGGCAGGACTGCCGACTTCGCGAACCAGCGCAGGAACTCACGCCGCGAGGTCTTCCTTCAAATTCCTCTCCTCGGGCAAAAAGCGCTATTCATCCCGCTCCCGCGAAACAGAAGGCGCCGGATGTTCCGAGTGGCCCGTGGCGGAGCCGGCCATCCCGGCCGCCTCCCGCTTCTGTTTTAACCTCCGAAACGCGGCCTCCTCCTTTTGACTCTCCTTCGCTTTGCCCAGCTTCCGGTAAACGGTACTCAGAACATAATGGTAGTCGGCGGAGTAGGGACTGAGTTTAACCGCCTTCTGCAAGACCTCCGCGGCTCGTTCCCACTCCTGTCGGGAGCGGTAGGCCCTCGCCATTTGAAAATAGGCCTCGCCCGACTCTGGATTCTTCTGAACCGCCTGCTGGGAAAAATGCAGTGCCTGCTGGGTGTCGTTTTGCCGATTATAGAAGGTCGCCAGATTTATGTAGGGCCATTCCGACTTCAGCCCCTGCTGCTCACAGACTTGAATGGCCCGCTGCCAGTTTTCAACCGCTGCAGCATTCTCCCCGATGGCCTCCAGCGTCAGCGCCAAGTTGTCATAGGCCTTTATGTATGTGGGATTGAGCTTGAGCGCGGTTTCGAGCTCCCGCCTGGCCAGGGGAAAGATGTTCTTCGTGTAGTACACCCGCCCCAGAAAGTAGCGGATCTCGGCGGAGTCGGGTTTCAAGGCCGCCGCTTGTTCGAGCTCGATTTCAGCCCGGTCGTAGTCGCTGAGAACCGTGAAATCCAACCCCAGAATCTTATACGCCTCGGCGTTTTTGATGTTCAGCTCGAGGGATTTTGCCAAGGCCTTGATGGACTCCCCGATCCTGTGCACGCGGAAGAGGATATAGCCTAGCTGGTAGTGCGCCCGCCACGAATCGGGGTGGTCTTCTAGATAACGGCGCAGAAGCGGCTCGACTTCCTGCCACTGGTTTTGCCTGATGTAGCTGGCGAAGACTTCTGTCTGCGCGCTGTCCTGTTGGTCTCCCTTGCTGCCCGGCTCGATCCTGCGCGATGCCTTTGCCTGCAAGGCCGGTTGCGGCGCTGCGATCGCTAGCCCCCAGGCCACAAGAGACGCTTCGACAAGAGCAGCCCCGCACAAGACGATGAGGGCGCACCGATGCCCAACCCGTTTGTCACGCGATGGATGCCGCGCCTGCCGACCACCCGTTCCTGTGCAGAACTGAAACAACAGCCTTCTCCGCCCGCCCTACGCTGTCCAAGCTGAGAATCCTTTGCCGCCTGGTTTTTCACCG
>CAZBWJ010000056.1:0-20520 GCA_964495535.1 uncultured Acidobacteriota bacterium | reverse complement strand
GTCGCCGCCTTCTGCCTTGCAGCCGCAGCGTGGGGCGCCACGCAAGCGGCGGGCCTGGAGCCTGAAAGCCGTTGACAGTTCGGGGGGTGAAAGGGAAACTAGTTCGAGAGGCAAGTGCAGGGCTGGAGTGTGTGAGGGAGTATGCTGATGGAATCGCGGGAATCTCGACGTCCCCTGGAACAAGAACTGATCTCGCGGGGCGTGCGCATCACGCGCCAGCGGCGCCTGCTGCTCCAGATCATGCAGAGCGCCGATAGCCACATGGATGTCCTGCGGCTGTGGAAGCGCGCCCGCGCGCAGGATCGTACCCTGAACAAGGTCACCGTGTACCGCACCCTCGCGCTGCTCAAGAAGCACGGGCTGGTGGACGAGTTGGACCTCCTGCATCTTGAGGGCGGCAAGCACTACTACGAGGCGCGCGCCACCCGCGACCACATCCACCTTGCTTGCGTCAAGTGCGGGCGGATTCAGGAATTCGAAAGCTCGCTGTTCGAGAAACTGAAGGGTCAAATCGAGCGCCAGCGCCGTTTCCGCATTGACGTGGTACGCGTTGAGGCGGGTGGCTATTGCGACCGCTGCAAGCCCCGCATTGAAGATTAATGATTGTCGATTGATGATTGAGGGCGGCCGCTTCT
This sequence comes from uncultured Acidobacteriota bacterium, assembly GCA_964495535.1. GTDB lineage: Bacteria > Acidobacteriota > Terriglobia > UBA7540 > UBA7540 > JALHUF01. Next base: position 19,885 of record CAZBWJ010000056.1, on the reverse strand, counting down.
CCCTGGACAATCTGCAATCGTCAATCTTCAATCATCAATTCATGCATACTGGCCGCCGCTGTAAACCGCCGGCAGGTGGTCAGCCTCCAGGTTCTGATGACGCAGACGGCCGCTGAGGATCTTGAAGATGGCGAAGGCAATCTGGGGACGCTCCAGGATCAGCTCGCGGAAGCTCTCGCGGTCGATCTTCACGACGGTGGTGAGCTCGACGGCGCGCACGGAAGCCGAGCGGGGCTGATCGTCGAGGATCGCCATTTCCCCGAAGCACTCCCTCTCACCCAGGTAGGCCAGGGAACGTTCCGAGGAGCCCACCCGGCGAAACACCTCCACCTTGCCGTCGACGACGACATAGAGGTGATGGGGCGGCTGGTTCTCCTCGAAGATGTTTTCGCCCGGTTGGTACTCGTGCTCCAGCGCGATGTCAGCCAGGGCGGCGAGTTCTTCCCCTTCCAGGGCTGCAAACAGAGGAGCGGATTTCAAGAAGAGAGCTTTCTCGACTGTCAGAAGCATCGGTTCACTCCTTTGCGTGGCGGGGCGCGATTCACCGGTGTCAGCAGAGGGTCGTCCCAGGATCTTCTGTGCGCTGCGGCACAGGGCGGAATCGGAGGATTGGCTCGCGGCGTGGACCTGCGGCCGCCAGGATTCCCGGAAGGCCCGCCATCCGGCGTGAAGGGCGGTCTCGCGGACCAGCGGCGCGCGGTCTTCGAGTAAGCGCGGCAACAAGCGCTCGCCCTCTGCCTGAGGATGATAGCCCAGGTAATAGGCCGTGCAGGCTCGCATCCAGGGCTTTGGATGGCTGGCCAGCGCTGCGAGCAGCGGCGCGACGGGCGCGGTCACGGCCGCTGGAGAGGTCGGCGCGGGCTCCAACAAGGCCAGCACCCGGCGCGCGATTTCCTTGGGCGCCAGGGTGTCCAGGGCCTCCAAGGCGTCGGCGCGCAGCCGCGCGTTGCCCGACTGAAGTTTCTGGAAAATGGTCAGCATTCGGTCGCGTCCGCAGACAATGCCGAGCATGTGGAAGACACGTTCCTCGATGTTCACCCGATCTTCTTCCAGGGCCTGGGCTAGCAGTCGCTGCGCCTCGTCGGCTGGCTGCGCCGCAAGCGCCTGGGAGCAAACCAGACTCTGCCGGAACGCCGCGAGTTCCTCGCGAGCGTAATCGAACAGGGCGGAGCGCGCCGTTTCGGGCAAGGGGCCGTGGCGCGCCAGGCGCTCGAAGGATTTCAGCACCTTCCAGCGTACGCGCCACTCCGGGTCTTGCAGAAGCTGGATGAGGGTTTCAATGACTTGTGCATCTTTCAGCCGCCCCAGCACGTCGGCCAGCTCGCTGCGAATCTCGGGGCGGTCGGAACGCCGTGCGGTTTGCGCCAGCTCTTGGACGGAGGTCGGGCCGGATCCCGCGACGATGGCTGCCAGGCTGCGGCGCGTGGCATGCCGCAATTCCGGCGGGCCGGCCAGGGCCTCGACAAGATGGGGGATGATGCGGGCCGTGCCGATGCGCCCCAGGGCTTGCGCGGCCTCGCAGCGAATGCGGAGTTCCGGGTCGTTCAGGAGCGCCGCCAGCAGGTCCATCGACTGCTCGAGCGGCAGCCGGCCCAGCGCGTAGGTGGCGGTGGAACGAGCTTGCGCGTCGCCGCCGACCAGTTCGTGGATCAGCGGCAACGATTCCAGGGCCGCGGAGACGCCCTGAATGGTAGCGATCGTAAGCGCCGTGTTGACCCGCGCGCGCACGGAGGAGTCCTGGAGCAGGGGCCGCAGCTTCTCCAGCAGGGCGGGATCCTCCGCGGCGGCTAGCGCTTCGACGACGTTGGCGCGGACACGCGGATCAGGGTCCTCGAGAAGTGGCGTGAGACGGTCCGCGTATTGCGCTCCGGCCCGACGCCCGAGCACGCTGACAGCCGTGGCACGCACCCGCGGGTCAGGATGGTCGAGCAAGCCCACCAACGCCTCGTTGGCTTGCTCGGCTTCGAAACTCTCCAGGAACTGGATAGCTGCCACGATGCGTTCCGGCTTGGCGCTGCGCAGGGTCTCGGAGAGGATAGCGAAGCTCGAGGCGTCTTTCAGCTTGGCTAGCGCGGTTGCCGCTGCCTGCCGCAGGGCAGGGCTGTCGGCCTGGAGGTTCTGGAGCAGGGCACCGATGTATCCCTTCTTGGCCGTGAGGGCAACGCCTAACCAGCCCAAGGCGAGGAGCAAGCCAATCATCGAGATCTGCCGCGTGTTCAGGTACCAGTTCCCGAGCAGCAGCAAGACACCCGCGAGCGCCATTGACATGGGTTTCACAAAGCCATCAATGAAGCCTCGAATCCGCGCCCGCCGGTCCAGAGGTACAGGGTTGTACAAGAGCTGAAACGAAGAGTCCTGGATGGTGTAGAGCAGCACGTGGTCGCCCATCTTGGCCGTATAGACGGACGGGTTGCCAAAGCGCCACGACATCCAGAGCGTAGAAAGGCTGAGGAAGGTGGGATGAAACACAACCGTCGCGCCCACACCCAGACGGGAAATCAGCGGCGACGTGAGGAAGAGTTGCACGATCAGACAGAGGAAACCGGCCCAGCCGCGGAAGCTTCCGAGGAAGGCGGTGAGGTCGTTCTTGTTGGGATACGTCTCCCGGGCCCTGAGGTTGAAGCAGAAGTCCACGACCGTGAAGACAGTCCAGAGCAGGAGAGTGATAAGCGCCATGCTCCGCAGCAGCGGTTCCTGGCGCAGGCGCGCGGCGCCGTCCTTGAACTTCTCCCACTCGGAGAGTTTCCGGGGAGGCGGAAGCGAGGCGCGGTCCCCGGCGGCGGCCTCTCTTGCCGGCCGATATTTCGTGTAAACGACGCCACCGAAAATCAGCCCCGCGAAGATCAAGCCTGCCCATACCAGGAGGAGATTCTCCGTGCCCAGGGCATTAACCAGTGGGCGCGAGGTCAACCCCACCGCGATCATGCCCAGCAGGCTGCCGACGGCAACCAGCGGGAACAACCGCTTGGCTTGGCGGGTGTCGAACAGGTCCGCCAGGAAAGTCCAGAACTGGAGGAGCGAGAAGTTCCAAATCGCCTGGGCGAGAATGTAGAGCACCGGGTAGAACCAGCGCGGTTGGCCTACTAGGATCGCCCGACTGCCAAGGAGCAGAGCCACGAAGATTACCGACACGCTCGCGAGAAACTTGCCCCGCTCCACGCGATCCACGAGGGAGGTGTAGAAGATCGAGCAGATGACCAGAACTACGGCATTCGCAAAGTACATGTAGGGCAGGTACTGGACGCCGAAGTTCGAGAGGAAGAGGGAGTCGCGCGCATTGCGGCCGAACATGATGCCCGCGAAGACGAAAAAGAAGACGGCCAGGCAGAGGCCAACAACTGCCCCCTCACCGGGATAGATCGGGGCGAGGCGTGTTACCCACTGTCTCAGGCGCGAAGATGACACATCCGCCCTCTGATCTCAGCTCTCGATGGCCGCGAGGCGAAAGCAGACGCGCCAGGCAAGGCTGACTCCTTACCAGAAACGGCCAGGGAGACCTGGCGTCCGACTCTGGCGGGCCGGTATTCTAGCGCATTTCTCACGCACGATTGTGAAGACCTTGCGTTGGGAAACCATGTGGGCCGCCGCTGGCCGCAGAGGAAGTTCGACGCGAAGACTTCAGGATCTGCGGCTTTGCGTGCTCAGACAGTGTTGTTGGAGGCCATTCATCAGCCTACCAAACAGGTCGCGCACACCGCGTCCGGCGGCAAGGCACGCTAGCCGGCTGCGTGGCTACTCGTCTCTGATCGCGGCCTTCACCATGGCCATGATCGAGGGCGGAATGCTGGCCGCGTGAATGCCATGGTCCTTTTCCGCGTGTTCGGCCGCGAGCTTCAAGAGTTCCTCCTCCGTTTCGGCGCGAATTTCGTGCGTGCATTTCATGCCGAGGTCCCGGCAGCGCAGCACCTTGCCCATCGCCGTCTCCTTTGCGTCTCCCGAATCGTGCGGGATTGTACCATCGAGCGGGGTCTTCTGGTCAGTTTCCATCGCTGCTATTGGGTTGACATTGGCGAATCGTCCGGTATGATACGCGGGTATGGCCAACGAAGGAGTGCAGCGGCGGAGGTTCCCCCGCTACCCGGCGAACCTTGGGGTTACCGTTTATCTAGACTCGGGAGCTATCCGGACCCATATGCCCCAGATCAGCCGGGGAGGATGCCTGATTTTCCCGCCCCTGCCGCCCCACCAGAGTCCGGGGATAAAGCTCTCCTTTCCACTGGGCGACGGCTTGCCCCCCATCAACTGCAAGGGTGAAATCGTTTACAGCATCAACGATCGGGGAACGGGTGTGGCCTTCACAGAGATCTCGCTTTACAACCAAGATCGCATCACCGAGTTCTTCGAAAAGCAACCAGCCGCCCAAAGACCCGCAGCCTCGTAGCCCGGGGGAGCTGAGTTGATCGGGGCAGGACGGCCGCCTCGCCCGGGTTGACTGATGGCGGGCCTACCGCGAAGTTTCCCCCCGCCGACTACCACTGCCTTCCAAAGGTCTGCCCTCGGGTTTCACTTGCCTTGGTGTATCCGAATCGGTGATAATCCAGCTAACCGACACAGAGAGGGACCTCGGGGGAGGGAAATGCTGGGCAGAGAAGTCCGTCTGTGGGGCGCGGGTGCTATGCTTCTCGTTTGCCTGGGATGCGGCGGCGGGAGCACTGTTTTCCGCGAGGCCCGCAAGGCGGAGGTCCGAAAAGACTGGGACACCGCGCTCATCAAGTACGAGAAAGCGCTGCAAGCCGAACCCGAGAACGCTAAGTACCTCATCCACGAGAAGCTTGTGCGGACAGAGGCTTCCCTTTTCCACCTCAAGCAGGGGCGGCGACTGCTGGCGGGGGGGCGCAGCGACGAGGCCTCGGGTGAGTTCCAGAGGGCCGTCAGCATTGACCCCACCAACGAGGCCGCGGCCCAGGAGTTGGGTCGGCTTCTGACGCGGCAAGCTGCGGCGAAGCGCGCGCGTGAAGAGACATTGCAGCAGGCCCTGAAGGCGCGGGAGGAAGCGGCGGGCGCGGCGGGTGTTCAGCTAAAGCCGTGGCCTGCCGAACCGTTGGCTCACTTGCGCATCCCGTCTGCCGACAGCCGCAAGGTTTATGAGACGCTGGCGAAGCTAGCCGACCTGAATGTCGCCTTTGCCTCTGACTTCCAAGCCCGCCCGGTTTCGGTCGATCTGACCAATGTGAAAATCGAGGATGCATTCCGCGTGGTCTCGTACCAGACCAAGACTTTCTGGCGGCCGGTTACACCCAACACCATTTTGGTCGTTATGGACACGCCCGCAAACCGCCGGGACTACGAGGAAGAGGTTCTGAAAACCATCTATCTCTCTAGCCCCCTGGCGCCGACCGACCGTGCGGCGATAACCTCGGCGCTGAAGCAAGTCCTGGGTTTGCAGCGGATTGTGGACAACCCCGACTCCAATGCCATCATCATCCGCGATACGCCCGCCAAGGTGGCGGCGGCGGAGAAGATGATCCGCGACCTCGATCAGAACAAGGCCGAGATCCTGGTGGAAGTGGCAGTGCTGGAGGCCGACCGGAGCCGCATCCGGGATCTGGGTTTAACCCCGGCTACAGTCTCAACGTCAGGTTCGGTAACGGCTGGCCTTCAGTCGGTCCTCGCGTTCCTCCCTTCTGGCACGGCAACAAGTGTGAACCTGGGCGAGTTGACCTATCGCGACTATGCTCTTGTGCTGCCGAGCGCCGCTGCCAACGCAGTGCTGAACGATTCACGCTCGCACATCCTCCAGAATCCCCAGGTGCGTGTGACCGACGGACAAACGGCCAAGTTGAGGATTGGCAGCCGCATCCCGTATGCCACGGGCAGCTTCCTACCCTCGATGGGAGGGGTCACCACGGGGGCGGGTGGGACCTTGGGCTTGCTTGCCAGTACCCAATTTCAGTACCAGGATGTGGGCGTGAATCTGGACCTGACGCCGCGCCTCCTGCCGAACGGGGAAGTCAACCTGCACGCCATCATCGAGATCTCATCTCTTGGCGACGACAGGTCTGTCGGCGGGTTCTCGCAACCCACTTTCAACCAGCGGAAGATCGAGCACGACATACGGCTGAAAGAGGGCGAGGTGAACTTGCTGGGAGGGCTGATCGAGACCAAGGAAACTCAGACGGTGCGGGGGTTGCCGGGCCTCAGTCAAATCCCGCTCCTGGGGTATCTGTTCTCGAGCCAGCACCGTGAGCGAATTGAGACTGAAGTGTTGGTCATGCTGACGCCGCGGGTGATTCGGTTGCCGGAGCGCGCGGCTGAAAGTGGCAAGGAGGTTCCGGTGGGCGCCGGCGCCGCGGCGCCGACGGTCCCAGCGACGCCTGGACCGGAAACGCCGCCGCAACCCGAGGCGGCTCCGGAGCAACCAGGCCAGCCGCAATGAGATCTACGATTACGAGGAGTAACGAAGAACGTTTATCGGGCCGCGGATTTACCCTGGTGGAATTGATCGCGGCCATCACCATCCTGCTGATTCTCACCAGCGTTGCCCTGCCCCTAGCCCGCGTGCAGGTCCAACGTACCCACGAGGTTGAACTCCGCCGGGCACTCCGCGAGATTCGCCAGGCCATCGACCGCTACAAGGATTTTGCCGATCGCGGCATGATCCCGACCAAGGCCGATAGCTTCGGGTATCCTCCCGACCTCGAGACGTTGGTGAAGGGTGTGCCGCTGAAGGGGAGCGCCACCGCCAAGTACAAGTTCCTGCGCCGGATTCCCCTGGACCCCATGACCGGCCAGACGGACTGGGGGTTGCGCGCCATGCAGGATGACCCGGATTCTCGCAGCTGGGGCGGCGGCAACGTGTTTGACGTGTATTGCAGGAGCCAGGGAACGGCCCTGGACGGAACGCGCTATGCGGATTGGTAGTCTGTTCTCACGTTGGTCCGAGGTTGTTGACGAGAGACATTGTCTGTTGGCAGTGGTCCGTTGTCCGTTGCAGCTGACCAGGGACCACGGACCACGGACTACGGACGCGGGGGCACAAAGAAACCGGCTGAGACACATCGCGTCAGGGTTCACGCTCCTCGAACTGATGATGGTCCTGACCCTGATTCTCATTCTGGCCTCCTTCGCCTTCCCCACCTACCACGTCGCCACGGTGCGGGCACGGGAGGCTGTCCTCCGCGACGACCTGTACACAATGCGCACGCTGATTGACCAGTTCACGCTCGACAAGCAGCGACCGCCGCAATCGCTGGAGGAGTTGGTGGAGGAGCAGTATTTGCGTGGGGGCCTGCCGGAAGACCCCTTCACGCGGTCGAACCAAACTTGGCAAGTGGATATCGAGGAGGTTCCCATAGGACCGAGCCAGGCTGTGCCCGGCATCGTGGATGTCCATAGCGGCTCCGACGAGATGTCGCTCGAGGGCACGCCGTATAGCAGTTGGTAGCTCCTCTGTCCGTGGTCAGTTGTCCGTTGTCAGTTGAGCGCGGCGATTTGACCCAGACGAACCTCTGAGTCTCTGCAACGGACGACCGACGACGGACGGCTGACAACGAACCATGGAATTCATCTGCAAACTCGGAACCACCGCGGGCCGGGTAGTGAATCAGACGGAGGAGGCCCTATCGGAGGCGGAACTTCGTCAGCGCTTGGCCGCCGCGGGCTACTACGTCTTCTCCGTTGAGGCCAAGCAGGTGCTCAGGGCCAGGCTTCGGGAGTTGCGGCGGCGAAGGGTCCGCCCGGACGATTTCCTGATCTTCAACCAGCAATTCCTGACACTCTCCAAGTCGGGCCTGCCGCTTCACAAATCCCTGGAGCTGCTCTCCCGCCAGACGCGGAGCGAGGAACTGCGCGGGGCCGTCGAAGATGTGCGCGAGAGAGTCCGTGCCGGCGCACTGCTTTCCGAAGCCTTCGAAGCTCTCGGGCAGTTCCCCAAGATTTATTCGGCAAGCCTGCGGGCCGGGGAGCGCAGCGGCAGCCTTGACCGCGTCCTGGCGCAGTACGTGACTTATCAGAAAGTGACCCGGAGTTTTCGCAAGAAGTTTTTCGCGGGGCTCATCTATCCCGCGTTTCTTCTGATTTTCCTGGTCGCTTTGATCGCTTTCGTCGTCACCTTCATTGTTCCCCGCTTCGCGACGCTCTATGCCGACCTGGATGTGCAGCTGCCGTACCTGACGCGCTTCCTGATCGAGTTTTCCCTTGGCATCAAACGCATCGGCGCTCTGGTGCTGCTGGGGATCGCCGCGGGGGCACTCGCCCTGCGCGGGGCCTGGCGCTCGCGTCGCACGCGCCTGGCCTGGGATAAGGTGAAGTTCCGCCTGCCGGTGGCGGGGAAACTGCTCCTGAAGTTCTCGGTCGCCGAGTTTGCCCGGACCCTCGCCACGCTGCTCCAGGGCGGAATTCCCATCGTCGCGGCGCTCGAGACCGCCAAGGAATCGGTGACCAGCCCGCTGCTGGGCCAGGCGATTGCGCAGGCACAGGTCGAGGTGACCGGCGGGCGTTCGCTCAGTGCCAGCTTGCGGATGACCGGCTTTTTCCCGGCCATCGCACTCGACATGCTGGAGGTGGGAGAGACGACGGGCGCCTTGCCCTCCATGCTCGAGAGCTTGGCGGAGTTCTTCGAAGAGGACGTCAACATCGATCTTTCGACGCTGGTGGCGCTGGTTGACCCGGTGATGATTGCGTCCATTGCCGTGGTCGTGGCTTTTGTGCTGGTCGCTTTCTATATGCCGCTGTTTTCGATGGCGGCGCAGGTGCACTAGGCATAGTGCCGCTGGAAACGTAGAGGCGCCCTTTGGGGCACTATGAGACTGCGCGGCTGACCTGGCACGATTCGCCGGAAAGCCGGGCGCTGGAAATGGGAGAGAGAAATGCTCGAGACAAGCTCTGACCTTCCCGCCGAGATGGAGCAAGCGCGGCGCCTGGCGGAGCGCTATCAATTCGATTTCGTGGACCTGCGGGATTGTCGCCCGGACCTGGAGCTGCTGCGCTCCACCCCGCTGGATTTGATGGTCCGTTACGAGTTCCTGCCTTTGGAGGTCCGTGACCATCAACTGGTGGTAGCGGTGAGCGACCCGACGGACCTCGCCCGCCTGGACGAACTGGAGACGAAGCTGGACCGCCGGCTGCTCGTCCGGGTCGCCGCCGGGAGCCAAGTCCGCGAATTCCTGAAAAAGACCGAGCCTTCCCAGCGGGTTCTGGAGGAGGCGACGGAAGAGTTCCGCCTGGACGTGATTCGCGAAGAGGAGGGCGCGGAAGAAAGTCTTTCCCTCGAGCACCTGGTGGAGGAGCGCACCGCCAGTCCCATGATCCGGCTGGTGGACTCGATCATCTTTGCGGGCCTCGAGCGGCGCGCCAGTGACATCCACATCGAGAGCCGCGACAACGCCGTGGTGGTGAAGTACCGGATTGACGGCGTGCTCCAGCAGGCGATGGCGCCGCTGGCGCGCGAGTTCCAGTCGAACCTCATCACGCGTATCAAGGTCATGGCGGAACTCGATATTGCCGAGCGGCGCGTTCCCCAGGACGGTCGGTTTCGCGTCCGCTACCGCGGCCGCCCCATTGATTTCCGCATTTCCATCATGCCCTCGATTCACGGCGAGGACGCGGTGCTTCGCATCCTCGATAAGGAGTCGTTGCACGAGAAGTTCCGCCAGCTGCGGCTCGACGTGCTGGGTTTTGCCGAGCGCGAAATCAAGCGCCTGCGGCGCTTCATCCGGGAGCCTTACGGCATGGTGCTGGTCACCGGTCCCACGGGCAGCGGCAAGACCACCACCCTTTACGCCGCCCTGTCCGAAATCAAGAGCGACGAGGACAAGATCATCACCATTGAAGACCCGGTGGAATACCAGATCCGCGGCATCACGCAAATTCCCGTGAACGAGAAGAAGGGTCTGACGTTTGCCCGCGGGCTGCGCTCGATTCTGCGTCACGACCCCGACAAGATCATGGTGGGTGAAATCCGCGACAACGACACGGCGCAGATTGCCATCCAGTCGGCGCTGACCGGGCACCTGGTGTTCACCACCGTCCACGCCAACAACGTGGTGGACGTCCTGAGCCGCTTTCTCAACATGGGCGTCGAGCCGTACAATTTCGTTTCGGCGCTCAACTGCATCCTGGCGCAGCGGCTGGTGCGGACCATATGCGAAGCGTGCAAACAGCGCGTAGAGATTCCCCCGGAAACGCTCGAGGAATCCGGTCTGGACCGGGGAACCTGGGGCAAAGTTGATTTCTACGAGGGCGTGGGTTGCCCCCACTGCAACCAGACGGGATTTCGCGGCCGCACCGCGATCGGAGAATTGCTGGCGCTCTCGGACCGAATCCGCGAGCTTATCCTGGACAAGCGCCCTACCGCAGAGATTCGGAAAGTGGCGCGGCAAGAAGGGATGATCACGCTGCGGGAGACGGCCTTGGAGAAAGTTCAGCAGGGTGTCACCACGCTGAAGGAGATTAACAAGGTCACGTTCGTCGAGTAGACTGGGAGGTTGGAGCCAAGGCTGTGAACTGGGACTCCATGAAGAAGCTAATCCTGGGGGCTCGAGGCCGCGGCGTGGCGCGCTTCACGCTGCCTGCCGTGGTGTTCGAAATTGAGCCGGGATTCGTGAGCGGGGCGCGCCTGGAAGGCTCGGCTCGGCAGGGACGGCGGGTGGGTCGCATGGGCCTCCGGGGGCTTGAGCCGCAGGCGCTGGTTCCGCATCCCAGCCGGCCTAACGTCGCCAACCAGCAGGAGTTGTGCCAGGCAATCCAGGAAGTAGCGGGCGTCGTCGGCAACGGCACCGGCCGGGTCGGCCTGGTGGTTCCGGATGGGGCAGTGCGGGTCGCCGTCTTCTCGTTCGAGACACTTCCGGACGACCCAAGAGACGCAGAGGCCCTGGTGCGGTGGAGGATGAGAGAGCGGCTCCCGTATGCTCCGGGGGAAGCCAGGGTATCGTTCCAGGTGGTGTCGCGTCAAGCCGGTCAGGTTGAGGTGCTGGCGGTGGCGGCTCGAAATTCGGTGCTATTCGAGTATGAGGCGGCACTCGAGCCCATCAACGGCGGCCCAGTGCTGATTCTCCCGGCGACGCTGACGTTACTGCCCCTGCTTCCTGAGGGAGAGACGGGAGGAGGTCTCCTGTTGCATGTCTACTCCAACTGTGTAACCAGCGTCGTGGTAGCGGGGTCGCGGCCCTGCCTCTGGAGGACTCGGGAACTTGATCTGGCGACGGGCGAGGAGCCGGCCAAAGCCGTGGCGGCCGAAGCGGCCCGCATACTGGCCAGCGCGCGCGACCACTTGAAGACCGAGCCTGAGCAAGCTTGGCTTTGCGCGCGTCCGCCGGCAAGTTCGGAGATGGTGTCCGCGGTGGCCGGCGCCATCGCGCACGAGGTTGAGGTTCTGACGCCGCGCGCGGATCTCGGAGCAGAGCTTGCCTCCGAGGAGCGGACGCTTTTCGAGCAGTTTGGGGCCACGGTTGCCGGGCTCCTTTCCAACGCGGGATAGATGGCATGAAGCTCACGCTCAATCTCTCGACCACGCCCAGCCCCCACGAGCGATATGCGTTGGCTGGGGCGGTGCCGACGGCAGTCATGGCGCTGGCGGGCTTGGTGTTGCTGTCGCTTCTTGCCGGGCGCAACTTCCGCGAGTACCGCTCCGTGCATCGGTCGGTGCTGGAAGTCCAGCAGACGGAAGCCGGGCTGCGCGCTCAAGAAATGGCGTTGCGGCGGGGGCTTGAGCGCCCGCAGCTTCGACAGATCTATCGCCAGGTGCACTTTGTGAACTCGCTTATCAACCAGAAGCAATTCTCGCTGACCGAGTTGACGGAGAAGGTGAGCAAACTGCTTCCCGGCGAGGTTCGCCTGACGGGCTTGGCCCTGTCTCGTGGGGAGAAAGACCCGGTGGTGCGCTTCACGGTGGCGGGAAACAACGAGGAGGCAGTCGAAACATTCTTGAGCAACCTGGAGGATTCTGCCGATTTCGCGGATGTGGCCATTCTCAACCAGGGTTTCGCTCAGGAAGGGGCGGGACAGGGGCCCGTGACTATTGCCTGCGCTGCGCGCTACGTCGGCGGGCGAGTGCCGTAAGGCCCCGGCAGGAAACATGGGTAAGAGTCGGCGCAAGACTCTAGTCCGGATCGTCGAAGGCGTGGCCGTGGGGCTGGTCCTCCTGGACGTGGTGCTTTACTTTGCCTTGGTCCGACCGCTGCGGAGCATGCGCACGGCAGAAGAGGTCCGTTACTCGGCCACGCGGGAGCACGTCCAGGAACTGAGGGTGCGCGCGGCGCGCCTGGAGAAATTCCAGACAGCCGTGCCCGAGACAGAAGACCAACTCAGCGCTTTCATACGCAGTCACATCCCGCCACGCCGCCAGGGCTTTTCGCGGGCCGCCCGCTTGGTGCGCAGGCTGACGGAGCAGGCCGGCGTCGAGCTCTCGGGTGTGGCCTACAAGCTGGACTCCGCGGCGGATGATCCGCTGGAGCGCTTGGGAATCGAGGTGGAAGTGGAAGGTCCCTTCCCCAGCCTGCTCAACTTCTCGCACGCCCTGGAGACCGCGAGTGACTTCATTGTGGTACGTGAATTCGCCTTCGAACCTGCGGAGGGTGGAGGCGTAGCCTTGCGGTTGGGGGCAGACCTCTATTTGACGCCATGACCGCCAAGAGCCAACTCGAGAAATGGGCCACCGGACTCTTGGGCCTGGTGTGCCTGCTCCTGGTTTTGAATCTGGCGCTCCGCAGCGGAGTCAAGGCGGGGGCGTCGCGAGCGACCCTGCCCGCCAGCGGTGCTTCCCCGGCGACGTCCCGCTCCCAGGCCCTCTCTGATCGCGTTGCGGACGAGCTGGCTGGCTACGACCCGGGGGTGCGGCTGGATTTGCTCAAGCAACTTCAGAGCCGGCCGCTTCCCAAGGTGGCCCGGAACCCGTTTGAATTCGAGGCGAAACCCGCGCCGGCGACCCAGCCGGAATCCGCTGCTACTCCCCCCGCGGCCGCCCAGCCGCCTCAGCCTTCTGCGCTGCCGCTCAAGGCCGTGGGCTACACCGAGAAGGCCGGGGGAGTGCGCGAGGCTATCGTTTCCGACGACCAGGAAATCTACATCGTCCACGAGGGTGAGACCTTCGCCAAGCGTTTCCGCGTGCTCAAGATCTCCCCGAGCGCGGTGGAAGTTGACGATGACGCGACGCATCAAACCATCCGTCTCCCCATCCCGCAGTAGGCCTGCGCCCCAGCCACCACCGCGGTGGCAGGATTGCGGGTACGCGTTGTTGATCGTCATGATGCTGGCGACGGTCTTGCTCATTTCCCTTTCGGCCGCTTTGCCGAACATTTACACCGCCGGCATGCGGGAGCGCGAGGAAGAGTTGGTCTTCCGCGGGAATGAGTACGCGCGCGCTATCGCGCTTTTTCGCCGGCAGTTTCGGCGTTACCCGACTTCCGTTAAGGAGCTGCTGCAAACGAATCGCATCCGCTTCCTCCGCCGGGAGTACACGGACCCCATGAGCCGGGAAGGGAAGTGGCGGTTCATTCATGCCGACGCCAACGGCACGATTCTGGATTCAGTTACCTTGCCTCGCTCCCTGGCCACTCAGGCAGGAAGAACCGAGGGCTTGGCACTGGGGGCAAGGGCTGAGGATGCGGCTCCAGCAGGACAGGGCGAAAGTCCCGCGCCCGATGCGAAGAAGGAGAAAGGCGAGACTTCAGCTTTCTTCGGGGACGGCAAGGAAATCCAGGGAGCTTTCATCGTCGGGGTGGCCAGTACTAGTCGCCGGAAGTCGATCCGCGTGCGGAATGGTCGCACGCGGTACAACGAGTGGGAGTTTATCGGCGTGGAGGTCAGCCCGGCCGGAATGGCGCCCGGCCAGCCTTCTGCCCCTGGCCAGCCGGGTTCACCCTCCCCTGCTCCGCCGGGCTCTGGAATGCCCGGCTTCCCCACAAATCCGCCCTTCACCGGAAGGCCCGGCTCACAGCAATAACGAGAGCAGTGGAACCGCGCCAGCGATGCGGTGTACAGCGCTGCCATCGGAACGCACCTTTCTCTTGATAACGAATTGGTGCTCAGAAGGATGGGTCAGGCTACGCGGAGGTTGGGCCGTGCGGCCCGCCGATGGTCGGCCAGCATGGCGAGCAGCGAACTGCGTTCGAGCTTCTCGCAGTGGACCGTGCAGAGCGAGAGTGCGGTGAGCGAGCGGACAAAGTCATGGATACGCCGCTGGTAATCGAGGATCGTGGAGGGATGAGCCCCATTCGCGTAAGCCCACGACCAGTCGCTCACCCAACGCAGGACAGAAGCCGTCCGGCGCAACGGGCCGCGCTGCAAGATCTGCTCGGGATGCGAGAGCTGGGATAAGCAGTCGGGAGCGGTGAGAAAAATCAGGCGTCCGTTGCGAAGCAAAGCCTCGGGACGCAGCCCACTCTCGGTGAGGCTGCGGGCAAGGTCTTTCAGGCAGCTCGCGCCCGCCATGGCCACGACTTGCTGGCCCATCTCGAGGCCTGCTACCACGAACTCGAGAACTTCGGCTGGGCCCTTATCCTTTCGCACCAGCAAACGGCAGGGAATCGCTGTTGGCGTCAGGCCGCCAACCATGCGTTTATCCTCGGCCATATGCTTCTATCTTGACGGAAACGGCGCGCCATGTCAACCCAAGTTGGGCTGAGGCTGGCTTATTGTCAATTCGGCTCGCCCGCGTTTTCGCCTTATCTTCGCGGTGCAAGAGCAGGAAGCACTCGGCGCGCGGAAGGTTTGCGGGCCTGCGGCTAGAGAGGTCGCTTGCGGCGCGCGGGCGAGAATTTCGCCAGTTGGCTGATGAATCGCTGCGCCGCCGATTTGCGCCCCAAAACTGGCTCCGCCCAGCATCACCATGGAAGGCGGACCCCAGGGTTCAGAGCCGCTGGATTTGCGACAGGAAACCACGCCTTTTCCGTACCGCCCACCAAACACAAATCCCGCCTTCAGCATCGAGGGAAGAACAACCACACAGTGCGCGCGGTCCAGCAGGTCCTGCGGCAAGCCTTGGTCGGGAGCGGTCAGAATCTCCCGGAAGACTTCGGCCGCGCGCTCCAGGCGCTTGGCCTCCTTCTTTGAAGCCGCGTCTTTTGCTTCTGCGGCGCTGGAACCAGCTAGGCAAATCAGAAGGAAAGTGGCGAAAACGCGGCGCAAGATGCCTCCATTCCTGCGCGTCGGGTCAGTAGCCTCGGACGCGGAGGCCAATGGTCTATTGTGTTCCCAGGACGACGATTATGTTGGTATGACACTCAGCGGCCGGATCGTGCGCGAGCGATTTGGCGTGCTGGCCGTGACGAACCTGAAATTCCAGGGGCTTGTTCACCTTGTCGGGTAACCCTTCGATACGCGCCTTGCCATCGCTATTCGTGCCGACTTCCAGGTCGGTCCTTCGCCTGTTCATGAAGCCGTGTCGGATGGTGACGGAAATCTTGGCATCGTAGAGAGGCTTGTTGGCGGCATCCGTCACGGTAAAGTCGGCGGAGCACGGCCCCAGGTCGCCCTTCATCACCGGCACGTCGGCCGCGCTGGTTTTGGGCAGGCTTAGCCCCGCAAGGAGTGGCAAGGCGGCAATTCCTGCCAGCCATCCGAGGCCGGCGCTCGCCTTGCGATGGAACTGACCAGCCTCCCGCCGTGTGTTCGCGTTCCCTAATGCGCGCATGTCCCTTCACCTCTCGTTCGCCAGGATGAGTGTGCATTATACGCCCCCCGCCCGGCATTTTAGGAGAAGTGGCCGCCGTTCGAAGTGGTTACTCGACTGCGGAGTAGATCCTGGCGGGGACGACGGGACTCGAACCCGCGACCTCATGCGTGACAGGCATGCGTTCTAACCAGCTGAACTACGTCCCCGGTCTGATTGAATCATTGAGTCATCGGATCATTGGTTCATTGCCAGGCCTCGCAATCCAACCGCGCGGCCCACTTACGTATCTGCCCTGCTACCAAGAATCCGTCAATGGTTCAATGAACAAATGGCCCAATTTCCCTGGTGGGCGGTATCCGGCTCGAACGGATGACCTTCTGCTTGTAAGGCAGACGCTCTGACCATCTGAGCTAACCGCCCGCGGTCCGCTCGGACCTGGGAGGAATCTTGCGCGTGCGGCCTCCGGTCCGACAGCAGCCGAACCTTGACACTCCCAAAGTCTGAAATATACACTAGCATGCTGCGAGCGTCAAGGATGGCGCTTCCCGGCTATGCACCTCGCGCGCGAATACGTGGCCTACATGGGCAAGCAGCTCATGAAGCGACTCACCGGCGCGAAGCTTATCCAGTACGAGCAGCCGGAATACGTGACCGAGGTTGTCTCCCAGGTGATGCTCGACGAGCTGTCGGTCGAGGACCGCATCAACGGCGAAGTGCGGAAGATCCTCGAGGAGCACGGCGACGAGATGAAGCGCATGGGAGCGTCCTACGAAGAAATGTTCAAGAAGGTGAAGAAGCAGATCGTCCGCGACCGGAAGGTAATTCTCTAGCCAACCACTTCGCGCCCTATGAAGCTGACCCACGAGAAAGTCATCCAGCTTTCGCACCGCATCATGGACGCCCTGCAAGAGCTCGACGAAGTCGAGATCTTCGACGAGCCCAACAACATCCGCCAGGAAATCGTGAAAGACCTGAACGACCTGCTGCGCGAGGAAGAGAAGATCGACAGCACGGTCCGGGTGCGCATCACTTCCCAGAAGCGCACCATCCCCGAGGGCGGCGCGGAGTGGGATATTCTCTACAGGAAGTACTACGCCGATGAGCTGCGCAAGCTGGGAATCACCCTTTCGCCCCCGCCCCGCACTTAGTCCTTGATCTCAGTTGACTGTTGTTGAAATGCCCGTCTGAGCTCACGCCGCGGCAAGCTGGTGGCACGCCGGCCCTCCATCACGCCCCCAAAAAAGGAAAGGCAGCCCGCCGAACGGGGCTGCCTGAGAATCCCGGATTGGGGCCGGACCGGTGCCGTTCCGACTTAATGAGCCTATGCATTGAAGGCATGCACCTACAAGAAAGGCTCGCCAATTCGCTCGCGCAGAGTCGCTCCGGATAGTTGGAACGGTACTAGTCGCGGCGGCGCAAGACCGGAGGCTTGTCCTCGTCTTTGCCCTTCTCGGCTGGCTGTGGTTCGGTGCCAGCCTGGTCGGTCGTCTCACGCTTGCGCAATGTCGGCCCTTCTTTCTTCTCGCCTTTCTTCTTCAGGCTCATGATGGACTGCAAGCGCGCCTTGACGTCCTCGAATTCCGAGGTGGAAACCAGGTACTGCTCGCGCTTGGGCAAAATCTCCTTGATCTCCTGCTCGGATTTCAGAATCCGCTCCGGCGTGGGCGGGTGGCTGGCGAAGATCGTGGGGACGCTGCCGGGAGTGCGCCGGTCCTCTTCGATGATCTTGGAGAAGAAGGTGACGTAGGCGCTCGGGTCGTATCCTGCCTTGTACATGTACTGGAGGCCGAGCAGGTCCGCTTCCGCCTCGGCGCCCCGGCTGAACTTCAGGAAGGCGATCGGAACCCCGAAGTTGAGCGCAGTAGAAACGCCCATGTAAACCGGATAGGACATGGGAGTGAAGATCAGCGGAATCAGGGCGTACTGGAGGATCTGGGCCCTGGTCATTTGGGAGGCCCAGTGGCGCGCCGCGACGTGGGCAATTTCGTGCGCGACGACCCCGGCAACCTGGGATTCTTCGTCGGCTGCGATGAGCAAGCCGGTATTGACGTACAGGAAGCCGCCCGGTAGCGCGAAGGCATTCAGTTCGGGCGAGTCGATCACCTTCACGGTGAGGGGAATCGTGAGGTCGGAGTTGCGCGCCAAGTTCTGCGCCAGGCGGTTCACGAATTCGTTCACCACCGGGTCTGTCAGCATTTTGGCCGAGCGATCGATTTCCGTCGCGTACTGCTTGCCGATGCCGATTTCCTTTTCCTGGGAGATGATGCTCCGCCGGGCCACGCGCCGCTCGCCGATGGCGTCCACGTCCTTCTTCTTGTCTTTGTCGGCGCCCGCCAGGGGTAGAGCGGAGCTCAAAAGCACCCCCACCAATAACCATGCCGCAGCCCGTGATGGTTTCATGGGATCGCTCCTACCGCAATTTCTGCCCTCATTATATCCTAGATGCTCCCGGCGGGCGTGGGGTTTCCAGGGGCCTCCAGTCTCTGCGTGCTTTCGGCTGTCGATTGCTCCCGCATGCACCTCCCTGCTGGCCAGTCCCTTGCCTGCCAGCGTCGGCGGGCGGCAGCCCCTCGGCGAGGAAGGAAAGGACTTCCAGGCGCGCTCGGGCGGCTATTGACTCGCCGGGGGGAGACAGATAGATTAGCCATGACCCTTGTCCCGTGCGATGCGGGCCGAGGGCGGTTCGAATTGCAGGTAGTGCGTGGCAATCCTGATTCAAGGGGCGTGGACCTGTGGCGGTTCCCTCAATTCAGTTGGGTCAACTCTGGAAGCTGAACGAGACCGGCGACACCTGGCTGGTCACCAAGATCTATTCCGAAGTCTTTACCTCCTACGCCGTGATGCGGAAGGTCGGCGGCACGGACGCGGACGTCCGCCGCGTCAAGCTGGACAAGAGCGGCGACGGGGTCTCGCTCCCCGGCTTCACCTTCACCCAGGAGTCGGAGACGTTCTAGTGCCGTTCCAACCATCGGGGGCCGTTTAAGGGGATACAACGACCCCGCGAATGAAGTTGGTACGGGACTCGGCGAACAAAGTTGGGACGGCACTCGCACTCGCGTGGCGCGGGGCGCCCGGCAGGATGGCGCGTCCTCAGGTGCCCCGAGCGGGCATCCGCGAATTGTTCCTAGCCGCGGCTTCCTCATGGTCACAGCCATCCTCGAATTTCTCGCCCGCTTCATTATCTCCGTCATCTCCAGCGCCGGCTACCTGGGCATCATCCTCCTGATGGGGATTGAGTCCGCCTGCATCCCGTTGCCTTCCGAGGTCATCATGCCGTTCTCCGGCTATCTGGTTTCGGTGGGGCGCTTCCAGCTGACCTGGGTGGCAGTGGCGGGAGCGTTGGGCTGTAACCTCGGGTCGCTGGTGGCCTACTACGTCGGTTCCTGGGGCGGGCGGGCCTTGGTCGAGAAGTACGGCTGCTACGTGCTCATTACGCGGCACGACCTCGCGAGGGCTGACCGGTTCTTTGCTCGCTATGGCGACTGGGCCGTGTTCATCGCGCGCCTGCTGCCCGTCATGCGGACCTTCATCGCCTTGCCTGCCGGCATCGCCCGTATGAACGTGGCCCGCTTCCACATCTACACCTTCCTCGGCTCGCTGCCCTGGTGCTGGGTGCTCGCCTACGCTGGCTTGAAACTGGGCGAGCACTGGCGCGACCTGCGGTCCTACTTTCACCGCTTCGATACGGTCATCGGAATTCTGATCGTCGTTGGCGCCGTGTGGTTCATCCACAATCGCTGGAAGAACCGCCTGCGGGCTGCGTAGCGCCCCGCTTGCTGGTCTGAAACTCGAAATTCGAAACTGGAAAATCGAAACTCAAAAACCTAAACTCAGAAGCCCTCGGCGCTCAGTGGTCACCCCTCAGCTACAACGGACCACGGACGACTGACAACGGACAAGGCCGCGCTCCCAATCGTCAATCGCCAATCGTCAATCATCCATGGTCGGTTCAGCTTTGCCTTTTCACTCCTTCGTAAGTGATTGAACCGTCAGCACTAACCAGCTTCTTGGGCGAAAAATGCCCTCCCTTTGTTTTCAATTACTTACCAGCTTCGTTCCGACAATGAAAATCGTATCCTGTTGATTCCACAGGACTAACCAGCTTCGTTTTTTTAGTTGCGTATTTATTATGTATGCCTGTTGTTCTGCTGCTTCTCATCTGGATTGCGGAGGTCGGCGGCAGTTGAAGCCATTCGCCTGGCACGGATTCCTCCTCCCATTCTGCCTCCTGACATCTCCCAAAGCCCGATGGGGCAGCGCCGCGCGCACAGCGCTCGAGGCTCCATTGTAGTCTAGCATACTTGCCCATCGGATGTCAAGGGACACCTTGCCCGC
>CAZBWJ010000055.1:0-21223 GCA_964495535.1 uncultured Acidobacteriota bacterium | reverse complement strand
CCCTTTCGCAGAACCGCAAATTCGCCGGGTGCGGGTAGCCACGGTTGGCGTTCTCCCAACCGTGGGTTTTCCGTGTTCAAGAACCCGCGGTTAATCGGAAGGCGGATTAACCGTGGCCGCCAAAGTACGACCGCGGTAATCCCCGGCTGGCGGATCCCCGGCTGGCCGGAACAGGCGCACGCCCACTTCCTCAGCGCCTCCTGACCCTCGGGCGTGCGGCCCGAGCCGAAATACCGCGCGCCGGGAATGTGGGCCGCCCGGTAGAGAAAGTCGAACCCGACGCAAACAATCAGCGGCTTGGGGCGCTGCGGGTCGGCGAGCGCCGCGGCCAGTGCCGTTCCAACCTGATGGGCCGACCGGGCGACGCCGAGACCTTTGCAGATTGGCCGAGATCGCCGCTCACAGGAGCAACTCCAAATAGTTGGAACGGCACTGGCTCCGCCGGCTGTATGAGGTCAGAGGCGTGCCAAGGGTCGGAAGGGGGCGTGGCCTCGCCCGCTGCCTTAGCCCCCTGACTAGGGAGGGCGAAGGCCGCCGACGGCACAAACTGGGGCATTTTGGGACTTTGCCCCGCAGCTTGCGCCGCCTCGGAAACCCAGGCCGCCAGGGTCAGGCTGGCAGCAAGGAGAGCAACTCCTTTGTTTGCTGTAGAATAGCTGGCTGGCCGAGGACGACAAATTGTCATGCCTCGTGCCTTCTTCCGACTGTTGAGAAAAGTGAGACTGGTGAGACTGGTGAGAATCGTGAGAATCGTGAGAATGGCTACCTCCCTAGCCTGTCGCGCGCCCGGCAAGCCGCGCGCTGACCCCTCCGCCCTGCCCGGCCCGTCCTCACAAACGCCCACACTGCCGGTGCCGCACGTCGTGCCGCTCGGCTGCGGGCCAGTTCCCGCGCGAGCCGGCGGAAATCCTCGGGCCGATCCACGTCCGCGCAGGGTTCAAGAACCGAGCAGGCCAATCCGCGTCGGAGCAGGTTCCGGAGCGTGTCGCGAAAGGCAAAGGCAGTTCCCCAACGGACACCACGAAGCAACCCGGCGATCCCCTTGGCCTCAGCCCGCCGCAGCCCAATCAGGTAGAACCCGCCGTCAGGCGACGGCCCCAGGACGGCAGGACACGCACGCAGCTCGCGTAATGCGGCCCGCAAAGCCCGCGGCGCCAGCGTCGGTGAATCCGTGCCGATCACGAGCGCTGCGCTATGGCGGCGTAGAAGCGTCAGGAAGGCAAGCCCCAGACGTTCGCCGAGGTCTTGGCCGCGCTGCCGCACAAGCGCGTAGCCCGACAGCCGCGAAGCAGCGGCTCGAAAACAGCGGCCCGCGAAGAAGAGGTAGCGTGAGGCGCGCCCGGTAAGTGCGTTCACTTTGCGGATGGAATCAGCAATCAACGCCGCCTGAAACTCCGCTGCGCCGCGCGAGCCGAGCAGCGGAATGA
The DNA here is from genome assembly GCA_964495535.1 of uncultured Acidobacteriota bacterium. Classification (GTDB taxonomy): domain Bacteria; phylum Acidobacteriota; class Terriglobia; order UBA7540; family UBA7540; genus JALHUF01. The sequence goes on along the minus strand of CAZBWJ010000055.1, from coordinate 19,796 downwards.
GGCGCGTCTTAGCCTTGCCGGGCGAGGCTGCCCGCGCGAAGATCGCCACGGCGTGAGAATGCCTTTGCTGCGGAGACACAGAATCCCTTTGGGGGGGTGGAATGAGGCCAGCGGCCTTCCCAGTGGAAACGCGTCCGTCGGCAGTGGTCGCTGGCCCATGGTCAATCGAACCCGGGCGCGGCTGTGCGGGACCACTGGCTACACATTACCGACGACGGACGCTCTTTCAGATAAACAGTTGCTCGTCCTGAGTCGCCTCGCTCACGCTGGGCGCGCGGCGCCGCGAAAACAAGAACTCCAGGCCCGACCGCACACCCTTCACCACGGCGGAGATTTCCCGGATCGGCGCCAGCACGTTGCGCTGCACTACGTCGGCAGTGGTCTCCACCTTCGTGACGAGGTCAGACACCATCTGGTCAACGCGGATAATCTGCAGGCGGCTCTTATCCACCAGGTCTGCCACCACCCCATCCACGTGACTGGTCCGATCGCGGAGGATGCGGCTGATCTCAGCCAGATTGGCGGTGATGGTCCGCACCGGCTCGCGCGAGTTGACCAGAAGCTCCGTCACGGATTGGGCCAGGGGATCGAGGCGTTGCTTGACGTCGGCACGAACGCCCACCACCTCACGGTGAATGTTCCGGATCGCGAGCCACATGCCTACCATTGCCCCGGCTTGCATCAGGAACGCAATGGCGACCAGGACTAAGACAACCGTTAACGCAGCATCATTGGCCATGATTCGCTCTTCAACAAGTCAGTCGCCCAAGGTGCCTACCGCCATTCCAACTTGGTTCGCCGAGTCCCGTTCCCGCTTTCCTCACGGGATCATCGTATCCCATTAAACGGCCCCAGATAGTTGGGACGGCACTAGCGAGATTTGCCCTTCTCTTCCTGGTAGGCTTGCTTGCCGGCCTCCAGAGCTGCGGAAAGCTGCTCTTTCTGCTTGGCGACCACGTCCTTCGCCTTCCCCACAACCTCCTCAGCCTGCTTGCGCAGTTCCCGACCCCGGACGCTTACGTAGTCTCGACCTTCCTCAGCCTTCTGCACCAGGTAGTCCCGCGTCTCTTTACCCGACTTGGGGGCAAAGAGCAGGGCCAGAATAGCGCCGATGCCCATGCCAGCCAGGAAGAACGCCAGTTTCGAAGCTCCGTTGTTTTCGCTCATCACAAACCTCCACGTGTTTACTGCGCGAGTTTACCTGCCAAGTCTTTCCCTTTTTCCACCAAGTCCTCGGCCTGCCTGCGCAGTTCCTTGCCCATGGCCGTGACGTAGTCCCTCCCGTCCTCAGCCCGGCGGGCAATGTACTTGCGCGCCTCTCGACCCGACTTGGGCGCAAACAGGAGAGTAAGCCCAGCGCCAATGCCCATGCCAGCCAGCAGGAAGGCCAGATTCGACCCAACCTTACACTCTCTCATATGAACCCTCCATCTTGCTCTGCGAAACGCTAGCACTCTCAAGCATGGACTGCAAGCAGAAAGCGAAGAAAGGATAAATAATTATTAATGGACCGGCTGGACTGTTTATATATTATGTGCTTCCGGACTCGCCGCCAAGACGTTCGACAATCCGCGCTGCCTGGGCGCGGGTGACCACTTGGCTCAATTCTTCCAAGGTAAGACCCTTCAGGTTGTTCAGGCTTCCGAAATGAGTCAGAAGCTTCCTCACCGTCCGCTCGCCCACCCCCGGAATCGTCAGCAACTCGCTCGCCAGTTCCCGCCGCGTCCTCCGGGCCCGATGGAAAGTCAACGCGAAGCGATGGGCTTCGTCCCGGATCTGCTGGATGAGATGGAGTACGGGCGAGTGGTGGTCGAGCACCACCGGCTCATTCTCGCGTCCATACACGTAAAGGGTCTCTTCCCTCTTGGCGATGCTGGCCAACGGCTGATTGATGATCTGGAGGTCTTCCAGCGCTCCCGCGGCTGCGTGGAGCTGAGCAATCCCGCCATCCACAAGGATCAGGTCGGGCAGACGCTTCTTTTCGTCCTGCAAGCGCCGATAGCGACGCGTCACGACCTCTCTCATGCTGGCGAAGTCGTCGCTGCCGGAAACGGTCTTGATGATGAACTTGCGGTAGTCGGATTTCTTCATGCGCCCGGCTTCCCACACGACCATCGAGGCAACGATGTCGGACCCCTGGATATGAGACACGTCGAAACACTCGATGCGGTCAGGCGGCTTCGGAAGGTCGAGTGCCTCCGCCAGGCTTTCGAGCATCTCGCGCGCCTGCGGCTTCAGGACGCGAAACCGGCGCTCGAAGGAATGGCGCGCGTTCTTCGCCACGAGTTCAAGCAGGGCGCGCTTCTGGCCCCGCTGGGGGGTCAGAACCCGAACCTTCCGCCCGCGCCTTTCCGTGAGGAGCTCTTCCAGGATCTCGCGGTCCTCGAAGTCCACAGGGACGTGAATCTCGCCCGGCAAATACGGCTGGTCCAGGTAAACCTGCTTCAGCAACGAAGAGAACAACTCGTGGGCGTTGAAGTCTTCCAGGTCTTCCCAAAAAAACTCCCGGCGGTCCACCGCCCGGCCGCCCCGCAGGTGAAACAGGTTCACGGCCACGAGCGGTCCTTCCTGGTGGAACCCGAAGATGTCAACATCTTCGCCGTGCGCGGCCGCCATCTTCTGCCGCTCGCGGAGTTCCTCGACGGTTAAAGCCAGATCCCGGTAGCGCGCCGCTTCCTCGAACTGCTGCGTCTCGGAGGCAGCCAGCATGCGCGCGTGGAGGTCTCGGACCAGATCGCTCTCGCGCCCCTCGAGCAGCAGCCGCACATCGCGCACCGCTTCCGCGTATTTCTCCGGCGTAGTCAGCCCCTCGACGCAGGGTCCCAGGCAACGCTTGATGTAGAACTGAAGGCAGGGACGCGGGTGATACCGCGTCAGGTCCACGCCGCAGGAAGGCACCAGGAAACGACGATGGATGAGGTCCACGATACGGTAGGCCAGGCTGGCGGGAAAGTACGGACCGTGGAAAACGGCGCCATCCTTCTTCAACCGCCGGGTCACGTACACGCGCGGGTAACGTTCGCCGAGCGTGAGCTTGATGTAGGGGTACGTCTTATCGTCGCGGAGCAGCACGTTGTAGCGCGGCTTGAACTCCTTGATGAGGTTGTTCTCGAGCGCCGTCGCTTCTCGCTCGTTATCGACGAGGATGGTTTCGAGGTCGCGGGCAGCCTCCAGCATGCGGTCACGCTTGGCGTCGGCGGGCCGGGACTCCTGGAAGTAAGAGCGGACGCGGTGGCGCAGCGACTTCGCCTTACCAACGTAAATGGTCCGACCGGCCTCATCTTTGAAGATGTAAACGCCCGGCAGGGCGGGCAAAGCCTCGGCTTTCTGCCCCAACGTCTCGTTCACGGGACGCTCCCCACCTCTTCATTATCCGCCGCCCCCTCAGGTTGTCAAACCGGAGGGCGCGTCGGGAAAGCACCTACCGCGGCGATTCAAGCTCCCCAGCACCCCGGCCGCAGCCATCCTGAAAACCTCAAGCGTTGACACGCTGGGCGAGAGCGCGGAGAATTCAATCCATGCGGCTGGCTCTAACAGCGACTTTGGCTCTTGCCCTCATCCCCGGCCTTGCCGCGCCCGTGGGGCGCGCGCAGCAGGGCAAGATTCCCCCTGAAGCCGAGAGCGAAACGGAGCCCTACATTTCCCCGCCCGCCTGGAAATCGGTGGAGATCGGGGATTTCTATCTGCGAAGGAGGAGATTCCGGGCGGCGCTCAGCCGTTACCAGGAAGCGGTGACGACAGACCCTTACTATGCTCAAGGCTACTTGGGACTGGGGAAGGTCTATGACCGGCTCGGGCTCAGGCAGAAGGCGCTCGAAGCCTACCGGAAGTACCTCGACCTGCTCCCCTCCGCCAAGGAAGCCGAAGAGGCGAAAGAGGTTCACCAGGCTATCGCCCGGCTGGAGCGCGGGCTCAAAACCTCGAAGAAGAGGCCTCCGAGCTCATCCCCGTCGGCGGCCCCTGCGTCTCCTCCGCGGTGAATCATTCCGCGCGAGTAGGTCCCGGCCAAGCGAAGTAAGTCTCAAGAACCTCGCTGGCTTTCTCTGCGTCCTCCTTGCGAACCATCAGGTGGACTTCGAAGAAGGGAATGGGCTCGACGGCGCCGTCATCGGGTACAAAGCACTCAATTCCCTCCGCTTTGAGCACGCTCTCGGCCAGCTTCGCGTCAAGCCGCGCCGTCGGGCCGCTGAAGGTTCGAATCCTCACGAGGTCCATATTCGGGCGCCAACCCACTCCGACACAGTATAAAGCTCTCGCGCGTGCTGACCGCGGGCACCGCTACAGAATCTCGCAACCCGGCGCTGGAAGGATATAATGCCCCGGTGATCGTGGCGTTGACCCATTCCGCGACGGGTGAATCTGCCTCGATTATTGCACAACAGAGGAGGCTTTTATGCGGATGCTCCCAAACGTTCTGGTTATTCTGGCGGCGGCCGGGCTGCTAATCGGCCTGGTGGTGCGGCTGCTAGGTGGCCTTCCGACGGACCCGGTTTTCTATTGGCGAGGCTCGATGGCGCTGCTGGCGCTCGCCATCAGCGTGCTGCTTATTCAGATCCGCAATAAGTAGGGCCGGGACTTCGTCAGTTGTCAGTGGTCAGTTGTCAGTTCTCAGTTCCCGGTGGTTAGTTGTCGACGAGCGAGGGTGTGCCCAGGCGATCAAGGCCTGAGTCCCTCATCCAAGAGAAGGTGGAGGCATGTCGTGTCACACAATCTGAAGAGAATTCACTGGCCCAGTACAAGAAGGAGCGCAGTGGCCCTCAGCTTGGCCGTGGGGCTCGTGTGCATGCTTGCGAGGCATCACAGGGCCCAGCAGGCAGAGTATGACCTGCTGATTGTTGGCGGGCACATTCTCGACGGCAGCGGCAGCCCGTGGTTTGAAGGCTCGGTAGCCGTCAAGGATGGCAAGATCGCCGACGTCGGCCGATTGCCCAAGGCCTCAGCACGCCGGGTGGTTGATGCCACGGGACTGGTAGTGGCTCCCGGCTTCATCGACCTGCACAGCCATTCCGATTACACGTTGCTGGTGGATGGCACGGCGCAAAGCAAGATCCGCCAGGGCGTGACGACGGAGATTCTGGGAGAATCTTCCTCTGCCGGGCCGGTGCTTGGCCCCGCCGCAACTGAATTTGACAGGTATTTGCAGCCGCTAGGCCTCCAGCGAGATTGGACTACGCTGGGCGAGTACTTTGCGCGCGTCGAGCGCCAGGGGATTTCGGTGAACATCGCCTCCTACGTGGGCAGTGGTCAGGTGCGCGGCTGCGTTCTGGGCAACGTGAACCGCGCGCCTACTGCCGAAGAACTCGAGAAGATGAAAGGGCTCATCGAACAGGCCATGCGCGAAGGTGCCATCGGCCTCTCCTCGGGCCTCATCTATCCTCCCAACATGTTCGCCACCACCGACGAGTTGATTGAGCTGGCAAAGGTGGTGGCGCCTTACGGCGGCCTCTATGCCACCCACATCCGAGGCGAAGGCGCGCACGGCATCCAGGCCATTGACGAGGCTATCGCCATCAGCGAAAAGGCCAAGCTGCCCGCGCACATCTTTCACTTCAAGATGGACGGCCGCGCCAACTGGGGCCGCATGGTGGAACAGGTTCGACACATCCGCGTGGCGCGTGAGCGCGGCGTGGACATCACGGTGGACCAGTATCCCTACATCGCCGCCATGACCGGGCTGGAGATGTGCCTCCCGCCGAAGTACTTGGAGGGAACTTCCGAACAGATCGTCGCACGCCTGAAAGACCCGAAGGCCCGTGCCGAAATCCGACGGGCCATCGCCACTGGACTCCCCGGCTGGGAAGACAACGAGGTAAAGAGCGTGGGCGGCTGGCACGGCGTCCTGGTGGCGTCGCTCCAGAAGCCGGAGAACAAGAAATATGAGGGCAAGCGCATGGACGAGGTCGCCAGGCTGATGGGCAAAGACCCGCTTGACGCGCTTTGCGACCTGCTGATTTCCGAGGGCGGCTCAGCCGACGCCATCTACTTCAGCATGAGTGAACCCGACGTGCGCCTGGCCATGCGCCAGCCCTGGGTAGGAGTGGGCTCGGACGGCAGCGCGGTGAATCCGGAGATGACGTTTGCCGGCAAGCCGCATCCGAGGTTCTACGGAAGCTTCCCACGCGTCCTTGGCTGCTACGTGCGGGAGCAGAAAGTCCTGACACTGACCGACGCGGTTCGCAAGATGACTTCCTTCTCCGCCCAGATCACCGGCCTCAGCGACCGGGGCCTGCTGCGGCCTGGCCTGGCCGCGGACATTACGATCTTCGATCCCAAAACTGTGACAGATAAAGCGACCTTCGAGAACCCGCTCCAATACGCCGTGGGGATTCCTTACGTCATCGTGAACGGCGTGGTGGTCATCGACAACGGCCAGCACACCGGCGCGAAACCCGGCCGGGTGCTGTACGGACGAGGGAAAATATAGGATCGCTGCAGCCAGCCACCCCCATTTCCACGTACTCCGCAAGACAGGCGATGTCTGAATGGGATTCTTGCGGTGCGAAGCCACCGCTACGTCACGCGCACAACGATAATAGCTGCGCCTCCGCCAGGAGCCAAGTGGAGATTGAGCTTGTCGCTGGCCTTCAGGCGCTTCTTAGTGATGCTGAGACTGGTCGCGACCTTGTCGGCGTCCGGGCCGTCGGCGAAGATCCAGGCTTCGTACTCACCCGAACCGAGAAAATTCAACGGAATCTCCAAATCGCGGGCGTCCCAGTTGGTCACGGCTCCCAGATACCAGTTGTCCCCGTTCCGCCGCGCGACGGTGATGTACTTGCCGGGCTCGCCGTTTAACACTTTGGTGTCGTCCCACACGGTCGGCACTTTTTCGATGAACTCGATCCCCGGCTGATTCTCGTACGCTTCCGGATAATCGGAGACCATCGCGAGCGGACTTTCGTAAACCACGTACTTCGCCAATTCGTGCGCCCGCGTGCCCTGCGTCATGGGCTCGACGGAGCGCGGCGTGAACTCCGCGCGTGTGGTGTTGTGAAACCCGCCCGGCGTGTAGTCCATAGGCCCAGCCAGCATACGCGTAAAGGGAATGGTCACGTCATGCTCCGGGGTGATGCGCTCACTCCACTTGTTGTATTCGAGCCCCATGATGCCTTCGCGGGTGAGGAGGTTCGGCAGGGTGCGGCGGAGCCCGGTGGGTTTGTAGGCGCCGTGGAAGTCCACGACCAGGTGATGCTCGGCAGCCTTGCGCACGCACCGCTCGTAGAAATTCACCATCTCCTGGTCGTCGCGATCCATGAAATCCACCTTGATGCCCGCGGCGCCCCACTTCTCGTAGAGGGTCAAGGCTTCGTCCATGTGCTTGTCCAGCTCGCCCCAGAAGACCCAGAGTATCACCTTCACGCCCTTCGGCTTGGCGTACGCGATGATGCCGGGGACGTCCACCTCGGGGACGTGTCTCAGAATGTCGATAGGATGCCTATAGTCCGTTGCGGGGTACCAGCCGGCGTCAACGAGCATGTACTCCAAGTGATGTGTGGCGGCGAAATCAATGTAATGCTTCATCGTCGCGGTGTTCATGCCGGGCTTGAAATCCACCCCGCGGGCAAAACTTCCCGACCACCAGTCCCAGGCAGCTTTGCCTGGTTTGATCCACGAGGTGTCAGCGAGAGCGCAGGGAGCGCTCAAATTCAGGATGAGGTAGCTGGTTTCGATCAGCCCGCCCGGGCGCGGGTTCATGAGCAGCACGCGCCACGGGGTTGCCTTCGGCGGACTCCCGGCCACGACCTCGTCCAGGCGGCGCGGCGAAGGCGAGAGTTTGCTGATGAGCGCGTGGTCAACCCCCGGCACACCGCCGACGTACATCCCCGCGTAATCGGTGAGGTCCGCTTCGAGCAACGCCATCCACGGCCCGCCAGGCATCTCGACCAGCAGCGGCAGGTTGACCACCGAGGCTGGCTTGAGGTTGGAAAGCCGGATGCGCCGGTACTCGCCCTCATTGTTGGTGTTGAAGCGGCCCAGGTCCAACGCAAACGCGTCGGCATCCTGCGCAAAGTAGAAGCCGGTATTTTCCGAGGCGAGAATGAACTTCTCGATCGCTTCCTGCTGAGGCAGCACATAACGGAAGGCAACGCCCTCATCGTACGCCCGGAAAATCAGGTCCACGCGACGCCCCGGGGCCTTACGTTCGCGCAAGGATACGGTGAGCTGGTTGTAGTGGTCGCGCACGCGGCGCTGGGCGCCGAAGGGGTTGTCCCAGAAGTCGTCGTGCGAGCGCAGGTCTGTGGCAACAATTTCGAAATCACGGTCGAGCGCCGGCGCGCCTTTGAAGTCCAGCCCCAGGGGCGAGTCGGCCAAGACAGGCCGGCCGTTGTAAGAGACACGGTAATAAGCGCGCTCGCCGGGCAGAAAGGGCTGCGGATTGGTCTTCAGCTCGAAGGCAACGGACAATATACCGTCCGGCGACTTCACTTCGATAGGCCCGGCCGCCAGCCCTCGCTCGCTGGCAAGCCCGAGCCCAAAGATGATGGCCAACGTCATAACGCGTAGGATTTTCTCCTCCATTCCATTCTCCTCCTGGAGCCGCAAATGCTCTCCGAAATTTCGCTGCGCGGGCGCGGCCTGCGCCTGCCGGGGGCCCTTGCCTCGGCATTGCAGTCGTGCTTTTCGGTCCTCGCCACAGCACTCAGGGGCAGACAAGCCGCAGCCTGCAGCGAGCCTGCTCGTACTTGGGGAACTTCTTCTCCGCCTCACGAAACCCGCGCGAGTGGACGACGCGCCGATGGCCGTCGCGTTCCACGGGGTAGCGGATGTGGAGCATCTCGTGGAACACCAGGTACTCGACCAAGTAGCGCGGCACTTGCGAAGAATCGAGCACTCGGCTGATCGTGATGGCCCGATGCGCGGAATCGTAGTGACCCAGGAGGGTCCGCGAGCGCTTCGGGCTCCAGCCCAGCCGCAGCAGGCGAAGTTCGCCCCCGAAGTAGCGGCGGTTCAGCTTCCGAAAAATCTCTTCCAGGTCGAAATGGCGTCCGCGCGGAGAGAGGATTCGCTTCCGCCCCCGGTGGCGGCGTGCCTCGTCGATGCGCTGGCGCACGGCGGGACTGAAAACGTACGCCAGGTAACACGCCCGCGCTTCACGAGAAGGCCTCCGGCGAAAGAGTCGGCCCAACAGGATTTCCGCCAGCGCTTCGAGCACCAGCGGGGGCGCGGCCGCCAGCAGGTCGGAGATGTGAACCACCGCGCAGTTGTCCCGGAGGTGAACGCTGCTGCGCAAGCTGGCGAACGGCTTGTACTCCACCTGGAAGTCTGGGGCTGGCCGCTTCAAACCCAGCCGGCGGAAGACTCGGGCAAACGCACCTTCCGGGCCCGCCGCGGGTTCAAGGGGCAGAGGAAGTTGCTCAGGCGATTTGTTTGGAATGGGGATTTCCAAGGGCTGCTTCAGTTCTCGCCGGACTCGCCGGGCACTTTACCCTTGCCCAGCCGCTTGCGGAGCTTCTTCTCTTCCTTGGTGCGTTTCGCCTCTTCCTTGGCCCGCTCCTTGGCGCTCTTGACCGCGGCCTTCTCCTCGCGCTTCTGTTCGGCGAACTTCTTGTCCTGGTCGGCGAGCGCGCGCGTGGCGCCGTCAAGGGTATCGGAGAGCTGGTCGATCGCGTCGCGCAGGGTGTCGCCGTAGCGGGGTGCATGGGCGTCTGGGGATTGCTGGACCTGGCGTAGCTCGGCCAGTTGCTGCGGACCACGTTCCAGCAGGGCGCGCAGCCCGCGACGCATGTCCCGGTTCTCTTGGTACTGAAACGCAATCCAGTTCTTCAGCTCATCGTTCAGCGCGATGTACTCGACCAATAAGTCGTCGAGGTACGCCGCGTAGTCGTACTGGGGGTCAGTAGGCTTTTTCCGATAACCCTCAAAGCGGTCCAGGCGGGCCTGCAAAAGGTCGAGATAAACCACGATGCGCTCCCCCGGATCTTGAGCTTCGCGGACCTTGTCCTCCTCCTCGTCGGTGAGGGTTGCTCCCCTTTGGCCCCAAAGCGCAAGGGCGGGCATCACAAGCAAGACCAGCCCAAGCGCAAGTACGCAGCCCCGGTACGTCATCTCTGGATCATCCCTATAGAAAAAGCCGAGGCGCGGTCTGGGGCCAACCCGCTCGATTTCTTCCGGAGTTGCTCGGGAGGGAACAGCGCTTTGAGCACCTGATTGCGCAGGTCATCCACTTCCTGCGCGACCTTCTCCACCGGAGCGCGGTCCTGATAGGGAAAACGACGCTTGAGGTCCTCCAGGAAGCGCCCATCCTCGCGCAGAGCGATGTCCAATTCTCTGAAACCCTGGTGCTGTCGCCACGCTTGCCGGCCGGAACTCTCGAGCGTTGCCCAGGCGCCCTTCATTCGTTCCAGGTAAGCGGCCAGAAGCTGGTGACATTCCTCGACGTTCCCTCTGTCAAAGGCGCCGATTGCCTGGAAAAGCTTCACTCGGCCCAGGCGGATCTCCAGCTTCGCTCTCTTCACGAGGTTTTGCTCTCGCCCGATGCGGGCCAGCAGATCCGCCTCGGTATCGGGCCGGCGGGGCGCAGGAACGGCTCCGACAAGCCCTCCGAGGAGGAGCAGCAACAACACGCCTCTCATGACGCGGTTCCGAGCAGCCATAGGAGCCAGATTTATTATAGCTACTTCCGCAATTCGCGACGGAGGAGTTTCACCCGCTGGCGCGCTTGCCATTCCTGGTCTGGGCTCTGGTTCTGCGACAGCTCCAGGAACTTCTCATAAGCTTGGAGGGCGCGAGGGAGATCGCGGAGGTGGTCGTAGCAGGTGGCCAGCACAAAGAACAGGCCGGCGGGGGCATCGACTGTTCGCGCCAGGCTTTCGACAAGCGGGGCGGCCTCTGCATAGCGCTTTTGGAGATAGACACTGGTGGCAAGACCCTGAACGGCGGCGCGATTTTTCGGGTCGAGCCGGAGGCTCGCCCGGAATTGGGCTTCGGCTTCGGCGAATCTCTCCTGACCCAGCAGGGTCTGGCCCAAGGCCCGGTGAAGGTCAGGGTCCTGTGGCGCCGTCGCCAGGGCGTCTCGGTAGTACTTCTCCGACTCAGGGAACCTTTTCAGCAGGGCGCAGACATCGCCCAGTGCCGCCGCCACACCGGGCAATTCGGGATTGGCGCGGTGGACAGCCTGCAAGTTCTCGAAGGCCTGCTCGTTCTTTCCTTGCTGGAGGTAGAGCCGCGCCGCATGAAACCGGGTCTCGAGATCCTCCGGCTTTGCCGCCAGGTACGGTTCGAAGTGCGACAGGGCTTCCGGCAAACGATCCAGACCTTCCAAGGCCAGGGCGATCCCCAGTTGAGCCTGTATGAGCTTGGGGTCAAGTTCAGCAGCTCTCTCGAACGCCGCCAGGGCGTCTGCGTAACGCTTCTTCTCCAGGTGAAGTTGGCCCAGGTCGAAGGCTGCAATGCCAAGGGCCGGATCCAGCCGCAGAGCTTCCTGGAATTGCTTCTCGGCAGCTTCCGTCTGTCCGACGTTGCTCAGTGCGCGGGCAAGATAGAGGTGCGCTCGAGCATGCTCAGGTCTCAGTGCCACCACCTTTTCAAAGTGTCCCAGCGACTCCTGGGATCTTTTCATCTGAACAAGCAAGATCCCCAGATTCAAGTGGGCTTCAAAAAGGTCTGGCTGGAGCTCCAGGGTCTTCTGGTAGGCCCGCAGTGCCTCTTCATCCTGGTGCAGACCCGAGTAGGCATAAGCCAGATTGAACCATGCCGCCGTCATCTCCGGCTCAATTCCCACGACGGACTGCAGAGCTTTGACGGCAGCAGTCAAATCTTGCCGGCCCAGGGCCTCGCTGGCGGCTTTCAGCAGCGCCGGGACGTCGCTGGATGCGGCAGGAGCCTTGGTTTGCAGATTCGCGGCCTGAAGCGGTTGGCTAAGAATCAGAAGCAGGAAAAGAAAAGACACAGCGTTCGCAGCGGCTCTGCCGCAATGCTGTGCGGAAAGCCCAGGACTTTCCGCACACAGCAAGGAGAGTGATTCTCGGGGGCCGGCGCGCGGAGAGGCCGAGCGTTCCCGCACACTGGGACGGCAAAGCCGCAATATGCCCGGGTTGCTCTGGGACCGACTAACGCTCCTTCGTGCGGGCAACAACCGGCCCTCCGTGGTTGGAGAGGTATCGCGCCAAATACTTCCCAGTGTACGAACGAGGGTTCTTGAGCACATCTTCGGGGCGTCCGGCGGCAACCACATACCCGCCATCATCGCCCCCCTCCGGGCCAAGGTCAATGATCCAGTCCGCGGTCTTCAGCACGTCGAGGTTGTGCTCGATGATGAGCACGCTTCCTCCGGCCTCAATGAGCTTGCGGAAAGCGGCCAGGAGCTTGTTGATGTCATCGAAGTGCAGGCCCGTCGTAGGTTCATCAAAAATGAACAGAGTATTCTCGCTGGTCTGATGCGCCAGATGGGCGGCCAGCCGGACGCGCTGAGCTTCACCGCCGGAGAGCGTCGTTGCCGACTGGCCCAGGCGGAGATACCCCAGGCCAACCTCGTCGAGTACCCGGGTTTTGTTGGTCACTTTCGGCACGTTCGAGAAGAAGGCCAACGCCTCCTTTACCGTCATCTGCAGGACATCGTGGATGTTCTTGCCCTTGTAGCGGACTTCAAGGAGGCTGGGCTTGAAGCGCCGCCCCCGACATTCTTCGCAGACCAGTTCAACGTCAGCCAGGAACTGCATCTCCACCGTCACCGTGCCATCCCCCTGGCAAGTCTCGCACCGCCCGCCGGGGATGTTGAAGGAGAAGTAGCCAGGCCTATAGCCGCGCTTCCGGGCCTCGGGCGTGGAGGCAAAGATCTCGCGGATGGCGTCAAAAGCCTTGATATAGGTGATGGGATTCGAACGCGGCGTCCGGCCCAGCGGAGACTGATCAACCAGGATCACGTCGGCCAGGAGGTTGTCACCTTCAATTCGCTCGTATTCAGCCCGGGGCGCCGCCACCCCACGCCGGGAAATCAGCGCGTTGTACAGCACGTCGCGAACGAGGGTGGATTTCCCGGAGCCCGACACGCCGGCAACGCACACCAGCAGCCCCAGCGGGATGTCCACGTCAATCGATTTCAGGTTGTGCTGGCGGGCCCCGCGGATGCGCAGCCGAGCCTTTCCGGGCGCGCGGCGGCCAGCAGGAACAGGAATCTGCAGCTCTCCGGAGAGATAACGTCCGGTCAGCGAATGCGGGTCGGCCACCAGGCCCGCCAAGTCACCCTCAAACACCACCCGCCCGCCGTGCTCTCCCGCGCCTGGCCCCAAGTCCAGAATCTTATCGGCGTGCCGCATCATCTCCGGATCGTGCTCGACCACCAAGATGGTGTTCCCGAGGTCGCGCAAGCTCTCCAAAATTTCGATCAGGCGTCCCGTGTCGCGCGCGTGGAGGCCAATAGAGGGCTCATCCAGGACGTAGAGCGCGCCCACCAGGTTCGACCCGAGCGCGGTAGCCAACTGAATCCGCTGCGATTCGCCGCCGGAAAGGGTTGAAGCGAGACGGTCGAGCGTCAGGTATTCCAGCCCGACCTTGTAAAGGTATCTCAGCCGCGAGCGGATTTCCTCCAGCACCTTGTCCGCAACTGCCTCCTGGAAAGGCGTGAGATGCAATTCGTTGAAGAAGCGGTAAGCCTCCTGGATGGACATTCGACAGACGTCGGTGATGGATTTGCCTTCTACCCGAACGTTCCGCGCCTCGCGCCGCAGGCGGCCTCCCTGGCATTCCGGGCATAGCGCATAGCCGCGGTACCGGCTAAGAAACACGCGCACGTGGAGTTTGTACTTCTTACGCTCGAGGTATTCAAAGAACCCGCGAATCCCTTCAAACTCCTCGTCGCCCTCAATCAGCCATCGGCGCTGCTCAGGCGTGAGCCGGTAGTAGGGCACGTCCACGGGGACCCCGCGCACCCGTGCGAGCCGTTTCATCTCGTGGTAGAAACCCCGGTGGCGGGGCTTGGTCCACGGCTCAACGGCCCCTTCGGCCAGAGTCTTGTTCTTGTCGGGAATTACCAAGTCGAGGTCAAAGTCAATCGTGTTTCCGAAGCCCTGGCACCGGGGGCAGGCCCCATAGGGATTGTTGAACGAGAAAAGTCGCGGCTCGGGTTCCTGAAACAGGGTCCGACACTGCTTGCACTCAAAACGCTCGTTGAAAACAAGTCGTTCCGGTGCACTGCCGGAATCAGGCGCCGCCTCCAAAATGGCCTCGCCGCCCTCGCGGTAGCAGAGTTCCACAGAATCAATCAGACGCTGCCGAATGTCGGGGCTGACGGCGAGACGATCCACCAGAATGTACACGGGGTGGGCAAAATCGATTTCCAGCAGCGATTCAGGAGTGGAGAACTCGAAGACCCTTCCCTCCTGGTAGAGACGGTTGAAGCCGCTCTGACGCAACGAGAACAGGCGCGGCTTGAGGAACTCATCCGGCGGTGTGGGAGCGGGCTCCCCTTTCCCGTGGAAAGGAGCGGTAGAAGCCCGAAGGGGTACCCTGCCCGTGCCCGTAGCACGCTCTCCACGGGCCGTACCCGTCTTGCCCCCAGGAATACCTTTCTCTGCCCCCTGCAAGGTCACGCCGGGGTTGATGTGAAAGAGAACGTGGAAGCGCCTGCCGGGCTCGAGCGTCAGAACGCGGTCGGCAATCTCATCGACGTTGTCTTTGCGTACGACTTCACCACACCGTGGACAGAAGGTGACACCAATGCGCGCGAAGAGCAGTCGCAGGTAATCGTAGATCTCTGTGGCGGTGGCCACCGTCGAGCGGGGGTTGCGTGTGGCGTTTTTCTGCCGGATAGCCACGGCGGGGGCGATGCCTTCCACCTCGTCAACATCCGGCTTTTCCATCCGCTCCAGGAACTGGCGGGCATACGCAGAGAGCGATTCGATATACCGACGCTGCCCCTCAGCATAGATCGTGTCGAAAGCCAGGCTGGATTTGCCGGAGCCCGACACGCCGGTGACGACCGTCAACCGATGGTGAGGGATCTCGCAGTCGATGTCCTTCAGGTTGTGGACCCGAGCGCCGCGGACAACCACTGCGTCACGACTGGGAGGGGAGGGAGACCCCTCGGCGGGAGCTCCCTGCGGGAAAGAGGTCACCAAGTCGCCCATCTCGGAAGCCGGCATCTCCACTGGATTGCGGGCAGCAAGCCCTCAGCGAGGCCCAACAAGGCACGCGCAAACAGACCATTATAAAGCGCAGGAATCGGGGAAGCAAACAGGCAGGAAGGTACTACGCGACCGGGGACTTCTGGAGCTTCTGCTGATACATTCGGTCGTCGGCAGTCTCAAGCACTTCCGCAAAAATCGCCCCTTTCGAATATGCCGCCACGCCGCAGCTGAGTCCCATTCTGTAACCCGCAATAGTGTTCAGCTGGTTCCATTTCTCCACTTGTGCCTGGAGTCGCACCACGGCGGCCTCGGCCTCCAGCTCGTTGGTATCGCCCATGAGAACCAGGAACTCATCCCCGCCGTATCGAATCACGGTGTCGGAGGCGCGGAATACCTTCTTCAGTAGATGGGCCACTTCGGTCAAGACCTTGTCACCTACGAGGTGCCCAAAGCGAGTGTTCACCGCCTTGAAACCGTCCACATCGATGATCGCCAAGGCCACACTGCTCCCGCGGCGGTCGGCGCGGCTCACTTCCTTGGGAAGGATCTCATCCAGGTAGCGCCGGTTGAAGGTTTCGGTCAGGGGGTCCACGAGCGACAGCCGCTCCGCTGCCTCGCTGCGAAGCATCTGGCGGACCAGTTCGTCGCGGGTGTTTCGGAGAATCCGGCGCTGCTGGAGCGCATAGATGTTGAAAAGGACTACCAGAACAACGAAGCCGAAGACGAGTTGCGGGACGTACCGACCATTAAGCCTCATCTCCCCCATACTCCACATCAGGTTGGGCCAGATCACGGCGACGAACCCCGCCGCCACCACCAAAAGGACGAGAAGGCCAATCGACCAGAGTTGGAAGTCCCGGCCCTCCAGGGCGCGGATCTCCCGCCGCAGCTCTTCAACTTGGGGTTCTTGCGATTGCTCTTGTCCGGTCTCCACTCAGCGTCTCCTCCTGGGCTTTTCCTTGGCGATTGAGGGTGCTGTCGTGCTCATCCCCCCTATCATAGGGCCTGTCACGGCCTCCTGCAAGCGCTTGGCGCTCGTCAAGCTCTTTCACCTTCCACACCGAAGCATCGGCAGAAGGGACAACCCACTTTAGCCCGAATCCCGGGCCGCAAATAGAGAATACCCTTTGCCGAAATAGTGGCCTAGTTGGCGAGGCTTGTCGGCATTCGCAGAGGCTGGGGGACGCCGCTGGGGCGTCCCCTCTGACTTCTACTGGACCGGCGGTTCCCCTGGTATGTGTGCGGGTGCTTCAGGCGGCCCTGCCGGGGCTCGCGGAGGTTGCGGCCGGAACCGCTCTCGCCCAGCGCCGGGCCTGCCCCGATGCTCCAGGAAGGGGCGCATCTTCCTTTGCTGTTCTGGCGTAAGCACGGTCTTCGTAGCGAGGAGCGACTCAATATGCTGCTTCATGATTTGCCCGCGCAGGTCCGAGATTTCCTGCACTTTTTTCATGACAGCTTCTCGCTCCGGCTTGTCGGCACGCAGCAACTCGCGCAATTCCATGCTGCGCACGGCAATCTCTGCCCGTGTCATCACGGTAGACTTCTCCGTGTCGACAGCAATCTGTCGCAGCCGGTCGGCTTGCTGGTCGGTGAGCCCGAGCGCCGTTTTCACCCGGTCGTTTTCGAGCATGGCCAGCAGCCGCGGGCCCATCCTGTGCTCCTGTCGTCCCCAGGGGCCGCCTCCTTCTTCGCCCTGCGCCCTCCCGAGCGCCGACAGGGCGAGTGCTCCCAACATCAACCCAATTCCAGCCAAAGCCCAACGCTTCATAAACCCCTCCTTCGTTCAAATTCCATTCTATGTGTTCAGACGAACGAGGCGCATTTCGGGTTACACCGGCCTCGCGAATCTCGGCCTGCCTCCACTATAATGCATTCTTGTTCCGCTCCCTGAGGCCTGAGCCAAAGATGGGCCCTGGCAACTCAAACCTGACGAGCGTTACCGCCGAAGCGGCGGCCGAGCCCAGCCGGTTGGCGACGATGTTTCGCTCGCTTCACTACCGGGACTTCGCGCTTTTCTGGACGGGGAATTTCCTTTCCAACATTGGCACCTGGATGCAGAACCTGGCCCTCGGCTGGCTGGTGCTGGAAATCACCAACTCGCCGTTCTTATTGGGACTCAACGGCTTCCTGGGCTCGGCTCCTTTCCTTTTCTTCTCTCTCCCCGGCGGAGCCATCGCGGATCGCTTGAACCGGCGGAAGCTGATGCTCGGAACACAAACGACCATGATGGTTCTGGCCCTGGCGTTGGCCATCCTCACCTCGGTGCGGGTCGTCACGATTGGGGAGATCTTTGCCATCAGCTTCGTCACCGGCCTGGCCTCGGCCCTCAACGCTCCCGCCTATCAGGCCGTGGTGCTGGATCTGGTCCAGCGCGAGGACGCTACGAACGCGGTCGCCCTGAATTCGGCCCAGTTCAACATGTCCCGCGCGATTGGGCCAACCCTGGCCGGACTGGCTCTAGGGTCGCTCGGTGCGGCGGGGTGCTTCTACCTGAACTCGGTTAGCTTCCTGGCTCTGATTATCGCCTTGCTGGCGATCACCGTTCCGCGCCACCTGGCTGAAAAAGGCCCCTCAGTCTGGGCGGCCATGGTGGAGGGTCTTCGCTTCGTGGGCAAGCACCGAACCATCATCGTTCTGCTGTCCGTGCCTTCGTTCCTCAGTCTTTTAGGCCTGCCCTTTGTCGTCCTGATGCCCGTGTTCGCGCGCGACCTCCTCAAGGTCGGAGCGTCTGGACTGGGTTACCTCATGGCCGGAGCGGGCCTGGGCGCGGTGATGTCCGCGCTCACGCTGGCGGCACAGTCCGGCATACGGCAGAGGGGAAAATATATCGTCGGCTCAGCGGCATTGTTTGCACTCGCGCTCATCCTGCTGGCGCAGGCGAGATCCTTCGGGGGAGCCTTTTTTCTGCTCATCGTCCTGGGAGCGACCATGGTGGGCACTCTTACGCTCACCAACAGTACCCTGCAACTCACCAGCCCCCCGGAGCTGCGCGGACGAATCATGAGCATGTACAACCTGGCTGTGTTGGGGTTGGCGCCGCTCGGGAGCTTGCAGGCCGGTGCCGTTGCCGAGACGCTGGGCGTGCGCTTCGCGCTGGCGCTCGGGGGAACGATTTGCCTGGCCTATTTCCTCACTTTGTTGTTCTTTCTTCCGCGCCTGGGCCGGATCGCAGCGCTGCCCAAGCCTGAAGAAGGGATTAGGGATTAGGAATTAGGGATTAGTGGTTGGAGGTTTAGGGCTGGAGGCCCCGGGCGAACGGCGTCCACCCGCCGTCCCCGCCCCCTGGCGCGAACGTCCGACCGCTGTTTGACGCAGGGCCTCGTCAACCACCTTGTAATAGGCGTCCGCCGATTCCATACCGACCAGCCTCTTGCCGTTGACGAAGGAGGTTGGGGTTGCCGTCACGCCCAACACGTTGCCCTCACGAACGTTCTCTTCTATCCGCGGGAGGGATGCCTTCGAGTCAATGCACGCACCGAGCCGGAGGCGGTCAAGACCTACCTGCTCGCCGTAGTCGAGGAGCAGGTCGCGCGCGTTCGTCCCGTTTAAGCTGATCCGGTTCTTGAAAATCAAGGAACGATAGGGAGCGAACGTGGCCGGATTGATCTGGTAGGCGCACTGGTTGGCGATAGAGCCCAGGAGCGACCAGTCATGGATCGTGGGCAGGGGAAACTCCTTGTACACCACCCTCACCTTGCCCGCATATCTGGGCAGCAGTTCCTTCTCCAGGAATTCATGGACGCGCGCGCACATCGCGCACCCCAGGTCCGCGAATTCCACGACGGTCACCGGCGCGCTGGCCGGGCCCTGGCTGGGCTGGTTTGCCGTGGTGATGGTGCGCAACGCCTCCCGCTTCGGGTCCACCAACAGATCGAAGATGGTTCCCACGACCAGACAGCGATTGTCCTTGGTCACGTAGAAATCCACGAGCTGCTTCTGTTGCCCATCATCCACAGTGACCGTCGTGGCAAGCAGGTTGGGATAAGGAGAGCTCCGAAAGGGGTCTGCCGTCACGCTTGACCCCGCGGGGAGTTTGAACTGTTCTCGGAGGTGCTGGACAATCTCGGTCTTCGGGTCAGCTACCACAGTATACAGACTGCCCAGAATGAGAAAACGCCGGTCCTTCGTTACGAAGGCCAGGTTGCTATGCTTCTGTTTGCCGTCATCCGCCGTAATTGTCGTCTGAAGAAATTCCGGGTAGCTGAAGGGCCGCAGCGGATCAGCCGCCAGCTTCACCGAGTCGGGAACACCGAATTTGGCGCGCAGGTAGCGCAGGATCTTCTGGCGAAATGCCGCGTCGCTCGTGGCGGCATCCGGACGGCCCCCTTCTGCTAAGACCAGCGCACTGCTCATCAGCAGGAAAATGCCTATCGCAACCCCGATCCGTTTCCTTGCTCTCTCGGTCAAACCGCAGAACTCCTTCCTGTCTCGCGGAACACTGCGCCACTTGGCGCCCTTGGACGATTCTAGCCGACCCCTCGCTCCAAAATCAATCTTGGGAGCCGGCAACCAGCCGCCTTTCGCCAAGGAATTCGTTCCCTAGTGCCGTTCCAACTGTCTTGGAGCTACCCCTGTGACCGGCGATCTCGGCCACCCTCGAAAGGTCCCGGCACCAGCCGGTCGGCCCATTAAGTTGGAACGGCACTAATCGTGACGCTCCGACCTTTGGCCGTGGTTACCCGCCAGTTCGACAGCTTTTGCGCCGGATGCCTGAGCCTCTTCCGCCTCGCGGCG
>CAZBWJ010000054.1:0-21270 GCA_964495535.1 uncultured Acidobacteriota bacterium | reverse complement strand
TCCAGGTCATCGCCACGGTCACGGCAAGTGCGGGCGGGTCTGTAAACCCGCCCCTACCCCTGCGTTTTTGCGCTAAAATCCTCGCTTGGTCTCCAGTTGTTACAGGTTGCGTACGTGGTGCCCAGGAAATACCTGGAGCGGCGCGCGCGGCGGCAAGCACTACTCGGAGCCTGTGCTAAAAGAAATGGAGAAAGCTGATGAGCAAAGTTACGGTCACGATTGATGGCAACGAAGCGACGGCCTATGCGGCCTATCGGGTGAATGAGGTTTGTGCCATCTACCCGATTACGCCCTCCTCGCCGATGGGCGAATGGGCCGACCAGTGGTCGGCGGAGAAGGTGCCCAACATTTGGGGCACGGTGCCCACCGTGGTCGAGATGCAGAGCGAGGGTGGCGCGGCGGGGGCCTTGCACGGCGCGTTGCAGTCAGGGTCGCTGGCCACCACCTTCACGGCCTCGCAAGGCCTGCTGTTGATGATCCCCAACATGTACAAGATTGCGGGCGAGCTGACCGCGACGGTGATCCACGCCTCCGCCCGGACGCTCGCCACGCACGCGCTCTCCATATTCGGCGATCACTCGGACGTGATGGCTACCCGCCAGACAGGCTTCGCGCTGCTCGCTGCCAACTCCGTGCAGGAAGCGATGGACTTGGCGCTGATTGCCCAGGCGGCCACGCTCGCGGCGCGCGTCCCGTTCCTGCATTTCTTTGACGGCTTCCGCACCTCGCACGAGGTGGGCAAGGTCGAGCCAATCAGCGAAGACAATCTGCGCGCCATGATTGACGAGGAATTGGTGCGCGCCCATCGGGCGCGCGCGCTCTCGCCTGACCGGCCCTTCATTCGCGGCACGGCGCAGAATCCCGACGTCTTCTTCCAGGCGCGGGAAACGGTGAATCCTTACTACCTGGCCGCGCCCACCATCGTCGAGAACGTGATGGACAAGTTCGCGCGCCTGGTGGGGCGCCAGTATCACCTGTTCGATTACGTGGGCGCGCCGGATGCCGAGCGCGTGGTGGTGCTGATGGGCTCCGGCGCGGAAGCGGCGCAGGAGACCGTGGAATACTTGACGGCGCGCGGGGAGAAAGTCGGCGTGTTGAAGGTGCGCCTCTACCGGCCCTTCTCTCGCGAGCACTTCGTCGCTGCCTTGCCGGCGACCGTCAAGAGTCTCTCGGTGCTCGACCGGACCAAGGAACCCGGCGCGGCGGGCGAGCCCTTGTACGTGGACGTGGTGACGGCGGTGAGCGAAGCGCTCGCGAGCGGCCAGGCGCCCTTTCGCTCCCTGCCCAGGATTCTCGGCGGCCGCTATGGGCTCTCCTCGAAGGAGTTCACGCCGGCCATGGTCAAGGCCGTGTTCGACAACGCCGCCGCGGACAAGCCCAAGAACCACTTCACCGTGGGCATTGTGGATGACGTTACCCACACCAGCCTGGACTTCGATCCGGAGTTTTCCACGGAAGATCCCCAGACGGTGCGCGCGCTCTTCTATGGTCTAGGTGCCGACGGCACCGTGAGCGCCAACAAGAACTCCATCAAGATTATCGGGGAAGAGACGGAGAGCAACGCCCAGGGCTACTTCGTTTACGACTCGAAGAAAGCCGGGGCGATCACCGTTTCCCACCTGCGCTTCGGTCCCAAGCCCATCCACTCGACCTACCTCATCAGCCAGGCGAGCTTTGTGGCCTGTCACCAGTTCTCGTTCCTGGAACGCTTCGACATGCTGAAAGCTGCGGCGCCTGGGGCGACGTTTCTGCTGAACAGTCCCTACGGCCCCGAGGAGGTTTGGGACCATCTCCCGCGCACGGTGCAGGAGCAGATCATCCGCAAGAAGCTGCGCCTCTTCGTCATCGACGCCTACCAGGTGGCCAAGGACACCGGCATGGGGGTGCGCATCAACACCATCATGCAGACCTGCTTCTTTGCCATCTCGGGCGTCCTGCCCCGCGCGGAGGCCATCGCCGCCATCAAGCACGCCATCGAGAAAACCTATGGCAAGCGCGGCGAGGCGGTGGTGAAAAAGAACTTCGCGGCGGTGGACGCCGCGCTCGATCACCTGCACGAGGTCAAGGTCCCCGGCCAGGTGACGAGCACCTTCGACATCCGGCGGCCCGTGCCCGTGGAGGCGCCGGAGTTTGTCCAGAAGGTGACAGCGAAAATCGTCGCGGGCGATGGCGACCTGTTGCCGGTGAGCGCCTTTCCCGTGGACGGCACTTTCCCCAGCGCCACGGCGCAATGGGAGCGGCGCAATATCGCGCTGGAGATTCCGGTGTGGGATGAAGGGCTGTGTATCCAGTGCGGCAAGTGCGTGCTCGTTTGCCCGCATGCGGTGATTCGCGCCAAGGTTTACGAGCCCGCGCTGCTGGCCAAGGCCCCGGCCACGTTCAAATCCACGGCGGCGCGCTGGAAGGAGTTCAAGGATCTGAAGTACACGCTCCAGGTGGCGCCGGAAGATTGCACGGGCTGCGCTTTGTGTGTGCAGGTTTGCCCGGTGAAGAGCAAGACGGAGGTCCGCCACAAAGCCATCAACATGGAGCCCCAGCCGCCTATCCGCGAGCCGGAAGGCGAGAACTGGAGCTTCTTCCTCGCGCTGCCGGAGATGGACCGGCGGGTGTTGAATCTGAGCCAGGTGAAAGACGTGCAATTACTCCGGCCGCTCTTCGAGTTCTCCGGCGCTTGCGCGGGCTGCGGCGAGACGCCGTACGTCAAGCTGTTGAGCCAACTGTTCGGCGACCGCGCCCTGATTGGCAACGCCACCGGTTGCTCTTCGATTTATGGCGGGAACCTGCCCACCACGCCTTACGCGATCAACGAAGAAGGTCGCGGCCCGGCGTGGTCCAATTCGCTCTTCGAGGACAACGCGGAATTCGGCCTGGGAATGCGCTTGGCGCTGGATCAGCAGGCGCAGTACGCGCGCGAGCTGCTCCTGCGGCTCGCGCCGATCCTGGGCGAGGAGTTGGCGCAGGGGCTCGCGAGCGCGGACCAGTCCGACGAGACGGGCATCAAGGAGCAGCGCGAGCGCGTCCGGCTGCTCAGGGAGAAACTGCAGGGCGTGAACACGCGGGAAGCGCGCGATCTGCTGGCCGTGGCGGACTCGCTGGTGAAGAAGAGCGTCTGGGTGGTGGGCGGCGACGGCTGGGCGTACGACATCGGCTACGGCGGGCTGGACCACGTGCTGGCTTCCGGCCGCAACGTCAACGTGCTGGTGCTGGACACCGAGGTGTACTCGAACACCGGCGGGCAGATGTCCAAGGCTACGCCGCGCGGCGCGGTGGCGAAATTTGCCGCCAGCGGCAAGCCCACCCGCAAGAAAGACCTGGCCATGATGGCCATGGCTTACGGCAACGCTTATGTGGCGCAGGTGGCCTTCGGCGGCAACGACATGCAAACCGTGAAGGCCTTCCTCGAGGCCGAAGCTTACGACGGGCCGTCGCTCCTCATTGCTTATTCCCACTGCATCGCCCACGGGTACGACCTGCTCTACGGGCTGGAGCAGCAGAAGGCTGCGGTGCAGTCGGCTTACTGGCCGCTGTTCCGCTTCAACCCCGAGCTGGCCAAGCAGGGCAAGAATCCGCTGCAACTGGATTCGCGGGCGCCGTCGCTGCCGCTGGAGAAGTACATCTACAACGAGACGCGCTACACCATGCTGGTCCACAGCGATGCGGAGGCGGCGAAGCACTTGTTGCAGCTCGCCCAGGAAGACGTGAACACCCGCTGGCGCTTGTACGAGAACTGGGCGGCGATGCTGGTGAATGCCGCGGAGAAGGAGACAAAGAAATGACTGATCTCTCCACGACCTATCTGGGCCTCACGCTGAAGAATCCGCTGGTGGTCTCCGCCTCGCCCCTGTGCGAGGAGATTGGCAACCTCCGGCACATGGAAGACGCAGGAGCCGCGGCGGTGGTGCTCCATTCGCTCTTCGAAGAGCAAATCGCCCTGGAAAGCCGCGAGCTGGATCGCAGCCTTTCGGCGGGGACGGAGAGTTTCGCCGAGTCGCTGACTTACTTCCCCGACGTGACCAGCTACAACCTGGGGCCGGAAGGCTATCTCGAGCACATCCGCAAGGCCAAGGCGGCGGTGAGCATCCCGATCATCGGCAGCCTGAACGGGGTCTCGACCGGCGGCTGGATCGAATACGCCAAGAAGATCGAAGAAGCGGGCGCCGACGCCCTCGAACTCAACATCTTCCACCTCCCCACGGACCCGGAGATGGAGGGCGGAGAGGTGGAGCGGATGTACTGCGACCTGGCCGCCCACGTCAAGGCGAGCGTGCGGATTCCCCTGGCGGTGAAACTCAGCCTCTACTTCAGCTCCATGGTTAACATGGCGCGGCGCCTGGATCGGACCGGCGTGGACGCGCTGGTGCTGTTCAACCGCTTCTACCAGCCGGATTTCGACCTGGAAAACCTGGAAGTCGTGCCCAAGCTGATTCTGAGCAGTTCCTACGAGTTCCTCCTCCGCCTGCACTGGGTGGCCATCCTCTACGGGCACGTGCGGGCAGATTTAGCCGTCACCGGCGGCGTCCATACGGCGCTGGACGTGCTGAAAGCGATGATGGCCGGGGCGCGGGTGGCGATGATGACCTCGGCGCTGCTCGAGCACGGCATCGAGCATCTGGCGAAGGTGCGGGCCGAGCTGGTGGCTTGGATGGAGGAACACGAGTACGATTCCGTCCGCCAGATGCAGGGCAGCATGAGCCAGCAGTCGGTGGCGGACCCGGCCGCCTTCTTGCGCGCCAACTACGTCCGGGTGCTCAGCTCCTACGCCTGGCGTCCCCCGCGCTGAGTGGCTACCCCTTTCCTGCCGCGCATAGGGGAGGGTTTTCACTGCTCTCCTGCTTCTTTTCCCCGGCGGCACGAACCTGGTGTTGTTTCGCCCCGTCGCCACGCGGAGGTACGCCCTTTGTTGCGAAGGTTGCATGATACAATGACGCGGATAGTGGGGGAGTGAATGCGAAAATGAACTCCAAAGGCAGGCCCGCGCCAAGACGCCAACGTAAAGTCATCGAGGTGGACGAGGTCGCCATCCGCCTTCACATCCAAGCCCTGGCCGAAGGCGGCTATGTCGCCACCAGCCCGGACGTACCGGGCCTGGTAGCGGAAGGGCGAAGCATAACGGAGGCCGTGGAAATCGCGCAGGGGCTGACGCGCAAGATCGTTGAGTCGTGCCTCGAACACGGTGACCCGCTCCCCCCCTCGTTGAGGAGACTCAGGACCGCCCCAGTGAATCTCCTGGTGCCCGTGGGCATTCGCTGATGGGGCGACTCTCGCGTTTCAAGTACCGCGAGGTCGCCCGGCGGCTGCGTGTGTCTAGCTTCGCCTTTGATCGCCACGGCCCCGGCAGTCACGAAATCTGGCGCCACACCGTTACTGGTCGCAAGGTCACGTTGCCTCATCATGCCCGCGAGATGGCGGAAGGAACTCTGCGCGCCATTTTGCGTGAGGCGGGCATCAGTGTTGAGGGGTTCCTGAGGGTTTGAACGCTGGAAGGGTGCGGCCCTGGGTGGCCGCTCGGCCTCCCTGATTTCCCCTCCTGCCGCCGGGCAATTTTGCTAGAATATGAGGTTATTATCGGCGCAAAGCAATGGACTATGACCAGTTAGCCAGCTTCCTGGAGGTGGCGAAGCTGCAAAGCTTCTCCTTGGCGGGGGAGAAACTCTTCCGCACGCAGCCGGCCATCAGCGCGCAGGTGCGGTTGCTGGAGCAGGAGTGTGGCGAGAAGCTCTTTGACCGCAGCGGGAAGAAGGTTCAACTGACGCCCGCGGGAGATATACTCCGGCGTTACGCCCAGCAGATGCTGGAGCTGCAGAAAGAGGCGCTGCAGGCGATCGCCGAGTTCAACCAGAAGCCGCGGGGCAAGCTGTACATTGGGGCCAATGAGGCCACCTGCCTCTACGTGCTGCCGAAGACTTTTGCCCGTTTCAAGCAGCTTTACCCTCTGGTGCAGATCAGCATCTATCGCAATTTCAGCCACAAGATTGTGCAGAAGGTCCACGAAGGGGTGGTGGACCTGGGGATCGTGACCCTGCCGCAGACGGCGGAGAACATGGAAGTGATCCCGGTTTTCCGCGACGAGGTCCAGGTGGTGGTGCCGAAGGATCATCCGCTGGCCAAGAAGCGCAGCGTGACCGTGGAGGAGATGTCGCTCTACCCGCTCATCCTGCCCAAGACCGGGCACACGCGCGTGATGCTGGACAAGCTGCTGCGTCAGTACCGCCACCGCCTCCAGATCTCCATGGAGCTGGCCAGCGTCGAGACCATCAAGAAGTTCGTGGGCGCGGGGCTGGGGATCTCAGTCCTCAGCCGGACCTACGCGCAGGCCGAAGTGGCGGCGGGTCTCGTGCGACTGATTCCCCTGGAAGGCCAGAGACTCTACCGGGAGCTGGGCCTGATCTATCGTCGCGACCGCCACCACTCACTTCCTGCCCGAGTTTTCATCGAGGTCGTTCGCGAGTCCACCAAGGCGACCAACGCCGGTTCCCCTTCGACGACCAAGACGAGCACGATTCGCTAACGGGCCGGGGACCCATCGCAGGCTCCGGCTCGGTGCGGCGAGGGTTGCCCGGTCTTCTGCGGTTGAGGGAGAAGGAAAACATGACGGTGACCAAAGGGAAGAAACCAGTGATTGTCATGAAATTTGGCGGCACCTCCGTGGGCAGCGCCGAGCGGATGCGGTGCGTGGGCGAGATCGTTGCCCGGCACGCGCAGCACGCTGAAGTCGTGGT
Source organism: uncultured Acidobacteriota bacterium (assembly GCA_964495535.1). Classification (GTDB taxonomy): domain Bacteria; phylum Acidobacteriota; class Terriglobia; order UBA7540; family UBA7540; genus JALHUF01. Next base: position 14,551 of record CAZBWJ010000054.1, on the reverse strand, counting down.
GGTAGTTTCGGCGATGGGCGGCGTCACGGACATGCTCATCCGGGCTGCGGCCGAGGCGAGTAAAGGTGATCGCGAGCACTGGAAGGGCGTCCGCCAGGAAATGGCGCGACGCCATCGCGAGGTCGCCGATCACCTCCTCACCGCCAGCGAGCAGGCCACCGTGCTGCCGCGCCTGGCCGAACAGTTGACGAACCTCGACAACCTGTGCTCGGGGTTCTCGCTGGTGCGCGAGGTCACCCCGCGCGCCATGGACACGCTCTCCAGCCTCGGCGAGGTCATGTCGGCTACCTTGATGGCTGCCATCCTGAGGTCGTCGGGCGTGGCAGCCGAAGCCGTGGACGCCACCGAGTTGATTGTCACCGACGACAATTTCGGCAACGCCTCGCCCTTCCTGGAGGAGACGAACAGCAGGACGCGGCAGCGCCTGGCGGCGATTCGCCGGCACGGGACCATCCCGGTGGTGACTGGTTTTCGCGGCGCTACGCGTGACGGCGTCTGCACCACCCTGGGGCGGGGGGGGTCCGACTACAGTGGCACCATCGTGGGTGCCGCGCTGGACGCCGACGAGGTATGGATTTGGACCGATGTTGATGGCGTGATGAGCGCCGACCCGCGACTGGTGCCCACCGCGCGCATCATTCCCGAGATCTCCTACCGCGAAGCCATCGAGCTTTCGTTCTTCGGCGCCAGGGTGCTGCACCCGAAAACCATCCAGCCGGTGATGAAGAAAAAAATCCCGGTGTGGATCAAGAACTCGTTTAACCCGTCGTGCCCGGGGACGAAGATTGTGCCTTCTGCCGGCAGCGGCGCGCCGGGGGTGAAAGCCATCACCTGCGTGAGCGATGCCGACTTGCTGACCATGAGCGGTAAGGACACTCTGAGTTTTCCCAGGCTGGCCACGCGCGTTTTCAATGGGCTCCACCTGGAAGACGTTACCACGCTGATGGTTACGCAGTCCTCCGCCGAGAACGTTCTTTGCTTCGCCATCCACGACGCCGACCTGCCACGCGTCAAGGCGCGGCTGGAGAAGACCTTTGAGCTGGAAATGCTGCATGAATATGTGGGCACACTGGAGGTCATGCCGAAGATCGCCATCGTGGTGGCAATCGGCGAGAATATGAAAGGCACGCCCGGAATCGCCGGCCGGGCTTTCAGCGCGCTCGGTCACCGCGGGATCAACATCATCGCCATTGCCCAGGGATCATCGGAACTCAGTATTTCGTTTGCAGTGAAGTCCTCTGACGTGAAGGAGGCGGTCAAGGCGATTCACGAGGAGTTCCAACTTTGAGCTTTCCGCCGTCAGCAATCAGCCAGCAGCAAGAACCAGAACCAGGTCTGCTGGCTGAACGCTGATAGCTGAGGGCTGCCTGCTTTGGCTGACAAATGTCATCCGCCTATCTGCAGTGCATTGAAGAAGCCTGCCAGCGACGGCAGGACCCGAAGAAGGAAGGCCACGCGTGTGCCTTCTGTGGGGGGCTGCTGGAGGTGAAGTACGAGTTCGACCCTTTTGATCCCGAGCAACTTCGCCAGGCCTGGCACCAGCGCCGGCTGAGCGGCGAGCCCATCGACCGCAGCGGCGTGTGGCGGTTCCGCGAACTGATTCCCTTCCTCGAGCCGGGCGCCCGGATCATCTCGCTTTCGGAGGGCTCGACGCCGCTGGTGGGGACGCGACGCACGGGTTGGTGGGCCGGCCCCGTCCACCTGACGATCAAGCATCAGGGGAACAATCCCACGGGCTCCTTCAAGGATTTGGGCATGACGGCGTGCATCACGCGGGCGGCCGCGCGCGGCGTGCGCCTGGTGGCCTGCGCCTCGACGGGCAACACCTCCGCTTCCATGGCCGCCTACGCGGCCCGCGCCGGCATGAAGGCCCTGCTGTTTGTCCCTTACCGGCAAATCTCCGCAGCCAAGCTGGCCCAGGCGCTCGACTTCGGCGCGCTGGTGGTTGAAGTGGGCGACACCTTTGATGAGGCTTTCAGCCTGTTGCGTGAAATCGCTCCCGAACTGGGATTGTATTTGGTGAACTCTATCAATCCCTTCCGCATCGAGGGCCAGAAGACGATTGTCGCGGAAATGCTGGAGCAGCGCGCCTGGCGCCCACCGGACTACATCGTGGTGCCGGGCGGAAATCTCGGGAATTGCTCGGCGATCGGCAAGGGGCTCCGCGAGCTGAAGGAGATGGGGTTCATCGAGAAGGTCCCGCGCCTGGTGGTGATCCAGGCCGCAGGAGCGAACCCGTTCTATCAGATGCTCCGGAGCGGCGCGGCGGAGTTGACTCCGGTCGAGAGTCCCAATACCGAGGCCACGGCCATTCGCATCGGCCATCCCGCCAATTGGAAGAAGGCGCGGCGGGTGCTGGAATGGACGGGTGGGTTTGCGGAGTGCGTCACGGACGAGGAAATCTTCGAAGCCAAGCGCATGCTGGCTGAGGACGGCGTGGGTTGCGAACCGGCTTCCGCGGCCACCGTCGCGGGCGTGCGGAAACTGGTGCGGGCGGGCAAGATCGAGTGGCATGCGGACATTGTCTGCGTGCTGACGGGCACCCAACTGAAGGATACCGACTACATCATGCGGCACCGCGCGGCGACGGAGGAGACGCACCAGCGGCTGCGCGTCGAGCCGAACCTCGACGCCTTGCGCCAGGCGCTGGAAAAAGCCCTCGCCGTGCCGGCGTAGCTGTTGCGGGTCGCCGCGGCGACTCCCCATCGCCGGCTGGCGGCGAGGACGCCGGCGCTACACCCTCCCACAGCGTGAACCTATGGACGAAGCGTTGCGAAGAGAAGTACGGTTGCTGACCACGCGCCTGGGCGCGATCGTGCAGGAACAGTGCGGGCCCAAGACATTTGCGGCCGTCGAGAGCCTGCGGCAACTCTCGAAGCAGATTCGGCAGCGCATTGACCCCGGCCTGCTGGAGGTCAAGCAGCGCGAAGTTGACCGGCTGCGGCTCGGCCGGGCCACCGAAGTGGCGCACGCCTTCAGCCTCTTCTTTCACCTAGTCAATCTCTGTGAAGAGCGGGAGCGGATTCGCCGCCTGCTCGCCTACGAGCGCCAGGAGACCGGCGCGCCGATGTCGTTCCGGCACACCTTCAGCGAAGTGCGTCGGCACCGCGTCCCGCTGGCAGTCGTCCGCCGCCTGCTCGCCTGCATGCGCATTGAGCCGGTGCTCACGGCACATCCCACCGAGGCCAAGCGCCGGAGCGTCCTGAACCACATCCTGCGCCTGGGCAGAACGCTGGACGCGCTGGGCGGCGAAATCGGCCCCCAGGCCGAGAAGGCCCTGGATCCCTGGATTGAAGCGCTTTGGCTTACTGACGAGGTCCGCGAGCGGCCCATTACACCTCTGGTGGAGGTTGAGGGTGCGCTCATCTTCATGGAAAGAACCATCTACGACTTGGCGGGGACTTTCTGGGACAAGTTCTGCGACGAGCTGGCGCGCTTCGCTCCCAGCCTGAAGCCTCCTCCTCCTTTTCTGCACTTTGGCTCCTGGGTGGGCACCGACCGTGACGGCAATCCGGCTGTTACTCCCCAGACCAGTCTCGAAGCGGCAGCACAGCTACGGCAAAGCATCCTCACTTACTACCTCCAGACCTGCCATCGCCTGTTGACTCTGGTCTCGTTCCCCTGTGCGCGTGCCGACCTGGAGCAGCACCTGCGGCGCGACCTGGAACGGGACATGCGCCGCTTTCCTGCGGCCCGCGCTTTTCAGGACGTCGACCAGCCGCACGAGCTTTACCGCCGCAAGTTGCGCGTCATCATCTGGAGGCTTGAGCGCACGGCGGAGAGCGCTCCGGGAGCTTACGCGGACGCCAAGGAATTCGAGCGTGACCTGGAGACGCTTGAGCGCCTCCTCGCCGCGCACCCGAGCCCGCGCGTCGCACGCTTAGGGCCAGGACGTTTGCGCGTGGCGGCGCAGGTCTTCGGCTTTCACGGCGCGAATCTGGACTTCCGCCAGCACTCCTCGGCCACGCGCGCCGCCGCCGATGAGCTCTTGCGTGCCGCCAGCCTGCCGGCTCACCCGGTTGCGGTCCGGGTCGAGTCCATCCAGCGCCTGCTGGCGCGGCCGGCCGTGCGCCTGGTTGCCTCGCCAGCAACCCGCCGCACCATCGAGGAATTTCGTGCCCTGAAAGAAATCCAGTCGCGTTACGGGGAAGCGGCCGCGCCGCATTACATCCTGAGCATGACAGCCAGCGCCGCTGATGTCTGGGACGTGCTGCTGCTGGCGCGCCAGGTGGAGTTGATCGAAGCCGGGGACGGCGGCCGCTTGCGCTCTTCCATTGACGTCATCCCGCTTTTCGAGACCCTCGACGACCTCGAGGCCTGCCCGGGCATCCTCGAACAGCTCTTCTCGGACCCGCCCTACCGTCGGGTGTTGCGCTCGCGCGACAACTTCCAGGAAGTGATGCTGGGCTATTCCGACTCGGTCAAGGACGGTGGGTATCTCGCGGCCAACTGGGCTCTCTCCCGCGCTCAGAAACGCCTCGGGGAGGTGGCTGAGCGGCACGGCGTGAGTTTGGAACTCTTCCACGGCAAGGGCGGCACCATCGACCGCGGCGGTGGGCAGTCGCACCGCAGCATTCAGGCGCAGCCGCACGCCGCTCCCGGCGGCCGCCTGCGCATCACGGAGCAAGGCGAAGTCATTTCGTTGAAGTACTCAAACCCTGCCATAGCCGAACGGAACTTGGAGCAACTGGTGACCGCCGTGCTCGACGCCCACCTGCTCGGCGCCCGGCGCGTCCCGGCGGCCCAGCTCGCCGAGTGGGAAGCCTACCTGGCGGAATTGGCCGCCACCAGCCGCGACTTCTACCGCGAGCTTGTCTATGAGACGCCGGAGTTCCTCCACTACTTCTGGCAGGCCACGCCCATTGACCTCATCGAGCGACTCCGCCTGGGCTCACGTCCCAGCCGCCGTTTCTCGACCGACGACCTGCGCGACCTGCGGGCCATCCCCTGGGTCTTCGCCTGGACCCAGTCGCGGCACTTCCTGCCCTCCTGGTACGGACTCGGGTGGGCGCTCGAAAAGTTCGTCGCCGACCACGCGCCCCAGGGACCCACTCTGCTGCGCCAGATGCATCAGGGCTGGCCGTACTTCGCCATCCTGGTTGATAACGCCGAGATGTCGCTCGCCAAGACCGACCTCTATATCGCCGGCCGCTATGCCACGCTCGTGCATTCTGCCAGCGTGCGCGAGACCATCTTCCGCCGCATCGAGCAGGAGTACCACCGCACCGTCCGCAACGTGCTCGAAGCCTGCGGGTCGAGCCACCTGCTGGCGCGCCAGCCCGTGCTGGCTGAGTCCATCCGGCTGCGCAACCCTTACGTGGACCCCCTCAACTTCCTCCAGATCCGCTTCCTCCGCGAGTGGCGGCGCGCTCGCCACACCCCACCCGAACTCCTTCATCTGCTGCAACTCACCGTGGGCGGCATTGCTTTTGGCATGAAGAGTACGGGATAGCTTCTTGGGTATGACAGGCTATAATCCGTGTTACCCATGGGCAAGAACAGACAGCTCCGGAAACGAATTGCAGGTCAGTTGAGAACCATTGCCAAGCATCAGGCTAAAATCGAGCAGGAATATGGAAAAGCTGCACCCAATATCGTCCTGATCCGAAAATGGGAGAAGGACATTGACATTGCTCGTCGAGCAGTGCGACAGTTGGAAGATAGGTTGGAGAAGTGAGCCATGGCTAAGGCGAAAGCACCGTCGGTCCCAGATACTCATGTCCTTCGGGTTCTGATGGAAGAGTACCTGCAAATCCTCCGTGACGCCGAGCGTGGAGTGAAGAAAGTGTTAGCCCTTGACCCTCAAAAAGAAGAGTTTTGGGACGCCCTGTCCGAACTCGATCCTCTTCTCACACTGCTCGAAAGCCGCTCGAACAGCATTCAGGAGGAGAGCTTGGATCTCCTCGACCAGCTCCCGGAAGACTGAGAACCCGGCGACCACGAACCTAGGAAGGCCTGCGCCAGCCACGAGCGCACGGGCGGGACACTCGCGCTCCCAGGCGCAAGGAGATCGTCCGTTCGCGGGCGAGACGCCCGCGCTCCCAGCCAAGCTACGAGTAGTGGCTCTCGACAAGTTCCTTGGCCCGTCCGGCGGCGCGGACAACAGCCTTGATGAGGGTGACGCGCAGGCCGCCTTCCTCCAGCTCCAGCACGCCGTCGATGGTGCAGCCGGCAGGAGTGGTCACGACGTCCTTCAACTTCGCGGGATGCTCGCCGGTATGCAGCACCATGGCGGCAGAGCCCAGGAGGGTTTGGGCCGAGAGTTCGGTGGAAAGCTCGCGGGGGAGGCCGAGCTTCACTCCGGCCTCGGCGAGCGACTCGATGATCATGTAAACGTAAGCCGGGCCCGAGGCCGACAGGCCCGTGATGGTGTCCATGTGTCGCTCGTCCACCACCACCGTGCGGCCCATGGAACCGAAGATGGCTTGCGCAACCTTCAAGTCCCCATCGGTGGCGTGCTTGCCGCGGCAGAGCGCGCTCATGCCCTGCCGAATCAAACAGGGAGTGTTGGGCATCACCCGGATCACGCGCACGCCGCGGTCCAACCCCTGCTCGATCAGCGCGGTCCTCACGGAAGCGGCAACGGAGATCACCAAGACGTTTTTCCTCACGGTTTTTCGGATCTCGCGCAGGACATCCCTGACCTGTTGCGGCATGACGCAGAGCAGAACCAGGTCGGCGCCGGCTACGGCTTGGCGATTGTTGGTGTAGGTCTTCACGCCATACTTTTCCCCGATGTAATCGGCTCGGGTTTGGTCGGCGTCCGTTGCCACCACGTTCGTGACGGGGACCAACTGGGAGCTCAAGACGCCGGAGAGCAAGGCTTCGCCGATCTTGCCCGCGCCCACCAGCGCCAGCTTCTTGACGTGAATTCGCGACTCTTTAGACAAATGGGGATTCATAGGAGGCATTTCAGTTCCTGCTTTCATGGTGCTCCTTGCATGTCCGCCCGGATTTGGGACGCGACTGGCCACGGCGCCCTTAGCGGCGGGCCTCGGCCTGCGCTGCGGTCGCTTCCGCGCCCGGCCGGCGGGTCCAGGGCATCATCTTGCGGAGCTCGGTCCCAACCTTCTCGATAAGGTGCTCCGCCGCCTGGGCGCGCATCTCGCGGAACTGCTGGCCCCCCCGGGCGCTTTCTTCCATCCACTCGCGGGCGAAGGAGCCGTTCTGGACATCGGCCAGGATCTTCTTCATGGTCTCGCGGACACGCGCGTCGATGACCACCGGGCCGCGCGTGTAGTCGCCGTACTCGGCCGTATCGCTCACCGAATAGCGCATGTACTTGATGCCGCCCTCGTAAATCAGGTCCACGATCAGCTTCAATTCGTTGAGGCATTCGAAATAGGCGATCTCGGGCTGGTAGCCGGCCGCGACGAGGGTTTCGAAAGCCGCCGTGACCAGGGCCGAGACCCCGCCGCAAAGCACCACCTGCTCCCCGAACAGATCCGTTTCCACTTCTTCCTTAAAGGTGGTGCGAATGACGCCTGCCTTCAGGCAGCCCAGGCCCTTCGCGTAGGCAAGGGCGGTCTGCGTGGCCTCGCCCGAGGCGTCCTGCTCGACGGCTAGCAGCGCCGGCACGGCCTGTCCCTCCGCGAAAAGCTCGCGCATCCGATGACCCGGAGACTTGGGAGCAATCATGATGACGTCCACGTCCTTGGGCGGCACGATGAACTTGTAGTGGATGTTGAAGCCGTGGGCAAACAACAGCGCCTTCCCCTTGCCCAGGTTCGGCTCAATCTGTTCTTTGTAAACCTTGGCCTGGATCGGATCAGGGACGAGCACGGCGATCAGGTCGCCGCGGCGGGCGGCCTCGGGCGTATCCACGACTTCGAAGCCCGCGGCCAGCGGCTTGGCACGCAAGGCAGGGTCGGGGACTTCCCCGACGATCACCTTTACGCCACTGTCGCGCAGGTTGAGCGCATGCGCGTGTCCCTGGCTGCCGTATCCGATGATGGCAACGGTCTTGCCCGCCAGAGATTTCAAGTCTCCGTCTGCTTCGTAATAGACTCTGGCCATTGAATCCTCCGGAATGATGAACGGAAAGACAAGGATACCACTCCCTGGCTCATCATTCATCGCGCATAATTCATCGTTAGCGTTTCATGTCGCCGGCGCGCCGACCAGCTCGGGGTGCGAAGGGCTGGTCTTGACGCGGGCGAAGGGCAGAAATTCCGCGTCGCCGAAAAGCGGAGCGGCGGAGCGCGGATGTCGGTCTGCCGGAGTCTCGAAGAGATACTTGCCCTGGCTGGCAAAAATGAGCTTGGATTCCGGGAAGGTTTGCAGGAAGCGCGCCACGCTGGAAGAACTCTCGTCCGCGTCGATGAAGGCGAACGAGGCGTCCCCCGAGGGTTCGTGCCGATAGTAGGTGACGTTATAGACGCCTTCGGTGCGCCGCAGGAGATTGAAAATGTGCTCCACTTCGGCCTCGGGGGTCTCCACCAGGGCGATGAGGGAATAGCCCGTGGGCCGTGCCGCCATGGTCAGCGTCACGATACCGACTCCCTTCCGCCTAAAGGTATTCATCAGTCGGCAACCGGAAATCGGATCATCGTTGGTTTCGAGTGCCATCAACCACAGCATGTCGTACTCCTGTAATGAACCGAATCGGGAGCGGCCGTTCCCAGCCGCCAGGAAACCTGGGCCGCCATGGCGACCCTTGGCGAAGTCCTACACCGCCCAGAGGTCGTCCAACGCCTCTTCCTCCTCCACCAGGACGCGAGGCGGCTCCACCACCATCTCCGCCAGCGACGCTCCGGGGGGAACGATGGGATAAACGTTCTCTGCCGGGTCAACCCAGAAATCGATCAAGCGCGGCTCGCGGTCGCTCAGGAAATCGCGGACCGCGTCCGGCACGTCGGTCCGGTGATCAACGCGAACGCCGCGGATGCCGTAAGCCTCGGCTAGCTTGGCAAAATCGGGGGCGAAATTCAGGATGGTGTCGCAATAGCGCTTTTCGAAGAAGATCTCCTGCCACTGACGAACCATCCCCAGGGCGCGGTTGTTGATGATAGCGATCTTGACCGGCACACGATACTGCGCCGCGGTGGCCAGGTCGTTCAGGGTCATCTGGAACCCGCCGTCGCCGACAATGGCAATCACCTGGCGGTTGGGGAAGGCCAGTTGCGCGCCCATGGCTGCCGGAAAACCGTAACCCATCGAACCCAGGCCGCTCGAGCATAGCCAGGTGCGGGGTGCAGTGAAGTTCCAGTATTGGGCGGTCCACATCTGGTTCTGGCCCACGTCCACGGCGCAAATGGCGTCGTCGTCGGCGTAGTGGGAGAGGGTTTCGATAACATACTGCGGTTTCACGCTGTGGCCGTACTTGTCGTAAGTCAGGGGATGCTCCGCGCGCCAGGTCTCGATGCGCTGCAACCATTGCTGCCGACCGGGGTGAGCCGGCACGTTCCCCTCCCGGGGCTTTCGTTTCAGCTCCGCCAGCAAAGCCTGCAGACCTTCCCGCGCGTCGCCCACCAGGGCGAGGTCCACGCGCACGTTCTTGTTGACCTCGGAGGGATCCACGTCGAAATGGATTTTCTTGGCCTCGGTGGCGAAGCTACTGAGGCGGCAGGTGACGCGATCGTCAAAGCGCGCCCCAATGGCTACCAGCAAATCACAGTGGCAGATGGCTTGGTTGGTGGCGTAAGAACCGTGCATCCCCAGCATGCCCAGCGAAAGCGGATGTAGGGACGGGAAAGCGCCCAACCCCATCAGCGTAGTGGTGACGGGGACGCAGGCTAATTCGGCGAGTTCGCGCACCTCCTGCCAGGCCTCGGCGGCGATCACTCCTCCGCCCACGTAAAGCACCGCCCGGCGGCTTTCCAGGATCATTTCCGCCGCGCGCTCGATATCCTCGTCCCGCCACTCGCGGTTCCTCTTTCGTTGCTCAATTCCGGGGCTGGCTGGGTAGGAAGGCTCTGCCGTCTCCATCAGGACGCTCTTCGGGAGGTCCACCAGGACTGGGCCAGGTCGCCCTGAGACGGCTGTCTTGAAGGCCTCATGGATGACCGCCGGCACTGCGGCCGCCGAGCGCACCAGGAACGACCGCTTGGTGGAAGGGAGGGTGATCCCGATGGTGTCGGCTTCCTGGAAGGCGTCTCTCCCGAGGACGCTCGCCGCCACCTGCCCGGTCATGGCCACCACCGGGATGGAATCCATCATCGCGGAGGTAAGGCCCGTGATCAGATTGGTGGCGCCGGGGCCGGAGGTAGCCAGGCAAACCCCGGGCTTTCCCGCGGCGCGTGCGTAGCCGTCCGCGGCAAACGCCGCGGCCTGCTCGTGACGCACCAGCAGGTGCCGGAGGCCGGCGCTATAAAGGGCGTCGTAAAGAGGCAGAACCGAGCCACCTGGAATCCCGAAGAAGACCTCCACTTTCTCGCGGCGGAGGCTTTCGAGGAGGATTTCGGCTCCTGTGAAAAGCTTGGCCATAGTCTCACCCGTCGGCAGCGGCCCGGGATACCGACCAGTCGGTAGGTAACCTACCACCACCATCCCGCTGGCGTCAACCCCTTTTCTTTGCACCTTAGACGAGAATGAGGGTGGGTTTCTGGCGCGAAGCGCCCAACTCGCGCCTCGGGGGCAGGGCAATTTCCGGGCGGACGGCGTTCCAATCGCGCGCCCCGGCGTTCGCCGGCCGAAAGTCACCTGTCGTCGTGCCGACCCCGCGCCGGGCAAAGCACTCACGCACTGCCGCGACCGCTTGAGCCGGGTCTCCTTGGGCCAGGATTCCCAGCGCCGGGCCTGACCCGCATGCGAAGACGCTGAAGACACGGGGGCCTTCGGTCTTTAGAGCTTCTTCCAGCCCGGGCACATCCTTTTCGCAGGTGGGCGGCAAAGGTTTATCCAACCAAGGTGACTTATTGTCGCCCGGCCGGGCGAAGAATTCCGAAAGGGCAGCTGCCCGGCTCAAGTGGGCAGCCGTGGCGGCGCGCGGCAGCCGGGTTGAGGAACCTTTCCGCCGTCCACCGGAGGCCAGGGAGGCTTCCGGCACCACGACGCTCAGGGTGAAGTCTTCCGGAACAAGCGTGCGCTGGTAAACGCGCGATGCTGCTTCCTTTGCCGCCGCCACGAACCCGCCCAGCCACGCCGCCCGCAAGTTGTCCTCGCGATCTTCATAAATTGCAGCGAGGTCGAAGAGCGTTCTCTCGTCCAGGCCTAAGCGAAATAACTGGTCCGCCGCCACCAGCCCGGCTAGGACGGCGGCGGTGCTCGAGCCCAAGCCCGCCGCCACCGGCACGGAACTGTAGATTTCGAAGTCGGCGCCTGTGAACTCGAGCCCCCTTAAGTGCAGCGCGGCTTCCATGGCGCGGACCACCAAGTTGGACCGGTCGCGCGGGACGCGCTCGCCGTTCTCGCCGAAATACCGGATGCCGACGTGCCCGTCGAGCCGCGCCGTGACCTTGACGTTCAAGGGCGCGTCCAGCGCCAGCGCGGCGCAATTCAGCGCGCCGCCAAAATTCCCTACCGTAGCCGGTGCTCGCACCAGAACGGATTGGTTCGCCATGGAAGCTTCTCTCGTGGCGCGCGAAGTCCACCCCTTACCGGCGGGCGGCGACCCTCAGTCCTCAGGATCGTCCCGGCGGGTCTCCATGTAAAGCTGGAAATTCCTATCGAAGGGATAACAGATCGTGTCAGCCGCCCACTGTGCGTGGTCTCTTGCCCGTCCTTCCTTGCCCCGCTGCAATTGACCACGGACTCGGGATGGCTTTCATCAGCGATGAGGGGAGTGTAGACGGACATTGCCCGCTTTTCTGCACACGCCCGTCCCGCGACTCCCGGGCCTCGAGGGCACAGGTCGAAGCGCCTGACTAAATGAAACCACCGCGCATCAGGGTTGCCTCCGCCACGCGCCCCACGGCCAGGATGTACGCTGCGGTGCGCATGTGCACGCGGTATTTCTGCGCCACCTCGTGCACGTCATGGAAGGCGTTCTTCATTACCTGCTCGAGCTTGGCGTTGACCTCAGCCTCCGACCAGCAGTAGTACTGCTGGTTCTGCACCCACTCGAAATAGCTCACCGTGACGCCGCCCGCGTTAGCCAGGATATCGGGCGCGACAAAGACGCCGTTGCGCGCCAGGATTTCGTCTGCGCTGGGCGTCGTGGGCCCGTTGGCCGCCTCGGCCACGATCTTCGCCTTGATAAACTGGGCGTTGCCGCGCGTAATGACGTTCTCCAAGGCGGCAGGGATGAGGATGTCGCATTCAAGCGCGAGGAGCTCCTCGTTCGAGATTGGCGAAGTGCCCGGGAGATCCACGACGCTGCCGGTTTGCGCCTTGTGGCGGAGGGCCGCCTCGGGATCGATGCCCCGCGGGCTGTAAATGCCTCCCCGGGAATCGCTGACGGCGATAACCTTCGCGCCGTCCTCCGCAAACAGGCGTGCCGCGATGCCCCCGGCGTTGCCAAAGCCCTGGATCGCGACCGTCGCTCCGCCGAGAGGCATATTTTTCACCTTGCACGCTTCGCGGACCACAAACAAGCAGCCCCGGGCGGTTGCTTCGTTCCGGCCTAGCGAACCGCCCAAGCTTACCGGCTTGCCGGTCACCACGGCCGGCGCCAAGTGGCCCACGGCGGTCGAGTAAGTATCCATGATCCATGCCATGGTCTGTGCGTCGGTATAGACGTCGGGCGCGGGAATGTCACGATCCGGGCCGATGAAGGGAGCGATCTCCACTGTGTAGCGCCGCGTCATACGCTCCAACTCGTTCCGGCTCATATGCTTGGGATCACACGCCACCCCGCCCTTGGCCCCGCCGAAGGGGATGTCCACCGTGGCTGTCTTCCAGGTCATCCAAGAGGCCAGGGCCTTGACCTCGTCCAGCGTGACGCTGGGATGGTAGCGGATGCCTCCCTTCGCCGGGCCGCGCGCTGTGTTGTGCTGGACGCGGTAACCCACGAACATTTGCACTTCGCCGTTGTCCAGCCGCATGGGAACAGAAACCTCAACCACCCGCCGCGGCGTTCGCAACACCTTCCTCAGCCCGTTCTGAAGTTTCAGGTGCTCAGCGGCAATGTCGAACTGCATCTGGGCGATGTGATAGGGGTTCAAGTCCTCGCGGGGCTCCACCTCTGGAGCGGGCTGAGGCGTGAATTCGACTGTTGTGGCCATTGGTGTCCTCTCTTTTTGAGTTGCGCCGGATACACACCAGAGGAAGGAGGGGTTCTACCTGCGCGAGGCGGCTGAGCGCGAAAGCAGTGGGTAGAAGGGATACGTTCGCGGTTTGGATCTAACCTTCCCGGCGAATATCGCGGCTCGAGCTCAACGGCCAAAATCAACTATCAGGAACTTGAACGCTGAAGGCGATGACCGCCGCGCCGTACTTCCGACTGACTAATCCCTTCATGCCATACCTGCCTGGCTACTCTTCCCCGCAAACGCGGGTAAAACACCTGACGCCGGCTGCCCGTCAGTCCCTATGGCAAGGAACCTACTCTCGCCCTGAGATTAGGTAGACCAATTGGCAACGTAAAATTAGAAATTTTTATCGGCGGGATAAGAAAATCTCTGAGTGAGCAGCCGCAAGTTGCTGGTTGTCAGTTGTCCATTGTCGTGGTCTGACTGGCAACTGACTACGGACGCCTGACAACGTCTCTCAGCGCAGCAACTCTTCCAGGCGCGTAGCCTGGTCGGTTTTCTCGTCGCGGTATTTGATGATGATGGGGGTGTAAAGCGAGAGGTCTAGTTCCTTGCCGCGGCCCTTGGTCACAGCACGGGCGCCGGCAACAACGACCGCGCCGGGAGGAATCATGAGGGGGCGGTCGGCTTCGCGCCGATAGACTGCGTTTCGGACCAGGTCGTACACCGGCGTCGAGCCGGTCAGAATCGTCCCGGCGGCGAGCACGGCGCCCGCGCCCACAAGCGTTCCTTCATAGACGCCACAGTTGCCGCCCACCAGGACGTCGTCTTCGATAATTACCGGCATCGCGCCAATCGGCTCCAGCACGCCGCCAATCTGCGCCGCAGCGCTCAAGTGCACGCGCTTTCCCACCTGCGCGCAGGAGCCCACCAGCGCGTGCGAGTCAATCATTGCGTCGTCGTCCACGTAGGCTCCCACGTTCACGTACATCGGCGGCATGCACACGACGCCTGTGCCGATGTAGCACCCATCGCGAATCGCCGAGCCCCCGGGAACAATCCGAATGTTCCGGTCCGGCGGAATTTGCTTCAACGGAAACGTGTGCTTGTCGCGGACTTGGCTCTGTAGCGCAACTTCCGCTGTCTGAAGTTGCGGCTTTTCTGTAGCGGCGGTCTCTGACCGCCGACTTTCTGGCGCGGCATCTCTAGCGACCGTGTCCTGGCGGTCTGAATGAGGCGGCCACGAGGAACCCGCCACAGCCAGGCCCATGCCAGCTCCCGGCTGCCAAACCGGCATCTCGACGACGCGCCCGATGCGAAACCCTAGCAGAATCCCTTTCTTCACCCACGTATTCACCTTCCAGCCCGTGGGCGAGGTTGGATCCGGCTCCGCCGCGCGCACCCGTCCCTCATTCAGCGCGACCTTGAGTTCGTCAAACGCGCGGAAATACTCGTCGCCGAATTCCTCGGTCTCGCGCGCG
>CAZBWJ010000053.1:4363-21504 GCA_964495535.1 uncultured Acidobacteriota bacterium | reverse complement strand
AGAACTACTCCAAGGCGGCCCAAATCGCAGACATACCTCAGCAACTCCATCGCCTCGATATCCAGGCGGAGAGGTCAACAGTCTTCAGGCAGATATAATATTGGCGAGGCACACGCCGCTGGCAAAGGATCGTGTGCTGAGCTCCCAGAGCACTCACTTGACGGCCCGGAGGGCATCGTCTACGGCCCTGTAGTACTCGGCCCGGGACGGCAATCCCAAAAGCATCCGGCCATTGATGAACGTGGTGGGCGTGCTGTGCACGCCGACCGCCGCACCCTCCCCTAGATCCCTCCTGATACGCGGCAGCGTGACTTTCGAGTCCACACAGGCAGCAAGTTGGAGGCGGTTGACGCCCGCTTGCTCACCGAGCGAGAGCAACCGGTCACGCACGTTGAGAGCATCGAGGCGATGTTGGTTTTGGAAAATCAGCGCCCGGAGGCGCACATACGCCGGCGGAGCAAGATGATAGGCACATTGGGTGAAAATCGAACCCGTCAGTGTCCAGTCATGAATGCGAACCAAGGGGTATTCCTTGAAGACGACCCTAACCTTCCCTGCGTACTTCGGCACAAGCTCCCTCTCGAGAAATTCATCAAACTGTGCGCAGCTTGCGCATTGCAAGTCGGAGAATTCCACGATCGTCACGGGAGCGTCGGCCGGGCCTAGGCTCGGACAGTCCTCGACTGAAATGGTCCGCAGCACCTCCGCCCTGGGGTCGCTCGTCAGATCATAGATCTCTCCGACAAAGAGAATCTTCCGGTCCTCAGTCAGGTAGAGATCTTGGACTTGCTGCTGATTTCCGTCTTGGGCGGTAATCCTCGTGACAAGCAGGTGAGGAACCTGGGAGGCGCGGACCGGGCCGACGGTCACCTGGCCTCCGGCGGGAATCTCGGCTAACTTCCGAACGCGCTGCGAAATCTCGGTATTAAGGTCAGGGCCCAAGGCGTAAGTCTCGCCGACAATCAGATAGCGGCAATCCCTTGTAAGGAAAAGCTTCTGACTCTGTTGCGGCTCGGCCTTCTCCAGCGTAACCGTCGTCTGATAGAAATCGGGATTGCTGAATTCCCGCAACGGCCAAACGATCATCTCCACCGAATCGGGAATTCCGTACTTCTCTCGTATGTAGTATAGGATTCTCTCCCGCGGGTCGGCGTCGCCCTTACCCGGTAGTTCAGACGGGGACAGTACGCTGCAGACTAGGAGAGTCTCCCAGACGGCCAATATCAGCGACAAGAACCGGGTTGGACGAAGAGACAACCACACGGCACTCAACCTCGCCGGAGAACTTCACCTCCTCCGTTCGCAACACTCTCCCACCGGGCAATGACCGCGGGCACAGACCCTGCCGTGCCACTCCGGTTGACGCGTCGATGTCCTAATCGCCGGGAGAGTTTGGATCACACGGCAAGCGGGTATGGAACTCTTGCGCCGCCTCGATCATGGCCATGATGTTGGCCTTGGGCGTTCCGGGACTGAGCCCACCTCCCATGGAAAGAATGATCCCGTGACCCTCTGTCTTCCGCAGGACCTCCAGGGCAGCGGCCCTGACTTCTGGCGGTGTGCCGCGGGTCCCGACTTCGAGCGGGTTTACGTTCCCCATCAAGCACATCTTTCCCCCTATCCTCTGGCGAACCTCACTAACATCCAGGTTGTGGCTCCAGTTCAGCACATCGAACCCCACCTCAGCCAGATTCTCCAGAAACGGCTTGATGTTGGCGTCGTTGTGGTAAACCTTCACCCAATCTTCTGGGAAAGCCTCGCAAATCTGCTTCAGGTAGGGATGCGCGAACTCCAAGTACTGCTTCTGGGGCAGGAAACCAACGATATCGTCAAGGATCAGTATCCCTTCCACACCGTCGCCGATCACCTCCACTTGGGCTTTCAGCCAGGCAATGATGGCGTCGGTTACAAAGGCCAGCAACTTAACTAACCCTTGCGGGTTGTCTACCATATCCAGCATCAATTCGGTGACGCCACGCATGAAAGCGGCCGAACAAAGAGGACCGCGCGCCGTGGCTACTGGAATCATGAAGCCTGCCTCAAGAATCCGCTCTTTCTGCGCCTCGTAGCGGTGGAGGGCCATGGACATTAGCCCGTCGGTGTAAGGGTTAACGCGAGGCAAACGCTCCAAGTCTTCGAGGCGGAATAGGCTGGGGAGCACCGAGGGTGGCTGATCCGGTCGAAAACAAATCCTGCTCCCTAAGGCGGAAGGTTCGATGGCCATGCCATACTCGACCCACCAGGAAGGAAAGATGATGATCTCAGGAAACGCTTGCATGATCCGCAGATTTGCCCGGAACCAGACTTCAGGATCAAAGTAATAGTCGAGGTGGCTGATCCCCAAGTAGCCGGGGATCCAGGGACTATCGGCGATGAGAGACACAGGGACCTGATCGACAGGGCGTGATCTTGCAGCTTTCTTGAACGCTTCCCATTGTTCGCGGCGCATGGCGTAAGCGGCCCGGTATCCGTCAGCAGACGGAAGCACATTATCTCAAACCGGGCAACCGTCAAGCAATCCGGAATTCCCGATTTCAATATTACAAATCGTACGTCGGATGTCTCACCGACTCAAGTTTGGACCCCCCAAGCCTCTACTGGGGAGCATCATGGCGCGCTTTGGCTACTCCTCTCACTCGTGTGGTCTGTTTCCCGCCTCCAACCCGCCTGGCTGCTGACACTTGTCCCCACTGGATGGCTGTGAGCGGCCAGATTCTCTGTCTCTCCTGGTCCGCTGGCCGCCCGGCAAAGGAATTAGGACTCAGAACGCTTTGGACTCGGGATTCCGGCGCCGAGCGGGGATCCCCAGCGCGTCGTGGAGGGTCGGGTGAATCTCTAAGTAGTCAATGGAGGCACCGTCACCATTAGCCGGGAAGCCCTCGAGGCGGATCTCGTCTCCGGGGCGCAGCGCCAGGCCAGCAACCTTGCGCCGTGTGGAGGAGCTGGCGTCCATCTTCCTGCTGGGCAAGGTATCGTCCGCCACCCACTCATCCACAAGCTGCCCGGCAACGAACAGCTTGAAGCGTGACGTGCCGTGGTTCTGGTCGAAGTATTGGACGCTCACGTCATACCACCCCGGCTTACCGTCATAGCGGAAGCTCGCCGTGCACGTCCCCGTGGCGCTGGCGCACTCGACGCCCTTCCCCCCCGACGCCGCCTCCCAGGGTTTGACTTCCACAATCCGGTAGCCGTCCAGCCGCATGGCCTCGGCTTGCACGCGGCCGGGAAAGTCCCCCGCGCGACCCTGGGCGTCGGGGATGCCCGACGTGCGCAGGAACCAGTTGCAGACGGCGTCGCGCCACACCTGGGCGTGCCCGGCCTGATACTCGAGGCACGCCAGCACGTCCGCATAGCGCTGCTCGTCGATCCGCCCCTCGAGTGATTTCCACTGCCGCACCAATTCTTCCGCTTCGTTAGCTCCCTGGTAGTGCGAATCGTAGATATGCTGAATCACTGTCTTGCCCGAGTGCAGCACGTAGGTATAGGGGACGTGGTGCATGAAGAGAAGGAGCGCGTCGGGACAGCTCGCCAGCGACTCGTACAGCTTCGCCACGGGCGGGCGGTACTGGCCGATGAAACCGGTCCCAGTGGCCAGCGTGCGGTCCATGCCGATTCCGGCGTGGTCGGCGCGGTGCCACTGGCCCCAGCCGTTGCGCTCCGAAGACTCGATGTTGGGGCCGTAGTGGCTTCCCAGGATGTCGGTCAACGTTCCCGCGCCCAGCGGTCCGCTGTAGTCTTCATAAATGGACCAGGACTTCAGTTGCATGTCGTCAATCGTCTCGGCCACTCGCCGGTCAGGTCCGAAGGTCAGGCGCGTCCATTCGTCCACAATCTGCCGGGCGGTCAGGTCGGGGTTCCAGGCGAGTCGGCCGAAGCCGTAGAGATTGGCCATGGCGAGATGACTGCCCAACCAACTGCGGTCGCGCCCCACGTTCGACACGCCCACGAAACCGCCCACCGGCCGGCGGAAGGTCTTGCCGGCCACCAGCGCCTTGACGGGCGTGCCCGCGCCGTGGGCGTGCAGGTCGAAATCCAGCACGGCTTTCCACATGGGCACCAGAAAACAGAGGTGGCGCTGCTGCCCGGTGTATTCCTGGGTGATCTGCAGCTCGATTGCCTGATTGGTTTTCTCCAGAGCACCGAAAAGCGGCGAGGCGGGCTCGCGCACCTGGAAATCAATCGGCCCGTTCTTGATCTGCACCACGACGTTCGCGTCGAACTGGCCGTCCAGCGGATGGAAGTTGTCGTAGGCAGCGCGGGCGCGATCGTTCTTCAAGTTGCGCCAGTCCAGGTGGTGGTCGTAGACGAAGGCGCGGTAGCAGACCAGGCCGCCGTGCGGCTGGAGCGCGCGGGCGAGCACGTTGGCGGCGTCGGCGTGCGTCCGAGCGTAAGCCGAGGGGCCCAAGCGGCCCTCCGAATCCGCCTTCACCACCACGCCGGCAAAGTCGGGAATCGCGCGGTAGATTTCGTCGAACTTCTCCTTCCACCATTCGCCGACGCGCGGGTCGAGCGGGTCAAACGTGTCGAGGCCGCCGACGACCTTGGGGCTGCTCAGATCCACGGAAACCGCGAGCCTCACGCCCCAGGGCCGGAACGCCTCGGCCAGGCGGGCCAGTTGCGGCAGGAACTCGCTGCGCAGCACGCGCGGATTGGCGTTGACGTTGTTCACCGCGCAGGCGTTGATGCCCACCGAGGCCAGCAATCGCGCGTAGTCGCGCGCGCGGCTGAGATCGTCCACCACGTTGTCCTTTTCAAAAAAGATGGACAGCCCCGCGTAGCCGCGCTCGATGGTTCCGTCCAGGTTGTCCCATTCATTGACCCAGCGGACCGGCGCGTAAGGGACTTGGCGGTCGTCGAGCGGCGAGACCGCTTGACCGAGAGCGATTCGGCGCAGCAGCGCGAACACGCCGTAAAGCACGCCGCGGTCGTTGGGCGCGGTGATGATGAGACAAGGGAAGCCATGCAGCGTGGTGGTCTTCAGCCAGTAACTGTCTTCTGGCAGGCCCGTGGGCGGCTTGCTGGCCGGCGCGACGGCCTGGAGGGCGTCGAACGTGCCCAGAACGACGGCGCTCTCCTTGGGCAGACGCGCCTCGGCGCGCAACGTCCTGCCGAGCATGCCTCGCACGCCGCGGATCAGTTCCCCTTGCGCGGTGCTGACGACTGCGGAATCGCCCAGCGCCACGGTGGTGGCAGGCAGTGCGTCGTGGCGCTGTCTAGCGGTGGGGTCGCGGAGGCAGGCGTGACGCAGCCAGGCGGCGGTTCCCGTCTCGGCGGCCAGCGGAGCTGGCAGCGCCAGCACGCTCAGGAGCAAGCCCAACAAGGAACACCTCACGAATTCACTCCAGAAGCCAAGTACCCACCGCCTACTGCCTGCCTCGCGGGGCACGGTGCAGTCAGCACCCAAGCCACGGCACGGGGTTTGTGTCGTTGACCAGCCCAGTGCATAACCCTCAGGAGACTGAACGAGAGGAGCCTGCTCTGACATAGACGACTTCTATTCGAGCCTCGGAGCAGGCGGCGCACCGGAGATCTTGTGCAGAAGATCCGCCCGTTTTTTTGCGTGGAGTTGTTCGACCTTCGCCAGCTCGGCCTTTGCTTCCCCCTCCCGGCCCATGGCACGGTAGGCAGCGGCGAGGCGGTAGTGGGCATCCGTCTGTTCGGGGTCTAGGCTCACGGCCTCTTTAAGGGCTGCGACAGCCTGTTCGTATCGCTGCTGCTCAGTGTAGATAATCCCTAGATCAAAATGCGCAACCCGTATGTTCGGGTCAAGGCGCAGTGACTCCTGCAAAAGCGGCAGCGCCTGATCAAGCTGCTCGCGCCGCATGGCGATATCCCCCAGGTAAGCCTTGGCTTGCGCGACTGAGCCGCCGACTATGAGCTCCTGGCGGAATTCTTCCTCGGCTTTCTCGAACTGGCGCTTCTTCCAGTAGAGATACCCCAGCCCGAAGTGGACGTTGGGGTATTGAGGAGCTGCGGAGGCCGCCGCCCGGAATTCTTCGATGGCTTGATCGGTTCGGTCTAGACCATCGTAAGCCTCCCCCATCAGCATGTGGGCTGCCGCGGAGTCGGGTTGCTGACGGAGCAAGGTGCCAAACGTCTGAATCACTTTCTCATATCGTCCACTCCAAAGATAACTCTGCGCGAGCAGGTATTGCAGAGTGGTGTTCGCAGGCTCGGCACGGACGAGTTCTTCGAAATGTGAGCTCGCCCCAGCATAATCGCCCGCACCGTAGGAGGACATGGCCAGGAGCATACGGATGCGGGAATTGTGCGGGTCGGCCTGCGCCGCCTGTGTGAAGGGGGCGATCGCCTTACGGAAGTCTCCACTCTTGAAGTAGGCCAATCCCAGGTTAGCCAGCAGCGCGCCCGACTTAGGATCAAACTTCAGTGCCTTCCGGTAAGCAGCGATCGCCTCGGGATACTTGCCCATATGGGCGTAGATCTGGCCGAGGTCGTTGAGGATCTCTGGGGAGCGGGGATCGCGACGAACCAAATCCTCGTAAATGTGGACAGCCTCCTCATAATGCCCCTGGGATTCAAGGCGCTGCGCGCGCCGCAGGAGTTCGGCGGATTGCGTCTGGCCGACCGCAGCGGAGATCACCACCAACAAGAGTCCGGCGAGGAGGAAGAGGGAAGGGAGAGTGTGCCCTTCGCCAAAGCGCCGTCGCGAAAGGCTGCTCGCCATTAGCTTCCGGAGTTTCACCGACCCACCTGCAAGCATGGGGATGATTCAGTGTGGCGGCCGCGCGGCGCAGTGCGCGAGTTACATAACGCTAGGCTGCCGAGCTCTGCCGAAAGCGTTGGGGAGAAACACCCGCCGCGCGACGAAAGACGCGGTTGAAAGTCTTGATGCTTCCAAACCCGGCTCCCGCGGCCACACGATGCGAAGGCAGGTCGGTCTCAAGCAGCAGCCGTTTGGCCCTCTCCAATCGGCAGCGTATGATCTCCGAAAGAATGGATCGACCAACGGCGCGAAAGAACCGCCTCTCGAGCGTTCGGCGAGAAACACCCGCCTGTTCGGCGACATCCGGGACGCCGATGGCTTGCCCGGCGTGATTGTTGATGAAGCGCAAGGCGCTAGCGACGCACGCGTCATCTTGCGCAATGACCTCAGTTGACTGCCGGGTGACGACATAGGCCGGCTCGACCTGCACAACATGTGCCTCGGGCAAGTGACCGGACATCAGGCTGTCGAGGAGTCTGGCGGCTTCGTACCCGGCCTTCTCCACATCCAGGGCGACACTCGAGAGAGGAGGACTGGACAGTTCGCACATCAACTCGTCATTGTCCACACCTATTAACGCGGCGTCATCGGGCACGTGCAGTCCGGCGGCGGCACAAGCCTGGAGCACCTCGCGTCCACAGATATCGTTGCAGGCCATCAGCCCAACAGGCTTGGGCAGCGATTTGAGCCAGTCCACGAGGATAGGTTGTTCATCTTCCCAGTTCGCGATCCAGTCTGGCTGCTGCATCCAGTTTGCCAGCTCGATCCGGTGCGTCTGGCAGTGGAATCCCCGTTCCCCCAAGTATCGAGAGAAAGCGTCTTCCCGGCGCAAGGACCACGCGCACCCGACAAAACCGCAGTACGCGAAGTGACGCAAGCTTCGGTCTACCAGGTGTGCCGCCGCCATCCGCGCGATGGCCGCAGAATTCGTGCGGATTTCGCCGAACTTGTCTCCACGTCCGGGCGAGCGGGATTCGTCCAGTGTGGAGGCGACGAAGGGAAGCCCCGCAGCACGGATTAGCTCTGCCATTTCAGGCGAGTGAATGCGGGCGATGATGCCCGTTCCGCTCCAGGACTTTGCCTTGGGCAAAGGCTGTTCAAGATGCCCTGGGGCAACATACAGCGACCACGGCCCGTGCAAACGAGAGTAACGCACGATGCCGCGAAGGAGTCCTCGCCCGAATTCGGTCGAGGTTTCCAATAACAAGGCCACCTGGGGCATCGTGGTGATGGAAGGGCTTCTCCTTACATCTCCTACGGCTTGGAGGTCGTTCGGCCGATCCTGACGCAAATCGGAGCGCACCATGGTGCTTATAGCCGAATTCCCTTCAATGTTCAAGCGGAACTACGCTAGGTTCAACCTATGGCCTGTGACGCAAAATGTCCAGAGGTTTCCGCAAACTGGGGTCTAGACAGGTCGCTGGCTCGCTACTTAGGATGCTGGCAAACCTGCGGTTCAAGCGGCCGAGGGTTGGTCAATCTTCAGGACGGTGCGCTGGCTTCTTCGGCTGCATGCGCCCAGGAGTAGTGTGCCTGGCAAGCTGCGCACCGGTGCCTGCCAGCAGTCAGTTTGTGTTGGTCGTTGGCTTGTTTCGTCCCGTTCGCTTCATGCCGGGAAGCCGATTGAATGATGTGGAAGCTGGCGAAAGGAGGATTATTCATGCGCACGCGCAGAACGTGTTCCTGTTGTTGGACAGGTGTCTTGAGTCTCTCGATCCTTCTGCTTACAGGAGGCACTGCCCTCGGGCAGGATGCTGCAACCGGATCTCAACCGCCCTACCTGAATCCTGCGCTGCCGATGGAGCAGCGCTTGGACGATCTAGTGTCTCGGATGACCCTGGAGGAGAAAGCTTCGCAACTGGTGAACCAGTCGCGTGCGATTCCGCGGCTGCAGGTGCCCGCCTACGACTGGTGGAACGAAGCATTGCACGGCGTGGCCGCCGCGGGCACGGCGACGGTTTTTCCTCAGGCCATTGGCCTGTCGGCAACCTGGGATGTGCCACTGATGCACGAGGTGGCAACCGTGATCAGCATAGAGGCGCGTGCCAAACACCACGAGGCCGTGCGGCAAGGGAGAAGGAACATTTTCGAAGGACTTACCTTCTGGTCGCCAAACATCAATATCTTTCGTGACCCGCGGTGGGGCCGCGGACAGGAGACCTATGGTGAAGACCCCTTCCTGACGGCGCGGATGGGCGTAGCCTTCGTCACGGGAATGCAAGGCGATGATCCGAAGTATCTGCGAGTCGTTTCCACACCAAAGCACTTTGCGGTGCACAGCGGGCCGGAGCCCGCGCGGCACACAACCGATGTGAAGGTGTCGAAGCACGACATAGAAGACACGTACCTGCCCGCCTTTCGCGCTACGGTCACGGAAGGCAAGGCGGGCTCGGTGATGTGCGTGTACAACAGCGTCAACGGCGAGCCAGGTTGCGCCAACACTTACCTGTTGCAGGATCGGCTGCGCGGGGCGTGGAAGTTCAACGGCTACGTGGTGTCGGACTGCGGCGCGATTACGGACATCATGAGCGGCCATCACTTCGTCAAGACCATGCCTGAGGCGGCGGCAATTTCGCTCAAGAAAGGCACCGATAATGATTGCTGCGATTTCACTTCGAAGGTGAAGGGTAACGCGGACTATGTGATGTATGTGGATGCCGTGAAACAGGGACTCCTGAGCGAGAAGGATGTCGACGTGGCGGTGAAGCGGCTCTTCCGGGCTCGGTTTCAACTCGGGATGTTCGACCCGCCGGAACTGGTGAAATACGCCCAGATTCCGTTCAGCGAGAATGACAGCGAAGCGCATCGGCAATTGGCACTGCAGGCGGCCCGCAAAGCCCTGGTGCTGCTGAAGAATGATGGCGTGCTCCCGCTCAACCCAGCCACCAAGAACGTTGCGGTCATCGGACCGCTGGCGGACTCCGTGCGCGCGCTGGAGGGCAATTACAATGGCGTACCGTCACGCCCAAGAACCGCGCTGGACGGCATCCGCCAGCAGTTTCCAGCGGCGCAGGTGACGTTCACTCCTGGGACGAAGTTTTTGCGCAGTGCCGCACCAGTCCCCGCCGAGGTGCTGCGCACGGAGGACGGCAAGGCAGGGTTGGCGGCGGTCTACTTCCGCAACAAAGATCTCTCCGGAAAGCCAGTCGTGAGCCGCATCGATCCGCAGGTGGACTTCGGCTTCAGACACCGCCTGCCGGAAGAGCTTGGCTGGGAGGACTTCTGGGCGCCAGGGAATTTCTCGGCGCGATGGTCCGGCGCGCTGATACCACCCGAGTCCGCAACGTACAAGCTGTCTGTCGAGGGCGCAGGTGGGGTCCGGCTGTGGCTGGATGGCAAGCTCGCTTTGGACGATTGGGCCCAGCACGAGCGGCCAGCGACAGCCACGACCGAGGTGAAGTTGGAGAAAGGGCACAGCTACCCTCTTAAGCTGGAGTATTTCTATGGCGGCCCAGGCTTTTTCAGCGGGGTAAGCCTGCTCTGGTCCCCCGTCAAGGGTGACGATACACCGGAGGCTGCCGCGGCGGCGGCACGGGAGGCTGATGTGGTGATCGCCGTGGTCGGTATCACCGCAGATCTGGAAGG
The DNA here is from genome assembly GCA_964495535.1 of uncultured Acidobacteriota bacterium. GTDB lineage: Bacteria > Acidobacteriota > Terriglobia > UBA7540 > UBA7540 > JALHUF01. The sequence goes on along the minus strand of CAZBWJ010000053.1, from coordinate 11,195 downwards.
CGAAGAGATGCGTCGCGCAGATCTGCCAGCAGGTTTCAAAGGCGGGGACCGCACGAGCCTTGACCTGCCGAAAGAGGAAGAAGACCTGCTCAAGGCAGTAAAGGCGACAGGCAAACCGCTGGTGGTGGTGTTGATGAGCGGCAGCGCCCTGGCGGCGAATTGGGCGAACGAGAACGCCAGTGCCATCCTCGAGGCATGGTATCCAGGCGAAGAGGGCGGGACCGCGATTGCGGAAACGCTGGCCGGCGTGAACAATCCGGCCGGACGCCTGCCCGTCACTTTCTATAAGAGCCTGGATGATTTGCCCCCCTTCGAAGACTACGCAATGAAGGGAAGAACCTACCGGTACTTCGAGGGGCAGCCCCTATACCCATTTGGTTATGGACTGAGCTATTCGCAGTTCGCCTACAGTGACCTGAAGCTTTCAGCGGCAAACCTGAAGGCGGGCGCTTCTCTGGGCGTGGATGTGGAGGTGCAGAACACGAGCCAGGTCGCCGGAGACGAAGTCGCGGAGCTCTACGTGAGCTTTCCGAAAGTGCCCGGTGCGCCGATCCGTGCCTTGCGCGGATTCAAGCGGCTGCATCTGGCCGCGGGCGAAACGCAACGTGTGCAGTTCAAACTCGATCCGCGGGATCTGAGCGGCGTCAATGAGGCCGGGGATCACGTGGTGGCGCCGGGCTCCTACCGCATCCACGTCGGCGGGGGCCAGCCTGGAACCGGCGCACCCGGAGCGGAAGCGCAGTTCTCGATAGAAGGAGAGCTGAAGCTGCCCGAATAGTGGCTGTTATAGAGGCAGCGAATCCAAATGCGAGTTCACGGCGCGTGCAAGCGAGAGTAAAGCACCAGGCGGCGAAGAAGTTCCCGCCCATACTCGGGCTGGGTCACCGACAACAACGCCACCTGGGGCATGCCGGTGACGGAGACGTTTCTCCTCACGCCTTCTCCTGCGTGGAGTATTGCCCGCCTTGGCGCAAAACAAGGCTTGGCATGCACTAACACCATGCACTAACACCTCGATGCGGGCTGGTTTTCAAGCGGAAATGTGGACGGTTGGCTTTCAGTGCCTTGACGCAAAATGTCCAGAAGTTTGCGCAAACTGGGGTCTAGACAGAACCGTGGCTCGGCGCTAGCATGTCAGGCATAAGCGCGGGTGAACGGTCGGCAGTTGGATCGATCTTCGAAGCTGTCCCGTTGTTCCGGTAGGGATCGGTAGACCACCACGGGGCGGTGGAGACCAACTGACACTGATTACTGCGGATGCGTCGGAGTCGTTGAGGCGGAGAGCCGCCGGGGGTTGGCGCCAGACGGCGCGGCTACCGGGTGCGTTCTCTAGCGAGGGCTCCTCCCAGCCTGACGGGTGTTGGGTCGCTGAGAGGCGCGGTACGGGGGAACGAAGCGCCCGTGCCGCAACCTAATTCCCGTGTCTTCTCAAGTCTTCACGACCACAAGGAGGAAATAGATGAGGAAGGTTACGTGTATCCACTATCTTACGCTTCTGTGCTTTGGGTTGCTCTTCTTGCCCGCGACCGCGCTGGGCCAAGTGAAGGCAACCATCGTTGGGACGGTAAGCGATTCATCTGGCGCGGTGGTACCGGCCGTCAAGATCAGTGTCACCAATACTGACACTGGAGTGGTCCGCTCCCTCGAAACCAACGCGGCCGGCAACTATATCGCCCCGGAGCTCATTCCTGGGACGTACGAGGTCAAGGCTGAGTTCAAGGGCTTCAAGACCTTCTCGCGCACGGGCATCGTCTTGAACGTCAACGACAACGTCCGGGTTGACGTCGTGATGCAGGTGGGCGAGGTCACGCAAAGCGTGACGGTATCCGAGGCGATCGTGAGGGTCCAAACCGAATCCGGCGAGGTGGGCGACCTGATTTCCGGCACACAGTTGGCCCAGCTTCCGGTGAACACACGCAGCTTCTTTGTTCTGGCCACGCTCACTTCGGGCGTCGTGTCGGGCATGCCGGATTTCACCCTGCCGATTCCGGTAGGGGGCGACAGCAGCATCCGCTTCAACGGCAACCGCAATGACCACAACATCTGGATGATTGACGGGGGCGAGGACTACGACCGGGGATGCGGCGGGTGCGTCACCGTCATGCCTTCCATGGACGCCCTGGCTGAGTTCAAAGTCATGACCAGCAACTATGGGGCAGACTTTGGCATCGGGTCAGGGGGCACCGTGAACATGATGCTGAAGTCTGGAACCAGGAATTTCCACGGCGCGGTGTACGAATTCCTGCGCAACGACGCCCTGGATTCCGTTAACTACTTCACCAACGCCGTGCCGCGCAAGGCGGATGGGACGCGCGCGGCCGCGACTCCCGTCATGCGCTTTAACAACTTTGGTTGGAACCTGGGCGGGCCCTTCTACATCCCCGGGAAGTACAACACGGCGAAGAACAAGACGTTCTTCTTCTTCAACCAGGAGTGGCGAAAGATCCGCTTGGGGAGCACGGTCAGCCCCAATTCCCCTTCGCAGGCTCTACGAGATGGCGACTTCTCCGGCTATGCCACCACTATTATGGTTCCTACGGCGGCCCAGGTCGGCGACCCTGCGTGGTCGGCGAAGTTAGCGGCGGCAGGCTTAACCGCCGGCCAGCCCTTCCCGAACAACCAGATCCCCGCCTCGTTGATTGACCCCAATGCCAAGTTGTTCTGGAACAGTGGCGCCATACCCCTGCCCAACGCCGGCACCCGGTATACAGGTTCACGCAGCGTGCCTACCGACGTTCGCGAAGAGATCATCCGCGTGGACCATAATTTCAGCGACAAAGTCAGCGTTATGGCCCACTTTATCAATGACGCGGTCCTCCAGCAGACGATGACCACGCTGTGGGGTGGCATGTCGTACCCCACTCTCGGTACCAGCTTCCTGAATCCGGGCAAGCACGCGGTGCTGAGGATCACTTACACCATCAGTCCGACCCTGCTGAATGAGTTCGCCTACAACTACAACGGCAACCGGATTTGGCTCTCGCCTGTCGGCGTCTATGCCAAGCCCAGCGGTATGAACCTCCAGGAGTTTTTCGCTGGCAACTCGGACAATCGGCTGCCAACAATTAATTTTGCCAATCAGATGGGCACGAACTACGACGCGGGCTCCTGGCCCTGGCACAATGCTGCTGACAGCCAACAAGTCCGCGACGACATCAGCAAGATGGCCGGAAAGCACGCCCTGAAGTTCGGCGGGCAGTTCATGCGCTACCGCAAGAATCAGGACATTTTCGGGCAGACTCAGGGTGGCTACAACTTCAATGGCAGGTACACAGGCTCTGACGTGGCGGACTTTGACCTGGGCCTCGCCAATTCGTACCACGAACTGGCCATCCAGGACCGCGGGCACTGGCGCACCACTACCTTCTCCTTCTACTTCACGGATAGCTGGCGAGCCACCAAGCGCTTGACCTTGAACCTGGGCGCCCGCTGGGAAATCATGCCACATGTTTACGAGGTCAAGGATCGTCAGTCGAACTTCTTCCCTGCCCTCTACGACTCGGCCGAGGCACCCATTTTCAATGCGGACGGTAGCTTGGACAGCACCGGTCCCGGGTTCACCACGGTCTCCGGCGTGCCCCTGTCCAGCATTCCTTTCTACATGAATGGCATTGGCATGGCCGGCGTGGGGGGCGTCCCCCGCGGCTTGGTTGACAATCACTACAACACCATCGGTCCGCGCGTGGGGTTTGCCTACGATTTAACCGGAAACGGCAAGACCGTCCTGCGCGGCGGGTTTGGCATGTTCTACGAGCGGATTCAGGGCAACGACGTCTATAACGGCGGCCCCAATCCTCCCTTCTCCTTCGACCCCAGCGTGAGCCTCGTGTATTTCACCGATCCCAGTGTCAGTGTCCTGAATGGGGCGAAGGCGGCGGCGCCGATCTACCCAGGTTCCTTCGCGCAAGCCCTGGCTAAGGAGTACCTGCCTCCCACCAGCCAACAGTGGAGTTTCGGCCTTCAGCGCGAGCTCGCGCCGCGCACGGTCCTGTCAATCGGCTATGTGGGCAACGGGAACTATCACCAGTCCATTAATCGAAACATCAACATGCCCTTGCCGAACGATGCGCGGCGAGCGGACGTGCGCGCTGGCACGATCGCCGTGAACCGTATTCGGCCGTATCCCGGCTTCGCCAGCATCAGCTATGCCGAGAATGCGACCTCCGGCAACTACCACTCACTCCAGGTGAACCTGCGCGCGGACAACTATCACGGGTTCACTTTCCAGGGCGCCTATACGTGGGCGCACACCATCGACTTCGCCAGCGGAGACAACGCACAAAACGCCTTCGATCCGTATGACCTGAGCAAGGATCGCGGAGCTGCGGCTTGGGACATCCGGCATGTCCTGATGCTGAACTACATCTACGACCTGCCGTTCGGGAAGAGCAGTTCCAATGCTTTCGTGCGCAAGGTGGTGGCCGGCTGGCAAATCTCCGGAATCACCAGGTTCGAGACGGGGCCACCCGTAACGGTGACTTATCCGGGCGACAATGTCGGAGCGGGTGTTGGGAACGTGCGGCCCGACCTCACCGGCGATCCCAACGCGGGACCGAAGACTGTAGACAAGTGGTTCGATACTGCCGCATTTGCGGCGCCTGCTGCCATGACCTGGGGCACTGAAGGGCGTAACGTCGTGTACCGCCCCGGTCGCAACAACTGGAATATGTCGCTCCTCAAGAGGTTCAGCGGCATTCCCAAGGAGGGCGGGGCACTCGAGTTCCGCGCTGAGTTCTACAATGCTTTCAACCATACCCAGTTCCAAAACGTGGACACGAATTTCACTTCCGGGAATTTCGGGAAGGTGACGTCCACCTGGGATGCACGCCGAATTCAACTCGGCTTGAGGTTCGTGTTCTAACGGCTGATAAAGACTCTGGTGTGGGGGCGATCTGGAAACGGGTCGCCCCATTTCTTTCTGTGGCAACTCAGCAACCGGCAGCGGCGGTGCCGATGGGCAGACCTCTTCGGACCTCGCGAGCCTGATCTGCGTTTCATGAAGTCTCTCGAGTTCTGCGCGCGGCTGACGAAGGGTTGACACATTCTCTCCTCGTATCTGCCTGTGCGCCCGCGTCTGCCATTCACATGCTTTAGAAGAGTTACCAGGAAGTCTTCTCCCTTCGCGCAGCCCGGCAACGCCCGGCGTGTTTCGCAGACGATGCCGAGGATCGTCGGCCTGTTTGCCGGCCGATTGTGCAGTCCCCTTGGAACAATACCTTGCATCCGAACAGAACCCGTGAACTTCTGACTAAGGCAAGCGGAGGGCACGATGTCAAGACACAAATACGCATCCATTGCTTTCGGGTTGTTTTTGCTGGTGATCTGCCTGCCCTTGTGCTTTTCTTCCCCGCCGGCGAGGAAAGAAGGGACGGCGCGCTTTCCCTTCCAAAATCCCTCCCTGCCAGTTGAAGAGCGGGTTGACGATCTTGTCTCGCGCCTGACGCTCGAGGAGAAGGTCCTGCAGATGCAGCACACCGCTCCGGCCATTCCCCGGCTGGGCATCCCGTCCTACGATTGGTGGAACGAGGCGCTGCACGGCGTGGCGCGCTCGGGCTACGCGACGGTGTTTCCGCAGGCCATCGCCATGGCAGCTACCTGGGACGTTGATCTCGTGAGTCGCGAGGCCCAGGTCATTGCCACCGAAGCCCGCGCCAAGTACAACCAGGCGCAGCGCGAAGGCAATCACAGCATCTACTACGGACTGACGTTCTGGTCGCCCAACATCAATATCTTTCGCGATCCGCGCTGGGGACGCGGCCAGGAAACGTACGGTGAAGACCCCTTCCTGACCGGGAAGTTGGGAGTCGCCTTTGTGAGGGGACTGCAAGGTAACAATCCGAGATACCTGAAGACCGTGGCCACGCCCAAGCACTACGCCGTGCACAGCGGGCCGGAACCTGAGCGGCACGGTTTCAACGTCAACGTGACGCCGCGCGATCTTGGGGACACCTACCTTCCCGCCTTCCGGTCCACCGTCGTCGAAGGGCGCGCGGATTCCGTCATGTGCGCCTACAACGCCGTGGACAGCGTGCCGGCCTGCGCGAGCACCTTCCTGCTCCAGGAGATCCTGCGCGATAACTGGAAGTTCCAGGGCTATGTGACCTCGGACTGCGGCGCCATCGGAGACATCTCCACTGGCCATAAGTACACGCCCGACAACGCGCACGGTTCCGCGGTGGCGGTGCGCGCCGGAACCGACACCACCTGCGGCAACGAGTACGTCGCACTCGTCAACGCCGTGCACGACGGGCTCATCAAGGAGAGTGAAATTGACACTGCGGTCAAGCGGCTGTTCACGGCGCGCATGCGCCTCGGCATGTTTGACCCGCCGGAGATGGTTCCTTTCAACCGGATTCGCATGTCCGTGGTTGACTCGCCGCAACACCGGGAACTGGCGCTCCAGGCGGCGCGCGAATCGATGGTGCTCTTGAAGAATCAGGATGGAATGCTGCCGCTGAAACCTGACGTGAAGACGATTGCCGTGATTGGCCCCAATGCCGAATCACTGGTCGCGCTGGAGGGCAACTACAATGGTGTCCCCTCTCATCCCGTGCTGCCTGTAGAGGGCCTGCGCAAGCAGTTTGCCGGCAAAGCGGAAGTTCTCTACGCGCAGGGCTCGGCGTATGTCGCGGAACTACCCGTGCCGGTGCCGAGCACGGTGTTTCACACTGCGGGCGCCAAGTCGGAGCCGGGCCTCAAGGCGGAGTATTTTGCGAACACCGACTTCTCCGGTAAGCCAACCCTCGTCCGCACCGACGCGCAGATTCAGTTTGACTGGAATGCCGCCTCGCCGGCGCCGGGGATTCCGATGAAAGCCTTCGCCGTCCGTTGG
>CAZBWJ010000053.1:0-4263 GCA_964495535.1 uncultured Acidobacteriota bacterium | reverse complement strand
GAATGCCGCCTCGCCGGCGCCGGGGATTCCGATGAAAGCCTTCGCCGTCCGTTGGCGCGGCACGCTGACTCCACCTGGGCCGGGAGAATACACATTCAGCATCCGCAAGTTTCACTGTTATCGTTGCGAGGTCGACGAAAGCGTTCGAGTTTTTCTGGATGGTAAGGTCGTGATTGACAGCCGCCAAAACAACCCTCTTCTCCCGGGGCAGGGCGTGACCAACCGAAGCGGGTTCACACGCCGCCCCCCCGAACCTTCCTTCCACGCGCGCTTTACGGACACGCAGCCACACAGCCTCCGTGTCGAGTATGCGCACAGTTCGGAGCTGTTCGGCGCCGGCCTCACGCTGGTCTGGCAACCTCCGGCCGAAGTACTACGCGAGGAAGCCGTGAAGACGGCCCAGCGCGCCGATGCGGTAGTGGCTTTCGTCGGGCTCTCGCCGGAACTCGAAGGCGAGGAGATGCCGATTCACGTTGAGGGCTTCAGTGGCGGCGACCGAACCGATATCGGCTTGCCACGTGTGCAGCAGGATCTGCTCGAGGCCCTGTCCGCCACCGGCAAGCCCCTGGTGGTAGTCCTGATGAACGGCAGCGCCCTGGCGGTGAATTGGGCCGAGCAGCATGCCGCCGCCATCCTCGAGGCTTGGTATCCGGGCGAGGAAGGCGGCACGGCCATCGCTGAGACGCTAGCGGGTGTGAACAATCCCGGTGGCAGGCTGCCGATAACTTTCTACGCTTCGTTGGATCAGGTCCCACCTTTTGACGACTACTCCATGCAGAATCGAACCTATCGGTACTTCAGCGGCGAGCCCCTCTATGGGTTCGGCTACGGGCTGAGCTACTCCGCCTTCGGATACAGTAACCTGAGACTATCGTCCACACAGCTCAAAGCTGGAGATCCGCTCACGGTCGAAGCGGACGTCGAGAACACTTCCACGCGAGCGGGCGATGAAGTCACGGAGGTGTACCTGGAGTTTCCCAGTATACCCAGTACTCCCAAGCGAGCCTTGAGAGATCTCAGTCGCTTACACCTTGCTCCGGGTGAAACGCGGCATGTCACTTTCACGCTCAACGCACGCGACCTGAGTCTGGTGACTGAAAAGGGCGAACACGTGGTCTCCCCCGGTGAATACAGCGTCTTCGTGGGCGGCAGCCAGCCGGGGGAAAGCCCAGGAGGTGTTAGGGCGAAGTTTGAGATCATCGGCGAGACACGTCTGCCGCGCTAGTTGCAGCTCTTCTCGCGCCGACAACTCTTAGGTCTTCGCAAGGCTTTGGCCTGTGTGGAAGGTTTCCTCGCCTGATTAAGGCAGGGCGACTCAGACGACTCTGCCTCGCCGCGCAAAGCGCCGCAGCTTAGCGTGACCGGGATCTGTCAAGCACGCCAGCCGCTTCCATTTCGTGCACTATCTTTCGGATTTTCTCGGCAAAGCGGCCGCTCGGCTGGGCTTGCAAGTAAGCCTGCATCTCGGCGTAGGCTCGGTCATATGCTTCCTGGGCCAGATAGACGTCGGCAACTTTCACATGATATTCGGGAGGAGGGGTGGGGTTGAAACTCAGGACTTTCTGGTAGTCGAGGTCTGCCTTGCTGTACTGGCGCAAACCGAAATGGGCGACCCCAAGCTGATAATAGAACTGCCACGAGGCGGGAGAGAGACGTAGCCCTTCCGTCAGAATCTTCTCGCTCTCCCCAAACTTCTTCTCCTGGTTGAAAAGCTGTCCCAGGACAAGGTGAGCCTCGTAGTATCCTGGATCGCACTCAATCGACTTGCGGAGGGGTGCTTCGGCCTGGCCGGATGAGCCCATGCCAATCAGCGTGAGGGCCAACTGTGTTTGGGCCCGGGCAAAACAGGGGTAATCAGTGATTGCTTTCTCGAGGTGGCCGCGAGCGTCAGAATACTTTTCCTTTGAAAAGGCCTGGATCCCTTTGCTGTACTCTTCGCGAGCCTTCTTCGGCGCCTGCTGGTCGGTCAAACTCGGAGCGAGCCCTTTCTCGCTCTTCGTCCCGCCCATCGGTGTCAGAAAAAAATTGACTAAAGCCCGGCCCGAAGGCGTCCTCAGCTCGCAGAATTCCTGCATGGCTTGGAATCCCTCTGCCGTTACCGTCAGACGATAACGCATCTTGCGGAGGTCCACGAACTCGAATTGTCCGGCCTGATTGGCCGACCCCGTTCGCACCAGCTCGCCGTCTTCAGTCTCCAAGGTCAAGGTCACACCGGCGGAAAGCGCACGCCCATCGGGGCCACGCACATATCCGGCGATCATCCCTGTCTCCTGGCTCCATCCGGGCTGGGTGAAAAGGGCAGGAAGGCCGAGCACAAGCAGCAACGTAATCCTGCCCCAAGATGAATGGCACGAGCGCGGCAGGGAAGCGGCCATATACCCCTCGAATGCACGTTCGGTTGAAGAGACAAACCCAACAATCCGCAGAGCAATGTTAGCCCGCCGCCAAAAGAATCGCAAGGAATCCTTGATTGGACCCAAGGCCTCAGAGGAGCCCCGGGTACCGAGCTGAAGCAGCCTCAGAGGGAGTGGCGAGGTTTGAATGCACGCTCAGGGAACGCCCTGCGTTGCCGGTTGAAATACTAGCTCTCCGCGACCAGCTAACTGTCCTCAAGAGGTCTCATCATGGCCGGCTTCGTCTGAACTCTCCAGACCGCCCTCTTTGGGTTGGGCTCTCCCGCTTCTGGTCGGGCTGGCGTTCGGCGCTGCTCATGGTTAAACCGGAGACGGTAATCTCGTGGCATCGCCAGGGATTCCGCCGGTATTGGAGCTGGAGAAGTTGGTAGGGCAGGCCAGGGAGGCCCGAGGTGTCTCGGGAGGTTCAAGACCTCATCCGGAAGATGTGCGTGGCGAATCCGCTTTCGGGAGCACCGCGTATCCATGGCGAGCTCCTCAAACTCGGCATCGAGGTGTCGCCAGCGACGGTGGCCAAGTACATGGTTCGCCAACGCCAACCGCCCTCTCAGGCCTGGCGGACTTTTCTCAACAATCACGTGAAGGAATCGGTTTGGACGGATTTCTTCGTAGTCCCGACCCTGAGCTTTCGAGTTTTGTTTGTCTTTCTGGTTCTGGCCCATCATCGGCGTCGAGTGCTGCATTTCAACGTCACCGCCCATCCCACCTCGGGATGGACGGCGCAACAAATTGCCGCGGCCTTCCCGTGGGACAGTGCTGCGCGCTATCTGCTGCACGATCGCGACTCCATCTATGGAGGTCCGTTTCGCCAGAGAGTGCGAGGGATGGGGGCGCGGGAAGTCCTGACGGCCCCGAGGTCACCTGGGCAAAATCCGTATGCGGAGCGACTGATTGGATCGATCCGGCGGGAGTGTCTAGACCACATCGTCGTGTTCAGCGAATCATCTCTGCGCCGAACTCTCAAATCGTATTTCGATTACTACCTGCATGCGCGCACGCATCTGACGTTGAGTAAAGATACGCCTGAACCGCGAGCGATTCAGCCGCCCCACCTCGGGCAGGTGGTCGAGGTCCCGGAAGTGGGAGGACTCCATCACCGTTACGAGCGACGAGCCGTTTGAAGCGCTCTTCACCCGAGAGAATCCCAAGTCTCTGTCACCAGAGGTTGACCCTGGACAAGAGAACCGCGTTCTGAATCCAGCCGTCGCCTCACCGGGACGTGAGGACTTCCCAGAATAACAGGAGGCTCCATGAGCACGATTCCGAATGGGAAGTATGTAGAGCCGCGGCAGACTATATTGGTACCGTGGTCGAGTTTTTGGTATGCACAACCATCACAACCGTGACGAGCACCAGCCCTGCCATTACTTTCAGCCTGCGCGTGAAGGCCTCTTACTTGAGAGCCTCAGCGGAGGCGCGAGCCTCAATGGCGAATCAGTTGAAAAATCCTAAGCAGCATCGGCCGCGGCCTGGGGTATGTTATGCCTTTGGAAGCGACGCGGTTGTCCGTGAATGTCACTGTGTACTCTCGCCACGGATCGTCGAAAAAGCATTTGGAACTCGACGACGTCGCGCTGGCCCGGGGGACGAACGCATCGACGCAGCAGGTGACAGCCTCGCGCGAAAGGACACTTCTGACTTCGTCCTGAAGTTCCCCCAGTTTGATCTGGTCGTAGGCCCGCTTGTGCGAGAACATGAGATACATGTACCCGTGTATGACCACAGGAAGGACGATTACTGCCAGCGTTACTCGCCACCTTTTCATCGTGACTCCCCTTCAACCTGCTTCTGCGTTGACCGTGCGCAAAAAACGGATCACACTCCTTCTATTGCAACGCGTGAAAACGAT
>CAZBWJ010000052.1:0-23210 GCA_964495535.1 uncultured Acidobacteriota bacterium | reverse complement strand
GACTGGTAAGCCTCCGTACCACGCCTGGACTCTGGAGCCCATTGGGTGTGTCGCCGCCGATCCCCGCGGCAATTGAGGGAAGCACGCAGAGGCCTTCGCCGAATTCAAAGCCATCACCAAGATACTCCAGTCGAAGTCGGCATAGGTGACATTGTTTTCCTAGAAGCCGCATCCGGGCTCTTCGCCTCGACCATGAAGCGCCCAACTGCTGTCGAATGCGGGTTGACCCAGCACTTCGCCCTCGCTGTGTCCGCCCCTCACTGAACACACCGCAGACCCGCAAAAGGCTTATTTTCAAAACTCAGTTTGCTTGGATGGTCCTCGGCGCGCTCACTCAAATTCTTGATTTCGCAAGGCTTGAAGACGGATTCAACAAGCGGCTTGAAGCTCATCCCAGAATCTGCTTGACAAACCTACAAAGCGTGTCGTAAGATTGTGGAGATGAAGAACCCGCATGCTGTAGCCCTCGGCAAGCTGGGCGGCAAAGCCCGGATTGCACAAATGGCCCCCGACGAACTCCGGGCGTGGGCGCGACAGGGAGGGCTCGCCCGAGCAGCAAAGCACCCGAAAGAGCAGCTCTCGCGGTGGGCGAAGATGGGCGGGCGGCCACCTAAGAGAGCGCGGATAAATGGCATGGAGTGCGTGTCGTCTGCGTCGGAACGACCTGAGTTGGCCGAGCAGCCCAGTCGCTTGGTACCCCCAGAGGCAGATGCGGGTGAATCCCCGAGTGATGGCGAACCGACCAGCAACGGAGACCTGGGTTAGGGATTCCCATGATTCAGCCAGAATCAACTCGACCTGAGGGTTCAGCTGCCCGCCTCACAGGTCGGCTCTTGGTCGTGCGTTTCGCTCGGGCGAAGGGGATAAAAGCCGCTGCGAGGTCTTTCCAGACTACTCCCCCGCACTGTTCGAAAGTGGCTCCTTCGGTACGGGCAATTTGGGGCAATGGGCCTCCTTGATCGGTCCAGGGCACCGCACAGGCAGTCGCGGAAGATCCCTCCCGACCTTGAGAACCGCGTGGTTACACTTCGCCGCGAACATCCGACCTATGGTGCCCGTCGCTTGATCCGTGAGTTTGGCTTGCCGCTAAGCCATGGCGCTGCTGACCGAATCCTATACGCGAACAACTTAATTCGGCCTCGCAGAAAGAGTTCTGCGCAGACGGAAGAGGAGGCGAGGTTGGCAGAGATGGTGAACGTATTCGGCCAAGGCACACCGGGCGACATGGAAGGTGATACCTTTACCAACCAGTTCTCAATTCCAAAGCTCCCCAGGGAACTGAAGGCCGACGTCTTGGAGAACGCAAATGAGGAGACTGAGCGGTTGGACGCGAATGTGCTTGCCGCTGCCCTTATCGAGGACATCCGAACCCTCGTGGAGGAATTGAAAGCAGACATATCACGTCAACACGCCTCCAAAGAGGCCCCGCAAGGAACCGAGCATTCACTGACAGCAAGCTCTGCCGACGACGGGTGCTTCCAGTTGCGTGCTGCTGAATCCCAGCAAGCCGAGTCAAGACAGACATCGCAAAGGAATCGGAGCCCGTGGGATGGACCAGACGATCCCAAGTTTAAGGCCTTCGTTGAGGAACAACGGAAGCGATTGGCCTACCACTCGGAACTGGCCGAACTGTTCGGCGTCACACGGGCCTGCAAGGAAATCAGCGATGGCCACTTATCGGTGATTCTTGCCGATATGGTCGCCAGCATGTCCAAGGGCCGGGAAAGTGTGTTCAATTCCGTAGTGCGCGACGTTGTAGCTGACTTCTTCGTCGCCAACGACCTGCTTCCCGGGCGGCACTACATGCGTGTCGTGCGGTTTTGGTCGAACCTGCTTTGCGCAGGACTAGCTGAGGAGTTCGGTCGCCGTACGGAACAGAGTGAAACCGCAAGCGGCCGCGAAACCGCTGAATTAATCGTCGAGGAAGATGAGGATAAGCGAGCTGAGCTGCTTAAGACGTTAGGGAACAAAGTGAATAAGCGCCTTTGGTTTCCAGGGGAATACCCGGGACAATCCGAGGAGGGACCTGCCCTGGCACGCGAGAAGGTTTGGGAAAGCGTGAGCAATCTGGTAGCTATAGAACCTCCGGCAGCCAACCCTGAGGTGCTGTTGGCCTTCATGCGGGGAGCTCTAAACAAAGTTTTGGAAAGCGCACGGGACCATGTCCGGGCCCGAATGGAGACGGAGCACCGCCGATCACGCCGTATGGTGTTTGCGGACCATGTATTCCCCACACGGAAGTGGGAGGAAGAAACAGATCCCGAACCTCTCACCGCACAATTGCCTGGTGAAGTGCGGGGAGACCCTGATTGGGTGCTTTTGGTCGAACAACGCCGCTCGAAGGGACAACTCACAGACCGGGAGCGGAAATTAATAGAATTCGTGAAAGTTAAAGGCCATACCCAGAAAGAGGCTGCCGCCAAGTTTGGGATTTCACAGAGCACAATCAGTAAGTGCCTGTGCAAAATGCGAAAGAAAAGCTAGCCCAAGCTGCTGAGATGAAAGGTGTAACTAACAAACCCGCCTAAGTTGCCCATTCCTAGTTAAGTTACCCTCTGCCTCCACGGCGAACAAAAAAGTGAAATTCCGCGAATATTTCTGAAGGCTTCTCCCCCAAGTAATAAGTAGGGGGAATTAATGCAGCCCTTTTCCATCGAGATCGCTTTGGACGGTGGAGGCGTCCGGGCCGTCCGTGTCTACGGGAAATGCTGGGAGCAGCCGCAGGCCTACGCACTTTTGGAGAAAATTGGCCCCCTGATTCAGCAGTTGGATGCCTTGGTAAAAGGGAAGTCCCTTCCGGAAGGGTCAGTGTCGTCAAAGGAGTCGGTACAATGAACCCCGTCTTTCGCGGTGTCGAAATAGGTCGAACCCCTTGACCAACGCTCAAATCTGCCCGAACCATGCGCAATCTCTGTGCTGCACTGCACCAGATAAATCGACGGCCTGTCGGAATCGACTCGATCCCTCACGACGCTCTCGTCGATCCCCCGGTCGTCATTCACGGCAGAACACTGGAAAGGCCAGATGGATCGCCCCAAGCGCGCACATCACGCGGTGAGTCGGCGCGCAAGGATATTTCCGAGCTGGTTCAGCTGACAAAGGGCAGTACTTCGAAGGAAGGAGAAAGGAGCGCGTGAGGAAGGCGCGCGCTGGCGTCAATGGCCGGCGGATTCACCCAAATCCAGAACTCCTTCCTCGACGACATGGGGATTTCACCAGAGGCGCGGTGGGTCGGTGTCTTTTACGCCCGGCACGCCAACATGAAAGGCTGGGCCTATCCAGGTGTGGCGCGCTTGGTGCGGCTGAGTGGTTATGGCCGTGACAAGGTGAAGCGTGCGCGCAAGGAACTAATGGCTAGAGGTTTTTTGGAGATGCGGCGCGGCCCAAGGCGCCAGGGCCACTTTGGACGGGTCAAGTATCGGATCACGGAAAGGATCCGGCCGCGGCCGGGAAGCAATAAGACCACAGTACCGAAATCGGTATAGTGGCCACAGTACTGAGAACCAGGCTACTGGCAGTCAGTGCCGTATAACAATACCCAGAGGGAAGAATAAGGGTGTTTTGGGTCGTCGTCATCGTCAATGTCAGTTGGGAGAGAGAGAAGAAAAACAGGCGCGCTTGGCGCACTGGGGAAAGGTTGGAGAGGGGTATAGGGGAGAGGAAGGAAAACCCTGCGACGAAAAAACATTCTGTCAACTGACAATGACGGTGACAGTGACTCCTTTCGAAGGAAGCAGATATGGAACTGCTAGGACTACTCGAAGTTAACGAAGACCGACTACCCCACAGAACTTACCCGGCTGTCAAGTACTGCGAGAGACGCTGGGAAGAACTGGGTCGCCCCACCGAGCGCGCGGCCCTAATCGAGTTTCTGGATCATGCGCTCAAGTTTTGTCCCGATGTTGGGTTCCACTACCCAAAGATCTTCTTGAAGCGACTCAAGCAACTCCAGCGAAACCAGTGGAGCCCCCGGGTTGAGGACATCGGATCATGAACATGCTCAAGCCCGAAGCCTCAACTAGCTCGAAACTGAGTCGAGTGGGATTAGACCTAGTGCCCCGGGTTCGAAAGGAGGTCCGAAGAGATGAGGAGCATGAGTGGGGCGAAACCTCTGATCGGCGCTTGGCGCCGAATTAATTCGTGCAGTTACTGCACTCGAAGGCTTCGACAAGCTCCCTGAGAGCAGCGTATGCGGGCCTATTACGGTGCGAGATGGTGCAGTGATTGGAGGAAGTCAGGGCGAACTGTGCTCAACGAAAGCCTCCGAAGCACAGTTGGCACGGGGCGAGGTGATGTGATTCTTCGCTGGCAATTGCCGGATTTGACGAACTTCGCCGTATCTCTTGGGAGGAACAAGCCAAGGGTATGAGGGAGCCCGGCACAACCCTGGAGGAAAAGCAACGCTGGATGAGGGACAAATATGTGAAGGCCCCCCCTCCAGCTGCATCGACATCATTGCTTTTCCATGAGCGTCACTATACCGTGGCGGAGATTGCTGCCACGTGGCAGCTCAGTCCGGACGCAATCGGAAGAATCTTTCAAAATGAGCCAGGCGTACTTGTGCTCGGAAATGATGATTCTGTCCGGAACAAACGGCGCTACACCACGCTGAGAATTCCACAGTCCGTAGTCGAACGCGTACATCGGAGGCTCTCAAATGCTCACCATTTATCGTAGGCATCTAAGAAGGTGTCCACATCACAATGAAGGCCGGAAGTATCGCCGATGCCATTGTCCCATCTGGGTGGACGGGTTCATCGGCCACCAGGAAATTCGACAATCTCTAAATCTCCAAGATTAGGAGAAGGCCCAGAGCGTCATTCGGGATTGGGAAGCCGATGGGAAGGTACGCGGTGAAGGCGAGTCGATTTTGATGACACTGACTGAAGCCTGTGACCAGTTTACGTCCGACGCCAAGGCGCGGGGATCGAGGCAGCCGACAATCTACAAGTATGAACTGTTATTCCGGCAGCTTAAGGACTTCGCCGCGCAGCATGGCCTTCGGTTCCTCCGCGAGTTAAACGTGGAGATGCTACGGAAGTTCCGGGCCACATGGAAGACGCAGAACCTCGCCTCGTTGAAAAAACTTGAGTATCTCCGCGCTTTTTTCCGATTCTGCTTTGAGAGTGGCTGGATGTCGGAGAATCCCGTGAAGAAGATCAAGAGTCCCAAGATCATTGACCGGCCGACGATGCCTTTCAGTCAGGATGAAATGATTCGAATTTACGCCACCTGCGACAAGTACAAGGACTGCCATGGTCGAACCGGACAGATTCACGCACGCCGGCTGAAGGCGCTTGTGCTTCTGCTCAGGCACAGCGGCCTCAGAATGCGCGATGCCGTGACGCTCTCACGGGACCGGATTGCGAATGGGAAGCTCTTCCTCTATACGGCGAAGTCAGGGACGCCGGTTCACTTGCCTCTCCCCCCGTTCGTGCTAGATGCGCTGGAGACCGTAGCGCGGGGTGCGGAATTCTTCTTTTGGAGCGGGGAATCGAAGCCCGAGAGCGCAGCCAGCGATTGGCGCCGGACCCTCGGCGAAGTTTTTGAACTGGCTGGAATTGGGGATGGCCACCCGCACAGGTTCCGGGATACCTTCGCCGTGGAGTTGCTGCTCCAGCGTGTACCAATGGAGCGTGTGAGTGTGCTTCTCGGCCATTCAAGCCTTCGCGTCACTGAGCGTCATTACAGCCCGTGGGTGCGCTCGCGGCAGGAGCAACTTGAGGCCGACGTGCGGCGGACCTGGGAATCAGATCCGGTACTGGCTGGACAAACGAAGGGTACACCGCAGGTACATGAGAAAAGGGAGCTCGTTAACTGAATGAAAGCAAACCAGAAACATTGGAGGCGCGGGTGGGAATCGAACCCACGTATAAAGGTTTTGCAGACCTCTCCCTTACCACTTGGGTACCGCGCCCGAACCGAAAGGAAAGCGCCTTAAAATAATATGGAGCGGGAAACGGGATTCGAACCCGCGACTTCGACCTTGGCAAGGTCGCACTCTACCACTGAGTTATTCCCGCTCGCGCCGGTCGAACCACACGTGCAATTGTTACACGCAAATTATAGGAACCCGCACGGGCCCCTGTCAAGCCGCGGGCGTCGAGCCTCAGGTGCTGGCAGGCACCGGCACCTCGCGCAGGAACTTGGCGGACTCCTCCGGCGGCGTGGGATTGATATAGAACCCCGTGCCCCACTCGAACCCCGCCACCTTGGTGAGTTTGGGCATGATCTCCAGGTGCCAGTGGTAGTAGTCGTTCGAGGCCTCCGGGAAGGGCGAGGTGTGAATGATGTAGTTGTAGGCCGGAGAGTCCAGGACCTTGTCGAGTCGGGCCAGCATGTCTTTCAGCATCGCGGCCAGTTGTTCGAACTCGTGCTTCTGGGACTCTTCGAAAGCTGACTGGTGCACCTTCGGGACCAGCCACAGCTCGAAGGGGAACCGCGGGGCGTAGGGCGCCAAGGCGATGAAGGCCTGGTTCTCGGAGATGAGGCGCACGCTATCTTCCAACTCCTGCCGGATGATGTCGCAGAAGATGCACCGCTCTTTGAAGTTGTAATACTCCTTGGCGCTGTCCACTTCCTCGCGCACGCGCTTGGGCACGACCGGCAAGGCGATCAGCTGCGAGTGGGTATGCTCGAGCGAGGCGCCGGCGGCTTCACCGTGGTTCTTGAAGATGAGGATGTATTTGAACCGCCGGTCTTTCTTGAGGTCCAGGATGCGGTCGCGGTAGGCCCACAGCACGTCTTCGACGCGCCGGACAGGCATGGTGGCCAGCGTCATCTGGTGTTCCGGGATTTCAATGATGACCTCGTGCGCGCCGACGCCATTCATCTTGTCGTAGAGGCCTTCGCCCTGCCGGTTGAGCGTCCCTTCGATGCCGAGGGCGGGGAACTTGTTCGGCACGATGCGCAACGTCCAACCCGGTGTATCCTTGGCGCCACCGCCGCTGCGGTAGGCGTGAATCTCGGGCGGGGTTTTCGACTCGTTGCCGGGACAGAAGGGGCAAAAGCCGGAGCCGTGGATCTGGACCTTCTCGCGCACGAAATCCGTCGGTCGCTTGGCGCGGTCGGTGGCGATAATCACCCACCGACCCGTGATGGGATCTTTTCTCAGTTCGGGCAAGGTCTTCGCTCCTCGGTCGTATGTGGAAGCCGTCTCGCCTGCCGCGTGCTCCAGAGACAGTACAGGCTCTAACCCTTGAAAGCGTCCTTGATCAGGCGCACCTGGTAGCCCCCTTCAGGGTCCCAGAAAACGCCGACAATATCAAAGCGGTAGTTTACCGGCTTTCTCTTCAGCCGCCGCAAGTATTCTTTCGCCGCTTTGGCGATGCGCTTCTGCTTGGCGCGGGAGACCGCGGCTTCGGGCGGCCCGGCCTCGGCCGACGTTCGCGTCTTGACTTCCACGAACGCCAGGATGGGCCCGTCCCAACCTATCAGGTCCAGTTCACCCGCGCCCGTGCGCGCCCGCCGGTTGCGGGCCACCATGGTATATCCGGCCTGGCGCAGATACCAGTAGGCCAGCGTCTCGCCGCGTTCGCCCGTTTCCAGGTGCGGCGCAGTGCCGACCGGTTTCCCGGCAGAGGGGCGGCGCGCGCCGAGCGCCCGCTGGCGCTCCTTCCAAACCAGTGCGCGATACATGAGGCGAGCAAACCAGCTCATCGGGGTTCGGGGCTCGCGACTCGGGACTCGGGATTCATTGACGGACGGCTGCAAACCCCGAAACCCGGAATCCGCTATTTCTCTGCTTCTACGACGCACCGCTCGAGCACTTCGAGCGCGTAGTCGATCTGCTCGCGCTCGACGATGAGCGGTGGCATGAACCGCACTGTACTTTCACCGCAACCGAGGAGCAGCACGCCCTGCTCAAAGGCGCGCCGGATCACCTTCTTGCGCGCCTCCGGATGGGGCTCGCGGGTCTGCTGACTCTTCACCAGCTCCACGCCGACCATCAGTCCCAGGCCGCGCACGTCGCCCACGATGGCGTGCTTTTCCCGCCAGTTGGCCAGCCGCTCCAGGATGTATTCACCCATGCGGGCGGCATTCGAAATGTACTTCTCTTCCAGCAAGCGGATGGTTTGCATCGCCGCCGCGCAGCATACCGGGTTGCCGCCGAACGTGGAAGCATGCGCTCCGGGGCCCCAGTTCATGACCTCCGCGCGGGCCACCATAACGCCCAACGGCATACCCGAGGCAATGCCTTTGGCGGTAATCAGAATATCGGGCACCGTGCCGAAGTGCTCCGAGGCCCACATCTTCCCGGTCCGCCCCATGCCGCACTGGACCTCATCAAAGATGAGCAGGATCCCGTGCCGGTCGGCCAGGCTTCGCAGCCGGGCAAGGAAATTCCGCGGCGGGATGACATAGCCACCCTCGCCTTGAACCGGCTCCACCACGATAGCGGCGACTTCCTCGGGCGGCACCGCCGTCTTGAACAGCTTCTCAATGAAACCGATGGCGTCGCAGTCACACTCGCCGGGCTTGTGGCCCAAGGCGCAGCGGTAAGGGTTAGGGTAGGGAACGTGCGTAACTCCCGGCAGCAACGGACCGAACCCGTTGCGCTGCACCGCCTTCGAGGCCGTGAGCGAGAGGGACCCGAACGTGCGGCCGTGAAAGCTGCCGAGGAAAGCAATAAAGCGGTACCGCTTGGTGTGATAGCGCGCCAGCTTCATCGCCGCTTCCATGGCTTCGGTGCCCGAATTCCCGAAGTAAACTCGCTTGGCCGAATTGCCGGGCGTAATTTGCGCCATCTTCTCGGCCAGTTCGGCCAGCAGGGGATAGTAGAAGTCGGTCCCCGACATGTGGATGAGCGTTTCGGCCTGCCGCTGGATGGCGCGCACCACGTCTGGATGGCAATGGCCGGTCGAAACGACGGCAATGCCGGCACTGAAATCGAGGAAGCGGTTTCCATCCACGTCCTCGACAATCATGCCTTCCCCGCGCTGCGCCACCAGGGGATAGTCGCGGCTGTAAGAAGGCGAGACGTACCTGTGATCCAGGGCCAGTACCTTTGCGGCCTCGGGCCCCGGTAGCGGCGTCTTAATCTCTGGCAGTCGGTTGTCCATGATTTTGCTCCTCTGGTTGGTTCTTGAAATCCACTCCGCACGCGGTTGGGTTGATGACAGGAGGGCAAACCAGAGGAGAATCAATCACCACCAAAAAGATTGGGGCGTGCCAACAGGGGAAGAGTAAACCACAGGACTAGGGGAGTCATCCTCACTTCCGTTTCCACCGGGTTCCAGCTTTCGTATCTTCCAGTATAACTCCGGCGCTCAGCAGCTCAGCACGAATTTTGTCGGAGCACGCAAAGTCGCCCCGGCGTCGCGCCGCGTCGCGCTCGGCGAGGCGCTTTTCGATTTCTTCTTCGCTGAGGGCTTCCACCAGGACGGGAGCCGCGTACCCTTCCTTGACCCCCGTGACCGGCTGCTCGGCAACTTTGACGAAGCCGAACTGGCGGAGCTTGGCGTAATCGGTGTCTTCAAGCACGGCAAAGATGCGGTCCCAGCGTTCCAGCGTATCGAGGAAGACGGGCCGGTCACCGTCGCGAAACTCGCCGCGATCCATGGCCGCGTTGCCGTCCCGGACCAGGTCGAAGATCGGCGCCAGCGCTTCGGCCGTGTTGAGGTTGTCGTCCAGGGCGTCTTCGAAAGCCTGGCAGGCCGCTTGGGCACGCGCCTGAAGCGCGGGGTTTTCGCCGGCAGGGAACCTCTCCACCGTCAGCCGGCAGCGGAAATTCCTCAGCCTCTCGACAGAATGCTGGGCCTGATGCAGGCCCTCAAAGGTGAAATTGAGAGGTTTCCGATACGGCACCGAGGCGAGCAAGTAGCGGATGGCGCTGGGCCGGTGACCCTGGGCGATGAGGTCGCGCAGCGTATAGAAATTGCCCAGGGACTTCGACATCTTCTCGCCGTTCACGATCAGGTGCTCGGCGTGGAGCCAGTAGCGCACGAAGGGCTTTCCCGTCGCCGCCTCGCTCTGGGCAATTTCATTCTCGTGGTGCGGGAAAGTCAGGTCGATGCCGCCGGAGTGGATGTCGAAGGTCTCACCGAGGTACTTCATCGACATGGCGGAGCACTCGATGTGCCAGCCGGGCCGCCCGCGGCCGAGCGGGGTCTCCCAGAACGGTTCGCCCTCCTTGGCGGCCTTCCAGAGCGCGAAGTCGCGGACATCGCTCTTGTCGTACTTGTCGGTGTCCACGCGCGCACCCGGGCGGATCCCCGACAAATCAACCTGCGCCAGCTTGCCGTACTCGGCGAAATTCCGCACGCGGAAGTAAACTGACCCGTCGCTCGGGTAGGCGTAGCCCTTCGCCTCGAGCGTCTGGATGAGCTTCACCATGTCGTCAATGTGGTCAGTGGCCCGGACGACGATTTCGGGAGTCTCCAGGTTCAGGAGCTGGCCATCCACTTCAAAGGCCTGGATGTACTTCTGGGTGTAGTCGCGGAGCGGAATCCCGGCGGCCTGGGCGCCGCGGATGGTGTTGTCGTCCACGTCGGTCAGGTTCATGACCTGCAAGACTTCGTAGCCGCGGTACTTCAAGTAGCGCCGCAGGATGTCCTGAAAGACAAACGTCCGGTAATTGCCGATGTGCCCGTAGTCGTACACCGTCAGGCCGCAGGTGTACATGCGGACTTTGTTCCCTTCCAGGGGCACAAAGTCCTCCACCCGCCCGGACAAGGTGTTGTGGAAGCGGAGGGCCATATAGCTAGCCGCACCGGGAGACGTCTAAACTATCGATTTTATGGGCACGCGCGCGGGCAAGTCAAGGAAAGAGCGGCGTGCGACGCTCGCGACGCACCGTCATGGGCAAACCTTGAGCACCCGCGCCTCGCGGGGTTCCCGAACCCCAATCCACCAACCCTTTTGACAGGTTCCTGCATCAAATAAACTACGGAGGATTCCCCCAGCATGCCAAGGTGTATTACCGACTACCTGAAGCAGGAGCACGAAGAACTCTCGCGATTACTCAATGAACTTACCGATGAACTCCGCGCGCTGCCGCTGGCTCGCAATACCGCGGAGGCTTTTGAACGCCTGCGGAATCTCGGCGCGGAGATTTCTCGCAAGCTCCGCGCGCATCTGGAAGAAGAAGAGAAGATTCTGTATCCCGCCCTGGAAGCGCACGTCGAGGGTGTCTCCACGACGCTCGACCGCATGCGTCTTGAGCACGACACCGGCGAGGCCACGGAGAAGGCTTTCTGGCAGAGCATCGAGTGCCTGCTTGAGAGCGGCCGAAACCGCAAGGACGTGGCGCAGTCGGGCCGTTTTTACATCCAGTGGGTGCGCGGGCACCTGCTCAACGAGAACGGTCGGCTTTTTCCGCTGGTTGAGCGCCGACTGGACCCCCAAACGCAGAGGCAAGTGCGCCGCGCCATGGAGGAATTGAGCCAAGAAACCGAGGCGCGGCTGGTGGAAGGTTCAACGGGGCCTGCTCAGGCCTAGAGGATGCTTGGAAAGCCGTTCCGCTGAAAACGGAATGCCGGGGTCTTAACCCCGCCGCTGGGACGCTCAAAAGAAGACAAAAGAGATATTTTTCGCCTTCCTTGTCCGCCGAGGCCTACGAATCCGGGTGAGAACTGAGTGGGCTTGAGCGGCTCTGCCGCAGCCTCGACGCTTCCGTAAGCCCGCGCATCAGACAGAAGGCAGTCGCGCAGCAGACCCAGACTACAGCCTGCCGCGCTCTCTACCCGGAAGCCTGGGCAGATTCCACAAAGCGCTTTAACTTACCGGAGGTTTGTGGCAGACTGAGGGCCTGCAAGGGAGCTCGCATTTCATTTTGACCATCCGAAGGAGGCCTCGGTTTCTATGAAAAAGGACTCACTTACCCGGCGTGATTTTATGCGGCTGGGGGCGGGAGCGGTGACCATGGGTGCCGCAGCAGAGGTCACGATCCTGGAGCCCAGCACGCTTTGGGCATCGCCCCGACCGGCCCCGCCCTCGGACACGGTTCGTTTTGGCATCATTGGGACGGGAGTTGAAGGGTGCTCGTTGTTGAGCGCAAGCTTACCCATTTCCGGCGTGGAATGCGTTGCCGCTGCCGACCTCTACGACAGCCGGCACATTGCTGCCCGAGAGGCGCTGCGTGGGAAGAATATCGACACCACGCGGGAATATCGCCGCATTCTCGACCGCAAGGACATCGATGCGGTGATCGTGGCCACTCCGGACCACTGGCACCGCAAGCTGGTGGTGGAGGCCGCCGAAGCAGGGAAAGATGTTTACTGCGAGAAACCCATGTCGCACAGCGTGGAGGATGGGCTGGCCATGGTGGAAGCCATCCAGAAGCACCAGCGGATGTGCACGGTGGGCAGCCAGCGCGTCAGCAGCATCCTCTACCGCAAGGCGAAGGAGATTTGGGATTCCGGCAAACTGGGGATGGTGGACGCCATCATGGCGGCGTGGGACCGCAACACGGACAGCGGCGCGTGGGTCTATCCCATCCCGCCTGACGCCAGCGAACAGACAATTGACTGGAGCGCCTGGCTGGGCGAGGCCCCCCAGCGGCCTTATGACCCGGTGCGGTTCTTCCGCTGGCGCTGCTACAAGGACTACGGCGCCGGGCTGGCGGGCGACCTATTCGTCCACCTGCTCTCCGGCATTCACCACGTTACCGGCACGAACCTGCCGCCGCAGCGGGCGCTCTCCACCGGCGGGCTCTACCACTACAAGGATGGCCGGGAGTTCCCCGATTTGCTCTGGACCATGTACGACTATCCGGACTTCCAGCTCGTGCTGCGGTGCAACCACAACAACAACGAGGAGGGTGAGTTCTTCGGGTTCTACGGCAAGAAGGGCACCATGATTATCCGCGGCAGCACGCTCACCTTCAAGCCGCAGGCGCCGTACCAGCAGCCTGAAGATTATTCGGTCTTTGGCTGGCCCGCCAAGTTACGCAACGAGTACTACGAACAGTGGCGCAAGGATCACCCCATGCCCGCGCCGGGTAAGTTCAAGGTGGAACAGGAAACGGAAGTCTATACTCCGCCGCCGCGCTACAGCGACATGACCGACCACCTGGCGAACTTCTTCAACTCCGTGCGCACGCGCCAGCCCGTGGTGGAAGACGAGAGCTTCGGCCACCATGCGGCCATCGGCTGCCATATGGCGAACTACGCGTACGAGAACAAGACCCTCGCCCACTGGGACGCCGACGCCAAGAAGATCAAAGGCTAGTGCCGTTCCAACTATTTGTAGCTATTTCCGTAAGCGGCTGGGACCATTTTGCGAAGGCCTTAGCACGAGAGTTTCCGCCCACCAAGTTGGAACCGCACTAGCGGGTTCTCTCCTGTAGGGGCATAGCATGCTATGCCCCTACGCTTACTTCTCCCTTGCTCTCCCTTCCCGCGAGGAATAGGATGGCCACTATCAGTGTCTTGCTCCACAATCTCAGGAGGTGGCATTTATGGACAAGAAGGGAATATCTCGTCGTGACTTCATGTGGGGGACGGCTGGCTTAGCGGGCGCGACGCTGGCGGCGCGGACGATCCTTCTTGATCCCGGCCCCATCTATGCCTCGCCCGCATCCGTGCCGCCCAGCGACACGGCGCGGTTTGGCATCATCGGCATCGGGATGCAAGGCACGGGCTTGCTGCGCACGGCGCTTTCGCTCCCCGGCGCGGAGTGCGCCGCAGCCTGCGACCTTTACGACGGCCGCCACGCGGTGGCGAAGGAAATCGTCGGCAAGCCCGTCGCCACCACGCGACGCTACCAGGAGCTGCTCGAGAACAAGGAAATCGATTGCATCATCAATGCCACCCCCGACCATTGGCACAAGCAGATCGTGGTGGATTGCTGCCAGGCGGGGAAAGACGTTTACTGCGAAAAGCCCATGACGCACACCGTGACGGAAGGCTGGGAGATGATAGCCGCGGCCGAAAAGAACAAGCGCATCGTGCAGGTGGGCAGCCAGCGGGTGAGTTCCGTCGTGTACGGCAAGGCCAAGGAATTGATTGCCGCAGGCGCTATCGGAAATGTTCACCTGGTAGAAGCCACGATGGGCCGCAACGACCCGAATGGCGCCTGGCAATATCCTCCTCCCCCCGACCTGTCGCCGCAGAACCTTGACTGGGACACCTGGCTCGGTCCGGCGCCCAAGATTCCCTTCAGCCCCTTGCACTACGCTCGCTGGCGCTGCTGGCAGGCCTATGGCTCGGGGGTGGCCGGCGACCTGTTCGTCCACCTCTTGAGCGGGATTCACTTCGTGGCCGGCATCGACCAGCCACCGCAGCGGGCGCTGGCCTTGGGTGGACTGTTCCGCTGGAAAGATGGCCGCGACGTTCCCGACGTGCACTGCGCGCTCTACGATTATCCGCAATTTCCCGTCAGCATCCGCATGACCCTGAACACGGACACGCCGGAAGTGACGCGCTTCCTGGGAACCAAGGGTGTGATTGAGATCCTCGGGAATGAACTCACGCTCGCGACCCAGGACGGCATTGACCGTCATCCCGGCTGGTACTACGGCAGCTTCCCGAAGCCGTTGCGCGAAGAATACGAAAAGAAATGGCACGCGGAGAACGATGCCCTGGTTGCGCAGAGTGTGTCGGAAACCACCACCTATCGCGCTCCCGAGGGCTACCGAGACAACCGCGAGCATATGCGGAATTTCTTTGATGCGGTGCGGACACGCAAGCCCGTCGTGGAGGACGCGGTCTTCGGCAACAACACCTCCATCGCCTGCCACATGGCGAACGCCTCGTATTTCAAGAACAACATCGCCGTGTGGGATCGAGCGGGGAAGACGCTCAAGGGATAGCGACTACCGGGTCGGCTTCGCCTTGCCGCGCCGGGCCGGCTGGGCCCCCTCACAAAATGAACAGCCCCTCAAGGGTGCGCCTTTGAGGGGCTGGAGGAAGGAAATCGCCTCCCGCACCGGCCCGCGTCCTGAAGGCTTGGGGGCAAGGTCCTCAGGACGCGGACACAATACTCGGGCGAGACCGCGACGATTGTTGGCTGACCGCGTGCCGGCTGTCCAATCGATTCTTCTTATGATTCGCATCAATGAATCCTTTAGCTCAGGGTGGGGCAGGATTTCCGGCTGGCGCTTGAGAGGCACGCGATAGAATCTGGGTGGCTGCGAAGGACTCCTTGACGCGTCTGAAGCAGCGGCAGCACGGGGGGAGACGGGCTGCCCGAGTGCGAAAGCCCTTTTGGTGACAATGGCTGAGGAATCCACGGCCGGGACATTCTTGGCCCGGATTGCGGAACACGACGAGGCAGCCCTCGGTGAACTCTACGACCGCTCGGCGCCGGCACTTCTCGGAATGGTCTTGCGGATTCTGCCGGAGCGGAGTGCCGCCCACCAGGTCGTTGAGGATGTGTTCGTGCGCTTGTGGCACGAGGCGCGACATCATCCGCGCCCGGATGCCAGCGTGGCCGCGTGGCTGGTGGTCATGGCGCGCAACGCCGCCGTCGATCGGCGTCGCGCCGAACAGAAACTACCGCCGCTGGCGCGCTCCCAGCCAGACCCGCTTCAGGAGTCCTTCGCTTGGGTGCCGCGGTCGGAGGAGATTACGCGGCTCGAAGAGCGACGCGAGTTGCTGAGGAAGGTTGTGAATCAACTGCCGAAGCCCCAGCGCAAGGCGCTGGACCTCGCCGTCTTTGGTGGCTATACGGAGGCGGAAATCGCGGCGAAACTAGGTGAACCCCTGGGTCGCGTGCAAGCGGCGTTGCGCGCCGGGATGCGCTTCCTCAGGCACCGCCTGCGCGCCGTTTTGGGAACATGGGCTGTCAATATCTAGAAGATCTCCACGAACTCTACTTGCTGGGGACGCTCGCCGCAGGGGATTCGGCGGTGGTCGCTGCGCATCTCCAGCACGGCTGCCCGTCCTGCTTGGAAAATCTACGTGAAGCCACCCTGACCGTCTATCTCCTCAGCCTGACGGTGCGGCCGGCCCGCCTCGACCCGAAACTGAAGTCCCACCTCCTGCGCCGCCTGCGCAAGAAGTAGGCGCTCGCTCCATTGCGTGGAACTAACAGAGTGCTGGAAGACGCCAACGACCCGAAGTGGACGGGCGGAGTTTCAACCCCGCCACAAAAGCGGCAAAAGAAAGACAAAAACCATCTATTCTCCTTCCCTGCCCGGCAGGGCTGAAGACTCTGTATGCAAGTCTCCTTTTGCAGCGGCGGTCTATGACCGCCGTTGCTGATTGTCAAGGACTTTGGCGCTCATAGAGCGCCGCTACAGTTGCCTAAACCCCGTTTTCGCACACACTCTGAAGCCCAGCCTCTCCGTCTCAGTTCGGCGGCCTTCCTCACATCCTGTCAGGCGTCGGCCGCGCCGCATCTCGGCTAGCGCAGTTCGGTCTGACCCGGCATCGCCACGGGCGGTACCGGCAGGGTCATGTTCCAATCGAGGTTGGCCGGCACCAGGCTCTCTTCGGAGTTCAGCGCCTCCTCCCAGGTGACCGCCTTGCCGGTGTACGTCGCCATGCGCCCCATGATCGCCGTCAGCGTGCTCTCCACACATTCCTTGAGTTCGTTGGCCGGCTTGCCGGCTCGGATACTGGCGATCAAGTCGGTGTGCTCCTGGACGTACGGCTGGTCTTCCTTTTCGTCCTCGTTGGCGTACGGCACGCCCTCTTTGGGGCGGGCACTGTACTTCCACGGTTTTACACCACTGATGGTGTAGCGGTTGACCTGGCAGAAGCCCTTCGTCCCGTGGAGCGCTTCGGAGACGTTGTTCTGGCAGTTGGGCACCTGTCGGCACATGCTCATCATGTGCGTGCCATTCTCGTATTCGTAATCGATGGCGAAGTGGTCGTAGATGTGGCCGTACTCCGGTCCGGTGCGCACCTGCCGGCCGCCGAGCCCCACGGCACGCACGGGGTGGGACTTCATCGCCCAATTCACGACGTCGAGGTTATGAATGTGCTGCTCGA
Source organism: uncultured Acidobacteriota bacterium (assembly GCA_964495535.1). Taxonomy (GTDB): domain Bacteria; phylum Acidobacteriota; class Terriglobia; order UBA7540; family UBA7540; genus JALHUF01. Next base: position 6,333 of record CAZBWJ010000052.1, on the reverse strand, counting down.
CGATGTGGTCGCCCGATAGCCAGGTGAAGTAGTACCAGTTACGCAACTGCCATTCGAGATCGGTCCAGCCCTCTTTGCGCGGGTAAACCCAGATTGGTCCCTGGTTCCAATAAGCGCGCGCCGCGACGATCTCACCGATGGCGCCGGCATGGATTTGCTTGATGGTGGCAAGGTAGCCAGCCTGGTGGTGGCGCTGCGTGCCGACCCCGATGGCGAGGCCCTTCTTCTTGGCTTCTTCGTAGACTTCGAAGCAGGCCCGAACGCCGGGCCCGTCGACAGCCAGCGGCTTCTCCGAGAAGATGTGCTTGCCGGCAGCCACCGCGGCCTTCAGGTGTTGCGGCCGGAATCCCGGTGGGGTTGCCAGGATGATGTAGTTCACATCGCTCGAGATCACTTTCTCGTAGGCATCGAGGCCTATGAACTGGCGCTCTTCCGGTACGTCCACTCTGTCAGCGGCGACCTTGTGGATGCGCGCGAGGCAGGTCTCGATTCTGTCTTTGAAGACGTCGCCCATGGCCACCAGCTTCACGTTGGGGGCGGCGGTGACGGCGTCTTCGCCCGCGCCCGTGCCGCGTCCACCGCAGCCAATCAGGCCGACTTTGATGACGTCGCTCCCGGCGGCGTGCACGGCCGGAATCGCGCCCAACCCCGCCGCGACAGCCCCGCCCACCATCGCGGCAGTCGAGGTCTTCAGAAACTCCCGTCGAGTCGGACGGGGCTTCTCCGTTTGGTTTGGCTTATCCATGTTCTTATCCTCCAGTAATGCCGATATCGGTCTGCCGGTTCAACAGCGGTCCATGAAGATAGAACGTCCTTCCGTGCTTCCCTGACAACTCGCCGTTCCTTACTATTATCCCCCGGGAGTGACCTTGGACTTTAGATCCCGGAGATTCTCTGACTCCTCGAGCGGTCGCACGACGCGGAATCCCACAAAAGTTGCGTCGGTGAGCCACCAGATGCTGCGAGGCCGCTGGGGGTCCTGCTGGTTCCAGGCCTCCTTTGACCCGCGGCGCGCGGCACATCGCAGCACGGGCGCGTTGTCATCCCAGGAGCCGCCCCGCACCACGTGCGGGTAATGCTGCGTCTCGGGGACGAGCACCGGTGCCTCCGCGGGCAGGAGCGAGTCGAACGTCTTGTAGTAGTCCTTGTCGTAGAGGTCCAAGCACCACTCCGCCACGTTGCCATGCATGTCGTACAGGCCCCAAGGGTTGGGCTTCTTCAAAGCGACCGCGTGTGGCATGTCCTGGGAGTTGAGTCTAAACCAGGCGTGCTGACTCAGGGGGCCGGGCGTCGCGCCGAAGCTATAAGAGGTCTTGGTGCCGGCCCGGCAGGCGTACTCCCATTCGGCTTCGGTGGGCAGGCGGTAGGTCTTGCCGGTTCTGGCCGACAGCCAGAGGCAGAATTCCATCGCCGCGTGGTGCGAGATGCTGATGATCGGATGCCCTTTCCGCCCGTAGCCAAACGTCGGGTCGGCATAAGGCGGCGTGGGGCGCGTGATGGCGTCGGGAGCCTTCCCCGCGTCCGGCGCGGGAGAGGGATTTGCGCCCTTCTTGAGGGCGCTCTTGCTGAAGGCATAGATGTCAAAAGCCTCCCAGGTCATCTCCGTTTTGCCCATCCAGAACGCGCGGACCTTCACCTGGTGTCGGGGTCCCTCGTCAGGGAGTCGGCCGCGCTCGGTGGCTGGGCTGCCCAGGATGAAGGTGCCAGCCGGAATCGGGACCATGTCAAACTTCACCGTGGTGCCGGGGAGGACTTCGGTGTAGGGCTTCATCTCCATCGGAGGCGGGGTTTCCTGGTCAGACTGCGACGGATGCCCGAAGGTGTTCCAAAGTAGCAGCAGGAAGCAAGGCAGAAAAGCCATCCAGGGAACACACAATCGCTTCAACGACACACTCCGTCAGGGGCCGATGTGCTCTCGAGCCGATTTTGGTAGGATGCGGGAGAGCATCCGACGTTGCGTTGCGAGGGTGGCGATGACTCCGTTGCAGTCCTGCGCTGCGGCATGGTTCTTGTGGGCGGCGGCCAGCCTAGCGTTTGCGGGTGAATCTGCGTTGAGCCGCTTTGAATTCTCCCAGCCGCACATGGGCACACAATTCCAAATTATCGTCTATGCGCCGGACGCGGCCACCGCCTCCCGAGCCTCGGACGCAGCCTTTGAGCGAATCGCGCGGCTGGATGATACCATGAGCGACTACCATCCCAGCAGCGAATTAATGTTCCTGTGCCAGCGGGCTGGTGGGCAGCCCGTGCCGGTCAGTGAGGACCTCTTTCAGGTTCTTGCCAGGTCGCAGGAACTGGCCGAACGTACCAACGGCGCCTTTGACGTCACGGTCGGACCTGTCGTCCGGCTTTGGCGGCGGGCGCGGCGCCAGCATGAATTGCCGCCTCCAGAGGAGTTGGCCCGTGCCCGCGAACTCGTGGGCCATGCGAAACTGCGGCTTGATCCGCGGGCCCGCACCGCACAACTTCTGCAGAAGGGAATGTTGCTCGACTTGGGCGGCATCGCCAAAGGCTACGCGGCTGACCAGGCCCTGGTGGTTCTGAAGAAACACGGGATCACGAGCGCGCTGGTCGCCGCAGGGGGTGACATCGCGGTGAGTGCTCCGCCGCCGGGGCGGGAAGGCTGGCGCATCGGCATCGCCCCGCTCGAGTCGCCCGACAAGCCGCCGACGCGCTTTCTGCTGCTGCATGATGCGGCGGTCTCTACCTCGGGCGAGGCCGAGCAGTACCTCGAGATCGCCGGAAAACGCTACTCGCACATCGTGGACCCCAGAACCGGCGTGGGCGTGGTAGGCCGCAGCAGCGTCACGATAGTCGCCCCGAACGCCACGACCTCCGACGGGATGGCCACCGCCATCAGCGTGCTGGGGGCGGAGCGCGGACTAGAGCTGGTTCGCTCTACGCCGGGCGCGGCGGCACTCATCATTCAAGCCACGGATCAGGGCCCTCGCACTTTCGAGTTGAACCTCTCACCCTATGCTGCGCCAGCCGAGTTGGAACACTAGGTAGATTCTGCCTGCACGCCGGAGACATCCGCCACTGGCGTGTCGTAGAATGCGCGCATCTTCTCCCTGGGCCGGGGCGGACAGTCGGGATCCTCGGAGCAAAGCGATGTTGAGCTTCCTTGTCGGCATAGTGCTTTCGTTTTTGCCGAAACGCTACCGGGAGTGCTTTCCGGACTCGGTGCGGGGGGACCTGCGCCTGGGGGCGGCGTTCTCGGGACTCGTTCAGTGCGTGGCGTGCCTCGTGATTTTCTCTGTTCGCTACCTCAGCTTCCTTGAGCAGAAAGTGGGAGGGATGGGCGAGCGCGCCATCGCGCGCGGTGCCGAAGAGGCGCTCATACACCCCGCCACACAGTTCGGGATGGGATACGTCAGCACGGTGGAGTACATCTTCCATCCCCGCTCTCTGCTCCTCATCTATTTCGCGTTGGAAGGCGCAGTGCGCTTCTATGCGGCTGCCATCACCGAGGAGATCGTTGGAACGCTGCCGCTGCATGTGGTCGCCTGGGCGCAGGGCCGCGTGGGGCAGGCGCGCGCTGAGCGGGCGCTGGGGCCGCGCGTGCCCGACGTCGTCGAGTCGGTTTACAGCGCCGATTTCGATCTTCGCATTTTCAGTTGCCGGCCGAAGCGCCATTGGGATCGGTTGATGACGGTTTCCTACGAGGACCAACTTTACGCCGTCGTCGGTGAGCAGCAAGGGAAGCCGCCCCATCGGTTTATCTACCAGCTTCAAAAGGTGCCGCTGGGGTGGACTGTCCGCAATATCCATCACTACAGGCCGGATGAGGTGATGCTGGAGGAAGCAGCAACTCCGACTTCGCTCGCTTCCCGCCTCGTGAGACGGGTTGAGGAGCGGCTGGGAGAGGCGCGCGTCGAGCACGTGCCGGACCTGGTGGAGCGCATCTCCAGCCGTGCGTATCAGCTTCGCATTGCCAGTTGCTGCCCGAGGCCGACCTGGGACCACTTGATGACTGTGGAGTATGAGGGCGAGTTTTACGAGATCGCGGAGGAAGAGCAGGGGCCGGCGCCTCATCCTTACGTTTACTTGCTCCGCAAGCTTCCAGAGGGCAAGGTAATTCGCAGCCTGCATCACTATCGCCCGGACGAATCCCTCGACAAACGACGAGGGTAGCTACAAGCCATGGTTGGTTCGCTTTTTGAATCTACCGTGGGTTCATTTTCTCCGCGTGCTTGACTTAATTTGCGCGGTATGGAATAAGCCCGGCTTTCGGCGAGGGGAATGCCAGGAGTCAGAAGGCAAAAGGCGGAAGGCAGAAGGCAAAAGGCAGAAGGCAAGGCAACTCCATGGCCTATGTCTAACAACGGACAACTGACGACTGACAACTGACCACTGACAACTCAGAGGTACGAATTGCTGGAGGCAAGCGTCAATCCCGGTTTACGTCGGGAACTCGGTCTGGTGCCGGCCACGGCGCTGGCCATTACCGACATGATTGGCATCGGGCCGTTCATCACCATCCCGCTGTTCCTCACCACGATGGGCGGGCCGCAGGCGATGCTAGGCTGGATTGTGGGCGCCGCGCTGGCCTTCTGCGACGGCTTGGTCTGGGCCGAACTGGGCGCAGCCATGCCCAAGGCTGGAGGCAGCTACAACTACCTTCGCGAGGCCTTCGGGCCGGCCACCGCGGGTCGCTGGTTCTCCTTCCTGGTGGTCTGGCAGATCATGTTTTCCGCGCCGCTCTCGGTGGCAAGCGGCTCAATCGGCTTTGCCAACTACTTCCACTACCTTGTGCCCGCACTCTCGCCCTGGGGCATACGGATTTTTGCCTCGCTCATCCCCCTGGTCATGATTCTGCTGCTTTACCGGCGGATTCGCGCCGTGGGCAACCTTTCCATCGTCCTGCTCGCAGGCGTTTTGCTCGGCTGTTTTTGGATTGTTGGCTCTGGGCTGCCGCACCTGAGTGCCCAGCGCGTCTTCGATTTCCCTCCGGGGGCCTTCCGGCTGAGCTGGCTGTTCTGGGCCGGCCTTGGCCACGCCACGCTGTTCGCGCTTTATGACTACTTCGGCTACTACAACGTCTGCTATCTGGGGGAGGAGATTCGTGACCCGGCGCGGGTGATTCCGCGCGCGATCTTGTTTTCCATCGTGGCCGTGGCGGCGCTTTATCTTCTGATGAACGTTTCCATCCTGAGCGTGATCCCGTGGCGCGAAGCCCAGCAGAGCAAATTCATCGCTTCGACTTACATGGAAAGGCTGTACGGCGTCGGGGCGGGGAACTTGATGACGTTGCTCATGCTCTGGATCGCCTTCTCCTCCGTTTTCTCCGTGCTGCTCGGCTACACGCGCATCCCTTACGCGGCGGCCGCGGATGGCAACTTCTTCCGCGTCTTTGCGCGCCTGCACCCCAGGGGAGATTTCCCACACGTCTCGCTGGTCACGCTGGGGCTGATTGCCTCGGCCTTCAGCCTCCTGAATCTGCCCGAGGTTATCGGGGGCCTGGTGGCCATCCGGGTGATGAATCAGTACCTCCCGCAAGCCATCGGGTTCTTTGTGCTGCGCTTTCGCCGGCCCGATCTTCCGCGCCCGTTCCGCATGTGGCTGTATCCGCTGCCGGGACTCGCCATCATCCTCGGTTGGCTCTACGTCCTCGGAACCTCGACGCCGCGGTCATTGCTCCTTGCCGTCACAGTGTTCGTTGTGGGTTCTATTGCCTACTTCGTGCGTGCTTGGGTGCGTCGCGAGTGGGCCTTTGGGGGCGGTAGACGGTAGACGGCATACGGTAGACGGGCACCAGAGGACGAAAGGGAGGTGGTAGGTCGTAGACGGTAGAGAGGAGGTTAGGAATGGCGATTGAGAGGTTTCAACAACTGGAGGTTTGGCAAGCGGCGCATGCTCTTGTTCTGCAAGTCTACAAGGAGACGGCCACGATGCCGTCTGAGGAGAAGTTCGGCTTAGTCTCCCAAATGCGCAGAGCAGCAGTCTCTGTTCCTGCGAACATCGCGGAGGGATTCAAGCGACGCGGCCGGGCGGACAAATCACATTTCTACAACATTGCGCAGGCATCTCTCGAAGAACTTCGGTATTACTTCGTCTTGTGCCGTGACCTGGGTTACAGACTCGCGTACGACTCGCTGGCCGAGCAAGCGGAGCACGTTGCCCGCATGTTGCACGCTTTGGTGAGCTCGGTAGAAGAGAAGAAGTAGTGGCCGGCGAACGTGCCCGCCCTCCCCCTGGCCGCGAGACCTCCGTGTTTCCCCATCTACCGTATGCCGTCTACCGTCTACTTGTTATTTGTCACCGCCCTCATCAGCAAAAACATCCCCTCATTGTGCACGATGAGGATATCGTCGCCTTGGAGTTGAGCGGAGA
>CAZBWJ010000051.1:16951-23647 GCA_964495535.1 uncultured Acidobacteriota bacterium | reverse complement strand
ACTCGCCTCCGTCGAGGGTCTGACGACAGCCGCCCCCAGCTCGATTGGCGTGGCTACCGAAACGGTCGCTAAAGAAAGGAAGAACGTCGTGGATACAGCGCAGGGGAAAATCGAGGAACGCAGCGTCAAGTACGGGCGCGACATGGTGGTTCTCGGAACCAAGCCCGACGGATCACAAACCATCAGCGAGTTTCGTCTGGCGGGCACGAACAAGGCCATCGTGTTTAGCGAATGAGTTCCGACGTCGCTCGGACGCATCGAACGCGCAGGCTCCTGGAGTGAGGGCGCGCCTCTTTTTCAGCCAAGCAGCAGAGGCGTCCCCTCAAAAGTGAGATGGCGAGGCGGGGACCGCGGCGCCCTGGCCCCAGGGGACCATTTTCAGTGGGCGGGCAGAACCCGCACACGGTAGAATGCTCGCTCGATGGTTCCCATTCCGCTTCATGATCACATCCGGCGGCAGACGTTCTGGCTGTTCACGCTGGCGCTCATCACCGCGAACGGCATGGCCTTCCTGTTCGAGCTCTCTGTCGGACGGGACGTTGACCGGCTCGTCTACTTATTCGGCATCATCCCCGCCCGCTACACCACCCCATATGTCGCTACCGGCCTGAGTCTCGGAGGGCTGGCGGTCCCGATCTTCGCCTCCATGTTTCTCCACGGAGGCTGGCTGCACCTGCTCGGCAACATGCTTTTCCTGTTCGTTTTCGGGCGCAGCATCGAGGACCGTTTCGGCCACCTGAAGTTCCTGCTCATCTATTTCCTCGGCGGGCTAGGTGGAGCGCTGCTGCACATCTTCCTGAACGCAGGTTCGCGCGTACCTACCATTGGCGCCAGTGGCGCCATCGCTGGGGTCCTGGGCGCCTATTTCGTGAGCTTCCCCAGCGCGCGCATCACTACGCTCATCCCCCTGTTTTTCTTTTTCTGGACAATCGAACTGCCAGCGCTTCTGCTGCTGGGTTACTGGTTCCTGATCCAGTTTTTTTCGGGTTTCCAAATGCAGGCTATCGAATCCGCCACCGCGGGCGGCACGGCCTGGTGGGCGCACGTGGGCGGGTTCATCGTGGGAATGTTCTTAGCTATGATTCTGCGTCCCCGAAAGCGAAGGCCGGCGATTGAGGTAGTCTCCTGGTGAGGTAGTCTCGCTCGCAGGTCCTCTCAGCCCGTCAGTTGAGAGCAAATCCAGTCGCCCACTTCGCGCGTGCCAAGCGTTCCGCCGAGGTCAGGAGTGGTCTTATCCTCACGGACGGCTTTCGCCACAACCTCTTCGATTTCGGCCGCGATTTCCGGGAAGCCGAGGTGATCCAGCATCATCGCTACTGTAAGGATGGCAGCCATCGGATTCGCGAGGTTCTTGCCCGCCAGCTTCGGGGCCGAGCCATGCACCGGCTCGAACATCGAAACCTGACCCGGATGGATGTTCGCTGAGGGCGTCACTCCCAGCCCGCCTACAAGTTGCGCGCCCAGGTCGCTCAAGATATCACCGAACATGTTGCACGTGACGACGACCTGAAACTGCGCGGGGTCCCGCAGCAACTCCATGGCCAGAGTGTCAACGTAGAGGTGCCAGGAGTCGATTTCGGGATAGCGCTGGCGCACTTCGGCAAACGTCCTCTGCCACAGGCCATGTCCGAAGGGCAAGGCGTTTGACTTGTCGCTCATGCACACTTTCTTGAGCCCGCGGCGCCGCGCATACTCGAACGCATAGACGAGAATGCGCTCCACGCCCTTCCGCGTGTTGACATCTTCCTGCACGGCGATTTCATCGCCGGTGTCGCGCTTGAAATTGCCTCCCAGCCTGACGTATGACCCTTCGGTGTTTTCCCGGAAGATAACGAAGTTGACGTCCTGCTCGCGGCGGCCCTTCAGCGGGCAGAGCCGGGCGTCGAGGAGTTTGAGTGGGCGCTGGTTGACGTACAGGTCCAGCCCAAAGCGGATGCCCAGCAGGATGTCCACGGCGTGCTGGTTGGACGCGACGCGCGGATCGCCCAGCGCGCCGATGAAAATCGCCTCAAAGTCGCGGCGGAGCATCTCGAGCGCGCCATCCGGGAGCGAGACACCCTCGCGCAGGTATTTCTCCGCGCCCCAATCGAACGTCACCAACTCCAGCGGCAGGTGGCACAAAGCCATCAGAGTCTGGAGAACCTTCGTGGCCTCCGCGGTCACCTCGATGCCGATGCCGTCTCCAGGAATGATGGCGATGCGTTCGGCCATAAGAAAAGCAGGGGCTGGAGATTAGGGGCTAGGGGACAGAAGAAACGAGCGCTCTGGACCCTACCCGCATTGCGCAAGCGCACTCTGGTCCTTCCTATTCCCTATCTCCTGTTCCCTATTCCCTGTTCCCTCTTTTCTTCGCCCCGCTCGCGTTCCGTAAGGTATACGCCACTGAGAATCAGGATTCCTCCGAGGATGATCTTCACGGTGAGCTTCTCGGCCAGAAGCCAGATTCCCAGACCTGTGGCAATCACGGGCTGTATGTAGGAAAAAGCTGCGACGCGTGAGGCAGTAAGTTCGGTCATGGCGATAGCGAAGAGCAGATAAGGCAAGACGGACCCGAAGACCACCATGAACGCCAACCCCCACCAGGCGTTGCCGGGGACAGCAGCCCAGGACACGTCCAGGACCGACCACGTGCCGAAAGGAATCATCAGCAGCGCGCCCACGCCAAAGGCCAGCGTGTTGAGAGTCAGCGCGTCGTACTGGTCAACGACCTCTTTCATCAGAATGGTGTAGTAAGCAAACACGGCGCTGCCGGCGAGCAGAATCAGGTCGCCTACCCAATGTCCGTGGTTCCCTTGCGCGGCCTTGCCGGTGGTCAGGACCGCCACGCCGCCGAAGGAAACCAGCATGCCCACGAACTTCGGGACCGTGAGGGCTTCCAGGCGCATCAGACAGGACAGGACCAGAACCATCACGGGCCCGATCGCCACAATCAGGCCCGCGTGCGCCACCGAGGTGCGCGCTAAACCGCCAATAAAGAAAATCTGGTTGAACGTAACGCCGCTCAAAGCCAGCAGCGTCATGACGAGCCAGTGCCGCCTCGTCAGCCGAAATCCCAGAGGCTTGCCGCGCACGAGGAAAAGAATCGCAAAAAGCAGCGCCGCTCCGACTATCCGCAGAGCCGCTAGGGCCACGGCACTGAAGCCCGTCAACGCTTCCTTGGCGGCAATAATGTTGGCGGCCCAGCAAAAGGTCGCCAGAAGCATGAGGAGGTGCATCGCCGCATGGCTGCGACGTGGCCTGCGGGACTCAGCGGTTTGGACTGGCGCCGCTACCGCGTTATTCAAAAGTCTCCTTCCGTACTGTGACTTTCTCGATCCGCTCCAGATTGGGAACGTACCCTAAGCCGGGAGTCTGGGGCACCTGAATCGTGCCTTGCGGGGTGACCGTTACTTCCGGGTCGATAATGTCCTCGGCCCAGTAGCGCCGGCTGGCGGAGACGTCTCCGGGCAGCGTGAATCCCGATAGCGTGGAAAGCGCAATGTTGTGGGCGCGCCCGATCCCCGATTCGAGCATGCCCCCGCACCAGACGGGCACGTTCCGGGCGCGGCAGACGTCGTGGACCTGGCGCGCGGAAGTAAAGCCTCCCACCCGCCCTAGCTTCACGTTGATGATTTTGCAGGCGCCGATTTCAACGGCTTTCCGCGCATCGTCCGCACTGTGAATGGATTCATCCAAGCAAATCGGTGTCGCCAGCTCGCGCTGGAGCTTGGCGTGGTCCAGCAAATCCTCCCAGCCCAGGGGTTGCTCGATCATCATCAGGTAGAAGCGGTCGAGCAATTTCAGGCGGGGCAAGTCAGCCAGCGTGTACGCCGAATTAGCGTCGGCCATTAACGCAATTTGCGGGAATCGGTGGCGGATACGCTCCAGGACTTCCACGTCCCAATCCGGCTTGATCTTCACCTTGATGCGCTGATAGCCGGCGTCGAGTTCGCGCTCGATCTTCTCCAGCAACTCCGCGACGGAATTCTGAATTCCGATGGACACTCCGCAAGGGATCTCCTCGAGGCTCCCGCCCAGCAATTTGGCAAGCGGCACACCTTTCATTTGCGCTTCGATGTCCCACAGGGCGTTTTCGAGCGCGGCCTTGGCCATGTTGTGGCCGCGAATCGGGCGAAACACCGGAGCAATCTCCGCAGCCGAAGCCCATTCCCGCCCCAGGCTCCAGGGAATCACGTAGTCGCGGAGGATATGCCAAGCAGTCTCCGGGGTCTCGTGGCTATAGAACGGCTCTTCCCCACAGGCGACTTCCCCCCAACCCGTCAATCCATCGGCTTCGACGCGCACCAGGACGATCCGGCGCACCGTGGTTCTGCCGAAGCTGGTCTCAAAGAAATGGAGCAGGGGCAACCGGATTTCTCGAATTTCCACGCTTTTGATCTTCATAGGGCTCCAGTAGGTACCGACAAGCCGCCAGTTCCTCGCGAGTCTCCGAGAGCCTTGGCGTGTAGCTCACTGGCCTTCTCGCGTCTTCAGTTCTTCCCAAATCGCGTCGAGCTCCTCGGGGCCACACTCGCGCACTTGCTTGCCGCGCTTCGCCACTTCTTCCTCGAGCGCCTGGAAGCGCCGCTTGAATTTCTGGTTGGCGCGCCGCAGACAGCTTTCCGGATCGGAACGCAGATAGCGGGCCAAGTTCGCGGCGGCAAACAGCAGGTCACCTACCTCATCCTCCACCCGGCTGACGTCGTGGGCGGGGCGGACGGGCAATTCCCGCTTCAGCTCGCTGATTTCCTCCTCGATCTTGGCGAGCAAGTCCTCCACCTTCGCCCAATCGAAGCCAACCTCCGCGGCGCGAATTCCCAGCTCGTACGCCTCAAGCGTTGCCGGGTATGCCGGCGCGATGCCATCCAGTAATGACTTCGGCTGCCCGCTGGCTGGCGGCCCGGCCTGGCGCTCGCGCTCCTTCACGGAAAGCCAGCTCTGCAAGGCTTCCTCGGCAGTCTTAGCCCGCGTCTCGCCGAAGACGTGCGGATGCCGTCGGACCAGCTTGGCGTAGGCGCGTTCCACCACGTCGTCGATGGTAAAACGCTTCTCTTCCGCCGCGAGCTGCGCGTAGAAAACCACCTGGAATAGCAGGTCGCCGAGTTCGTCCTCCAGGGCGTGCATGTCGCGGGCGTTAACAGCGTCCACGACTTCGTAGGCTTCTTCCAAGAGCAGGCCTTTGACCGAATCGTAGTCCTGGGCCCGGTCCCAGGGACACCCCTCCGGCCCGCGCAACTGCGCCATCAGTTCCACCAGTTTTCGCAGGGTTTCTCCGCCCAGGTTAACTCCTCGACGCCTGCCGTTCGCCCTCGACGGCCAGCGAGTGCCGTTCCAACTATTTCCAGCTACTCCTGTGAGCGGCGATCTCGCCCAATCTCCCAAGGTCCCGGCAGCAGCCGGCCGGCCCATTAAGCTGGAACGGCACGAGCAGAATCGAATCAGCTAATGTATCAAGCCGCCCAAAGGAATGGCAATAGACCCAGGTGCCTTGTTGTGAAGGAGAATTGTTGTTACACTGATTTTTGATGCAAGTCGCGAAGAGCAGCCCGCGCTTTAGGCATACACTCGCGGCGCGTAGGGAAGCCCATGCCTGAAAACAAGAACGAACCATCTGGCTTCAGGGTGGTTGACCGGCGCCCGTTCAGCTCGGACGGGACGCGTCGGGAACCCTCACGCGAAGCTGAGAAAACGCCCGAAGGGCGCCCTGAACCCGTGCCCGCGGCCCCGGTCCAGCCCGAGGCGGACGCGGAACAGTACGCGGAGCAAGACGCCTTAGGTTTTGACATGTTGGTCTCGTACCTCAGTACCACGGCCATGTTCCAGTTGGGGTTGCTGGAGGGGCCGGGGGGCGAACGAATCCCCCCCGACCTGCCCAATGCCCGGCGCACCATCGACCTGCTGGAAGTTCTCCAAGAAAAGACCCGCGGGAACCTGACCCAGCCAGAAGCCAAGCTGCTCGACGACGTCCTTTACGACCTGCGCCTGAGCTTTGTCGAAATCGAAAAGCGTCTGGCGCCAAGACCCCAATGAGACTGACCTTCCTGGGGACCGGGACTTCTACCGGCGTGCCGACGGTCGCTTGTCGGTGCCGGGTCTGCACCTCCACGGATCCCCGCGACCAGCGGACTCGCCCTTCCCTGCTGCTGGAATTCGACGGCCGCGTGGTGATTGTGGACACCACGCCGGATTTCCGCCAGCAAGCCCTGCGCGCAGGCTTCGAGCGCCTGGACGCCGTGCTCTTCACCCACGCCCACGCTGACCACATCCTGGGGCTGGACGATATTCGCGTTTTCTATTTTCGCCAGGGCGCTCCCATCCCCATCTACGCCGACCCGACGACGATGCAGAGCATTCGGCGGATTTTCAGCTACATCTTCGAGGGGACCTACAAGTACGGCGGCGTGGCCAAGCTTGACCCGCGGCTCATCGACGGGCCGCTAGACCTGTGGGGACTGCGGCTGGTTCCGGTGCCCGTGCTGCACGGCGACTTGCCGGTGCTGGGCTTTCGCTTCGGCCCGGCGGCCTACGTTACCGACTTCAGCACCATTCCGCAAACCTCTCTCGCCCTGCTGGAGGGTTTGGACGTGCTGATCCTCGACGCCTTGCGGCACAAACCTCATCCCACTCACTCAAGCCTTGAAGAATCGCTGGCACTGGTGGAACGATTGCAGCCCCAGCAGGCTTTCTTCACGCATATCGCGCACGAGCTGGGCCACG
>CAZBWJ010000051.1:0-16851 GCA_964495535.1 uncultured Acidobacteriota bacterium | reverse complement strand
CGATTGCAGCCCCAGCAGGCTTTCTTCACGCATATCGCGCACGAGCTGGGCCACGAGGAAACGAGCGCTGCGCTCCCACCCCACGTACGCCTGGCGTATGATGGATTGAAGATTGATTTGTAGCAGCTATCGGAGGTCAGTGACCGAAAATCGAAAAGCGAAAATCGAAAAGGGGCAAGAGGATCCTATGCAATCGGCGGGAAAGAAAAGTCCGATTCGGGACTTCACGGATCTCGAGGTTTGGAAGGCCGCGGTGAGCTTCGGAGGGAAATCTACAAAGCGGCGCAAACCCTTCCTGATTCTGAGAGATTCGCCCTTGCGAGCCAGCTCCGCCGCGCCGCCACATCAGTGACGGCGAACATTGCGGAAGGATACGGCAGGTACGGTTACCAAGAGAACGCCCAACACTGCCGCCAAGCCCGCGGGTCGGTCTACGAACTGAGAGATCATCTGATAACTTGCGTTGACGAAGACTACATCAGCCCCGCCGAAGGCAACCGGCTGGGAAGGCTGGCAATCCGGGTCATTCAGTTGTTGAACGGTTACTTACGTTCAACTCTGATGCGCAAGGAGGCAGCAGAAAGGTAACGGCGTACCCCGCAACAGGGAGCGCTTTTCGGTTTTCGTTTTTCGCTTTTCGCTTTTCGATTTTCGGTTCGCAAAACATGCGGATCATCCACGATCTCCGGCAACTGCCTAAGCCGCTGCGCCCGAGCGTGGTGACCATCGGCAACTTCGACGGGGTCCACCTGGCTCACCAGCGGCTGCTGCGCAGGGTGGTCGAGACAGCCCGCTCGCTGGGGGCCTCGGCCACCGCCGTCACCTTTGAGCCGCATCCCATCAAGTTCCTCTCGCCCGAGCACGCACTCAGGCTCCTGACGCCACTCGCCCGCAAGACGCGGCTGATTGAGAATCTAGGGATCGACCTCCTGGTGGTTCTGCCCTTCACCCGGGAATTGGCACACCTTTCCCCTTTGGAGTTTGTGCGCCGGATTCTGATAGGCGCCTTGCGCACCGTCTTCGTCCACGTCGGGCCGAATTTCCGCTTTGGGTATCGCCAGTCCGGTGATGTCGAGGTGCTTGCCGAGCTCGCGCGCCAAGAAGGGGTTCAACTCGGAATCCTGCCGACTCTTGCAGTGCGCGGCCAGCTTGTGTCGAGCACACGCATCCGCGAACTGCTTTCCACAGGCCGCGTGGATTTGGCCGGTAGGCTCCTGGGACGCCCCTTTTCGGTTTCTGGCCCCATTGTGGCTGGCTTCGGCGTGGGCCACAAGCACACGGTGCCCACCCTGAATCTGGCGCCCGGGGAAGAACAAGTCCCTAAAATCGGCGTCTATGTGACGCGCACCCTGCTGGGAGAGGCGGTCCACGATTCCGTCACCAACGTGGGACACAAGCCCACCTTCGGCGACCACCGCTTAAGCGTGGAGACTCACTTGCTGAACTTCGCCGGTGAGGTCAAAGAGACCAGTGTAGAGATCGAGTTTCTCTATCGCCTGCGCGACGAGATGAAGTTCCACAGCCCCGCTATCCTCAAGGCGCAGATCCAGGAAGACGCCCGCCGCGCGCTCAAGTTCTTCCGCCTGTTCAAATTTGCCGCCCAGCGCCGCAGCCAACCGGTCACGCCAACCCCGCAGTCCACTTTGTAGCGCGGACCCGCCTTGTGGGTCCGCGGCTCGTGGGCCGTGCGCCTCAAGCAGCGAGGTGTCAAGACGGATGCTTCGCCCTGGTTGGATGATAGGCAGGGTTCTGTCAGGTGGGGCTGGAAAACCTAGGCGAGTTTCCTACGGCGCGGCGGCCGGACCGGCAGTCTTGTCCGCCACGAACCGTTCGATCTCCTCGAGCAGGGCGGGGACGATCTCCTCTTCGCTGACGCGGCGGATGGCCTTCCCTTCCCGGTAGATCATGCCGCTGGCGCGGCCGGCGGCGACGCCCAGGTCAGCCTCGCGGGCTTCGCCCGGACCGTTCACCGCGCAGCCCATCACCGCCAGCCGGATGGGCATCTTGATGTGGGCCGTGGCCTTCTCGATTTCACCAACAATCTTAAACAGGTCCACTTCCAGCCGGCCGCAGGTCGGGCAGGCGATGACCACCGGCCCGCGGCTGCGGAGTTCCAGCGACTTCAGCAACTCGTACGCCACGCGCACTTCTTCCACCGGATCAGCGGCGAGTGAAACGCGGATCGTATCGCCGATGCCTTCCGCCAGCAGAACGCCCATCCCCACGCACGACTTGACCGTTCCCGAGAACTGCGTCCCGGCTTCGGTGATGCCCAGATGAAACGGGTAATCCACCTGCTGGGCGAGCAGGCGATATGCGGCCACGGTGAGTTTTACGTGGGACGATTTGAGCGAGACAATCGTGTCGGTGAAGCCCAAGCCCTCGAGGAGGCGCAGGTGGTCGAGCGCGCTTTCCACCATCGCTTCGGGCGTTGGATAACCGTGCTTTTCGAGCAAGCGACGCTCGAGCGAGCCGGCATTGACCCCGATGCGGATGGGCACGCGCTGCTCCTGGGCGCGGCGCACCACCACGCGCACCTTCTCTGCCTCCCCGATATTGCCGGGATTGATGCGCAGCTTGTCGAATCCGGCGTCCAGCGCCATCAGGGCGAACCTGTACTGGAAGTGGATATCGGCCACCAGAATGGAGTCGGCACAGCGCTTGCGAATGTCGGCCAATGCCTGGGCCGCCGCGAGGTCCGGCACCGCCAGGCGCACGATCTCGCAGCCCGCCGCTTCGAGCTGCTGGATCTGAGCGACGGTCTTCTCCACGTCCCGCGTGTCCGTCTTGGTCATGGACTGCACGGCGATGGCAGCGTCGCCGCCAATCGTCAGCCGCCCCACTTTGACGGGCCGCGTCTGGCGCCGGGGAGCAAAGTGCTCTCGGTCGCTAAAGTTCATGTCTGCATGCCTGAATCGCGAGGTTTGAACTGACCGCGTGTGAAATTGTCAACGCTCGGCTTACAAGGCTCTCCGAACCTTGCCCTATCCGGTCCTTTCGCCAGTCACTAAATGGATCAATG
This sequence comes from uncultured Acidobacteriota bacterium, assembly GCA_964495535.1. Lineage (GTDB taxonomy): Bacteria > Acidobacteriota > Terriglobia > UBA7540 > UBA7540 > JALHUF01. Next base: position 13,829 of record CAZBWJ010000051.1, on the reverse strand, counting down.
AGTCAATGGATCAATGGATCAATGCCTCAATACGGCCGGAGGGTCTTGACGATGTCGTTGTACATCACGAACGCCGCCAGCAGCAGCAAGAACACAATGCCTGCTTGCGCGAACCGCTCTTTGACCTCCAGGCTCAGGTCGCGGCGCATCACGCCCTCAATCAGGAGCAGGAAGATCACCCCACCGTCGAGGATGGGGATGGGCAGCAGATTGAAGATCCCCAACTGCAGGCTAATAAACGAGACAAACATCAGCAGCTCGGGAATCCCCGCTCGATAGGCCTCAGTAGAGAGCTGCACAATGCCGATGGGCCCGGCGAGCGAGCGCGTGGACATGCGGCGGGTGATGATCTTTCCCAGCACGTCGAAGGTCGCCAGAGAATTGCGCAGGTTGTCCCCGAGCGCAGAGGCGATGGCCTGCCCCCAGGGAAGCTGCCGAACCACCACGTTGCTGCGGAAGGCCACGCCGATGCGCCAGATCTTTTCTCCGCGCACCTCGGTCAAGACTGGCTTGACGCGGACCGGGAACTGTTTCCCCTCGCGCTGAATCGTCAGCTCGACTTGCTTGCCGTTTCCCGTCTGCAAGAGGTAAGCAATGCGGGGCCAGAAGAAAACCTTGCGGCCATCGATGCCCAGGATCTGGTCGCCGGGCTTCAAACCTGCTTGACTGGCGGGCAGTCCCGGCTCGACGGTGTCGATGGTGCCCGGCACGTAGGGGTACCAGCCCGCGTCGCCGATGCGGTTGGGGCCTTTGGCCTGCGGCGTCACGCTCAGGCTCAGGGTCTGACCCTCACGCTGGATTTCCACCGGCAGGGCTTCTCCCACGGCCGTCAGAATCTTGACTTCCACATCCTCCCACTTCGGGTTGACCAATCCACCCAAGCGGACGATGAGGTCGCCAGGCACCACCCCCATGCGCGCCGCGGGCGAGTCTTGGTCCACGTCGCCGATGCGCGCCGGCTGATCCTGATAAGCCGGCTTCTGAAAGTGATACCGGTACAGTCCCGCCAGCAGGCCCACGGCCAGCAGCGCGTTCATCGCCGGCCCCATTACCACCACCACAAACCGCTGCCAGCGCGGCCGCGCCAGAAACTCACCCGGGTCACCCTGGCGGACTTCCGCAGGATCGTCTCCGGCCATCTTCACGTAGCCGCCGAAAGGCAGGGCGCTCACCCGGTAGTCGGTATCGCCGCGCTTGAAACCAAGGAGTCGCTTGCCAAAGCCCAGCGAGAAGGTCAGCACGCGGACGCCGAACAACTTCGCGGCGAGGAAGTGCCCCAGCTCATGAACCAGGATCATGAAACCCAGGACCACGACAACCACCACGCCATCCGTAAGGAAACTCCCCAGCATGCTCAGACCGTTCTCCTCATCCTAGTCCCGCGGCCACCAGCTCCGTGGCGCGTTCGCGGGCTTCGCGGTCGCACAGCAAAACGTCGCCCAGGGAATTGAAATGCACCTGGGACGTTTGTTTCATGACCCGTTCAATCACGCGCGGGATGTCCGAGAAGCGGAGGCGCTTGCCTAAGAACGCCTCCACCGCCACTTCATCCGCGGCGTTCAGGGCGCAGGGCATTGCCCCGCCCTTCTCCAACGCCTCCCGCGCCAACCCCAGGCACGGAAACCGCCCAACGTCAGGCCTCTCAAAACTGAGCCGGCCCGCGGCCACCATATCCAAACTCAAGGACTCTCCGTGGGCCGCTATCCGTTCCGGGTACGTCAGGGCGTACTGAATCGGCAGGCGCATGTCCGCCACAGAGAGTTGGGCCACGACCGACCCATCATGAAATTCTATCATGGAATGCACGATGGACTCGGGATGAATCAGCACCTCGATTTGGGATGCCGGCAGACCGAAAAGCCAGTGGGCCTCAATGACTTCCAAGCCCTTGTTCATCAGCGTCGCCGAGTCAATCGTGATCCTGTTACCCATCTTCCAGATTGGATGCTCCAGGGCTTGCTCAGGAGTCACGGAGTCGAACTCTTCGAGCGGCGTCCGCAGCAGCGGCCCGCCCGATCCGGTCAGGATCAGGCGCCGGACCTCCTGGCGGTGACCGGCCCGCAGGCACTGGTGGACCGCACTGTGCTCGCTATCGATGGGCAGGAGCTCGATGGCCTGCTCCCGCGCAGCACGCATCACCACTTCGCCGGCCACCACCAGCGTCTCCTTGTTGGCCAGACCGACCTGCTTGCCGGCGCGGATGGCTTCGTAGGTGGCCCGCAGGCCGGTTATGCCGTGCGAGGACGACACCACGAAGTCTACTTCGGGGAGGGTCGCGGCTTCGATCTGCCCGCCGGTGCCCACCACGATCTTGAGAGGTTGTTCGTAGCCTCTAGCCCGAAGCCGCTCGCGGAGCGGCTCCACCCACTCGGGGCTGCCCACGGCAACCATCTGCGGGCCAAACTCTTCCACCTGCCGAGCTAAAACATCAAGGTTCTTGCCAGCCGCAAGAGACACGACCCGGAAGCGGCCCACCAGGCTTCTCACCACGCGCAGGCAGTTCTGACCCACCGAACCCGTGGAGCCCAGAATGCACAATCCCTTTACCATGGCCAAAGGTCCTTGATTGCCAGCGCCACCCACAAAACCGGGGCGCCAAAGAGCAGGCTGTCCATGCGGTCCAGCAAGCCGCCGTGCCCGGGCAGAAGCGCTGCTGAGTCCTTCAGGTCGGCGCCCCGTTTCAGGGCCGACTCTACGAGGTCGCCAATCTGGCCGGCTACGGCAACGAGCGCTGCCAGCAGAAAAACCGTCTTCAGATCCGCTGTCCGCCAGAACCAGTGCGCAAAAGCCCAGGCTACGAGCAGACTGCCAACCAGTCCTGCCAGCCCACCCTCGACTGTCTTCTTGGGGGAGACCCGGGGGAAAAGCAGGTGACGGCCCGCCGAGCGGCCGACGAGAAAAGCACAGATGTCGCCCGCCCAGATGACCAGGAACAGAAAAAGAATCACCTTCTGGCCCGTGGCGGGCGCTGAGAAACGCAAGGGCAGCAGCCAGCAAAGCGTGAAGGCCACGTACAGCACCCCCAAAATCGTCGTGGCCACCGCGCCCAGATACTGCTTGAGATCTGACATCCACCAAAGCGCGAAAGCGGCCGTGAGCAGGATTATCAGGACCAGGACGACGAGACTCAGTTCACCTATTCTGCGGACCGCAGTCGTTTGCACCAGGCAGACCGCCGCCCCGGCCACGTAGCCCACCGCCGGGAGGCTCTTGCAGCCGGCCTGACGGCTGATGTGGAAGTACTCGTAGAGTCCGCGCTCCACCGCGGCCAGAACGGCCAACAGGAAAAGCCACTCGGGCGCCCAGCCGAGCAGGCAGATGACCGGAGGAAGCAGGAGTAGGGCGGTCAGGATGCGAGACTTCATTGAGGAATGCGGAACCGAGGCAGGGATGGAGAAAAGGTCAGTATGGAGACGCGACATCTCTACCCCAACCCCAGCCCGCCGTATCGGCGCTCCCGTTTCTGGAAGTCGATGATTGCTCGGAACAGGTCCTTCTGGGTGAAATCCGGCCAGAGTGTGTCCGTCACCCAGATTTCGGAATAGGCCACCTGCCAGAGGAGAAAATTGCTCAGCCTCAGTTCGCCGCTGGTGCGGATCAGGAGGTCGGGATCCGGCACGTCGTGGGTATAGAGGAACTGGCTGAAGGTGGCTTCATGGATGGGCATCGTCCCATCGCGCTTCAACTGCTCCGCCAGGGCACGCACCGCGTCAATCAGCTCCGCGCGCGCCCCGTAGTTGAGCGCCAGGGTCAGCCGCATCCCGGTATTTCGGCCGGTCTTCTCCAGGGCGACCTGCAAATCTGTCTGAACCGGCTTGGGCAGTTCACCGATCCTGCCAATAACCGCCAAGCGGATATTCTGCCTGTTAAGCTCGCCAATCTCCTTCTTCAGGTACTCGCGCAGCAAGGCCATCAGGAGTCTGATTTCGCTATGCGGCCGCTTCCAGTTCTCCATAGAGAAGGCGTATAGCGTGAGGTAGCGCACGCCCAGGCGCGCGCAGGCCTCCACGGCCTGCCGCACCGCGCGAATCCCCGCCCGGTGGCCCGCAATTCGAGGCAAACGCCGCCGCCTGGCCCAGCGCCCGTTGCCATCCATGATCACCGCGATGTGTTGTGGCAGCCGGTCCAGGTCAATCTGCGCCAGCAGATCCACCTCGGAGAGTTCTCGTTTCACCGTAACCTGCGCGACAGAAAAGTGACGTGCCGCTCAAAAACGAAAGGTAACACACCACCCGACCCACCGCAAGCTGATGTGCGCCGCGGCAGCCTGCAAGCCACGCCGTGACTACCACGGCGGTGCCGGGAGCACCGCTAGTGTGGCGTAACTCAAATTGGCGACCCAGCAGGACTGGTGGGGTCATGCTGAGCGCAGCGAAGCATCTCCTTAGCAATCAGATCCTTCGCTGCGCTCAGGATGACAGCCTCCCCAGGCGTTACGTGTTCCACCTTCTTCTCTAACACGCCAGTAGCGGGCAACGTGTGCTAGGTGGGGATTCGCTGGGGAAAGAAGGCGCTGAGTACGAGGAGGCCGGTCAGACTGATCATCACCAGGCAGGTCGTCCAGGCGATGACATTGAAGAACCGCGTGTTCCGGTATTCTCCCATGAGATCCTGACGATTGCTCAGCCGCAGCATGAAAATCAAAACAAAGGGGAGGACGATGCCATTGGCGACTTGCGAGAGCAAGATGATGGGGATCTGTTTGCTCTCATCCAGCAGCATGATCGTCAGCGCTCCGAAGAAGACCAAGCCGGTATAAAGCCAGTAGAAGGCCGGCGCCTCGTGGAAACGCTTGTCCACGCCCGACTCCAGGCCGAGTCCCTCGCAGACGCAATAGGCCGTCGAAAGAGGAAGAATCGAAGCCGCGAACAGGGAGGCATTGCATAGGCCAAACGCAAACAGGGCGCTGGCGGCGTGCCCCGCCAGCGGGCGCAGGGCGAGCGCGGCGTCAGCCGCACTGCCAACCTGGCGGTGGCCACTGGCAAAAATCGTGGCCGCGCAAGCCACGATGATAAAGAAAGCCACCATATCGGTCACGAAGCAACCCGCGATCACATCCCACTTGGAGTAGATGTAGTTCTTCAGCTTGATGCCCTTCTCCACCACGGCGGACTGGAGGTAGAACTGCATCCAGGGTGCAATCGTGGTCCCCACCAGGCCCGTCACCATGTAGAAGTAACTCGCGTTGAACTCGAAGGAAGGTTTCACCGTGCCGAGCAGGGCCTGCGACCAGTCTTGACCCGTAAGGAAACTCGAAATCGGATAGACAACATAGAAGACACACGCGCCCAGGAAGACACTTTCGACGATTCGGTATGTCCCTTTTACCACCAGTCCCCAAACAAACAGAGCCCCGAGGGGAACCGCCACGAAGCGGCTGACTCCGAAAACTGACATGCCCGAAGCGAGTCCGGCAAATTCGGAAATGGTGTTGCCCAGGTTGGCTACCAGGAGCAGGATCATCAGGATGAAGGTGGTGCGAAATCCGTACTCTTCCCGGATCAAGTCGGCCAGCCCCTTGCCCGTCACCACCCCCATCCGGGCGACCATCTCCTGGATAACGATCAACGCCACGGTGATGGGGATCAGCGTCCACAGCAGCGAGTAGCCAAAACGCGCGCCGGCGACCGAGTAGGTGTAGATCCCGCCGGCGTCATTGTCCACGCTGGCGGTGATAATGCCGGGGCCCAGGACCGCCAGGAAAATCACCAGTTTCATCCGCCAGTGTCGAAAGCGTTCCCGGTTCATAGCCAATCCTTGCCTCCACTCAGCTTAGCGGCGATTGACGACCAACGCGAGTACGTCGTCAGCCGCGACTACGCCCAGCAGATGGCCTTTCTCGTCCACCACGGGCAGCGTCACGAGGTTGTACTTATGGAACAGGTCCACCACCTCTTTCTGGTCCGCATGGGAGGGCACGGACATAGGCGGTTCCTCCGAGAGTTCTTTGAGCGGGGTAGAAGACTCGGCCAAGAGAAGGCGAGCCAAAGGCACGGCGCCCGTCAGCACCGCTTCGGTATCGACCAGATAAATCATGTGGATCGACTCCAGTGGCCCCTCGAAACTCTTCAGGGCCGCGACGACGCCTTCGACCGTCGCCGCCTCGCCCACAAAGACGAACTCGGTCGTCATCAGCGCCCCGGCCGTCTTCTCTTCGAAGCCCAACAGTTCGCGGACGTCCTCCGCCTCGTCCTTCTCCATGTCGGCCAGAACTTCCGCCGAAGTTTCCGGCGGCATTTCCTGAAGCACGTCGGCCGCCTCGTCGGGGGGCATCTCCTCCACGATGTCTGCGGCTTTCTCGGGGGAAATGCTTTCGAGCAAGGCCGCCTGCATGCGGGTGGGAATCTCCGAGAGGGCGTGCGCCGCGGTCTCGTCGTCCAGCGACTCGATCACCGCCTTCTGGTCATCCGGGCTTAACTCTTCCAGGATGTCTCCGATGTCCGCGGGGTGGAGCCGGGCCAGCCGGTCATACGAGATGCGCAGCTTGACGCGGCGCGCCGGGCTCGGTTCAATCAGATTCACAAATTCCCAGGGAATGGTCTTAGTGGGAAAGGGACTGGTGATCAGCCGAATCGTGTGCTTCGCCGCCAGCCCTTGCAGCAGTCTCCGGACCGCGGCAGCGAATCCGACGTTTACCGCCACAATGCGCAACTCCGTGTGGCCATCGGTGGGCCGGATGTCAAAATCCACATCGTTTACGCGCACCACCTTGCGGTTGTCGACGTCGATGATTTGCTGGTCGAGGACATCCTTCTTCACGTGAAGCAGCCCCTCATCGGGCGCATAACAGCGGACTTCCTCTCGGGGGACGCTGGTCTGACCGGCGCGAACGGAAAGCGATTGCAACTGCTCATGGGTGATGCAGAGCATGTTCTTCTTGGGCCCCCTCACCAGATAAGAGGCCACCCGCAGCGAGTTCTGGCTCGGATCGACGCAAATATCGAACAAGCGGCCCAGGTATTCGCCCTTCACGCCATACATGGGGAGGTTCTCAAGCTCGGTGAAGTAAATCATGATCCGCCTCTCGAGCGCTGCGCGCCGCGCGGGCGCGGCGGCAACGAGAATGTGTTCTTACCCCAAGGAGCGATACGAGAGCGGGCCCCGGGTTGGCCTGGGCCACGGCAGTCCCGCCGCTTCCCCGACCCCAGGGCTCCATAAAGCAAAAGCCCCGTGGGAGTCACTCGGCCCACGGGGCCATCCGCTCGACCCGCCGAGAATGCCGGGTCATCGACCCCCCTGGTGTGAGCTTTGGCTCCACACAACGTCGTGTCCCCTTCCCCTGGGACAGAGCCACCTTAGGCAAAGCCTTAAGCCGACCGTGCCTGCTCCACCCGTTGGCCCGTCTCCGGGTTTCCGGGCAGTGGCCTGTGTTTGCGTGGTAACCTCGCCTAACGAGGTCAACCGCTATTCAGTGATGCGCGCGCCCCCTCCTCGACTTGATAACCGTTCCCACTCTCTTAATACGAACGGCTCACTTCTTTGTCAAGAAAAAATGTTGAACCTGAGGGCGGTGAGGCCGAGTTTTGCATGCCTTGCCGCATTCGGGCCGCTACTTGGTCAGCCCCATCGCCCACTGGATGCCCTTGAGCAGCATCTCCTGGAACCGCGCGTCCTTCCAGACCCAGTCGTCGTGCCCCAAGCCGTTGTAGTACACGCGGCCTTTGCCGAAGGATCGCGTCCAGGCCACGGGCCAGCCGTAATAGCGGCGCATGACACCCGCCTTTTTCAGGTCCACCGACGCCGGGTCAAGGCGGAGCAGGACATGGCAATCCTTCGCTTGGAAGTCGCTAACCTGATAGATCTCGTCGTTGATCTGGAACGCTTTCCCGAGAAAGCCGACGAGCTTGCTCGTTGGGTCAGCCACCTCGATGGTGACCATCTGATGCCAGGGATGGCCGTTGAAATAGCCGCCGATGAGTTCCCCGAATTCTCCCCACATATAAAAGGTGTCGGTGGCGCTGTGGACGGCGACGAACCCGCGCCCGGAGCGCACGAAATCCATGAACGCCTTCTTCTGCGCGTCGTCCATGGGCAGCTCGCCCGTGGTGTTGAACATGATGGCATCGTAGCGCTTCAGGTTCTCCGCCGTGAAGGCCGCGACATCTTCGGTCAGCGTAGTCTCAAACGCTCCGTTCTTCTCGCCCAGCTCCTGCACGACCTGCTTCGAAAGGTCAATGCTCGCGTGATGGAATCCCTTGGTAAGCGTCATGTAGAGGAGTCTGCCCTTCCTGGGCTGCTTCACTGAGGCTTTCTCACTGCGGCCCACCGCAGCGAAAACCAGAACTGCGGCTGCAACCAAGAGCAGGAATCGGTATCTGCGCATAAAGGCTCCTTGTGTGTGAACTCGGGGTTCAGTCGCCGGGATTCGGGTTTCGGGACTGATGGTTCGTAGTCGTTCCGAATCCCGAACCCCTAATCTTGAATCCCGCTTTCCGTCGGGCCGTATGTTACCACATCGAACCTCAGGCATTGCTGTAGCTGAAACGACAGGATCAAGAAATGTCAATCCGGACGCGGCGCGCTTGATTGACGACTGGCCAGCGTACCGCGCCTACACGGCCAAGGGGTGATGGGGCGTTTTGCCACAAAAGCGGGCCAAAGGCGTGCTGCGGGTAACTCTAACCCATGGAAAATGAAAGGGTTAGAAAGACATTCTCACGGTTCTCACTGTTCTCATTATTCTCATTCTGATGGCGAGAGGGCGGGCGGGGCGGTTCCGGTCCACAGGCTCAGAGCCTATATATCGCGGCTAGGATGCAGCAGACCACCGGCAATGGACGAACTCCTTCTGTTCTCAATCCACAATCATCAATCGACAATTCTCCGTCCCAGCCCCAAGAGGCGAAACTGCAAATTGGAAAATCGAAAATCCAAAATCTAAAATCCCGGGCCCCCGCCCCCCCCGGCAGGGTGGTGCTATAACTCGCCGCGGAAGGCGCGGTGGAGAAGGGATTGGAAGAGGTCGTCCAAGCGGTGCCGGCTCTCGGCCTGGCGGGCTTCGAGCGCGCGGATTTCGGCGACGCGAGCAGCGAATTGGCGTTGGAGGCTTAGGGGTGGCAGGGGAATCTCCAGTTGCCGTACCTGTTGATGATTTAGCCCCTGCCTCGACGCGCCCGCCTGCACTTGGTCAATCATGCGTTTCCCAAAATCCGTGGAGAGACATACCGAGATGTACGCTGGATGTGCAACGTCGGTGAGAGGCCTAATAATGCACACATGCTGGTTTACGCTGGCCTCCCGGTCCAGCGATTCGACCCACGCGACTCGACCAATCGAAGCTCCGGTGATGTTCAAAAGGACGTCCTGCACTTGGACGCGGACCCTCGCCATTGACTCGTGGACGTCCTTCGGAAGACAAGCCGCGTCCGAGAGGTCCAACATGTTCATTTGCACATTCTGACTACGAATCAAATATGGCCCTTCCTCGACGTAAACCTGAGAACCCCCTCGCGGCGTAAAGCCACTTGTGACCACACTGCTGATCCTGCCGACCGGTACAAACCGCCACGCTTTTGGGTTTGCAGCCGGGTCGCCGAACATGTCGCAAAACAGGGCCGGGCTGAGGTCGGCGGTGCGGCGGTCGGCGCAGGCGCGTAGCCGCCGCAACTCCTCCGCCGCGTCTAAGATGCGAACAATCCGCTCCTGCTCGGACAGTGGCACTACAGGGAGAGGAAGTTCTCGGATATCCTCAAGGTATATTCCGCCCTGCGATGCCTGCTTTATTCTTTGGGAAATACTGTGTTGAAAGGGGGAAGAGCGGACACAGTATTCAAGAAATTTTGGGTTTAGGCAGTCGGTCGGTCTGAGAACGGCGACGCTTCGCAGTAGAACCGCTGGGCGATTCGTGTTCCATACTGTTGCTCGCCCGATTGTCCCTACACAAGTCATCAGCACGTCTCCGGGCTGCAGCGTCAACCGTTTGCAGAAATCCTTCCATTCGTGAACAGGAACGCGGTCGAAGTTGTCCCACCGAATCTCACCGTCCAGTATATTTTTTGCACTCAGCAAGGGAACCCCGTTCGGGTCTTCGGTACGCTCCGGTGAGCCGTGGGTACCGTCGAGGACGAATTGCGTGAGTTTTGCCAGGGGGACGAATTTGCTCATTTCGCAGTTTTTCCCAGCAGGTTCTTGGTGTGTTCAATAATCTCCTGTTCGATCGTGAGCACCTCGTTCAGAATCTTGCCCGGATGATCGTGTTTCATGGCCTCCGCCGTAACGGGCTTGTACCGCCCTGCCGCAAGGCTGAAATCGTTCTCGCGAATCTTCTCGATGGGCACGCGGTAGCTATTGGGGCCTTCTTCGCGCTTGGGCCATTTGATCGATAGGTCAGGAATGTCGTTAGCCGCAATCGGCGTGCGCTTGTCGTCGAGCGAAAAGCCATCGGCGGTCAGGTCGTAGAACCAGACGCTTTGCGTTGGTTTCCCTTTCTCAAAGATCAGGCTCGCCGTACCGACACCGGCGTAAGGCTTAAACACGCCGGAAGGCAGACTCACGACCGCCTGCAATTCGCACTCCGTGAGCAACAATGCGCGGACCTTACGGGCGGCCTTGGTAGAGCCGAAAAGGACCCCGTTCGGCACGATTACGCCCCCCCTTGCTCGCGGAGCTAAGTGGTCAATGAACCATTTGAGAAAAAGCAACTCCGTGGCGCGCGTTTCGAGGTTGATGTCCGAGAGAATACTTTCCTTTTGGATCTTTCCCGCGAAGGGCGGGTTGGCAAGAATGATGTCAAACGTCAGGCCTGGGTAGGGGCTGCCCTGGCCGGTAGTCAGAGGATTGTGAAACTCGATGTTGGCCTTCTCAAGCTGGTGAAGATAGAGGTTCAGGATGGCGATCTTGACCATATTGGCGTCGTTGTCGTAGCCCGTGAAAGCCTGCTCTTCCAGGAACTTCCATTGCGCGGGCTTGAGTAAGTCCCCGTCCGCGACACCCTTAGCGAGTGTGGCCTTGGACGTGTTCTGACGGAGGATGTGATTAAAGCTGGCAATCAGGAAGCCCGCCGTACCGCAGGCGGGGTCGCAAATGCGCAGACCCGGTTTTGGATTTACTAGCGCCACAATCATCGCGATGATGTGCCGGGGGGTGCGGAACTGGCCGTTCGTGCCGGACATGGCGATCTTGCTGAGCATGTATTCATACATGTCGCCCTTGATGTCCTGCCCGTCGCGGGGGTTCAAGTCCATCTCGTGAATCGATTGGATGACAGCGCGGAGCGTGGGGCGGTCGTAGATTTTCAGCGTGGCGCGGTTGAAGAGGAGCTTGCCGGTTTCGGAAAGCCCCGGCAACTCGTGCAGGCTCTCGATGGCGGAGCGGATGGCGTCAAAAAGCTGGTCGCCCGTGAGCGTGACGAAATTGCCCCAAGCGTACCGCGCCCACTTGCCGGAAAAGATGCGCTGATATTTCTTTCGATCGAGCTTCGCTAGCAGTTCGTCTTTCTCGGTGAGCAGCCGCAAGAAGATCAGATAGGAAAGCTGCTCGATGGAATCCATGGGGTTGTTGACCCCACCGGCCCAAAGGATATCCATGAGCTGGTCCACCTTCTGGCGCAGGCCGGAAGAGTGGAAGTTCGTGCCGTGCGGTTTGGAGGGTTGTGTGGCCATTGATTCTTATTTCTGTAGCGGCGCTCCATGAGCGCCGAAGAACAAACCATCGGCCAGAGGCCGATGCCACACAGACGGCGGTCATAGACCGCCGCTACAGGCGGCTGCCAGCATCGATTGGCGCACCAGCGTGGACTGCCGCAGCGCCTCGAAAACCGCCTCACGGTCGGCGAACTCAGCCAGGGCCGCGAGACCTCCCAGTTGATTGAACTGGGTTGAGTCAAAGATCGTGACATCGCCCCCCATGAAGCGCCTCAGCGTCTGCGGATCATCGGCGATCAATTGGGCAGTGGCGCTCAGCCATTTCTGTTCGTTGTATCGCAGGTTGAAGCGGGCAGCGATGGAATCCACCGTATCGCCAACCACCTGATCCTTGGTCGGCACAGCCCGCTTCCCCAAAGCTCCGTAAACGAATGTGGGTGTAGGCGCAGGGACACCGTAAGAGAGCACCAGCTTATCGGGTGAGTAGAACATCTCCGGCTTGTGGAAGAAACGTTCGCCCATAATGGTCTCGATGGAGTCGTCGTCCTCGGTCTCGACAGCCTCGTGGAACTCCTCGTCCTTGCGGTCAAACTCCTTAATGTCGCGCTCAAACGAGCCCCGGAAGGTCATCACATCTACCTTCTCGCCGTTGGGGCCGACGATGCGGACTTCTTCGGAGACGATGATATCACTGCCCGTCCAGGTCGGAATCGGGGGCCTGCCGCCGAGAGCCTCGCCGGCCTCTTCGCCAACAGGCTGCACGGGCGAGACGCCCGCGATACGGGCCTCGGCTTCTTCTCCGGCCTCAGCCTCGGGCTTGCCCTTGGGCTGTGGCAATTTGAGCGGTTCGGCATAGTCGTATTTCTCCTCGAAGTATTCCGCGACGGCGCAAAAGTCGAGCACGAAGAAATATTGCTTTTCGTACTCGGTGTTGGCAATGCGGAAGGTGAACCGCCGCGTGCCGCGCCCCTTGATCTGGATGTACTCGGTGGGCGAGAAAATGGGTCGCATGAGCACGACGTTAAGGAGGTCGCGGCAGTTGTAGCCCGTGGAGAGCATGTCCACCGACACGGCGACGCGTTCGGAACTGCGACCGTCGCGAAAGTCCTTGGAAATGGTCGAGGCATCGGGAATGCGCGAGGTGATAGTGACGGCCAAGCCGGGCTGCATGGTGTTGAGAATCTTGGTCAGATTCGTGGCGTGAGTCTGATTGACGGCAAAGATGATGGATTTGCCGGCTTGGCCGGACGGGTCACGCTGCGCGTGCTTCAGGAATGCCTCGCACATGACCCGGTTCCGCTCCGGAGTGAAGATTCTTCGCTCCAGGTCCTGGATTTTGTAATTCTCGTCTTGCTCATTGATCACCACGGCCCATCCGTTGTCGTCCAGGGCCTGGGTGGTGATATCGGAACGGATGTCAAGAATCCTGGGCAGGCAAAGGAACGGGCCTTCGGGGTCCTGGACCGCATCCACGATGTCGTACCGGAAAGTCGGGAAACCCGGCTCGCAACCGAAGTAGTGGTAGGTATCGCGGAGTTCGCGGGCCTCCAAGGCTTTGGGGTTCTCGCGGCCCAGCCGCGCGAGGTCTATGTTCTTCAAATAGGCCTTCGGCGTGGCCGTTAGTCCGACGCGGGTTGCCTGAAAGAAATGGACGACCTCGCGTGCGTCGCCGTAAATTGAGCGGTGAGCCTCGTCGTTAATCACGAGATCGAAGTGAAAGGGAGAGAATTCTTCGCGATAGCGTCGGTCGACCATCAGGGACTGGAGGGTGGCCACAACGACGCAAGAGCCCAACAACTCTGAGGGATGACGCCGCGCGGTCTTGAAGACCACCGGACTGAATTCCCGCAGGATGACGTTGAAATCTTCCATCGTCTGCTTGGCCAATTCGATGCGATCCACGATGAAAAGAACTCGCTCGGCATTCCGTGTAACCAGAAACCGCCGAATCAGCGCCGCACATAGAAGGGTCTTGCCCGTGCCGGTGGCCATTTCGAGCAAGAACTTCCGCTTGCCTTCGCGGTCGAACTGCTTAGATATTTCATCGATGGCGCTGATCTGATAGCCGCGCAAAGTGATTTCGCGCTTGAAGGGCTTGAGGTAATCCGGGCCGACCGGCTCACTCATCAAGGGGCGGGGAGGCTGGAGGTTCCTCAGTCGTAGGCGTTCTAAGTCTTGCGGCGAGGGCAGACGTTCGATTCGGTAGGCGTCTCGGCCTCTTGCGACTGCGAGCGCTCAGGCGCAGTA
>CAZBWJ010000050.1:19177-23852 GCA_964495535.1 uncultured Acidobacteriota bacterium | reverse complement strand
CGGGATTTACCATCTTCAAGAGCGATTACCGCTATGACCAGCTCCGCCAGGCGGCTTACTCCTATGGCACCAGTGAGAGTTCCCTGACCTCCACTTACGGGCAGGCCTTCTTCCAAAATTACCAGCAGAACTCCTCCGGGTTCACAACCTTTGTCAGCTACCCCCTCCGCCGGAGCTTCGCGCGGGTGGGCCTCACCTATTCCTTCTCTGTGAGCAGCCTACAAACCTTCAGTTCGGTGTCGCAGGCTTACTTTCAAGCCTTGAACTTCCGGGGCTTTGAGGGTCCGAACGCCTTGACAGGGATCACCTCCAGCCAGATCATGCCCACGTATCTGTACAACACGACGAACCACCCCTACGACCCGACGCAAGGCAAGTACATCTACGCCAGCTTGGCCTTTTCTGGAAGCATCCTGGGCGGAAACGTCAACACGATTCGACCCGTCATCGAAGCGAAGTACTTTCGCCCCGTGGCCAGAAAGAAGGCAGAAAGGCCGCACGTGTTTGGCATGCGGTTTCTGGGGTCGATGGTTACGGGCTTCGGTGGGCGCGTGCCACCGCCCTTTTCGCGCTTTTACTTAGGGGGAGAAGATGACCTTCGAGGCTTCGACATTCGCAGCATCAGCCCGGTTAGCTTCTATCCTACGGTCGGCTCGGTTTGCAACCGGGATGCCAATGGCAACCCCCTATGGACGCCTGGTTCGGATGGTAAGCCAACATCGACGTGCGGGTCGTCCACCCGGTTTCCGTACTATGCGCCCATATTCCCTGGAGGCGACACGTCGCTCATCACCAACTTCGAGTATCGGATTCCCATTGTCGGGCCAGTGACAGCGGCCTATTTCGTCGACGCCGGGAGTTCCTTCATCTTGCGGAGTAGCCAGTTGAAGGTGTCCACGACGTCCTTGTCGGATCTTCACAAAGAGTTTCCCTTCTTCCCCCTGGCGAACGAATTGAAACCCATTGCAGCTAGCAACTACCGTCCGCGAGTTTCCACCGGCATTGAATTTCAAGTCGTCCTTCCCATTGTGAACGCCCCTTTCCGCATTTTCTATGGCTACAATCTCATCCGGCTGAACGAAACCGTCAGTCAACCTCAAAGCCTTCCATCGCGGTCACTGTTCCCTAATGAGGCGACCTACATCGACGCACTCCGGTACTTCCAGCCCTTCCGGCTAGTGGAGCGGAGAGCACGCTTTGGATTTACGGTGGCACGCACCTTTTGAACGCTCAACATCTGGCTCTGAGACCGTGCCCCGAGGCACGAGTTTTCGTAGGGGATACTATTGTCCGCAATAATTTTGTCCGCCCTGACTCACAACTTCAAACTGACGGCAATTTCCGGGTGTGGCATCCCGTCCTTTATGCTAAGACTCAATTCCCTGTCCGCCCTGCCCTTGAACACTCTCTGTCTATTGCTGGATGCCCTCAAGTTCATCAAGCTTAGCTTGCGCCCGAGGTCTGCGCTGACCGCCGAGAACCTGTTTCTCCGCAAACAGTTGGCTCTACACCTGGAGCGCAAGGCCAAACCTCAGCGCGCCAAGGATGCTACCAGGTTGACGCTGGTGTTGCTTTCCAGACTCTTCGCGCGGCGACAGATCCTGACCATCATTAAGCCAGACACCTTCATCCGGTGGCATCGGCAAGGCATTCGGCTGTTTTGGAGGTGGAAGTCGAAAAGACGAGGGCGGCCACGCATCCCTCCCGAAGTGCAGCAACTGATCGCTGAGATGGCACAGCGCGACCCGACTTGGGGTGAGGAGCGGATCGCTGTAGAATTCTTGCTGAAGCTGGGTATTCGGGTCTCACCTCGCACGGTGAGACGCTACATGCCCGATGACACAGGCTCCCAACGTGGGCCCTCGTCTCAGCGTTGGATGACGCTCGTCCGCAACCATGCCCAAGGCATTCTGGCCTGCGACTTCTTCGTCGCGATCACTGCCAGATTTCGAGTGTTCTACGTCTTCGTGGTCTTGGAAGTGGGAACGCGCAGGATCGCTCACTTCAACGTTACGGCTCACCCCACCGCTGACTGGACACTCCAGCAGTTCCGAGAAGTCATCACGGGTGAGGCGCCGTATCGGTTTGTCGTGCATGATCGGGATAGCATCTATTCTCCGGAGCTCGATTCCGCCCTCAAGTCGATGGGAATGAGAGTGTTGAAAACGCCGTCCCGGGCGCCCCAAGCGAACGCATTCTGCGAAAGACTGATGGGGACCATCCGTCGTGAGTGTTTGGACTTTCTGATCCCACTCAACGAAAGGCATATGCGCAGAATCCTGAAGGAGTGGGGGAGCTCACTGCAACAGGGGCAGGCCACATTCCAGTTTGGGACCGGGAATTCCGGATCCTCCCGTCGATCTGCGACTGAAGCGATCTTCAGGCCATCGAATTCCTGGTGATCACGGAGTCGTGGCGAGGTCCATTCTGGCTGGCCTTCATCACGAATATCGACTCAAGAGGATTGCAGCGTGACATTGGACTCGAAATGGCGGGCGAACGCATTCTCTGCGGAGCACAGGTACTTGACGGGGGCCGATTTTCTCATAAACTCCGCAAAACCCTCGTAAGTTATAGCATATATTGCGCACAGTGCTCTGAAGGCCTTCAATTCTGTAACCGGTTGAGTTTAGAACAAGTTACGAGCCACCCCCACCCACCCCTGTCCACTACCACCTATCTCACATAGTGTGCCTACCCACACTGTTGTGACCGTGCACAATTTGTGCGAAATATGCGGAATAAGTGAGAGAGTCAGCAGCTACAGGCAGGGGTGCTTCGCCTGAACCTCGTTCGCGTTGAATTCAGGGAAGTTAGCGGCTGTCGTAGAACCAACCGCTGGCCTGCGATCCGTCCGCGGTCCGACTTCGAGAGCGTTAACCGTTAACTCTGAGCTCGCAGGCATTTTCTGCGGACCACGGGGGCCAGTGGATAAGTTACTGATCTGGCGAGCTGATGGAGTCTTGGCGACGCACCGCCAGCTCAGGGGGCCGCGTCGGCTCCGCTCTCCTACCGCCGGTAGCCGTATTCCTTTTTCAGCTTGTAGGTGATGCTGTCCACCAAGGCCTGCCAGCTCGCCTCGATGAGGTTTTCGGAAACCCCCACCGTTCCCCAGGTGTCGTGGCCGTCGCTGGTTTCGATCAGCACCCGAACCTTGGCGTCCGTGGCGCGTTCGGCGTCCAACACGCGGACTTTATAATCGGTCAAGCGAATGTCTCGGATGCACGGGAAAAAAGTGGTGAGCGATTTTCGCAAGGCCCTGTCCAAGGCGCTCACCGGACCAACCCCTTCGCTGGCCGTGTGCTCCTCCTTGCCGTCCACGCGCAACTTGATGACGGCCTCCGAGTGCGACTCGCTAGCTCCTCGCTTCTCGGTGATGACGCGAAAGCCGTCCAACTCGAAGAACCCTCTCGCGTGGTGCACCAGCTTGTTGAACAGGATTTCAAAAGATGCTTCGGCCCCTTCAAACTGATAGCCGTAGTGCTCCATCTCTTTGAGCTTGTCCACCACCCGCTTGGCGTCGGGAGAGGATTTGTCGATCTCCAGACCCAACTCCTCC
Organism: uncultured Acidobacteriota bacterium; assembly: GCA_964495535.1. Classification (GTDB taxonomy): domain Bacteria; phylum Acidobacteriota; class Terriglobia; order UBA7540; family UBA7540; genus JALHUF01. Next base: position 20,293 of record CAZBWJ010000050.1, on the reverse strand, counting down.
GCCTTGTAAATCACGCTGCTCTTTCCGGAGAGTTCCGAGACCAGAACCCGGCGCTCATTGCCCACGACCGCGGGATCCACGTGCTCATAGGCAGACGCCTCTTTCATCACCGCGCTCACATGAATGCCGCCTTTGTGGGCAAACGCGCTCTTGCCGACGTAGGGCAGATCCTGGCGAGGGGGCAGGTTAGCCAGCTCGCTTACGTAGTGGGACACTTCCGTGAGGCGCTTGAGGTTTTCCTTGCCGATGGAGCGCAGGCCCAACTTCAGCTCGAGATTGGGGATCACGGAGCACAGGTTGGCATTGCCGCACCGTTCTCCATACCCGTTGATCGTCCCTTGCACCTGCACCGCCCCGAGCTCGACGGCGGCAATGGAATTGGCCACCGCCATTTCGCCATCGTTGTGCGTGTGAATCCCCAGGGGTGTCTTGACGTGCTTGGAAGCGGCGCGGAAGCGCTCGCGAATGTCTGCGGTCAGCGTGCCGCCGTTGGTATCGCACAACACGAGGGTGTCGGCTCCCGCCTTCTCGGCGGCCTGGAGCGTGGCCAGCGCATAATCCCGGTCGGCTTTGAATCCGTCAAAGAAATGCTCGGCGTCGTAAATGACTTCCTTCCCTTTCGATTTTAGGTACGCCACAGACTCGCGGATCAGATCCAGGTTCTCGCGCAGGGAAACCCCCAAAGTCACCTTCACATGCAGATCCCACGTCTTTCCAAAAATGGTCACCACCGGAGTGTTGGCTTCGATAAGCGCTTGAAGATTCCGGTCGTGGGCCACGCTGTTGCGCGGGTGGCGGGTGCTGCCAAACGCCGCGAGCTTGGCATGCTTGAGCTTCAGTTCCTGGGCCCGGCGGAAGAAAGCGATGTCTTTGCTGTTCGAGCCGGGCCAGCCGCCTTCCACGTAGTCCACCCCCAGCTCGTCCAGCTTCTTGGCAATGTGGAGCTTGTCTTCCACGGAAAACGAGACCTGCTCGCCTTGCGAGCCGTCTCGCAAGGTCGTGTCGTAGATGAGGATCTTTTTCATAATTTCGTTTGCACCAAGGCCATTGGGATCAGGTCACAATGACCGATCCGCCGAAAGAAGTCAACCTCTTGTCCTCGGTGGAATTCGAAAC
>CAZBWJ010000050.1:0-19077 GCA_964495535.1 uncultured Acidobacteriota bacterium | reverse complement strand
CAGCTACTTCTCGGCAAGTCGTGGCAACGTCGAAGCTCTGGCCGCGTTTCTAGTCAGCGCCGCTGACTCGATTGAATTTTGCGCGATTGGAGTTCTTGGTATGGACACCCTGCCAAAAATCCACGGTTGATTCACACTCCGAATCAACCGTGCCTACCATCTGGTGCGCGCTACGTCGCTTGACAAAAGGTGGCCTGGGGCATAGATTCGCGTTAAGAAGGGAGGATACACCATGCCCACCTACTTTACCCTCTATAAGTGGACGGAGCAGGGAGTCAAGGACATCAAAGGCGCCCCGGCTCGAATCAAAGCAGCCATCAAGAGCGCTGAAGGGATGGGCGCCAAGGTTCGCGGGATTTACATTGTCATGGGGGAGTACGACCTCGTTGCCGTCAGTGAAGCCCCTAACGACGAAGTTGCCGCGACTGTCAATCTGGCGCTAAGCTCCCTTGGGAACGTCAGGACGACGACACTCAGGGCGTTCACACAGGAGGAGTTTGCGGAGATAGTTAAGAAGTTGCCGTAGCCCGATCGCCGCGGGCAATTGGGTGGCTGTGACTGTGCACAATTGGGGAGAAATGTGCAGAATAAGTGCGAGAACAATCGTCCGTCGGGCCCTGGAGAAAGTCCATCCCGCTCACCGAGAGAGGCCGACGGTGCCTGCTCGCTCAGGCAGAGAGTCCCGTCGCGGCCTTCCCAAATCGTGTGCGGAATGCCTTCACGCGCGCTTTTGAAACCACGCTAAGCGGCACGCATTCCGGTGACTTTGCCCCCGGATTCCACAGTTATGCGGAAAGGAAACTCTTCCGACATGGCCTGCCGGCCGCCGGAATGAACCTGCCTTTTTCTTACAGAAGAGGACGAGCGTTTCTCTCCATCGAGTGGGGCGCATTGATCAGGGGGCAGTGGCAAGACGCTAAAGTGGCTGCGGAGAGGGACTCGGAATCTCAACCCCTGCCTGCCCTTCCTGGTCAGACCCTGGCATGCCTACCCATGCCACGCGGCGGTGCACGGCGTACTTGGGTTGACCCGCCCCGAAAAACTCTACCAAGTCGAGGTTGGGTTTCCCACTGCAAGTAGTGCCTGTTCGCGCATGTGCACAGCTCTCCGGGCGAAATCGGCCGGGGGCCGGACCAGCCAACCAGCATATAGCGAACCCTTTGTCAGGCTTGTTCGGATACAATCCAGGTTCCCACCACGGTGGAGTTACGAACTTAGCTGATCTTGCCCTGATTGCTTCATGGCTACAGGCAGGACTCGACGGGATCTCATTCGGCCACGTCGGTGGCCGAAGCTGAACCGTAGCCTCGCAAGTGGGAGCGGAATGGAGCGTGAGTGGGAGGTACAACATGGGTAGGGGCCGGCATGATGCTTGTACCCGGCGTGAATTTTTGGCGCGGTCCGGCGTGGCAGGGTGGGCTTGGGCTGGTTCCCGAATGGCAAATGCCACAGCCCAAGAGAATAGCCACGAGTCCGGTCAGCAGGAAGTTCCTGGTGATAATCATGTCGAGGCCCTGCAGGCAGCGTTCTCCAGCCCGCCTGAGGCGGCGAAGCCTATGACGCGCTGGTGGTGGTTCGGTGGGGCCATCACGGCGGAAGAGATTACGCGCGAACTTACCCTGATGCGCGCGGCCGGGTTGCGAGGCGTCGAGGTCCAGCCCGTCTATCCCCTCGAGGTTGACAACCCACAGCGAGGTGTGCGCAACGTTCGGTATTTTTCCCAGGAATGGTTCGATCGTCTGCGACACACGGCGAAGGAAACAGAGCGACTCGGGCTGCAATGTGATCTCACTTTGGGGAGCGGCTGGCCGTATGGCGGACCTTTCATTCCCGTGGAGTTGGCCGCGCGCCGATTACGTCTTCTTTGCCTGGATGTGGTTGGGCCGCGTGATTTTTCCTGGGACTTCAGGCCGCAAGTAGTGGGCGAGGAAAACGTGGTTGCCATTCTCGCCGTGCCCATCCTCGTTTCGCAGCAGCCAGACATCTCCAAGTCCAGGGTGATCGTAAGCCGACTCGCAACCGCAAGTGCGGGTAACGTGAGAAGCGGCCTCAAGATGGAGAACTGGAAGGTTCCTGAAGGCCACTGGAAGATCATGGCCATCCTTGACTGCCCGACCGGGCAACAGGTGAAACGGCCAACCTTGGGAATGGAAGGATATGTTCTAGACCACTTCAATCGGAACGCAACGCAATTGTTCCTCCGTGCTGCGGGCACGCGGGTGCTTGACGAGCTGCAGGATGCAGGATGCCCACCCTTTCATTCTGTCTTTTGCGACAGTCTGGAGGTCTATGGCGCCGATTGGACTACGGACCTCCCGCAGGAGTTCCAACGTCGTCGGGGCTACGACATCACCCCGTATCTTCCTGCTCTGTGGTACGAGGCGGGCCCGGTCACCCCGCATATTCGGTATGACTTCCACCTGACTGTTTCCGATCTCCTTCTGGATCATTTCTTCGGACCTCTGGCCCAGTGGAGTGAGAAGAACGGCATGAAAGCGAGGGTTCAGGCGCACGGCGCGATGGGCGATGTGATGCAGGGCTACGCCGCGGCGCACATCCCGGAAGGGGAGACCATCTTTTTCGGAGACAGTTACGCGGTCAACATCCGCCATCGCCGCCTGGCGTCCTCCGCCGGTCACATTTATCAAAAGCCGGTCATTTCATCGGAAACCTACACCTGGCTTCGTATGCCTCTCTTCCTGGTTACCCTTGAGATGATGAAGGCCGCCACCGACGCACAGTTCCTGGAGGGTATGAACCAGATAGTGAACCACGGATATCCTTCTTCACCTGCTCAGGCAGGACAGCCAGGCTGGGTGTTCTACGCGTCCACGGCGATCAACCACAATAACGTCTGGTGGCGGCACTACCCTTACCTTGCGCGCTACATCCAGCGCGCCGCCAGCCTGTTGCAGATGGGTTCTGCCGTGAATCCGGTTGCTGTCTATCTCCCCCTTGCCGACATCTATGCGAAATTCGGTGCCGGGGGTCTCAATATGGACGTGGAAATTGAAAATCAACTTGGGACCGAGTGGTTTCAGGAGTTGCGACGAGCCGGATATGATTTTGACCTCATCAATGACCACGCCTTGGCGCGCCTAGCGAAGGTTGCGGCAGGTGAACTTCGAGCCGGTGACGGCGCTTATTCGGTGGCGGTCGTTCCGGGCGCTCAATACATGCCGCCGGAGTCCTTGGATCGCCTGGCGGAGTTCGTGAGGAGTGGTGGAACGCTGATTTTCATGAACCGGATTCCTGCGGCGGCACCAGGATTGGCCGAACAGGAATCCCGCACGGCGCGACTGCGCGCCACTCTGGACCAAATGTGGGAAGGGAAACAGCCTGTCCCCGGCCGCCCCGAGACCTTTGGGAAGGGAAACGTTATTCTGGCCGCTGATGGTCTGAGTGCCCTGAACTACGTAAGGTCAGCTCTCAACCCTGACTTCAGAATCCTGGAAGCAGGCGACGGGAGTGACACGGCGCAAGAATTTGCCAGAGACAAAGTTGGTTTCTTACACCGAAGGATCGGCAAAGTGGACTTCTATTTTGTCAGTAACGTCTCGGACCGGCGGCAGGATTTGCGGGTGCAGTTCGCCCTGGGTCACAAGAGTCCGCAGCGGTGGCATCCAGAAACGGGTGAAACGGAGACGACGGTGGTTTTCGAGTACGTCGCACTTCCTGATGGAAAAGGTAAGGTGACCGAAGTTCAGTTCCGACTCGAACCCTTTGAGTCGTGTTTCCTGGTTTTCTCCCCGTCAGGTCCGAGACCCTTGGTCACGCGGACAAACTGGCTCGGTCCTTTGCGGATGGAAACAGTGAAGAATAGAGTTCAAGTGGCTGGTCTCCTGCCTAGAAACGGCGATTACTATCTCGCGAGTGGCAAGAAAAAGACGCATCGGTTCTCACTAGGGGGCATGCCGGAACCCGTTTCCATCACGGGCCCCTGGGATTTGGCACTGGGGGGAGCGTCTCCGATTACCCTGAAGGACTTGCCGTCTTGGACGGACTTGCCGGAAGGGAAGGGGTACAGCGGCTGGGCCAAGTACGAGACGACCTTTGAGCTTGCGGATCTTGGAAAAGACATTGAGTGGAGGCTCGATCTGGGACGCGTGCATGAGACTGCCGAGGTCGTCCTGAACGGTGTTCCGCTCGGTGCGGCGTGGAAGGGTCGGCGTACCTTGAGCTGCAAAGGGGCTCTCAACGTGGGACAGAATTCTCTCAGGGTCGAAGTGGGTAATCTTTGGATTCATAAGGTCCGGACTCTGTCCAAGCCCGATTTGAAGCCACTGGCTGAAACCTATGGGATTCGCTGGGACACGTATGGCGAGATTGTACCAAAGTCGATTCCGCCTTCCGGCCTTCTGGGCCCCGTGTGGCTGGTCCCGCTTAAACGGTGGATGGTCAGATTCTAAGGTGATCGAGCCAGGGCACCGTCGGTCCGAGAATTCGCCACCCGCTACGCAAACGGCCCGATGATTCAATGACCTGATGGCTCGATCTTCTCGTTCCCTGCAACCTGTTCCCTGCTACTTCGCCTGCACGTACGGGATCCACACCCGCATGGGGCTTGGTTCGCGGTTGGCCCAGGCGTAGTAGGGGATGAAGGTCAGTTCGACGTAAGGGCCAACGCGTTGGGCTACAGGGCCCGCAGGCCGGTAAAGCGTGCGAACCGAACCTGCCTCATCATAGGCGAGGCCCTGGCAGCGAACGACGGTAATCCCGCCTAACAAATCGGGACGATGTTCGGTGCGGAAGCCAGGTGCAGCCTTCTTCCCGGCGGGGATCGCGACATCGGTGACAGAGGAACTTCCCGCCTGGTCAAGTTGCTCCAGGCAGTAGACAAGCGGGCCGCGTTGGACTGCGACCTTCCCCGCGTCCTCATAGACCTTCGGATGCGCGGCAACGAGCTGCGGCGTCATATCGAGGTCAAGCCGCACGCGGTCCCCGGGCTCCCAACGCCGCCGGATGGGCAGATACTCGCCGGGCTTGATGCCCTCTTTGATGTTCTTGCCATCGACGCTGACCTTGGCGCCCGTCGCCCAGCCCGGAATACGGACGTACAGGGTGAACACTTTCTTTTTGGCGGGGGAGATGATGATTTCGACGTTGCCGTCCCACGGGTAGTCGGTCTTCTGCTCGACCTTCAAGCCGGTGCCGTCTTCCAGGTGCCAATCAAGCAGTGAGTTTTCGTAGAGGTTGACGTACAGTCCGTCTTTGCTGGTGTTATAGAGATAGCCAGGCAACGCGCCAAGTGTGCGCTCGATGTTGGGTGGGCAGCAGAGCACGTCGTACCAGGGATTCCGCGTCGTGCCTTCCTTACTGTGCCAGGTGGGATCGGTCCTCCCTGGAGACTCGAGTGGGTTGGCGTAGCAGTAGAGCGTCCCATCGAGCGACATGCCAACGTTCACGGCGTTGTAAAGCATGCGCTCCAGAACATCCGTGAAGCGCGCTTCGCCCGAGGCGGCGAGCATGCGCCAGTTCCACATCATCCCGCCGATGGCCGCGCAAGTCTCGGAATAGGACCGCGCGTTGGGCAGTTCGTAGGCATCGCCAAACGCTTCGCCTTCCCAGCGCGCACCCAGGCCGCCGGTGATGTACATCTTGGTGTTCACCGTGTCCTGCCACAGGTTCTCCAGCGTGCGCCAGTATTTCTGATCCCCGGTCTCAAGGTAGTAGTCCGCCGCGCCGCTGCAGGCGTACATGGCACGCACAGCGTGACCTTGCATGTGAGTCCTGTCCGTGAACGGGATGCCGCTGAAGGTGTAAACGACACGCTGCGGGTGGCGAACGATCCGCGGGTCGCCATTAAGAATGTAGCCGGCCAGATCCAGATAGCGGCGATCACCGGTCGTGCGATAGAGTTCAATCAGACCCATCTCGACCACCGGATGTCCGGCCAAGTACGGTTTCTTATCGGGGCCGAAGTCCCTGGCGATGTAATCCGCAAACCGTTGGGCGGCGTCGAGGAACCTGCGATTCCCCGTCGCGCGGTAATACGCAATCGCACTCTGGAGCATGTGGCCGAGGCAGTAGTCTTCGTGGCCCCAGTCAAGAGTCTCCGGGGTGAGGCGGTCCTGCAGCTTGTCGCCGTAGAATTGCGTGGCCAGGTAGCCGCTGGGCTCCTGCACCGCGACAATCTCGTCGATGGTTTGCTCGGCGATGGTTCGCAACTCAGGCCGGTCCCCCGACTGCAAGAACATCGCGACCCCTTCGATCCATTTGTAGGGGTCGGTGTCCGTGAAAACCGGGCCCTTGCGCGGAACATTCTTGCCCTTGGAGAGCCGACGGAAGTTGTCCACGTAACCGTGTTCCTCAATTAGCTTCCAAATGCTCGGGATGCTCTTCTCGAGGGCCACTTGGCGGCGCTGTCCCCAGAATCCGTCGCCAATCGTGACTGCCCTGACGGGGATGTTGTGAAGCTTGGCGTAGGGCGTCTTGCTCAGGTTCAGGACACCCTGGTCGCGCCACGCCGTGTCACCGGTTTGTGCACGCAGAAGCGCTGGAACCACCAAGGCAAAAGCCAATGCGAGGCAAACCCACCACCGAGTACCTGCTCTCATATCGAATCCTCCCAAGCCTGAAAACGTTTTCAGTGGCCTTTGTAGCCGGGATCTCCATTTCGGAATCCCGGGTAGCGGCGAGTATACACCCGACCGCCTGCTGTGCTTGGCCGAGATCCCGTGCGGCCGAGGAATTAACGGCTAATTCTCCGCAGATCGGACCAAGGTCCGATGCCTGCCTGTGTGTCTGATCAGCCCACTAACTTTCCTGAATTCAGCCCGGACGGAGTTCTCGGTATGGACGGGCCGCAATCATCCCCTTATCCGCACGCACGTTGAATCCACATGCACCTATGTGTATACTCCGTGCTTGCCAAGGATGGTTTCCGGACAAAGTGGGCGGGAACGAAGGGCCGTACACACATCCAGCCTAAGTGGGCTTAAGATGTGGTCGCTAGGCGGCACCGCTTCCTGTATACCGAGTACAGCCTCGAGGGTAAGACGAGGCGGGCCGGAGACGACCGAGAACCGGCGAGGCATGGGCGGAGAATGGTAGGCCCACCAATGAAAGCAGCGGTCTTCTACGGACCGCGCGACGTGCGGGTTGAGGCTGTTCCCAGGCCGTCGGCAGGGGAGGGTGAGGTTGTCCTGCAGGTGCTCTGCTGCGCGGTGTGCGGGACGGACAAGCGCATTTTTACCCACGGGCAGAAGAATGTAGTCCCGCCGGCGATCACCGGCCACGAGATCGTCGGAACCGTGTACGAGATCGGCCCTGGCGGCGATGGCGGGCTCAAGACCGGCCAAAGGGTCATCGTCGCCACGGTCATTGGCTGCGGCAAGTGCGTCTACTGCCAGCGCAAACAATACAATCTCTGTGACTCTTTTACAGCCTTGGGGTACGACTACGCCGGGGGGTTCGCTGAGTACGTCAAAATCCCTGCCGCCGCCGTTGCCCAGGGGAATGTGATCCCCATCCCCCCGTCGATGTCCAGGGAGCGCGCCGCGCTGATCGAGCCACTCTCCTGCTGCCTCAACGGCCAGGAGTACTTGTCTCCTCAGCCGGGTGATCGCGCGGTGGTTTTCGGTGCCGGACCCATCGGCTTGATGCATGCCAGCATCCTTAAGGCGCGGGGCTGCGACCCGGTGATCATTGCTGACGTGTCCGAGGAGCGCCTGGATTACGCCCAGGAGTTCGGCCTGGGTCTGCCGGTGAACACGGCCGGTGGCGACGCGGTGCAAAAGATCCTTCAGGTCGGCGGCGGTGGAAAATTTGACGTGGCCATAGCGGCCTGCTCCGTGAAGGCCGTGCAGGCCGATGCATTGAAGCTGGTGCGCAAGAAAGCCCGGGTTTCCTTCTTTGCGGGTATACCCAAGGACGACCCGGTGTTGGGCATCGACACTAACCTCATCCATTACAGCGAAATCTCCGTCTTTGGCTGCTTTGCTTCCAACCTGCAACATTACTATCAGGCCCTGGAAATGGTCTCGCGCGACGACCTGCCCTGGGAACGCTTCCTGACGCACAGGTTTAAGCTGGATGACATGGTCAAGGCTTACGCGGTCATGGAGGCGGGACAGGGGATCAAGATGCTCATCGACTGCGAGTAGCGTAAACCACAATGGACAAGGAATCTCTGGCGCAATTGATTGAGATCTCTCGCGCCGTCGGCGCTAATCCGGACTACGTGCAGGCCGGCGGCGGCAACGCTTCGGTGAAATCGCCCGACGGCCGGACCATGGCCATCAAGGCCAGCGGCACGGCACTGACCGCGATGAGCGAGTCGGACGGTTGGGTCGAGCTGGACGTTGCCGCGGTTTTGAGTATCTTGAACCGGACGGACCTGGCCACCGCGCAGGCGAATGCGCGCGAGGCGCGCGTCATCCTGCACGTTACATCGTCGGTTGTTGGCGGGCGTGGGCGGCCGTCGGTCGAGAGCGCGCTGCACGCGATGCTCGGACGCGTCGTTATCCACACCCACCCCGTAGCGGCCAACGCCCTGAACTGCGGGCCGGGCGCGAAGGCCCTGGGCGAGATTACACCCCCGGGGGAGCTGCCGCCGCTTTGGATGCCCTACACCGACCCCGGCTGGGGCCTGGCGACGGCGATCAAATCGGCTGCTGAAGCTTATGAGAAAGAATATGCCCGCTCGCCGATGGTCATTTTCATGGAGAACCACGGCCTCCTGATCTCGGCGTCCGACGCCCGCGAGTGCTTGGCCCTCCATAATGAGTGGGTTGCGCGTTGCGAGCGGTACTTTTCGCTGGCGGCGCCCGCGGCATGCCCGGCGCCGGAAATGGATTCTGCCTCGCTGCGCAGAACGATGGCGGAATTGCGCCGCGCTTGGCGGGCGGCACGGGGCGCCGCTGCCTTCGTCCGGTTGGCCGGCGATCCCGACCTAGCGGGTGCGGCCTGCGGCGGTGCGGCCCAGATCCTGGCCGGCGGCGCGCTTACGCCCGACCACATCGTCTACACCGGGGCGCATGCTGTCCTAGCCGAGTCGCTCGAAGAATTGCCCGCAAAGCTGAAACCCGCACTGGCGGAAAAGGCTCCACCCCGGGTGGCGCTGGTCAGGAACGTAGGGACCTTCCTGCTGGCGGACGACCCGGTGAAGCTCGACGCCGTCGAGGCGCTGGCTGTGGCCGCCGCCAAGATCCTGCGCCTGGCGGCAGGACGCGGTGGCGCTCACAACCTGTCTCCTTCTTCCGCCGACTTCATCATCAACTGGGAGGCCGAACACTACCGCGCGCGCCTCTTGGACACCGCAGCCGCGCCGTTGGCAGGCAAGGTGGCCCTGGTAACCGGAGCGGCATCAGGCTTGGGCTGCGGCGTCGCGCAGGGGCTGGTCGAAGCTGGAGCAGCGGTGGCCTTCGGCGACATTGACGATCCGGGCGCGGGAGCCGCGGCGGCTGCCTCCGCCGATCCCCGGCGCGCCCTCCCCGTGCATATGGACGTGACGGATGAACGGTCTGTGGCCGCCGCCTTCGACCAGCTTCTCGGCCATTGGGGAGGTGTGGACATCGTCGTCTGCGCCGCCGGCATTGCCCCGCCGTACGAACTAGTTGACATGCCGGTTGACAAGTGGCGGCTCGCCCTGGAAATCAACCTGACCGGCTACCTTCTCGTTGCCCGTGAGGCCGCCCGGATCATGCGGGCGCAGGGCGGTGGGGGCTCGATGGTCATGCTTTCGTCGAAAACCGGTTTGGAGGCATCGAAAGCCAACTCCGCTTACAACGCCACCAAGGCCGGCGAGCTGCATCTGATGCGCGGCTGGGCGTTGGAACTCGGGCCCGACGGCATCCGCGTCAACGCCGTCGCGCCGGGCAACGTCTTCGAGGGCTCGAAGATCTGGAACCCCGAATACATCGAAGCTGCCGCCCGCAAGAAAGGCATCAAGCCTGAGGAGGTCATAGCCTATTACACCTCGCTGACCGCCCTGAAGCGCGAGGTCAAGCGCTCCGACGTAGCTGCGGCGGTCGTCTTCCTTTGCTCCAACGCGGCACGCTGCATCACCGGCCAGACCCTTGTGGTAGACAGCGGGCAGGTCATGGTGCGATGAGCCGCTCACGCCAGCGCGGCCGGCTGGAGCTGGAGGCAGCCCTGTACGGCGGCTCGCTCGCGGAACGCCTCGACGCGTTGCGCGAGCTTTGCCCGCAGCTCCGCGAAAGGCCGCGGCGCGGCACCAACTCCCACATTCATACCAACGAATCCTTTAGCGTGTTTCGCTCGCCGTCCGAGGCCGTATGGCAGGCCGCGCGCGAAGGCCTGGCAGTCCTGGGAATCAACGACCACTACACGATCGCCGGATATGAGGAATTCTGCCGGGCGTGCGAAATCGCCGGCATCGCCGCGACCTTTTCTCTTGAGGCCTTGGCCATGGACCGTGCCGCCGAAGCCGGCGGCCTCTTGCTTAACGACCCGCAAAACCCCGGCCGCGTCTACCTTTGCGGCAAAGGCGTAACCAGGATTCCACCGGATTCCTCCGCCGCCATGCAGAAGCTGGCCAGGATCCGCGCCGCCTTGGAGCGTCGCAACCGGGAGATGGGCGCGAAGGTCGCTCAGATCTTCCGGGAGCGCTTGGACGCCGAAGGTCCCACGTGGGAGGCCGTACGCGCTTTGACACCGCGAGGCAACGCCACGGAGCGGCACGTGGCCTGGGCAACGCTCGTCCGGCTGCGCGGTCTAGCCGCGGAGCGCCAGGCGCCGCTAGCGGAGGTGATCAAGCATTGCTGCGCCGCCACTCCTCCGGCTGGCGCGGACGACGCAGCGCTGCAGATCTTTGTCCGCGCCAAGCTCCTCAAAGCTGGCGCGCCCTGCTTCGTGCCGGAGTCTGAGGAGGCCTTCGTTTCCTCCGAGGAGCTGCGCGGAATCTTTCTGGCCTTCGGAGCCATCCCCACCTATCCGGTGCTCGGCAACCCGGTCACATCCGGTGAGCGCGACATCGAGGCGCTCCTAGACCGTTTGGAGGCTGCAGACTTCTATGCGATTGAGGTTATACCGCACCGGAATACGCGGGAGCGTCTGGCCGAAATCGTCTCGGCGGCCGGGCGCCGCTGGTGGCCGGTCTTTAACGGCACGGAGCACAACACGCCTGAGGCCCGACCGCTGCTTGACCCATTTGCACTCGACCCGGAGTTCGAGCCTTGGTTCCGCCAAAGCACGGCGCTTCTGCTCGGGCACCAGCGTTTGGTGGGGCGCGGCGAGGAGGGATTCGTAGGCGCGAATGGCCGGCCGACGATCCCGGATGCGCGTGCCAGGTTCGAGTACTTCAGCACCGCAGGACGGTGAAGGACCTCCTTTGTGTCCCCTCAACTGGGCGAGCAGCCCGGCTTTGCATGCGCCACGGAGGCAACAGCGAAGGCTAACAGGAGACCGGGCAAGAGCACGTTACGATCGTTCTCCAGCGCGGCGACGGAGCACGTGCGGCGGTTTCTTGAGTAGTGAATCTACGCCTGAAATCGGTTGCAATTCCCGGAGGGCTAGCCGATTATACAGGGTTTGAGTCGATGACGTGATTTGGCACTTGAGAGGCGGAGGACAAGAAACATGACGAGGAAAGAAATCCCAATCGCTGAACCCAAAGGGAAATTGGGTGTTCTAACCGTCGGCATGGGAGCGGTAGCAACCACCATGATTGCGGGCGTTGAAGCGGTGCGCAGAAAGGTTGCGCTCCCCATTGGCTCGCTTACTCAAATGGCTACGGTGCGGCTTGGCAAACGCACCGAGAAGCGCATGCCCAAAATCAAGGATTTCGTGCCCCTGGCAGAGCTGGGTGATCTAGTTTTCGCTGGCTGGGACCTTTTCAAGGACAATGCTTCCGAGGCGGCAATCAAGGCTGGAGTCCTGGAGAAGTCGCTTCTTGATCAGGTCAAAGACTTTCTCGTGGAAATCCGCCCCATGCCCGCAGCGTTCGAACAGAGGTGGGTGAAGAACCTGCAAGGCAACAATTTGAAGACGGGCAAGACGAAAATGGATCTGGCCGAGCAGGTCATGGAGGATATCCAGCAGTTCAAGAAGAGAGAAGGGGCGGCTCGGCTGGTTATGATCTGGTGCGCATCAACTGAGGTCTATTCGGAGCCTCACCCCGTCCATCAGACGCTGGAGGCATTTGAGGAGGGCCTTCGTTCAAACAGCCCCGATATCCCCCCGAGCATGATTTATGCTTACGCCGCGCTGCAACTCGGCATTCCGTTCGCAAACGGAGCGCCACATCTCACCGTGGACATCCCGGCGCTCACGGACTTGGCGATTCAGAGACAGGTGCCCATTTGCGGCAAAGACTTCAAATCTGGGCAAACCTTCATGAAAACGCTGTTGGCGCCCGGCCTAAAGGCGCGGATGCTTGGTCTGAAGGGCTGGTTCTCCACCAACATTCTGGGGAACCGTGACGGCGAAGTATTGGACGATCCCGAAGCTTTCCGCAGCAAAGAGGAAAGTAAACTTTCCGTATTGGAGTACATTATCCAGCCTGACCTCTACCCCGAGCTTTATAAGGGCTACTACCACAAGGTGAGAATCAACTACTACCCGCCCCGCGGTGATAACAAGGAAAGCTGGGATAACCTCGACATTTTTGGCTGGCTGGGCTATCCCATGCAAATCAAGGTTAACTTCCTCTGCCGGGACTCAATCCTGGCCGCCCCCATGGCGCTGGATCTGGTCTTGTTGATGGACCTCGCCCAACGTTGCCCGGACCTGGCTCACATGGGAATCCAGGAATGGCTCTCCTTCTACTTCAAGAGTCCGATGTGCGCGCCCAACCTGTACCCCGAGCACGACATCTTCATCCAGCTCATGAAGCTGAAAAACACTCTCCGCCACCTACGGGGCGAAGAGCTGATTACCCACTTGGGATTGGAGTATTACGACTGATAGCGGTCGCGGCATTAGGCGGCCATCGTGCTAGCGGCGGCCTTCGGCCGCGCGGGGGAGGAGAGAATCCTCCCCAAGTTGTTGCTTGCAGGCGCGCATGGGCGTGCGCTCCCTGCGGGTCCTACCCCGAACTCAACCCCGGCGGCCGCGATCGCCAATCACCACCCTGCTTTTTCTCAACGATAGGAACCGAGGCGCCGAGTTGCGCGGTCCGGATGGCGGCAGGGTACCCTCCCGGACCTGCCCCCATGACCACTACGCCAAACGTTTCCACAGCGCGACATCCTCAAGCTTGCTCTTAATCGCGTTTACAAATTGAGCCGCGAGAGCGCCGTCAATGAGGCGATGATCGGAGGACAAAGTCATTTTCATGACAGACCGGATGGTAACTCGATCCTCCCTAACCACGGGCTGTTTCTGCACGCTTGATACTGCCAGGATGGCGCTCTCACCCGGATTGATGATGGCGGTGAAGTTTTCGACATCCAGCATGCCCATATTGGAAACGGTAAACGTGCTGCCTGTCATTTCCGCGGGTGTGAGCTTCCCGGCGCGGGCCTTCGCCGTCAGTTCCGTGGCGCAATCGTGGATCTTTGCTAGCGTCATCTCATCGGCGTCGCGGATCACAGGAACCACCAAGCCTTGCTCCACGGACACCGCCAGGCCAAGGTGCACTTTGCTGTGCCAGCGGATGTTCTTACCATCCGTGGTGCTGTTCACCGTGGGGAATTGCCGCAAGGCTAACGCCACAGCCTTCAGCATGAAATCGGTAATCGAATACGATGCGCCCTGGGCCTTTAATTCCGACCGCAATGCCTCCAGCTCCGTCATATCCACAGAGACGGTGACAAAGAAATGCGGCGTGCTCGTAAAGCTCTGCGTTAGCCGTTCGGCAATTGCCTGCCGCATCCTGCTCATGGGCTTGGGCCGTTCAGCGATCGCCCTCTGGACATCAGCCACTGTGATCCGGCCTGAATCACCTTTGCCCTCAAGGGTAAGGATGTCGAGGTTCTCCCGCGCCGCCAGCTTCTTGGCTGTGGGAGTTATCCTGAGCCGGTCGTACCCTCTGGCCGCAAGGTGTGCCTTCACGTCCCGTTCAACGATTCGCCCGCTTGGTCCCGTCCCGGTGATGGGACTGGGATCAATTACGGCCTCTCTGGCCAGCCGGGCTGCGCGGGGGCTGATTCTGAAAAATCTCGACGGTTCCTCTGCCACCAGAATCGGCAAGGGCTTTTCCCCGGGCCGGATCTCACGCTCGGGCATGGCCACCCTCGCCCTGCCGACCTTGGGGAGTTCCGCCGCGGCAACCAATGGGGTGGCGCGCCGTGCTTCCCCAGAGGCTCTTGGCGCTTCAACCCTCGGCTGCGGCTGGGGAGGAGCCGGGGTCTCAGGAATTGGTTCTCCAGCATCGCCGACATAACCGACGATCGATTGAACGGGGACAGTCTGCCCTTCCGCAGCCACGATCTTGAGGAGCGTTCCCTCGAAAAAGCTTTCCACCTCTAGTAGAGCTTTGTCCGTCTCGATTTCGAAAAGGATTTCCCCTTTGGCGACGGCGTCTCCCTCTTTCTTCAGCCAGCGAACAATCGTGGCCACTTCTTCCGACTGCCCCAGCTTGGGCATGCTAATCGGTCGTACCATTGTGGTGTTCCCAACCTACAAGACAGCCGTGGCGGCCGCGACGATGTCATCCGCCGTCGGAAGGAAAACCGCTTCCAGAACATGCGACTGAGGAGCAATCCCCTTCTTGGCGCCCACCCGCATGACCGGGCCATCAAGGTAATCGAAAGCTTTCTCCTGAATAGTCGAGGCAATCTCGCCCGTATAACTACCGATGCTTACACAGTGACTAACCACTACGCAGCGCCCGGTTTTCCGTACCGAAGCGAGAACAGTTTCCAGGTCGAGAGGCACAAGGCTGCGCAGATCCACGACCTCGGCGCTGACGCCGGATTCACCCTTCAATTTTTGGGCCGCTTTCAAGGCATCTTGAACCGCCGGACCCCACGCGACAAACGAGATGTCAGTTCCCTGGTGCTTGATGTCTGCGACGCCGAGGGGCACCAGGTATTCGCCTTCCGGCACCACTCCTTTCTCATCATAGAGCAGTTGCGACTCAACGAACATCACGGGGTTATTGTCGCGGATCGCCGACTTCAACAGGCCCTTGGCATCGTAAGGTGTCGCGGGATAGATCACATACATCCCTGGTACGTGGACAAATACGGATTCCAGAGTCTGAGAATGCTGCCCCCCGTAACCTTTGCCGCCCCCGACCGAGACCCGTATCACCAGCGGGACCTCGATCTGGGCGCCTGACATGTAATGCCACTTGGCCGCTTGATTGCTGATTTGGTCGGAAGACATGAGCGCGAAATCCATGTACATGAGCTCCACGACCGGTCGTAATCCGATCATGGCAGCGCCCACAGCCGTTCCGCAAATCGCCGCCTCGGAGATGGGCGTGTTGAAGACCCGATCCCGGCCAAAAGCCTCCAGCAATCCTTTCGAAAGCTTAAAAGCGCCCCCATATTCGGCCACGTCCTCGCCGTAAAAGATGACGCGTGCGTCGCGTTTCATCTCTTCGATCAGAGCTTCCTTGATTGCGTCACGGTAAGTGATCTGGTGGTTCACACGTTTGATGAGGGGCGGTTGTTCCAGAATCTTCGCCTTCTGGAATTGAGGGGGGACCTCCTCCGCCGAAGTATCCGTATACATGTATTTGATGACCTCAGCGGGATCCGGATCGGGAGAAACCGCGGCTCGGACGGCCGCGCGTGCATTCCGCTCTCGGACCTTCGCCTCCAACTGCGCGACTCCGTCCGCATCGAGTACCTCGCATTCCAAAATCTGCCGCTCGAAGGCCGTGATAGGGTCCACGGCTCTCCAGGCGGCTTCCTCCTTCCGGGTGCGGTATTCGTGGCGTGGATCGCTCAAAGAGTGGCCATAGTAACGGTAGGTGTTGACCTCAAGGAGCACCGGTCCCTCGCCCCGGCGGCAGTGCTCGGCCGCGCGCCGCATCGCATCGCGCACGGCCAGCACATCCATGCCGTTCACAATCTCGGCGTGCATATTCTGGTCTGAAAACCCGGCCGCGCGCCGTGCCAGATGGGCAACGCCCATGACCTCTTTGTCCGCCCGCCCTGTCATGCCGTAGTGATTGTTGAGGATCAGGAAGATGATGGGAACGCCGAAGCGATATTCTCCCGCGATCTCGTTCGTGAACTGGCACTGCGCGGCAAAATTCAGGGATTCAAGCACGACCCCGTTGGCGTACGCGCCATCACCGGCAAAACAGCAGACCACAGCTCCTTTGCGGAGATAGCGGAGGCCTACGGCTGCCCCGGTCGCGATCGGCACACTGCCTCCCACGATCGCGTTGGCTCCAAGATGGCCCACCGTGAAATCCGCGATATGCATGCTGCCGCCGCGGCCCTTGCAGTATCCATCTTCCTTCCCGAAAAGCTCCGCCAACATTCGATAGACATGCTCTTCAAGCGCCTGCTCCACGAGCTCCTGGCGGGAAGTTGCTTTGGACTGCGGAACGCGCTTGCGCAATTGCTCCCCAGGCATGTCCCGGATGGCTCGCGCACCCCGCGCCAAGCTATCTCCATGCCCCCGGTGCGTACTCGTGATGCAATCCTTCAGCCGCAGGGCGCTGCAGGCTCCCACCGAAGCTGCTTCCTGGCCGACCGAAACGTGCGTGGGCCCGCGATAGTTGAACTCAGGAAGTGGCTCGTAGGCACCGGATCGGAGCTTCACGATCATCTCTTCCATCTCGCGGATCATCAGCATGTCTTCCAGTAGCCCAACGGCCAGCCCGGGACTGATTCGCCCCGCTGCTAATTCGCTTCGAAGATTCGCCTGGAATCGATAGGCGGGAATTCTTCCGCAGTCGATTTCAAAAGGGGTGAAGTCGGGTGTCGTATCGCTAAGATAGCCAGCGGGCATTTTCGTTCTCTCCGTTGGGTTCGGTAGATTCAGGCTCTTACAACCTCTACGCCTCTCTTGCGAAGCTCCCTGGCAAATTTCCGATTGATGAGTTTGTCCGTGATCAAGACATGGACCCTATTCAATCGCCCCGAGCGAGAAAAGGAAATCTTCCCGACCTTGGTGTGGTCGGCCAGGAGGATAACCTCCCGGGCGTGCTCCATAACAAGTTCCTTGGTATAGGCTTCGCCAGGATCAGTCGTCGTGAGGCCTTCCTGGAGGCTGAGCCCCATGGTCCCCATGAAGGCTTTGTCCACTTGCAGCTCCCGAAGCGTGAAGCGGGTGAGAGGCCCGACCAGTGTTTGGCTGAGCCGCCGCAGCTCACCACCGATCAGTATCAGCCTCGGGCCGTGTGCGGCCAACTCGATCGCAGCGCGCAGGGAGTTCGTCAGGATGGTGAGATTCGACCGATCTCTTACCAGGCGCGCCAGCTCCAGAACCGTACTGCCACCATCCAGAAAAATCGTCTGGTTCGGCTCGATGTATTTCAACGCCACTTGGGCGATCCGATGTTTCTCCTTCGCTGCTATTGAGGTTTTGTCGTCAAAAAGGGGTTCCTCGAGCCGGCTTTCGACGCCCACGGCCCCGCCATGCACGCGTCGAATCTCACCCAAGCTCTCCAGCTCGTTCAGGTCGCGACGGATCGTGGCCGGAGAGACACTAAGTTGCCGGGAGAGTTCCTCAACCCGAACCACATGATCTTCCCTCACCCTTCGCCGCAGTCGCTCCAGCCGCGCGGGCGCCAGCTCCTTTTGCCTGTTCATTGCCATTCAGCATTCCCTCATGCTTAGTTGTGATTGAGTATATTCAAAATCTGTCTGAAGTCAATCACATTCCTTCGCGCCCCTGCTGGCCCTTCCCCTCTCACTACCAGTCGAAGAAGGTTACCTGCATATGGAGAGCTGCGTTTGTCACTTCTTGCCGATTGGTGCATGGCAGAGAACCAGCCCAAAACGGTCTGCGTCTTCAGCACCTCCAAGATTAGTGAGCGTCGTTTGAGAAAGCACGGTTCGCCGCCCAGGCTGCCGGGCGACGGGCGTCTCCCCCCACGCCCGTCGCTCTGCTCAGAGAGCAGTTAGTCCAACCTCAGGAACTCACCTTCTGACTGGACCACAAAATGGGGCAGGTCAGGAGCCCCGAAAACTGGACCAATGAAAATGTGAGTTCTCCTGGGGTATAAGAGCCGAAAGGAGAACTGAGCCTGAGGCCGAGCCGATTTACGGAAGAGCAGATTATCGACGTGTTGAAGGAAGGAGGAGGGGGGAATCACGGTGAAAGAGATCTGCCGGAAGCATATGATCTGCGACCAGCCGTACTACCGCGGGAAGGCCAAGTACGGGGGTTTGGGCGTGAGCGAGGCGCCGTGGCGGAGTCCGCGGTGGACCTTCAGACGCTAAGGGCGGTGCTGGGGAACAAGTTCTGCCGCTCGCGACGAAGTGGAAGGCCTTGGGGGGTTCTCCAAGCCGCACTCCACGATGAGCTGCTCACCACATCTTTTCGCAGGTAACCCCGCCCCCCTGCGCTGGATTTTCCCAAAACTGCCCGAAGGTCTTCAGGTCCCCGATCCACAGATCCGTGAGGTCGGCAACGCGCCCAAGAATTCCCTGCTCGGCGGCTAGCCTCGGACCAGGCAGCGCGGTATGAATCAGGAGGACCGTAGGAGCGTTGTTGTTGTAGTTGACCCGGATGACGTTCTCCCACTTGTCTAGCACTGCCTCCAAATTCGTGTCCGTAAGCTCGTCATCTGAGAGCGCGATAGGATATTCCGTGATGGGATAGGCCGTCACCGCCCCCCCGGGGGCCACAAAGGCGACAAAGGGGAAGGAACCCCGGGTAGCCCCAGAGGCGTAACTGCTGTCGCGCAGGTAACCAGTATTACTCAGTCCCTCGAAAAAACGAGGGGGTATCAAAAGATAGCCCGAGCGAAAGCCATCCACGGTGATGCTAAGATCGTTTTCCAGCAGCCATCTGCTAACCCCCTCCTCTCCCAAGACACTCATACCGGTGGTACACGCGGTCGTGGGGGACTCTCCATTACAGAGGTCCTCGGGCTCGTAATTCGCTGCCGTCTCCGCCGGGGTAAGACTATAGGGGGCCGTGGCGAAATCCCAAAAGTGCCCGAAGCTGTGCGACTCAATATCGTGTCCCAAGGCGAGTGCGTCTTTAGCATCCTGTATCCCCGAAGCATTGTAAAAGCCAGCCTCCTGCCCGTTGTCGTAA
>CAZBWJ010000049.1:0-24737 GCA_964495535.1 uncultured Acidobacteriota bacterium | reverse complement strand
GGGGGCTGGGGACTGGGGGCTGGGCAACAGCTATGGGTTTAGCCCGAATCCCGAACCCCGAGTCCCGAATCCCGGGTGCTGCAAATGGTTGACGCAATTCTGGGCAAAAAACTGGGCATGACCCAGATCTTCGAGGAAAACGGCGATGTGGTGCCGGTGACGGTGCTGAAGGCCGGACCCTGTGTGGTGATTCAGCGCAAGACGGCGAGCAAAGACGGATACGAGGCGGTGCAGCTCGGGCTGGTCGAACCTCCCGGGCCCAAGCACCTGACGAAAGCGCTGGAAGGGCATTTCAAGAAAGCGGGCGCCAACCCCGTCCGTTTTCTCCGCGAGGTGCGCTTGAAGTCGGGAAGCGGCGAGGTCAAGGTTGGCGACAAGGTCCTGGTGGATAGCTTTGCCGTCAACGAGCTGGTCGATGTCATCGGCGTGTCGAAGGGGAGAGGCTTCGCGGGAGTTCAGAAGCGGCACCACTTTGGCGGAGGCGGCGGGAGCCACGGCTCGATGTTTCACCGGGCGCCGGGCTCGATTGGCGCGTCAGCGTACCCTTCGCGCGTGCTGAAGGGGATGCGGGCGGCCGGGCACATGGGAGTGGACCGGGTGACCGTGCGCAATCTGCGGGTGGTCCAGGTGCTGCCCGATGACAACACTCTGCTCGTCAAGGGCGCGGTGCCGGGCCCTGATGGCGGATACGTTATCGTGCGCAAGGCGAAGGCGCCACACAAATAGAACCGTAGGCAGTGAGCGGTCGGCAGAAGGCAGACAGGCGAATAGACATGGCGACGGTTGAAGTCAAGAACCTGGAAGGACAGACGGTAAAGGAACTCGAGTTAGCCGATGAGGTGTTTGCCGTCAAGCCCAACCAGAATCTGCTCTGGGAGGCAGTGAAGGCTTACCTCGCCAGCCAGCGCCGCGGGACTCATTCGACCAAGAGTCGCGGGGAGGTACGCGGGGGCGGCAAGAAGCCGTGGAGACAGAAGGGGACGGGACGGGCGCGCGTGGGGGGCATCCGGAGTTCGCTCTGGCGGCACGGCTCGATTGCGCATGGGCCCAAGCCGCGCGACTACGCCTACAAGATTCCCGCGCAGATGCTGCGCGGCGCACTGCGCTCGGCTCTGGCGGCGAAGTATCAGGAGCAGAAGCTGACCGTGGTTGACCAGTTCGACCTGAAGGAGTCCAAGACCAAGACTTTTGCCGGAATCCTTCAGAAGCTGGTGCCGGGGAAGACAGTCCTGGTAGTCAACGACCAGGCCAATCGGCATCTGGAATACTCCTCGAGGAATATTGAGGGCTGCGACTTGATGCGGCACCACGAGGTGCACGCTTACCACCTCTTGAGCCACGATCGGGTATTGATCTCCGAAGGCGCCCTGACGCGTTTAGCGGAGGCGCTCCGATGATCAAGAATCCCTACGAGATCTTGAAGAAGCCCGTGATCACTGAGAAGAGCGTGGATGCGAAGGAGCGCGCCCGGACGCTCTGTTTCCAGGTGGATCCGCACGCCACCAAGGTGGAGATCCGGGAGGCAGTGCAGAGCGTTTTCAAGGTGAAGGTCGATTCGGTGCGCACGGCAATTTACCACGGCAAGACTCGCCGGCGAGGCCGAACATCCGGAAGCCGGCCCGACTGGAAGAAGGCTTACGTCAAGCTGAAGGCCGGACAGAAGATGCCGGAGTACGCTGAGAACGTATAGGAGTAATGATAAATGATAAATGATGAATTGACGCGGGGAGTTGCCCCGTTCAGCATTCATCATTTGAAAGCGTCATGGGAATCAAAACCTACCGACCCTACACGGAAACACGGCGGTTCCAGACCGGCCTGACGTTCGAGGAGCTCACTGCCTCTCGACCGCACAAACCCCTGCTGGAGCCGAAGACTCGGATTTCGGGCCGCAACAATCAGGGTAAGCTATCCATCTGGCACCGCGGTGGCGGCCACAAGCGGATGTACCGGGTCATCGATTTCAAGCGCGACAAGTCCGGGATCCCGGCGCGGGTGGCGACTATCGAATACGACCCGAACCGCTCGGCGTTCATTTCGCTATTGCATTACGCGGACGGGGAGAAGCGTTACATCCTTTATCCCTTGGGGCTGAAGGTGGGAGACAAGGTTGTCTCCGGTCCTGAAGCCGATATCGTCGTGGGGAACGCATTGCCGCTGAAGAATATCCCCGCGGGAACGATGATCCACAATATCGAGCTGCGCCCGGGAAAGGGTGGGCAGCTCGTGCGCTCTGCCGGTGGAGCGGCGCAGTTGCTGGCCAAAGAGGGCGAGTACGCGCAAGTCCGGCTGCCCTCGGGTGAAGTCCGGAAGGTCTATGTGGATTGCATCGCCAGCATCGGGCAGCTGGGAAACGTGGATCATGAGAACATCTCGATCGGCAAGGCGGGGCGCAAGCGCTGGATGGGCATCCGGCCGACGGTCCGCGGTGTGGCGATGAACCCGGTGGACCATCCCCTGGGCGGGGGCGAAGGCAAGACCTCGGGCGGCCGCCATCCGGTGACCCCGTGGGGCAAACCCACGCGCGGCTACAAGACGCGCCACAACAAGCAGACCGACCAGTTCATCGTCAAGCAGCGCGAGAGGAAGTGAGCGGGAGGGCAATTTGGGAAGGTCGTTGAAAAAAGGTCCCTTCGTGGATGGCCACCTGATGAAGAAGATCGAACTGCTCAACCGGCGATTCGAGAAGAAGGTGGTCAAGACGTGGTCGCGACGCTCCACGATCGTGCCCGAGATGGTAGGGCACACCATCGCGGTGCATAACGGCAAGAAGTTTATTCCCGTGTACATTACGGAAAACATGGTGGGCCAAAAGCTGGGCGAGTTCTCGCCCACGCGCACGTTTAGAGGGCACGGCGCGAGGATCGCGGCCGAGAAAGCCACCACCGCGGTGCCGGGCGCTCCGGCTGCACCGCGGCCGGCTGCGCCGACCGGCGGCAGCACCGCCAGTTAATCGGCCGTGGGATTTTGAATCTGGGGTCGGGAAGAACCGATGGAAGCACGAGCGACAGCCAAGTACATTCGGGTATCGCCGCAGAAGGCGCGCCTGGTGGTGGATCTGATCCGGGGCAAGAATGCGGGCGAAGCCATCAGCATCCTGCAATTCACCAAGAAGCGCGTCGCGGCGGAGATAGAGAAGGTACTCCGGTCTGCCATTGCCAATGCCGAACAGAAGTCGGAAAACGTGGATGTGGATCGGCTGGTGGTGGCGAGGGCTTATGTGAACGAGGGGCCGCGTGCCAGGCGGGTTCGGCCCGCGCCCATGGGCCGGGCGTATCGCTACCAGCGGCGCATGAGCCACATCACCGTGGTCGTGGAGGAAAGCGAGAGTTAGGTTGACCGGGACAGCCTGCGGGTGGCGTCCTGGAAGGGGCGAGAGGAACAAGCCCGAGCCAGGCCCCGGTTGCACCGGGGTGAAGGAGGAAAGCGGTGGGTCAGAAGGTTCATCCTTACGGATTCCGCCTGGGATACACCAAGACGTGGCGCTCTCGGTGGTTCGCCAAGAAGGACTATCCGCAGTTGCTGCACGAGGACCTGGAGCTGAAGAAGCGGCTCAAAGATCAGCTTCGCAGCGCGGGCGTGGCGTTCATCGAGATCGAGCGGCCGGGGAACAAGCTGAAGATCACCATCCACACCGCACGGCCCGGCATTATCATCGGCCGCAAGGGCGCGGAGATCGACCGGCTGCGCCAGGAAATCCAGAAGCGTACCGGGCGGGAGGTGCTGCCCATCAACATCCAGGAAGTGCACCGGCCGGAATTGAGTGCGCAACTCGTGGCTGAGTCTATCGCGCTGCAACTGGAGAAGCGCGTGGCCTTCCGGCGGGCGATGCGCAAGGCCGTGGATTCAGCCCTGCGTTTCGGCTGCAAAGGGATCAAGGTGCGGTGCGGCGGGCGCCTGAACGGGGCGGAAATCGCGCGTACCGAGTGGTACCTGCAAGGCCGCCTTCCCCTGCACACGCTGCGCGCCGACATTGACTACGGACTCGCCGAGGCGATGACGACCTACGGGGTGATCGGTGTGAAATGCTGGATTTACAACGGCGAGATCCTGGAGCAGAAGCGGCGGCCCGAAAAAATCGAGGAGCCGGTGGTCGCCTCGGCAGCGTGAGAAGGAGCGTTCAGCGGTCAGCCATCAGTGATCAGCCAGAGCAAGAACCGGCAGTTGTGCGCTGAAAGCTGATCGCTGACGGCTGCGAGCTCTTGCTCATGAAAGTAACCGTTGATAGGCAGTTCCTATGTTGATGCCCAGTAAAGTGAAGTACCGCAAGCAGCACCGAGGCCGGCGCCGTGGCAAGGCGTGGCGTGGGTCCGATCTCTCCTTTGGGGACTACGGGCTGAAGGTCCTGACTCCCGGCTGGATCACCGACCGCCAGATCGAGGCGAGCCGGGTGGCCATCATGCGCTTCATCAAGCGCGGGGGGAAGCTCTGGATCCGGATTTTTCCGGACAAGCCTGTGACCAAGAAGCCGGCCGAGACCCGTATGGGCAAGGGAAAGGGCGCGCCGGAGTTCTGGGTCGCGGTGGTGAAGCCCGGCAGAATCCTGTTTGAGATGGAAGGTGTGACGGAAGCCGAAGCGCGGGAAGCCATGCGCCTGGCCAGTCACAAACTGCCCCTGCCGACCCAGTTCGTGGCCCGCCGAGCGGCGGCATAGGGAACCGGGTGGAGTGGACTGGATGAAATTCGAGAAGGTCTTGAAAGCAGAGAAGATTCGAGAGTGGAGCCCGGACGAGCTCAAGGCCAAGGAGCGCGGGTTTGCTGACCAACTGTTCCGGCTGAAGTTTCAGTTTGCCAGCGGGCAGACGGATGTCCTCACTAACCTCCGCGCGCTGCGCAAGAACCTCGCCAAGGTAAAGACGGTACTGCGGGAGAGGCAACTGGGGGCGGCGGGCGCGGAGAAATCTTAGGGGGTTCTGAAAAGCCAGAGGGATGCGGACGAAGGCTATGGAAACACGGCGACAGCAAAAAGTGGGAATCGTCACGAGCAACAAGATGCAGAAGACCGTGGTCGTGACCGTAGGACGCCAGGTCCGACATCCCTTCTACAAGCGGGTGGTCCGGCGCTCCAAGAATTTCCTCGCCCACGATGAGAAGAATCAGTGCCAGGTGGGCGATACGGTTCGCATCGAGGAGACGCGTCCCTTGAGCCGCCATAAGCGCTGGCGAGTGGTCGGGGTGGTGGCCAAGGCGACGCAAGTCGCGCCCCTGCCGGAGAGTGTCGTATGATCGGAATGCGAACCATCCTGCAGGTGGCGGACAATTCCGGGGCGCGGAGGTTAGCCTGCATACTCCCCGTGGGCGGGCACACGGGATTGCAGGCCGGGCTGGGGGACGTGGTGACGGCCTCCGTGAAGGAGGCGGCGCCCGACAGCCCTATCCCCAAAGGCAAGGTGGTGAAGGCCGTAATCGTCCGCATGCGGAAGGAACAGCGCCGGCGGGATGGCAGCTACATCCGCTTTGATGAAAACGCGGCGGTGCTGATCAACGAAGCCGGCGAGCCGGTAGGCACGCGCGTCTTCGGGCCTGTCGCCCGCGAACTGCGGGAGAAGAAATTCCTGAAGATTGTTTCTCTGGCGCCCGAGGTTTTGTGATGGGAGTTGGGCTTGACATCCGGAAGAATGACCAGGTCCAGGTAATGGCTGGACGGGACAAAGGCAAGGTGGGGCGGGTCCTGGAAGTTGTGCCGCGGAAGCGGTGGGTGTTTGTGGAGCACGTCAACGTGGTGAAACGTCACACGCGCCCGAATCCCGCCAAGCAGATCCGCGGCGGTATCCTCGACAAAGAGGGTCCCATCCACGTCTCCAACGTGGCGCTGGTGTGTGACGAATGCGGGCCCACTCGCATCCAGCACCGCAAGAAGGTCGAAGGCAAGAAGGTGATGACGGTGCGAATCTGCGCCAAGTGCGAGAAGGTCTTGGACCGCTAGGGAGGCAGCGCAGCCGAATATGGTGCCGCGACTGAGAGAGCGCTACCAGAAAGAAATCGTTCCGGCCTTGATGAAGGAATTCAACTACCGGAACGTCATGGCGGTACCGCGGCTGCGCAAGATCGTGGTGAACATGGGCCTGGGAGAAGCCATCCAGAACGCCAAGCTGCTCGACTCGGCCACCCAGGAGCTGGGCCTGATCACCGGACAGCGGCCGGTGATCACCCGGGCGCGGAAGTCGATCGCGAATTTCAAGCTGCGCAAGAACATGCCCATCGGGGCGATGGTCACCTTGCGCGGCGAGCGGATGTACGAATTCATCGACCGCCTGATGAACGTGGCGCTGCCGCGCGTCCGGGACTTTCGTGGCCTCTCCACGCGGGCGTTTGATGGCCGGGGCAATTACACCCTGGGCCTGCGCGACCAGTTGGTGTTCCCCGAAGTCGACTATGACAAGGTGGATAAGATCAAAGGCATGAACATCTCGATTGTGACGGACGCCCGGAGCGACGCCGAGGCGCTGGCGTTGCTCCGGCACTTCGGCATGCCGTTTCGCGCCGAGGTCCAGCGTCGGCAAGCCGCCGGGCAGTCCGAAGAAAAGGCAGGAGGGTAGTCTGTGGCGCGTCGCTCGCAAATGGCCAAGCTGGTGAGGAAGCCCAAGTTCAAGATTCGCCACCGGAACCGCTGCCGCATCTGTGGTCGGCCGCGCGGCTATCTTCGCAAGTTCCAGATGTGCCGGATCTGTTTCCGGCAACTGGCGCTGCGAGGCGAGATTCCCGGCGTGACCAAGTCCAGCTGGTGAGTCGGCGTCTGGCCGGAACGTATTTTCGAATTTGGGAGTCTTATGTCAGCCATTAATGATCCCATTGCGGACATGCTCACTCGAATCCGGAACGGGATTCAAGCTCAACATCAACGCGTGGACATGCCCTCCTCGAGACTGAAGGTGGAGGTGGCGCGGATTTTGAAGGACGAGGGCTATATCAGCAACTTTAAGGTTGCCGAGGAAGGGAAGAAGAAGATCCTGAAGGTCTTCCTGCGCTACGGCTCGGACGGCACGAACGTCATTTCCACGCTGGAACGAGTCTCCAAGCCCGGGCGGCGCGTCTATGTTGGCGCCCGCGGAGTCCCGAGGGTTCTGGGAGGCATGGGAATCAACATCCTGACCACGCCCCGCGGCGTGATGACCGGAAAGAGCGCGCGGAAAGCCGGCGTGGGTGGCGAGTTGCTCTGCAGCATCTCTTGAAGCCCCGGCCTCGCGGGCCGGTGAAAGGTTGACCGCTGGAGGGCTCGGGTCTTGGACGCCTGCCCCTCGCTTTGGATGCAAGCTTATGTCGCGAATTGGCAGAAAAGCGATTGAGATACCTTCCTCCGCTACGGTGACCAATGAGGGACCCGTGATGGTGGTGAAGGGGCCCAAGGGAACCTTGCGAGTTCCCGTCCCACCGGGAATCCAGTTTGAGATGCAGGAGGGGTGTCTGGTGGCACGGCGGGCGGATGATGAGCACGCGGCCCTGCACGGGCTGGCCCGCAGCCTGGTGGCGAACGCCATCCGGGGAGTGACCCAGGGCTTTGAGAAGCACTTGGACATCGTGGGCATCGGCTACCGCGCCGAACTCAAGGGGCGAACGGTTCAGCTCACCCTGGGGTATTCGCACCCCATCGATTTCCCGATTCCCGCCGGGATATCGGTCGCGGTGGAAAAACAGACACACCTGGTCCTGAGCGGGGCGGACAAGCAGCAGGTGGGAGAGGTCGCGGCAGAGATTCGTGCCTTGCGGCTGCCGGACCCGTACAAGAACAAGGGCATCCGCTACACCGGCGAGCGCCTGAAGAAGAAGGTCGGCAAGGCGGCGGCGGGCGCTGCCGGGGCCAAGCAGTGAGCGAACGGATGGAACGGAGCGTACGAGACACCGTATGTTAGCGCTGGTTTCCAGGAACGTAGCGCGGCGACGCGTCCACCTGCGAATCCGGTCCCGGATGGCGGGCCGGCCGCAGGCGCCGCGGCTGAACGTTTTCCGGTCCCTGGGCCACATCTACGCCCAGATTGTTGATGACACGCGGGGGCACACGTTGGTCTCTGCCTCCAGCCTCGATAAAGAGGTGCGCAAGACTCTGAAGAGTGGGGGCAACGTCGCCGCCGCCAAGACTGTAGGACAGGTGCTGGCGGCGCGCGCCAAGGCGGCGGGCATTTCCCGCGTGGTGTTCGACCGCGGCGGATATGCCTATCATGGGCGGGTCAAGGCTCTGGCGGAGGCGGCGCGTGAAGGCGGTCTCGAATTCTAGAAGGAATCGTAAGGGAGTGTCGAGTTGGCCAATCGGATTGATCCCAGTACGCTGACATTGAAAGACCAAGTGGTCTCGATCAACCGCGTCACCAAGGTGGTGAAGGGCGGGAAGAACCTCAGCTTCTCGGCCCTAGTCGTGGTCGGGGATGGCGCTGGGCACGTGGGCTATGGCTCGGGCAAGGCGCGCGAGGTGCCCATGGCCATCCGCAAGGGCATTGAGGCCGCAAAGAAGTCACTGGTGAAAGTGAACATCACCGCGACCACGATTCCCCACGCAGTGGTGGGCCGTTTTGGCGCCGGCAAGGTGCTGTTGAAGCCCGCCTCGGAAGGCACAGGCGTGATTGCGGGCGGGGCGGTACGCGCCGTGGTGGAGGCTGCTGGAATTCAAAACGTGCTGACGAAGTCACTGGGCACGACGAATCCCCATAACGTGGTCAAGGCGACCATGGATGCCCTCTACAGGTTGCGGAACCGGGAGGATGTGGCGGCGGCGCGGGGGAAGACCAAGGAAGAAATCTAAAGAGTGAACAGAGTCGTGACGGAAAAGGCTCAACGGAGAATCCGAATCAAGTGGGTGCGCAGCGGGATTGGCTTTACCTATCGCCAGAAAGAAATGGTCCGCAGCCTGGGATTGCGCCGCCTCAACCAGGTAGTGGAGCGTCCCGACACCCCGCAGATCCGCGGCTTGGTGGCCCGGATTCCGCACTTGGTGACGATTGTTGATGAACCGTCCAAGCCGGCGGCGTGGGCGACGGTGCCCGAGTACACGCTCCGGCCGCCCGAGGTTGTTCCTGCCGCGTCGCCTGCGCCATCTGAGGCGCTTCCTGTGCAGGAGGTGGGTCCTGTCGCGCAGGCGGAGACGGAGGAGCCGGCGGCTGAGCCGGCCGCGACTGAAACGGCCGTGAAGACTGCAGGGGAGACCCCGGCGCCGGCCAAGGCAGCTAAGGCCAAGAAACCGGCGAAGTCGGCGGCAAAGAGCAAGGCAGTGGAAACGAAGAAAGGCAAAGCGGCGGCAGACAAGAGCGCCAAGTCCTCCAAGGCGAGCAAGAAGTAGGCAGCGAGATTATGGCCACGCACATCGGAACACTTCGTCCCCCGCGGGGAGCCAGCAAGCGGCGGAAGCGGATTGGCATCGGCATGGGTTCCGGGCACGGCAAAACCGCCACGCGCGGCTCCAAAGGGCAGCTTTCGCGGAGGGGTTCGCGGATGCGCCCGGGCTTTGAGGGCGGGCAGATGCCGCTGCAGCGCCGCGTTCCCAAGCGGGGTTTCACTAACATCTTCAAAAAGCATTATGCGCTGGTCAATTTGAGGGACCTCGCAGGGTTCGGGCCGGAGGAGAGAATCACTCCTGATTTCCTGATTCAGCGGGGCCTCGTCAAGCGGCTCCGAGACGGCCTCAAGGTTCTGGGAGATGGTGAGCTCAAAGCGCCGCTGAACATTGCGGCCCACGTTTTCTCCAAGACCGCCCTGGAGAAGATTCAGAAGGCTGGCGGCACGGCCGAGGTAATTCGGGCATGATGGACCAGATCAAGAGCATCTTTGAGATCCCGGATCTGCGGAGGCGTATTCTCTTCACACTCGGGATGCTCGCCCTCTACCGCCTGGGTTCGTTCATCCCCACTCCCGGTATCAACGCGGCAGTTTTTGAGCAGGCCTTCGCGGGATTGGCCGCTGGGTTGCTTGGTTTGCTGGCCATGTTTTCCGGCGGCAGCCTGCGACGCCTCACGGTGCTCGCCCTGGGCATCATGCCTTACATTACGGCGTCCATCATCCTTCAGTTGCTGACGGTGGTTTTCCCCCACCTGGAAAAGCTGAAGAAGGAAGGCGAACTCGGGCGCCGGGTGATTACTCAATACACGCGCTACCTGACCGTGGGGATTAGCGTTTTCCAGGCCTTCGGCATCGCGGTGGCCCTCCAGCAGGCCACGTCGGCGGGAACGCCGCTTGTGACCAATCCGGGTCCGGGGTTCATTTTCCAGACCGTGCTGACCCTCACCACGGGAGCTGTTTTCGTGATGTGGTTGGGTGAGCAGATAACGGCGCGCGGCATTGGCAATGGGATGTCGCTGCTCATCTTCGCCGGAATTGTGGTGGGCTTGCCGCGGGCCATCGCGGACCTCTATGACAAGGTTTTCGTGACTCGGGTCTGGAGTTTTCCCGTCGCGGTGGTACTCATTGCGTTCATGTTGGTGGTTGTGGCTTTCATTGTCATGGTCGAACGGGGCGAGCGGCGCATCCCGATTCAGTACGCGCGGCGCATCATCGGTCGCAAGATGGTGGGCGGCGTTTCCACTCACCTGCCGTTGAAAGTCAACAGCGGCGGCGTGATGCCCATCATTTTTGCCGTGTCGATTCTGACCTTCCCGCAAACGTTGGCACTATTCAGGCTGGACCAGAGCAGGATCGCGGCTTTTGCGGCCATGGGCAAGGGGCTGAGACGGTTCGGGGAAATCTTCGCGTGGGGCGAGCCCCTCTACACCGCGAGTTACGTAATTCTCATCATGTTCTTTGCGCACTTTTATCTTTCCATCGTCTATAACCCGGACGAGGTTGCCGACAACGTTCGCAAGCAGGGAGGATTCATACCCGGCATCCGGCCCGGCAAGCGCACGGCGGACCAGCTGGACGACGTGCTGACCAAGATTACCTGGGTGGGGGGTGCTTACCTGGCGCTCATCGCGTTGATTCCGGAGATGATGCTGGCGGGCGTGCGCCTCCACCATTTGCCATCCTGGTTGGGAGCAGGGTGGTTTGACGCCCATCTGCCCACCTGGGTACTCACGGGCCTCAATATCAACTTCTACTTTGGTGGCACCTCGCTGTTGATTGTGGTCGGGGTCGCCATGGACACGGTCAATCAGGTGAACGCGCAGTTGATCATGAGGCACTACGAAGGGTTCATGAAGAAAGGGCGCCTGCGAGGGCGTCGAGCCGCGTCCTGACGCGGGGAATGGGGTAACAATGAAATCACGCGCCTTGATCTTTTTGGGAGCCCCAGGAGCAGGGAAAGGAACGCAAGCGCGGGAAGTGGCAAAGGAATTCGGCATTCCGCAGATTTCGACGGGCGACATTCTCCGCGATGCGGTCAAGAAGGGGACACCGCTTGGCCTGGCCGCGAAGCTGAAGATGGAAGCCGGCCAGTTGGTGCCCGACGAGGTCGTCTGCGGCATCGTGGAAGAGCGAATCAGCGAGCCGGACTGCGCGGCAGGTTTCATTCTGGACGGCTTTCCGCGCACGCTGCCACAGGCTGAGTTTGTGGACCAGATGCTCGTGGCTAAAGGCCGGGGCAGCCCGCTGGTCGTTAATATCCGGGTTGACGAGGAAGTGCTGATGAAGCGGCTGACCGGCCGCCGCACTTGCTCGGTGTGCGGAGAGATTTACAATGTTTATTTTGGGCCTCCCAAAGTGGAGGGGGTCTGCGATAAGGATGCCGGGAAGCTGCTCCATCGGGCGGATGACAACGAGGACACGATTCGCCAGCGGCTGGTGGCTTACGAGAATCAGACCAGCCCGCTCATCGACTACTACCGGCAGAAAAATCTGCTGCACGACGTGGATGGCAACCGGGATCCGGACCCCATCGCGAAGGAGCTCTGCCAGTTCCTGAAGGACGCATGAGCATCGACTGCAAGTTTCCGGCAGAGATTGAAAAACTCCGGCGTAGTGGTCGGCTGGTGAGGGGGCTGCTGGAGGAAGTGCGCGCGCGGGTTCGGCCGGGAGTCACGACCCTGGAATTGGAGCAGTACGTCGAGAAGCGGTTGGGCGAGCTGAAGGCCCAGCCGGCATTCAAGGGATACCGGGGTTATCCCTGCTGCCTGTGCACCTCGGTGAATGAGCAGATCATTCATGGGATTCCCTCCGAGCGACGGCTGAGAGAAGGTGATATCTTGGGTCTGGATCTGGGCGTGATCGTGGACGGGTATTATGGCGACTCGGCGATCACGGTACCCGTAGGACAGATTTCGGAATCGCTCCAGAAACTCCTCCGAGTGACCGAGGAAGCCCTGGAACTGGCGATTGCGAAAGCTCGCCCGGGGAATCGCGTGGGAGACATCTCCGCGGCGATTCAGCAGCACGCCGAGCAGAGCAACTTCTCGGTGGTGCGGGAGTTTGTGGGGCACGGGATCGGTCGGGACCTTCATGAGGAGCCGCAGATCCCCAATTACGGGATGCCGGGCCACGGGCCGGTGCTGAGGGAAGGTATGGTGCTGGCCATCGAAACGATGGTCAACTCCGGGGGCCCGGGCGTGCGAGTTTTGGACGATCATTGGACGGCCGTAACGGCGGATGGTGGATATTCAGCGCACTTTGAGCATATGGTCGCCATCACCCGCAATGGGCCGGATGTATTGACGCGCTTGTAGTCCGCCGGCGCTGCTTCCTGTGGGGGGCAGGGCCGCGGGTGCGAGGTTTGCCAGGCAGTTTATGGGTAAGGAAGACGCGATCGAGGTTATAGCCACGGTGATTGAGCCTCTGCCGAACGCGATGTTCCGGGTCGAGTTGGATAACAAGCACCGGGTCTTGGCGCACATTTCGGGAAAGATGCGCAAGAACTTCATCCGCATTCTTCCGGGTGACAAGGTGCAGGTGGAGCTATCTCCCTACGACCTGACGCGCGGGCGGATTGTGTACCGGTATAAGTGATCCGGGAGGGGGCAGTCAGCGGAGGGATGAATCGGCTCTCGGTGGCTCAAACGGCCCCGGGCGAATGGAAGAGCAGAACTGTCTGCGGAGAAGGGAACCGATGAAAGTGCGTTCGTCAGTCCGGAAGATATGCGCCAAGTGCAAGATTGTGAGGCGCCGGGGCGTGGTGCTTGTGATCTGTGAGAACCCCAAGCACAAGCAGCGACAGGGATGACATTCGAAACTCGAAACTCGGAGGAGCGCTGCGGTCCACTGGCCTGAAGGTTGTAGCGCGTTTCGATTTTCCAGTTTCGACCGCGAGGGAGGAAGACAATGGCACGAATAGCGGGCATTGATTTGCCACGCACCAAGCGAGCGGAAATTGGCCTGACGTACATCTACGGGATCGGCAGGGCACGGTCGCTTTCCATCCTGATGCGCGCCGGGGTGGACCCGGAGAAGAAAGTCAAGGATCTGACCGACGAAGAGGTCAACAAGATCCGCCAGATCATTGAAGAAGAGGGTGGAGTCGAGGGCGACCTCCGCAAGGAGACCGCCATGAATGTCAAGCGGCTCATCGAGATCGGCTCCTACCGCGGCTTCCGGCATCGGCGCAATCTTCCGGTCCGGGGCCAGCGCACCCACACCAACGCGCGCACCCGCAAGGGACCGCGGCGCGGTACGATTGCTAATAAGAAACGGTCGGCCGCCAAGACGTAGAGTGGTGTGACGAGCCGGGAACTTGTAGTTGAGGTGACATGGCAAAAGCGGCAGCGAAAGCAGGTAGAAAGAAGACCTTCAAGAAGAAGGAAAAGCGGATCGTCCCGACCGGGATCGTGCACATCCAGGCGACGTTCAACAACACGCACGTGGCCGTGACTGACCCGGATGGGAAAGTGGTGTGTTGGGCTAGCGCCGGGTCGCTCGGCTTCAAGGGTTCGCGCAAGGGAACGCCCTTTGCGGCCCAGCAGGCCGCGCTGCGCGCCGCGAACGCCGCCCGCGACCATGGGATGCGAACCGTGGAAGTACATGTGAGGGGGCCAGGGTCGGGCCGCGAGTCGGCCATCCGGGCCTTGGCCACGGCGGGGCTGGAAGTCCGGATCATTAAAGACACCACGCCCATCCCGCACAACGGGTGTCGGCCCCCCAAACGGCGGAGAGTCTGAGAAAGCAGTAGGCAGGAAGCAGCAAGCAGTGGGCAGTGAGGGCGCAGCACGAGGCGCCCGAGGGAGGAGAGTTTGGCAAGATATCGCGATGCGGTTTGTAGGCTTTGCCGCCGGGAGGGCGTGAAGCTCTTCCTGAAAGGGCAACGATGCCTGACGGACAAGTGTGCCATCGAGAAGCGCAACTTTGCCCCCGGCCAGCACGGCAAGGCGCGCCGACCGAAGCTAGTGGGCTATGGTCTGCAGCTCCGCGAGAAGCAGAAGGTGCGGCGGTTTTACGGCATTATGGAGGATCAGTTCCGCTCCTACTTTGAGAAGGCCGCGGCTATGAAGGGCATCACGGGCGAGAACCTGCTCCGCTTGCTGGAGCTGCGGCTCGACAACGCCGTCTATCGTCTGGGCCTGGCCACCTCGCGCGCCGAGGCCCGGCAACTGGTTCGACACGGCCACATCCAGGTCGCCGGGCGCAAGGTGAACATCCCTTCGTTTGAAGTCTCGCCTGGCCAGGAAGTGGCGGTGCGGGAGGCAAGCCGGAATGCGACGACTATCCAGCGGGCCCTGGACCTCACAGGCGGCCGAGGGGTTCCTCCCTGGTTGGAGTTGGACCGCCCCAGCATGAAGGGACGAGTGGTTTCATTACCCAAACGTGAAGACGTAAATTTCCCGATTCAGGAGCAGATGATCGTCGAACTCTATTCGAAGTAGTCTGTCGAGCGGGAAGGATTGAGGAAGTCCGCCCCAGGCGGACTTCGGGGAGGTAGGAAAGAGATGCTCTGGAAAGGATTTCAAAAACCAAAGCGCCTAGCGTGCAATCTGGATACGTTGACTGACAAGTACGGCCAATTCAGTGCCCAGCCGTTCGAGCGCGGCTTCGGCACGACCATTGGCAATGCGCTGCGGCGGGTGTTGCTCTCCTCGATCGAGGGTGCGGCGATTACGGCCGTGAAGATTGAGGGTGTGCTACACGAGTTTTCCTCCATTCCCGGGATCGTGGAAGATGCCACGGATATCATTCTCAACCTCAAGCAGATTCCCTTGAAGATGAACGTGGAAGGACCGAAGAGCCTCTACCTTCACGTGGATCAGCCGGGGGAGGTGACCTCCCGCATGATCCAGGAGGACCCGGACGTCGAGATCCTGGACAAAGACATCTACCTCGCCACCGTCAGCGAAGGGGGCAGCCTGCACATCGAGATGCGGGTCAAGACCGGCCGGGGCTACGTCTCCGCGGAGAGGAACTTTGACGAAGACCTGCCGATTGGATACATCCCGGTGGATTCGGTGCACTCCCCCATCCGTAAGGTGAACTACACGGTGGAAGCCGCGCGGCTGGGCCAGATGACCGATTTCGACAAGCTTACCCTCGACGTCTGGACGAACGGCGCGATTGCCCCGCAGGACGCCGTCGGCCTTTCGGCCAAATTGCTCAAAGACCACATGAACATCTTCATTCAGTTTGAGGAAGAGCCCGAGGTCGAAGAGGTCAGAGCGGAGAAGCCGGTGACCGTCCGCAACGAGAACCTGGATCGCTCGGTGGAAGAGCTGGAGCTCTCGGTCCGCTCCTACAACTGCCTGAAAAATGCCAACATCTCGACCATCCGCGAACTGGTGCAGAAGACCGAGCAGGAAATGCTGAAGACCAAGAATTTCGGCCGGAAGTCATTGAACGAGATCAAGGAGATTCTGACGGCCATGGGGCTGAGCCTCGGGGTGAAGTTCGACGAGAAGGGCAATCCGATCCTGCCCACGCCGGAAGCCCCTCACTCCCAGGTTTAGTGACAGGAAGCGAACGATGCGACATCGGAACTACGGCAGGAAGCTGAGCAGAAACACAGAGCACCGTCGCGCGCTGCTGCGGAACTTGGTGACCTCCCTGATTCTGGAGGAGCGCGTGGAAACGACGGTGGCCAAGGCCAAAGCGGCGCGCGCCGTGGCGGAGCAAATCATTACCTTGGGGAAGCGTGGCGATCTTCACGCCCGGCGTCTGGCGGCAGGCTATTGCCTGACGGCGCCGGCCGTGCAGAAGCTTTTTGCAGACGTCGCCAAGCGTTTTGCCTCCCGCCCCGGTGGCTACACGCGGATTGTGCGCACGGGGTGGCGCAAAGGGGACGGGGCCGACACCGCGGTGCTGGAACTGATTGGCACCAAGGTTCTCGAGAAACGCGCCGAGGCCCGCGCCAAGAAAGCCGAGGCAGTGCGCAAGCGCGAAGAGGAGGCCGCCAAGGCTGCCGAGAAGGCCGCGCCACCCGAAGAGAGCGCAGAAGAGAAGTAACGCCGCCGCTTGGCAAGACACGGGGAAGTCCTTAATATCATCCCGGTCCAGGATGATTGAACGCCTGGCCGGGATTTTCTGTTTCTGAATCAGATGCTTTCCACTTCTGCTCTCCAGCCTGACGAACCCCCGCAAGTCTCCCCTGCCTTGTCGCGCAATGTCCGCGCTCTGGGCTGGGTGGCGCTTTTGAACGACACCGCCACCGAGATGAGCTACTGGCTCCTGCCGCAGTTTCTCGTAACTGTGCTAGGCGCGGGGCCGATGGTTTTCGGGCTGATCGAGGGAGCCGCGGAGACGGTCGCGAGTCTCGGCAGGCTAGTTTCCGGCTTCCTGGCGGATCGCCTGCGGCGGCGCAAACCACTCGCGGCCATAGGCTATACGGTCGCTAACTTGGCCAAGCCGCTTCTCGCCCTGGCGCAATCGTGGCCGCAAGTTTTCTGGATTCGCTTCGCCGACCGGGCGGCGAAAGGGTTTCGCGCCGCGCCTCGCGATGCCTTGATTGCTAACTCGGTCCCCGCCACCCAGCGTGGGGCGGCGTTCGGATTCCGGCAGGCGATGGATTCCGCGGGAGCCATAGCGGGGCCGCTCAGTGCCGTCTTGCTCCTGCCGTTTTTCCTCGGCGACGTGCGCAAGGTCTTCTGGGCCGCGACCGTTCCGGGTCTGGCCAGCATTCTTCTCGCTTGGTTTGCGGTGCGAGAGATTCGCCCTGCTGCTCTGCCGCAGAGCACCGTCAAGGCAGGCCTGCTCGGCGCCTTCGCAGGAACGGACAAGCGGCTGCTATTGATCCTCGTGGCGGTGGCCGTGTTTTCCCTGGGGAACTCCTCGGACCTTTTCCTGATTCTTCGCGCGCATAATCTGGGCGTTCCATCAGAACTGGCGCCAATGTTGGGGCTGGTTTTCAACCTTGTCTACACGGTCTTGAGTTGGCCGGCGGGCAAACTCTCCGATCGAATTCCCCGCCGCATCCTCGTCGTGCTCGGCTATCTGGTTTACGCGGGTGTTTACTTTGGGTTTGCGCACGCGGGTTCCTCGCGTGCGGTCTGGCTGCTCATGCCTTTGTATGGTCTATACTACGCGCTGACCGAAGGTGTCCTGCGCGCCTGGGTTGCCGATTTGGTCCCCAGCCACTCGCGGGCTTCGGTATTCGGCGTGTTCAACTGGGTGGTGGGTGTGGTCGCCTTCCCAGCGAGCCTGGTGGCGGGATGGTTGTGGCAGCACTACGCTCCTGCCACCCCGTTCTATCTGTCTGCCGGGCTGTCCTTCCTGGCTGCGGTCCTACTGGCTTTCGCCTGAAGATACCACCCGGCGGCGTAGAGGAGGAGCATGGCCAGAGCGGCGCCGGCTGCATCGATTCCACAGTCAGTCAATGATGCCTCGCGCCCCGGGACAAACGATTGGTGAAGCTCGTCGCTCAGCGAATAGAGCGCGGCGATGGCCACCGACTGCCAGGCCCTTCGTGTGCGCCACGCGAACTGCCTCCCGCCGCTGAGCCCGCCGTAGAGCAGGAGGCTGAACATGGCATATTCGGTCACGTGCGCGAGCTTGCGGACAAGAAAGTGGAGAGTCGCGAACGCCTCTGCTGAGATATTAACTTCTAAAAGATCCAGCAATTGGTGAAGGAACCAGGTGGTGAAGGTGCTGGCGAAGGTCGCAGTCGAAAGATAGAAAATCAGCCCCGCCCAGCCCAGAGTGGTGAGCCACCAAACGATTAAGGCAAAATCGCGGTCATGGGCGCCGTGGCTGGGGGGGTTATTCAAGCCGGTAGTTGGGCGCTTCCTTGGTGATGATGACGTCGTGCACGTGGCCTTCGCGCAGGCCAGCGGACGTAATGCGCATGAAGCGAGCTTGCTGTTGGAGTTCCTCGATCGTGGCGCAGCCGCAATAGCCCATGCCGGAGCGCAGCCCGCCCACCAATTGCGCGACCATTTCTGCCAATAGGCCCTTGTAGGGCACGCGGCCTTCGATTCCCTCCGCTACGAGCTTGGCGGGTTCGAGGTCCTGGGCGTAGCGGTCGCTTGCGCCCGCTTCCATGGCGCCGATGGAGCCCATGCCGCGGTAGGACTTGAACGTGCGCCCCTGGAAGAGGATGGTCTCGCCAGGACTCTCCTCGGTGCCGGCGAAGAGGCTGCCGATCATGACGGTGCTCGCGCCAGCGGCGAGGGCCTTGGTGATGTCGCCGGAGAACTTGATTCCCCCGTCGGCAATGAGGGGCACCCCGCCTTTCCGCGCCACGCGCGCGCACTCGGCGATGGCGGTGATTTGCGGGACGCCGGCGCCCGTTACCACGCGCGTCGTGCAGATGGACCCCGGACCGATCCCTACCTTCAGCCCGGCCACGCCGAGCGCGATCAGGTCGCTCGCGCCTTCGAAGGTGGCGACGTTGCCGGCCACCAGATCCACCTCGGGGAATTTCCGCTTGAGCAACTTGACCGCTTCCATCACCCGCGCGGAGTGCCCGTGGGCTGTGTCCACGACGATGAGGTCCACCTTGGCCTTCACCAATTCCTGGGCCCGCTCCACGAAATCTCCCGTAACTCCGACGGCGGCGCCGACGCGCAGGCGACCCTGGGGGTCCTTGGCGGCATTCGGATATTTGATTCTTTTCTGAATATCTTTGACGGTAATGAGGCCTTTCAGGTTGAACTCCTCATCGACCACGAGGAGTTTTTCCACCCGATGCCGGTGCAGGATTTCTTCCGCGTCGTCCAGGGTGGTACCGACGGGCACGGTGATCAGGTTCTCCTTGGTCATCGCCTTTTCCACGGGAAGGTCAAGGCGCGTCTCGAAGCGCAGGTCGCGGTTGGTGAGGATCCCCACCAGCTTGCCGCTCCGCGTCACCGGGACGCCCGAAATCTTGTATTTCCTCATGATTTCCAGGGCATCGGCAATTCTGCTATCCGGGTCGATGGTGACCGGGTCCACGATCATCCCGCTTTCCGAGCGCTTCACCTTGTCGATTTCGGAGGCCTGCTGAGCAACCGACATCGTGCGGTGCATGATGCCGATGCCACCTTGCTGCGCCAGGGCAATCGCCAGCCGGGATTCCGTGACCGTATCCATGGCCGCGCTGACGATGGGAATATTCAGCGAAATATTGCGGGTCAAAAGCGTGCGCGTATCCACCTGGGTGGGTAAGACGGCGGACTTGGCCGGCAGCAGGAGAACATCGTCAAAAGTCAGCGCCTCTGGCATCGGACCATCTAGCATAACTCCCCCTTACGGATTTATTTGATCGCCGCCTAAATACTCGATTTTAGTCGCGCACCCCCAGAGCGTCAAGCTGAGCTTTGCTGTGGAAATGACGAGGACGCCGCTTACGTGACCGTCACGAACCCGGGACGGGATCTGGGTTTCTTCGTCCATCTGCGCATCACCAACGGCCGGGGCGGAGAGGAATTGTTGCCTGTTCTGTGGCAGGACGCCTATTTCTCGCTGCTGCCGGGAGGGAAGAGGGAAGTCACCGCAACTTATCGGATGGAGGATTTGGAGGGCACCCACCCGGTCATTGAAGTTAATGGGTGGGACGTTGCGCCAGGGTCTCAGTAGGGCGTCGCGGGCGGGCAGGGAAGAACGAGGGATGGGGGCGTGTCTTCATTCCTCTTCTCCTAGTGCTGCGGATCTGAAATGACAGAAACACGGACCGCTCCGCTACCGCGCTGAGCGAAGCGATGCAGCTCTGACAGCGCCGGACTCTCCGCTGCGCCCTGCACCATACGGCGCTGGGCTGCGCCCAGACAGACATACCGTAGGTACAGCGCATGCGCCACTTTCTCTGGCAACGCGACACCAGTGGCTCACCAGATAGCCTTGGCAATCCCTTTTGCCACTGCCTTGGTGCCCCGCGCCAGGGTGCCAGGGGTTGCCTTGGCGCCCTTCGCCAACCCTCCGGCGCCGGTGGCGACGACCCCACCGGTTGCCTTGCCGGCGCTAGCTACACCACCGGCCGTGGCGCTGGCGACGGTGGTCGTGCCCTGGGCCAGCTTTTTCCCTGCAAACCGGATGGCTCCGGCCTGAGCGTCCTGCGCCGCCCAAGCGAGAGCCAGGGCGGTCAAGAACATCACAAGAATCCTGGGCCGCAACTTGCACCTCCTGCTGAGAAATCGCGGTAACGCGCCTCGGCGTGTCTAGGCACTCACCCCGCGCGTTGCCAATCGCTCCCCTTCAAGTGTTATTAGACGCGCCGCAGGTTCGTCGGGTTGGCAGCCAGGCGATGCAAGCTGCCAGGCCGCGCAAAATTGACACCTCTCGGACCGTATGCTAGCGTGAGAATTTCGGCATGGAGACTGACTGTAAACTGTTGCGCGGCCTCCGCCTGCGAGACGAGACATGAGTAGGCAAGAAGGCTTCTTCTTCGCGCGCTACGGCCTGACGGAATCCGACCTGGAACGTTACCTGGCTGCGGCGCTCTCCGCGGGTGGTGACTACGCCGATCTCTATTTCGAGTACACAACCACATCCTCCATCCTCCTCGACGAATCCCTGGTGAAGAGCGCTACGGAAGGCATCTCGCTGGGCTGCGGGGTGCGGGTGCTCGCCGGAGAGCAGACAGGGTACGCCTACACGGACGACCTGGGGCCGGAGAAAATCCTCAAGGTCGCGCGCATTGCCGCGCGCATTGCCAG
The DNA here is from genome assembly GCA_964495535.1 of uncultured Acidobacteriota bacterium. Lineage (GTDB taxonomy): Bacteria > Acidobacteriota > Terriglobia > UBA7540 > UBA7540 > JALHUF01. The sequence goes on along the minus strand of CAZBWJ010000049.1, from coordinate 3,843 downwards.
CGGGCCCGCGCGGATCTCGACTGTCGGGCTGGCTGCCGTGGAACCCGCCAGCAACTATTATCCTGTTGCCTTGCCCTCGACGGATCGTGACCTCGCCGAGAAGCTCGATCTGGTCCAGCGGGGCGACCGCGCCGCCCGCGCCTACGACCCACGCATTCGCCAGGTGCGCGTGAGCTACGGCGACCAGGTGCGCCACATCTTGATTGCCGGTTCAGATGGGCGGGTAGTGACCGACCTGCAACCTCTGGTACGGCTGGGAGTTTTTGCCCTCGCCCAGGAAGATGGCAACCTTCAGTCCGGCTCGAGCGGCGGCGGCGGACGCGTCGGGCTGGAGTTCTTCCAAGGCGAGAAGAGTCCGGAGCATTTTGCCCGCGAAGCCGCGCGGCAGGCCATCGTGCAACTCGCAGCGCAGGAGGCGCCGGCGGGGGAGATGGAAGTGGTGCTGGGCCCCGGCTGGCCCGGCATCCTGCTGCACGAAGCCGTGGGCCACGGCCTCGAAGCCGACTTCAACCGCAAAGGCATCTCGGCGTTTAGCGGGCGTATCGGCGAGCGCGTGGCCTCGGAGCTTTGTACCGTCGTGGATGATGGAACCCTTCCCGGCCGGCGCGGTTCGCTCAATGTGGACGATGAGGGCGTAGCGACGGAGCGGACGGTACTGATTGAAAACGGGATCCTGCGCGGATACCTCCAGGACAGGTTGAGCGCGGCGGTGATGAGGGCAGCCAAGACCGGCAACGGCCGCCGCGAAAGTTACGAGCACATACCCATGCCCCGCATGACCAACACCTGCATGCTTGCCGGGTCTGAAGACCCTCAGGACATCATCCGCTCGGTCCAGCGCGGGCTTTACGCGGTCTATTTCGGTGGCGGCCAGGTGGACATCACCAACGGCAAGTTTGTGTTTTCCGCCTCGGAAGCTTACTTGATCGAAGAGGGAAAGATTACTGCGCCCGTGAAAGGCGCGACGCTGATTGGCGATGGGCCCACGGTGCTGACGCGGGTGACCGCCGTCGGAAACGACCTCCAGCTTGACCCGGGCATCGGCACGTGCGGCAAGGACGGCCAGAGCGTTCCGGTCGGGGTCGGCATCCCCACCCTCAAGGTCAGCCGGCTGACGGTGGGGGGAACCGCGCCGCGCAGTGTGCAATCGTTTCAGTGAAAAGTGACAGGTGACGAGTGACGAGTCAAGAAAACCCCGCGGTTGTTCGTCACGGCTCTGAGGATGGCTGAGAATTCTCTAGAACAAGTCGCCAGCGGGTTAGTGGAGCGCGCCGTCCGTGCCGGCGCCACTGCCGCGGATGTCGTAGTCCGCGAGAGCGAGGAATTCTCGACCGCGCTTCGTCTGGGCAAGATTGAAAGCCTGAAGGAGGCGGTCTCCAAGGCGCTCGGGCTGCGGGCGTTTGTGGGCACGCGCAGCGCCACGTCGTTCTCGAGCGATTTCTCGGCTGCGGCGCTCGCCCGGCTGGTCGAGCGCACCTTGGCCATGGCGAAGGTTACCTCGGAAGATCCGGCGAGTGGCCTGCCCGCGGCCGAGTTCCTGGGTCGCTATGCCGGAGACCTGGAGCTTTACTCTCCCGACGTGGCGGCGCTTTCCACCGAGGACCGCATTCAATACGCGCGCGAGGCCGAGGAGGCGGCGCTCAGCGCCGACCCGCGCCTCCGGAATTCTGAGGGTGCCTGGTTTGAGGCGAGTTGGGGGACGAAAGCTTACGCCAACTCCCTGGGATTTCGAGGTAGTTACTGCTCCTCTTACTGTGCCGTCTCGGTGGCGCCCATTGCCCAGAACGGCGGCATGCAGCGGGACTACTGGTACTCGGTGGCCCGGCGCGCCTCGGGCCTTGAAGACCCGGCAGCCGTCGGCCGCAAGGCGGCGGAGCGTACGCTGCGCAAGCTGGGGGCGCGCAAGGTTCCCACCTGCCGTGTCCCCATGGTTTTTGACCCCGAGACAGCCCGCTCGCTCCTGGGGCACGTATTCGAGGCGGTGCGGGGCGACGCCATTTATCGCAGCGCGTCGTTCTTGACCGGAAAGCTGGGCCAGCGCGTGGCGAGCGACAATGTCACGATCCTGGATGACGGCCTGCGGCCGGGCGGGTTCGGCTCGCGACCCTTCGACGACGAGGGCGTTCCTGCTTCGCTCACGCCGGTCATCGAAAAGGGCGAACTTCGGAACTATCTCCTCAATTGCTATACGGCGCGCAAGCTCAACCTGAAGACCACCGGCAATGCTTCCCGTGGCATTGCCGGCCCGCCGGTGGTTGGCCCGAAGAATTTCTATCTGGCGGCCGGTCCTCACCCGCCCGAGGAGATTTTGCGTTCGGTTCGAAGCGGCTTCTACGTGACGGAACTGATCGGGTTTGGCGTGAATATCGTGACCGGGGACTACTCGCGAGGCGCTGCCGGCCTGTGGATCGAGAACGGCGAACTCGCGTTCCCTGTGGAAGAGGTCACCATCGCCGGGAATCTTGCAGAAATGCTCGACCACATCGAGGCAATCGGGTCCGACCTCGAGTTTCGCAGCGCCTTAGCGGCACCGACCTTGCTGGTTGAGGGCCTGACGGTGGCGGGTACGTAAGAATAGTAAACGAAACTCGAGACACGAAAATCGAGATCCGGCCGATTCTCCAATTTCGATTTTCGAATTTCGGTCCTGGGAGCGTCCGTGGCTGAAGAGCGACCGATTCGCACCTATGTTCTGCTCGCGGCGGGAACGCTGGCGGTCATTGTCACCGTCCTGGTGTTGCTAGCACGCACCGGCTCTCGACCCCTGCCAACCGAAGCAAGCCTCAACGAAGAACAGAAGGCCTACCTGAAACAGATTGTCATCACCGACGCGCGGATGAGTGCTGCGGAGAATTTCCTGGGGCACACCGTGACCTATCTGGATGCGCAGGTGACTAACAAGGGCAGTAAAGAAGTCCGGCAGCTAGAACTCGAACTCGTCTTCGTGGATACGCTCAATCAGGTGGTCTTGCGGGAGACAGCCCACCCCATCACACCGCGCAGCGCTCCCCTCAAGCCAGGTCAGACGCGGTCCTTCCAGGTTTCATTCGAGCACATGCCGCTCGAGTGGAACCAAGCCCCGCCCACCATCACGCCCAAGTCCGTCCAGTTTTGACAATGTGGCAAGTCGCTGGAGTCCTGGCCGAGGCGTCGCTGCCGCAGCGGGCGCCTACCGGCCGAATTCCAGCCGCCGGATAAGTGGCTCAGGCAGCCCAGCCTGGCGCATCTTCTGCTGCACAGGGGGAAGGTCGTAAGGCGTGCGGTAGTATTCGACTTGGTTCTTCTCCTGGTCGAAGATCGCGAAGGCCGCGCGCCAATCGCCGTCGCGCGGCTGGCCCACGGAGCCCGGATTGATCAAGTAGCGGGCGCCCTCCTCGAGCGGCAAGGTCAGCGTGAGCCCGTCTTGCTTGGAGGAGCAGCGGATCGACTGGAAGCGGCCTGCCGGAGTGAGCATAAATCCGCCTTGATAGTGGGTGTGGCCGAATATGATCGCCTGCCTGGCCAGGTTCCTGAGTTCCGGGAGCGCCTGGCCGGGGCCCAGGATGTAGTCATCCTCATCGAGGATGGAGCCATGCACAATTTGGGTTCCCGCAACCATCACGGGGCCCATGGGCAGGGAGCGGAGAAAGGCGATGTGCTCGGGGGTGAGTTGTTCACGCGTCCAAGCGGTTGCCTGGCGCGCCAGGGGATTGAATTCGGCAGCGTCGAGGAGGCCGCAGCAGGCTTTGTCGTGGTTGCCGCGGATGATAACCGTGGCGAGCCCGCGCACCCGTTCGATGACGGGGTTGGGGTCCGGGCCGTAGCCCACCAGGTCGCCCAGGCAGAGCACTTCATCATACTTGT
>CAZBWJ010000048.1:7688-26928 GCA_964495535.1 uncultured Acidobacteriota bacterium | reverse complement strand
GGCAGGGCCGAGCCCTTGTTGTTGGAGAGGCTGATTCCAAACCCTTTGAAAATCTAACAAAAGAGAGCTATCCTGTCAATTGCGCAACGACTGCCAACGTTCCGGAGAGAGGCGGAGTCTTGCCTTTCAGTTGCCATGCCTGACATCGAAAAACTCTTTGAGAAAGCCGAGAAGTACCTGCAAAGGCAGAAGTTCGAGGCGGCCCTCGAAACCTATCAGGAAATCTACAAATACCAGCCCAACGACGAAGAGGTGCTGCTGAACCTCGGCGACCTCTGCCTGAAGCTCAATCGTATCGCGGAGGGTGTGCGCTTCCAATCCCAACTGGTGGACTTGTGTGTCAAGCGGAATGACACCACCAAGGCGGTAGCCACCTGCCGGAAGATCCTGAAGGTATCGCCCAAGGATGTGAACATCCTGATGAAGCTGGGTGGGCTTCTGGAGAAGACAGGCAAAGGCAGCGAGGCCTTGGAAGTGTACCGTGTGGCCCTGGAACTGCATCGTGCCGCGGGCGCAGGGGCGCAGGTTCTGGAATGCCTGCAGCGCGTCGTCAAGCTGGATCCTGCCAACCTCGATGCGCACGTCCATCTGGCGGAGCAGGCTGTCAAGATGCGACTACCGAAGGTCGCGACCGCAGCGTTTTTGCAGGCTGCGCAACTGGCCCGCAGGGCAGGGCAGGATGACCGGTGGGCGGAGCTGGTCGAGCGCGCCCATGAGTTGGATCCCGCCGATGAAGCGGCTGCCGTCGCGGCCGCGGAACTTTTCCTGAAGCGGGAGCGGGGCGCGGAGGCCATAGCGCTTCTCGAGCCGGTTTTCCAGCAAAAGCCGGACGACCTGACAGTCCTCGAGCTTCTGACGCGGGCCTATGTGCAGACGGCCGACTATGCAAAGGCCCAGCCCCTTTGCTGGGGACTCTACCAGGCGCGGCCCGAGACCCTCGACGTGGTGCTGAAACTCGCGGAAGGGCTTCTCCAGACCGGCGGAGCGGATCAGGCACTGAAGCTGATCGGGCAGCTCAAGGCCCGGCTCTTCCAGGAGGGCAAACGAAACGAGTTCCTGAAGATTCTGGAGAACATCTACCAGGCAGACGAGACGAACCTTGCGGTGCTCGAGATGCTGAGCGGCCTCTACAACGAAATGAACAGGGAGGATGGCCTGCGCCGGTCCCTCGGGCGTCTCTTCGGCCTGTACCTTGCCGGTGAGCAATACGATCAAGCCGCAGACACCCTGGAGCGAATCATCGACGTGGACCCGTACGGGGGGGGCCATTACGACCGCTTGCTGACGCTGGAAGGGCACATCGACAAGATCTGGTACGACAACATCTCATCGCGCGTGCAGCCACCCTCGACTGTGGGCCGCGGGGCAGCTACCGCGCCTGCCGGGCCGGGGCAGGCGCCGGGCCCGGCCAAGGGCGAGGCCCTGGATGATCTCATCATTGAAGGTGAGATGTACTATCAGTACCAGCTCGAGTCGAAGCTGCGCGAGATCCTGGCCAAAATCAATCGTCTCTACCCCGGGGCAGAGGGGAAGAGCCCGCGCTTGCGCGAGCTTTACAACACCACCGGCTTTATTCCCACCGGGGCGCCGCCCCCCGCCGCGCCGGCTGAGCCGGCTGCCGGAGTGGGGGAAGCGTCGCCAGTTCCAGCTCCCCCCTCGCAGCAGTCCCTGGAAGATTTCAAGAGGATTTCCGAGATCACTGCCCACGTCTATCGGGAGTCAACCCCGGAAGGAGTGATGCGGGTTGCCGCAAATGAGATCGGGCGGGCGCTGAATGCCAGCCGCTGCTGGGGGGCCTTGGGCGCCCCGGGCCAGCCTCCGGCGTTGACGGTGGAATATTGCTCGCCAGCCACGCAGGCGTCGGATGTAGCCCCGGCCTTGAGCCTTCACCGCGTGCTGATGCGCCAGGCCGCCGCCAAACCCGACGGCTGGATGATGGGGGACGTGACGCAGTTCCAGGTGCTCACTCCCATCCTGCCCGACATTCAGAAGCTCCGGATCCAGTCCTTGTTGGCCCTGCCGTTGATGGATAAAGAGCAGCCGGCCGGGCTGCTTCTCGTCGAACAATGCGACCGGCGACGCGCTTGGGCGCCCAGCGAGACGATCCTGCTGCAGGCCATCGCGACGCAGGTCGTTATCGCCGTGAACAACAGCAAGCTGCGGCGGCTGGTGCGCTCCATCGGCGGCTCGGACCAGGCCACAGGCCTGCTTCCCCGCAGCGCCTACCTGGACTGCCTGCTCTCGGAGGCCGCGCGGGCGAAGGAGGCGTCGCAGCCGCTCTCCCTCTGTCTCCTTGAGCCGGAAAACCCTTCGGCTCTCATCAAGACCATCGGAGACGCGGGCCTGCAGCATTACCTTCAGCAAGTCGCCAAGGCCCTGCAAGCGAACCTGCGGCAAAACGACACTGCAATCCGTTACAGCCCGTGTGCCATCGCCGTGGTCTTTCCGGACACGGCGCTGGCGCAAGGTGGCTTGGCGGTCGAGAAGCTGCGACGCGTCATCGCCCAGACGAAGCTGGATGGCAGCAGTCCCCCGAACTTCTGTTGCGCCGTATGCGAGGTCCCACTGGGGTTGCGTTTCGATGTGGTGGATGGCGTCACGGAAGTCATCAATCGGCTGGAGGCCGTGCTGGATCAAGCCCGTAAGGAAGGGGGCAAGCGGGTGCTGCTGTCAAAGTTCGAGAGTTGACCCCGGCCCGTGCCCGCACTCAGCCGTCAGCTTTCAGCGGGCCAGGAAAGGCTGGCAGCTAATTTCTGACATCCGAAGGCTATGATATGCAGCCTGCAGAGCCTCCTGGGATTGTGCCTTCCCCTTTTCATTCCTTGATCCTGGTCAACGGAGTTAAACCATGGAGATTCGCAAGGTCGGTGTGGTGGGCTGTGGCCTGATGGGTTCAGGCATTGCGCACGTTGCCGCCGTGGCGGGCTTCCCCACGGTGGTCTTGGATGCATCTCAGGAGTTACTCGATAAGGGGTATGCCTCGATTGACGGATCTCTCACGAAGTTTGTAGAGAAGGGCGAGCTTTCGGCCGAACAGAAATCCCAGGCTCTCGGCCGTTTGCTGCCTAGCTTGACTCTGGAAGAATGTGCCGACTGCGATCTGGTCATTGAGGCGATTGTCGAAAACCTGGATCGCAAGAAGCAGCTCTTCACGGAACTCGACGGCATTGTGAAGCCCGAAGCCCTCCTGGCCAGCAACACCTCCTCTCTCTCGATTACCGAACTGATGACGGCTACGCGGCGCCCCTCGCGGTTCATTGGACTGCACTTCTTCAACCCCGTGCCGCTGATGAAGCTGGTCGAGGTGGTGAAGACCGTGGTCACGGACCCGGAAGTCGCCCAGCTTGGCCTCGACTTTGCGCGCCGCTTGGGGAAGACGCCGATCCTGACCACCGACCGCGCGGGCTTTATCGTCAATCGGCTGCTCATCCCCTATCTGCTGGACGCCGTTCGTGCTTTCGAGGAGGGGTTCGGGACCATCGGGGACATCGACCAGGGAATGAAGCTGGGCTGTAACCTTCCGATGGGGCCGTTTACGCTGATGGATTTCGTCGGCATCGATACGACCTACTCGATTGCGGAGATCTTGTTCAACGAATATCGCGAAAGGCGATTTGCGCCTCCCCCGCTCCTGAAGCGGATGTTCCTGGCGGGAATGTACGGCCGGAAAACCGGGAAGGGCTTCTACGACTACGCCGCTCCGAAAAATCCGAAAGTGAACAAGCTGCTCTGATGACAAACCGAGGCCCGATTGAACCCGTGAAGAAAGGTAGGGCGCAAGATCCAGCGCCACGCGGGTGACCTTCTAACCTGGGAGCTTCTCCATGACCTACGAAACCATGCTCTACGAGAAGCGCGACAGCGTTGGCTACCTGACGATCAACCGCCCCGATAAGCTGAACGCGCTCAACCGCGAAGTAATGGACGAGCTGAACGATTGCTTTTGCGCCATCCAAAACGACGAGGAAGTCAGGGTGGTGATCTTGACTGGGGCGGGCGAGAAAGCCTTCGTGGCCGGCGCTGACCTCCATGAGCTCGCTACCCTGGCGCCGTTAGAAGGCAGGGACTTTTCTCGTCGCGGCCACGGGATATTTGACCTTATCGAAAGCCTGGGGAAGCCGGTCATCGCTGCGGTGAACGGTTATGCCCTGGGGGGCGGCTGTGAACTGGCCATGGCCTGTACGCTCCGCATCGCTTCGGAGAGCGCGCGGTTTGGCCAGCCTGAGGTCAAGCTGGGCATCATTCCGGGCTACGCTGGAACGCAGCGCCTGGCGCGCCTGGTGGGTAAGGGCCGGGCGCTCGAGATGATTCTGAGCGGCGAACCGATCAACGCGCAGGAAGCGTATCGCATCGGCTTGGTCAACCAGGTGGTGCCAACAGCGGAACTCGCCGCCGCTGCAGAGACCTTGGCGCGCAAGATCGCTGCGAATGCGCCGCTCGCCATCAAGTTTGCTCTCGAGGCTGTCAATCGCGGCTTGGAGATGACCCGGGAACAAGGGCAGTTCCTGGAAGCGGTGTTGTTCGGACTTTGCTGCACAACCGCCGACATGAAAGAAGGGACGCGAGCCTTCCTGGAGAAGCGGCCGGCGAAATTTGTGGGGGAATAGCCAGACGAGAAGTCAAAGGCCGGAGATCAAAGGGCAAAGAGCACGCATGAGAAACATTCGGGGTCAATTGCCATTGTCTAATGGCGGGGCATCACTGCGGATTCTGGACCCCGGGCTTGGGCTACGCGTCCCGCCATTTTTGATTTCTGACTCTTCCCTTTTGATTTCGGTTTTCGGGGTTTAGGTGGGATCCAGAAGGAAAGCTCGGGAACTCGCGCTCCAGATGCTCTTCCAGTGGGAGTTGGGAGGACACACTCCGGAGCACGTTATCACCAGCTTCCTGCAGACGCGGAAAGTCGATTCAGAGGTAGAGAGCTTCGCGCGCGCGCTTTTTGAGGGTGCGGTCGGTGAGGTTGAGGTCCTGGACCGCCGCGTGCGCGAGCACACCGAGCACTGGCGTCTGGAACGCATGGCCGCTGTGGACCGCAACGTTCTCCGCGTGGCACTCTACGAACTGCTTCGCCATCCGGAAACCCCGCCGGCCGTGGTCATCAATGAGGCTCTGGAAATCGCTCGCCGCTTCTCCGGCGAAGACTCGGTGGAATTCGTCAACGGTGTCCTCGACGCCATCCGCAAGACCCTGCCCGCTCCGAATCCCGCCTCCTAGTGCCGTTCCAACTTGATGGCCCGACAGGCTGGTGCCGAGGCCTTTGCAGATTGCCCGAAGTCGCCGCTCGCAGGAGTAGCTCCAAATAGCTGGAACGGCACTAGCTAAGTCCGCTCAATACTGGTCTGGAAATTGCCGTGCGAAAGCGATGCGCTTTTCGGTGGAAGGGTGGCTGTGGAATACGAACTCGATCCAGGCGGGCGGGTGCCGCTCTGCCAGGTTCAGTTCGGCCAGTTTCTCCATGCCGGAGATGAAGACTGACTTGCTGGCGATGGCGCGGAGCGCGTACGCATCTGCCTGGCGCTCCATGTATCGCGAGTGGGCATTGAGGGCCGGCAGCAGAACCAGGGAGAGCACGGTGCCCAGCAGGCCGAGCAGAGGCAGGTTCGCAAAATCCGCCAAGCCGGCGAAACCGAAGTAGCTGGTGAGGCGGGAAAGGGCCGCTTGGGCAACGTAGAACCCGAGGAACGTCGGCGCGATTTGCACGGCCAGGCTGTGGAGAATGTGACGATAGACGTGGTGGCCCAATTCGTGGGCCAACACGGCTTCCACTTCGTCATCGTTGAGTTTCTCCAGCAGCGTATCGGCCAGGATGATTCGCCGCGTGTTCGCCAGGCCCACCAGCGCGGCGTTGGCTTTCTTGCTTTTCTCACTCAGCTTCCATTCAAATACTCCCTTCACGTGCGTTCCGGCACGTCGCGAGAGTGCAAGCAGTCTTTCGGTGAGGGAGGGGTTTTCCAGCGGCCTGAACTTGAAGAAAAGCGGCAAAATCAAGAGCGGCGCCAGGTGCGTCAAGAGCACGAAGAAGGCAACGAACAAGGCTGCGGAAATCACCCACCAGTGCTCGGGCCAGCGACGCATCGTCCAATAGAGACATTCCAGGCCCAGCGCGGCCAGCACGCTGCCGACGACGAAACCTTTGAGCTGATCCTTGATCCAGCCGCCTACCGTCAGGTTCGAAACTCCGTAACGCTGCTCCAGCCAGAATCCGCGGGCGAAGTCGAGCGGCAGTCCGACTGTTTTGGTGATGACCCCGAAAAAGACGAGGTAGATCAGCAGCGCAAGGGCAGGATGAACGCTCCAGCTCTCTGCCACGGCGCGGAGGCTGATACTCCCGCCGGCAAAAAGCAGGATAAGCAACACCGCGACGTCCAGTAGGAAGGCAGCGACGCTCAAGATGCGGCGGGTGCGGTGGTAGCGCTTGACGCGGGGTGTGTCTTCCATGGAAGGGGCTGCCGCAGGCTCTCACCTTGACGGCGACGCCTGCTTCTTGGCGAACGCCACCATCTCGTCGAGCAAGGCCTTCACTTGCTCGCGCGAAGGCGCCTCGGCATAGAGGCGCAGGAGGTTTTCGGTTCCCGAGGCGCGAACGAGCAGCCAGGCCGAATCTCCGAACCACATCTTGGCTCCGTCCAGGTCCTCGATCGCAGTGACCTTCAGGCCGACCACGCGCTTTACCTTTCCTTGGGCGACGAGCCGCGCGACTCGCTGGGCGGCTTTCAGCTCGAGCTCCAAATCCACGCGGTCGTATTCGTGCGGCCCGTACTCCTCGCTGAGTTCCTGGACCAACTCGCCTAGAGTGCGACCCTTGTCTGCCATGACCTCGGCCAGGAGCAGCGAGTTCAGGATGCCGTCGCGTTCGGGCAGGTGACCCTTGATGCCGATGCCGCCACTTTCCTCACCGCCGATGAGGACATCGCGCGTGAGCATGAGTTCGCAGATGTACTTGAAGCCGATGGGGGTGATGTGAAGGGGAAGATCGTGTTTGCGGGCCAGCTTGTCGATCATCTGCGTGGTGGAGAAGGTCTTCACCACGTCGCCGCGCATCCCCAGGTCTTCCACCAGGTGCTTGAGGAGAAGGGAGAAGATCTTGTGCGAATCAACGAAAGTTCCCCGGCGGTCGATGGCACCGACGCGGTCCGCGTCGCCGTCAGTCGCGAGTCCGGCGTCGTAGCCGCCTTCGAGGACAATCCGCCGCAGTTCGGAAACGTGTGGCTCGATGGGCTCGGGGTTGAGACCCGGGAAGAGAGGATTCAGCTCGGAGTGGATCTCGCGGTAGGGAATGCGCGCCTCATCAAAGAGCCGGGCAATGCAGCCGCGCGCCGCGCCGTACAGTGGGTCAATCACGAAACGTCGTCCGGAATCACGAACGCGGTCGAGGTGCACCATGCCTCGCAGCCGCTCCAGGTACGGGCCGACCAAGTCGGTGGTCGCGATGGGCGCTGTCTTCGTTTTTCGCGCCCGCGCGGGGGACCGGTCCAGTTTGTGCAGGTGGGCTACAATGCGGCGCATGATCGCCGGTGCCGCGGACCCGCCATGGGGGGCCTTAAATTTGACACCGTTCCAGCGGTAGGGGTTGTGGCTGGCAGTGATGACGATGGCACCCGACGTCCGGCGCGCTACGACCGCATAGCTAATTGCCGGTGTCGGCGTGGGTCGGTCGGCCAGAACGACGGGAATGCCGGCCGCCGCCACCACTTCGGCGGCAAGCTCGGCGCATTCGGCAGAAAGAAATCGCGTGTCGTAGCCGACGACCAAGCCGTCTGCGGGCGCGCTTTCCTTCCGGACGTACTCGGCGATGGCTGCCGCGACGCGGCGCACGTTGGCAAAGGTGAAGTCATCACCGATGACGCCCCGCCAGCCATCCGTGCCGAACGTGATCTTGTCCACCATTACGGTTCCTCGTCGGGCCGGGGCTCGCCCTGCCCGCCGGTTGCAGCAAGCAGCGCCCTTACAACAGAGCTGTGTATCCGCGCCGTTCCAACTCCTGCACCGCCCTGCCCACCTCCTGCGAGCGGTCGCGCGCCGCGACCAGCAGCGCGTCGGCAGTCTCGACAATGACCAGATCGTGCACGCCCACGGCCACGACGAATTTACGTGGCGACACGATCATGTTCCCCTCGGAATCGAGGCAGATACTTCTATGGGGCCGGACGTTGGCCGCGGAGTCCTTCCGATGCAGCTCGTAGACCACGGCCCAACTTCCCACGTCGCTCCACCCTATGTCCGCAGCGACGACGTAGATGTTGGAAATCTTCTCCATCAACGCATAATCGATGGAAATCTTATCGAGCTTTGGGAACACTCGCCGCAAAGCCGCGCGCGCCTGCACGCCGCCAGCGCTCGAGATCCGTGCCAGCCCGCGGGCCATTTCCGGGTGGCAGCGCGCGAGGTTGTCGAGCAAGGTGGATGCTCGCCAGATGAACATCCCGCCGTTCCAGAGATAGCGCCCGGAGGCCAGATAGCGCCGCGCGGTGGGGAGCGGAGGCTTCTCGGTGAATTTCTCAGCGCCGTAGATATCTTGCCCGGCAATCCGGGCGACTCGCGCGCCCTTCCGGATGTAACCATAACCGGCATCGGGCCGGGTGGGCTTCAAGCCGATGGTGACCGAGCGGCCTTCGGTTGCAGCCCATCGGCAGGCGGCGGCGAGCACCCGCCGGAACTCCGCAGGCTTGCGGATGATATGGTCGGAGGGTAACACCGCCATCAGCGCGTCGGGGTCGCGCCGCAGAATCTCGTGCGCGGCCAAGCCAATACTCGGCGCCGTGTTGCGCGCCGCCGGCTCGGCGACGATCTGGTCTTTCGGGATGCCGGGCAGGCAGCGGCTGACTTCGCCGCGCAGGAGTTCGTTGGTGAAGACGTAGGTGCGTTCGGCAGGGATGACACTGCGGATTCGACCCACGGTCTGTGCGAGGAGCGTGCCGCGTCCCAGCAGGTCTAACAACTGCTTGGGACGCCTGCGACGGCTGAGCGGCCAGAAGCGTGTGCCGCTCCCCCCAGCCAGAATCACCGCATAGGCGTGCTCGAAATCCGGATCCCTGCGCATGGGAGCACTAGTCGAAAACGATCTTGTTGATTCTCGCGGCGCGCACGCCGCGCTTGGCGAGCGGCTGCCGGAAATCCTTTTCGAGGTCCGGGAGGTAGAATTTCAGCAGCCGAGTCGTGTCTCTCGGCACCAGCCGATACGCCCCAGTGGCGGGAGGAATGAGCCAAGTGTCTCCGGCCCGGTAGCCCAACCATCCCGCAGCGGTTTCCACTCGTCCTTCGCCTTCCAGCAAGGAGAGAACTTCCACCCGCTCGCGCTTGCCCGCGAAAGTTCCCCGTCTCCGCAAGGTCAGCTCTTCCAGGGCAAAGAACCGGCAGGCCAGGACGTATCGGCGCCAGCCGTAAGGTTCGCGGAATTGAAGCCGTGGCAAATTCCGGTGCGCCGGCAGCTCAACCCGCGTCACCGCCAGGCCCTTATCCAGGTGGAGCGGGCGCGGTTTGCCGTCCAGGCCGGGCCGCCCAAAATCATCGAGTCGATACGTAAGGTCGGAGTTCTCCTCCACCTCGAAGAGAACCAGCCCCGGCCCCAGGGCGTGCACCGTGCCTGGCGGGACGTAGATCGCTTCACCCGCCTTGGGGCAGAAGCGGTTCAAGAGTTCCCGCGAGCCCCCTTTCTCGAACGCCGCTTTCAGAGTCTGCTTCGTAACGCCCGGCTTCGACCCGAGCAGGATTTCCGCCTTGCGATCCGAGTGCACGATATACCACATTTCGCACTTGCCGCGATTGCCCAGATCGTAGGTTCGCGCTTGAGTATCGTCGGGATGGACCTGCACGGAAAGCCAGTCGCTGGTGTAGATGTACTTCGCGAGGATAGGGAAGCGGCGGTCTTTCCGATCCTTCCCGTGCAGTTCCGGTCCGAACTTCTCGGCGGCCTCGCCCAAGGTCATACCGGCCAGGGGAGGGTTGAGAAACCGAGCAGCGTCGTCGGTGATCCACACCTCGCCGATGAGATGGTCCTTGGCCGCAGGGGCTTCCGAAGGGTCGTACTGGGAATCAGCTTGGACGGCGGGGAACTGGGGGCGCGGGAAAATCGGGCTGAGGTCCACGCGTCCCCAGATCTTTGGTTTGAAGACCGGGAAAAGCTGCAGCGGGCTGTCGAGTTTCGGCATAGGCCGTTCAGAGCTTAGCGAAAAAGTCCCTCAGCCGCCGCAGGCCCTCGTCGATCTGCTCCTGGGATGCGGCATACGAGATCCGCACGTGCTCCTCGGTTCCGAACGCGGGGCCGGGCACCAGGGCGACGTGCACCTCATCCAGAAGCTTCCCCGCCAGAACGGTCGCATCCGCGCTGCCATTCTTCTTCAAGTACGCGCTGACGTTGGGATAAACGTAGAACGCTCCCTCGGGCACGGGGCACTTGATGCCGGGGATGGCACGCAGTCCGGCCACGATCTTGTGGCGGCGCCGTTCGAATTCGGTCAGCATCGTCTGCACGGAGTCCTGCGGCCCGCGCAGAGCCTCGACCGCGCCTTTCTGCGCAAACGAGGTGGGGTTAGAGGTGGAGTGGCTCTGAAGCTTCAGCATGTTACCCATGAGCTTCGCCGCGCCCAACGCAAACCCCACGCGCCATCCGGTCATGGCGTAGGTCTTGGAGAGCGAACCCACGACGAGGAGGTTTTCCCGATTCTTGGAGGAACCGAGTGAGTACGGTTTGCGCCCGTCGTAAAGGAAATGGCAATAGCACTCATCTGACATCAGCAGCAGGTTGTGTCGAACGGCCAGCGCCAGCAGCTTCTCCATCTCCTCCGGCGGAATCACCGCCCCGGAGGGGTTGTTCGGCGAGTTGACGATGACCATCCTGGTTTTCGGCGTGACCAGCTTCTCGACTTCGTCGGCGCGCACCGCGAAGTTCTCGCTCTCGCGCGTTTCGAGCAGCGCCGCCTTGCCGCCGGCGTAGTTGACGATATCCAGGAACGAGACCCAGTAGGGAACGGGAAGGATGACCTCGTCGCCGTGGTTGAGGGTGGCGAGGGCCGCCTCGAAAATGGCCTGCTTACCTCCCACGGTGACCAGGCATTCCTCCGCCGTGTAGTTCGATCCGAAATCCTGGGCGTGACGCTCAACGATCGCCTGCTTCAGCTCGCGCGTTCCACCCGTGGGCGTGTATTTCGTGAAGTTCTGCTTCAAGGCCTCGACGGCGGCCTTCTTGATGTTGTCAGGAGTGGGGAAATCGGGTTCGCCCGCCCCAAAGTCCACCACGCTGACGCCGCTGGCTTTCAGCTTGTCTGCCTTCGCCACGACGGCCATGGTGGAGGATACGCTGATACGGGAAATGCGTTCTGAAAACTGCATAGGATTTAACCTCGCGGATTATTTTGGAAAAACCTTCTGACGGAGCCTTTCTTCGACCACGGCAGGAACCAGGCCCTTCACCGATCCCCCGTGCTGGAAGATCTCTTTGACCAGCCGCGAACTGATGTGGCTGTACGCCTCGGCCGGCGTCAGGAAGACCGTTTCAAGGTTGGGCTGGAGCTGGCGGTTCATCAGCGCCATCTGGAGCTCGTATTCATAGTCGGTAAACGCTCGGATGCCGCGCAGGATCACGCGCGCCTTCTTGCTCATGGCGTAGTTCACCAGGAGCCCGCTGAAAGTATCCACGGAGACGTTCGGAATTCCCGCCGTAACCTCGCGCAGCATTTCCACGCGTTCCTCGATGGAAAACAGGGCCGCTTTCTCCAGGTTCGTCAGCACGGCGACGACGAGCTGGTCGAAAACCTGGCTTGCGCGCTCGATCAAATCGAGATGACCGTGCGTGAGGGGATCAAACGAGCCGGGATAGATGGCAAGAATTCCAGACATGAGTTGAATGGAACACAGCTTCGCAGGAGACCACAGCTCGAAAGACTATTCTAGCGTTCGGCTCCGACCCTTGTAAACGGGATTCTCGACCACTGGCGCCGAGGACACCCCAAGCTGAATGGGCCAGCCCAGGCAATCCTGAGAGCAACGAGGACGACGAAAGTGAATTGTTCAAGGGCCCAGCCGCACGCTGCGACGCCGCCCAGCTTTCCCAGCCCCTCCAGCGCAGCATGCCCGCCGACCGGGATCAGAGCTGCCAAAAACTCAGAAGGTGATATTTGGGCCGGCCGACCGTCACCAAAGGGACTTCCACGAACTCGCCCAAAAGGCGTGATGCCACAGTGATGGTCTTACTCGAGGGCGGCGGAATCAGGCCGCCTGCTGCTTTCCAACCACTGCAAAAGGGACCGGATGCTTCCGGTCGCGAGGGCCACGCAGCTGTCGGCGGCCCCGTAGTACAGGTTGAGGGTGTCGCCATCCGGTGCGATGGTGTACCCGCAAGGGAACACGACGCTCGATACATCTCCGCGGCGCTCGTAGGGCTCCTCGGGGCCAAAGACCCAGGTGTCTCCGCGCTGTAAGCAACGCTCCGGGGTTTGAAGATCGAAGAGGGCAAGCCCGAGCCGATAGAGGCACCCGGATGGGGTATGCCTGACGCCATGATAAATGATCAGCCATCCCTGCGGGGTCTCGATGGGAGGCGGTCCGAGACCGATCTTGTTTGCATCCCACCATGGTCCCGGACGCGCTCGGAGGATCAACTTGTGGCTGCCCCAATGCCGCATGTCAGGCGAGTAGGAAATCCAGATATGGGCTCCTTGCCACGTTGAAACAGGCCGATGGATCAGTGCCCAGTTGTCCCCGATGCGTTGCGAGAGGAGCGCCGCATCCTTGTCCTCGGGCGGCATGATAACCCCATAGCGCTCGAAGTCCCGGAAGTCCTCGGTCAGGGCCAGCGAAACACCCGGCCCCCCGCGCGAGTACGAGGTGTAAGTAACGGCGTATTTATTCAGTTCCGGAACGTAGGTGATGCGCGGATCCTCGATGCCCCACACCTCCTCAGGATGGTTCTGGAGATCAGGCACAAGAGCGGGCTGTGGATCGATCTGCCAGTTGACGACACCGTCTGTAGATCGTGCCACAGAGAGGTGCGAGTGCCCGCGCCGATCCTCGACGCGACAAAGGAGCAGGGTGGACCCGTCTGGCATCAGCGTTGCCCCGGCGTTGAAGACGGTGTGGATGGGATAGGGCCAGTCAGAAGCGGTTAGGATCGGGTTCTCTCGGTGCCGGTGAAAGAGTTCTTCCTGCCGATTGTTCAATAAGCTCATGGCAATCACACGGAGCCGAAAGCGACCAGGCCGCAGCATCGGTCCGTCGTGGCTCATTTCAGGAATCGATCATATTGGCAGACTGCCGCATCTCCTGAAGAGCAAGTAGAAAAGCCAGCGTGGACTCTGCGCCCTGATTCTGATTGGCGCGGTCCGGATGCAGGCCATCTCGGCAGCCGCCGGTGCTCGGATCGTAAAGCGCGAGCCCCAGGTCGTTACTCCCCAGAAACCACTCGAAGGCGCGCCGGGCTTCCTGGCGCCAATACGGGTCTCGCGTCACGCGATAGGTTTCCCGGCAGGCCGAGACCATGGCATAAGCCTCAACCGGTTGCTGATCAAAGTGGGCTCTTTCGCCCCCCCGCCGGTAAAAGCCGTTCGAACCGATGGGGGCAAAGTGGTCGTTGTTAGAGCGTTGTATGGTGGCCAGCCACCGAAGAGCAGTGAGGCCGACTTCGACTAGATCATTCCGCGCCATCCCACGTCCGCAGAGAAGTAAGGCGTGGGGCAGCGTCGGGTTGCAGTACGCCAAAACGTCCTCAAACCAAGGCCAGTCTGGCGCATTCTGACTGCGGTACAGATCCAGCAGGCGTCCGGCCAGGGTTTCCCGGGCATGTTGAGCGGCTCGATCGCCCGGAAACCGTTGCAGGTACCTATGGATGCCAATCAGCGCGAAGGCGCAGGCTCGCGGGCTCGAGAATTTCATCACGGCGGGCAACGCCAAGCTGAACAACCGACCCGCCAAGCCGCGGAGTCCCTCGTTATTCGATCGCGCCAGCAACTTCCCCAGGGCCCAGAGAGCGCGGCCGTGGCAGTCTTCCGAGCCGATTTCCTCCAGCCACCGGCGGTCATAGGAAAGAAAGTTCCGAAAGCGCCCTGTTTCCGGATTGAACGCATGCCAGAGGAAGGCCAAGTAGCGTGAGGAGGTCCGCAGGCCCGCGCTGGTTTCCTCCAGCAAGACGCTCAGGGCCAGCGCGCGTGCGTTGTCATCCGTGGTGTAACCATCGGCATAGTTGGGTACTGCAAAAATCGCATGTTGCAGAATGCCCGTATCGTCGGTCATGTTCTCCAAGTGGTCGAGTTTAAGTTCTGGCAGCTCTCCAGCTCGCTGGTCGAGCGTCGAGGCAAGAAACGCGGCCGGTCGATAGCAGGTCCCCTCTTCTCGGGCACGTTCAAAACTCTGCATATACAGGGCGGCGACATTGGGCCAAATCATCTCTCGTCCCCACAGGTAAGCCCGCTTGCGGATAGCGTGGCGTTCGGACTCATTCTCGAGAAGCTCGATGACCCTCGCAGCAATCGCCTGGGAATTGCCGAAGGGAACCAAGACCCCACGCCCCTCGGCCAGCAGTTCTTCTGCGTACGAATAGGGCGTCGAGATCACCGCCTTGCCGGCCCCAACCGTGTATGCCAAAGTTCCCGAAACGATCTGTGCCGGGTTGAGATACGGGGTGATATAGATGTCGGCGGCGCCGATGAATTGGACCAGTTCTTCCAGGCTTACGAAACGATTGTGAAATATAACGTGCCGATCCACCCCCCGCGTTCGTGCCAAACGCTCCAGCGAGAGTCGGTAGGACTCCCCCTCTCGGAGCTTGATATACGGGTGCGTGGCACCAAGCACGATGTAAGTCACGTTAGGGAACCCAGCCAGGACGGCAGGCAGGGCTTCGATCACATTTTCGATCCCCTTGCTCGGCGACAGCAGGCCGAAGGACAGTAAAACCATCTGCCCTTCCAGGCCAAATTGATCCTTGTAGAAATTGGGGTCGATGAAGGGCACGTCGGGAATGCCGTGGGGGATAAAGTCAATCTTCTCCTCGGGGACTCCGTAGATCTCCTCTAGGAGTTCCGCGCCCCGCCGGCTCATGACGACCAAACGGTCTGACAGTTGTGCCACTTCTTCCATTACCTTGCGCTGGATCGGGTCGGGTTCCCTAAGCATGGTGTGAAAGGTCGTGACCACAGACATGCGCAGGTTGCGCAGCAGCGCCAGAATGTGGCTGCCCGCTGGGCCTCCAAAGATACCGTATTCGTGCTGTACGCAAACCACATCGATGTTGTTGATGTTTAGGAAGTCAGCCGCAGAGCGGTAAGTCGTCAACTCATTTTGCGCCAGTTCAAATCGAACCCGCGGCGGATAAGCGTATCCCGCCGGCGTATCGTTCACGGGTAACGCGAAGCACGTTGTGTCCTCGTATTCGGCAGCTATCGCTTCACACAGGTCAGTTGTGAACGTGGCGATTCCACATTGCCGCGGTAGATAGTTGCCGATGACGGCAATTCGGCCGACCGAAGGTCTTCTCTTTCTTTTCATGGCGTGGTTTTAGATGTGTATTATACCACCCGATAACCCAAAAAGGAATGGAGAGCCTTTTCCGCCGGACACACAGTCTTGGTGCCTCATGGCGTTGTGTGCGCGACCGGCCCGTCAGCAAGGCCGGGCCAGCCGCCCGCAGCGCCGTGTCGGAGGGTAGTCCACGATACCGCTGCGCGGTATCACCGGGGGGGCTGAAAGGTCATTGATTCTGCTGGCCAGCGCCAGCGGCCCCCTGAAGGTACAGGCAGGCCAAACCCCTAAATCGAGTGAAGAGACCAGTCGCAGGTTGTTGCGCCCGCCACGGCAAGCCATCGCTGAATCAAACGGCTCTCGGCACCGGACTGGACTCCGTGCTCAGGGCACCGGTGCAACTTGAGCCGCTGCCGGCGGTGCAGCCGAAGCAGTGCGCGCCGGTGCGAATCTCGCGCCGGGCCAGCAGATACGCATCAAAGTCGTGGATGTGGTGAGGAAGCCCGTGGTTCACAGGCAGGTCCAGCATCTGGTTGAAGTCGCAATCGTAGAGCGTGCCATCCCAGCCCACGCTCACCAAATTGCGGCACATCAGGCCCGGCACGGTCTCGGGGTTGAATTTTTCCACCAGCAATTCCATGTAGCGCTCGTGGCTCCCCTGCCGAACGAGATCGCCCAGGAAGCGGCTGATGGGCATGTTGGTCAACGTGTAAAGCTGGTTGAAGACGATTCCGTGCCACTCGCCGAGATGCTGGCGATAGGCGTCCTCCAGCGCTTTCTGCGGCGGAGGCAGTGAGGGGCCGAGGGGGTTGTAAACGAGGTTGAGTTTCAAGCTTGTCCCGGCTTGCCCGTAACCGAGCCGGTTAAGCCACTGCAAGGCTTCGATGCTTTTCCCGTAAACCCCTTTACCGCGCTGGGCGTCCACATTGGTTTCGAGATAGCAAGGGAGCGAGGCTAGCACTTCCACCTGGTGGTCGCGCAGGAATTCTGGGAGATGCTGCTTGCCCTCGACATAGAAGACCGTAAGGTTCGAGCGGTCGATGACCTGACGGCCGAGGGCGCGCGCTTCCTCCACCAGGTATTCGAAGTTGGGATTGAGTTCGGGGGCGCCGCCGGTGAGGTCAACGCTCGGGATGGGGTAGCGGCGCAGGACATCCAGTACCCGCTCCGCCGTCTCCCGCGTCATCGTCTCGCTGCGGGTGGGGCCGGCGTCCACGTGGCAGTGTCGGCAGGTCTGGTTGCAGAGCTTGCCCAGGTTGACCTGGAGGGTCTCGACGCCTGCGGCCCGCAGAGGCCACTGGCCAACCTGCGCGAGTTTCTCCTGAAACGTCAGCATCTGTGGTCGCCCGGGCCGGCATTATAACAAAGTGAGTGCCAGAGCGAAGCCGCCGGCAAAGCTGGTGCCGGCGAAGTTGACGATGCCATTCGTCACCAAGCCGCGGCGCTCGAGGGTGGCGCCCAGCAGGCTGTCGAGCAGGTTGCCTGCTACTGCGGCGCTGAACGCGATCGCCACGCCGCCCTTCCCGCAGAGCCCCAATCCGTATCCTAGTCCGACCACCAACCCGGAAGCCAGCAGACCGGCTAACGACCCCCCGAGGGAGACGCCTCCGTTTTCTCCGGCTGGAACCCGTTTGAATGTCGTGATCAGGTAGGCGTGCTGGGAAAGCCACTGCCCGATTTCACTCGAGACGGTGTCGCCCGCCGCTTCCCCGAAGGCTGCCACCAGCGCTACCAAAAACGCGGCTTCCTGGTGCGTTGCAATGACAAGGATGGCAAAGGAAGCTCCGGCCAGCGTGTTCGCTAGGGCCTCGCGCCAACTGCGCGCGCCTCTTCGCCGCTCCGCGATCCCGCGCGCGGCCTTGGTTGCATAGCCCAAACGCGTGGCAATTGAACCGAGCACGAAAAAGCTCAGCAGGAGGAGAAAGCTTTTGTAGCCGTAGCCCAGGTACACGGCCACGCCGAGGACAAATCCCGCCACGGCGCCCGACCGGCTGATAGTCTTCAGGCCGAGGGCCACGAGGGCAAAGGCCGCGTTGATCGTGACGGCCAGGAGAATCCTCCGGCCGAGGAAAGGCAAGTTGCTGTCCAGGGCCGAGCGTTCGACCAGGTACGCACAAAAAAGGAAGGCGCCCGAGACCAGCGGCACCGAAAGGTTGTCGTCCAGGCGGATGGGCACCGTTTCCACCAGGGCGCCCACCAGCGCTGCCGCCGCAGAAACGATCAGTACTTTGTCAACAGGCAACGAGGGATTGACCCAGCGCGTGAGGGCACAAGCTCCGGCTGTCCCCGCGACGACGAAGCCGGCGGAGCCCGACCACCTTTTCTCCGCGTTCCAGGGAAGCGCGGGACCACGTAGGCCCTCGCCGACCACGCTTGCCGTCCCATCGCCCAGCGCCATGATGGCCCACGCGGCCGCCGCGACGTGCAGGTGGTGCCGGTAGAGCAGAATGAGCAACAGGACCGAGGTGGGATAAAGAATGATTCCGGTCCATGTACCGGCAGGGTAAGGGAGAAACTCCGTGTCGCTGCCCGCAGACCTGGTGAGGTCCCGGCCAGCCGCGCCCGGTTGCTTGCTCAAGTCAACCTGCAATCGCGGCAGGAGGAAGAGGTTGAACAGCAGAGCCAGCACGGCGCAGCCCGCAGCTTGGATCCAGGTGAGGAAAGGCAGCAGAAAAGCAAAGATCAGCATCGCCATGTGGACGATCTTGCGCGTGGAAAGGAGCGGGCGTTTAGCGACAGTGCTTGCCTCAGGCAGGGGCATCGTCCAGTTCTCAGCTATCCGTTGTCAGTTGCACCTCACTCCAAACAGCAGACCACCGACAAGTTCTTCAATGAACTCAATGGCTCGATGACTCAATGAATCAATGAGCCAATGAATCAATCGTTTTTCTCAGCCCTTCCTCCAGCGGGGTCACGCGGTAGCCAAGCTCGCGTGCAGCCTTCGCGCTGGAATATACCCAGTCATGCTTGAAGATCCCCACCACGCCGGGAGTGAGCTGGGGCCGGTGGCCGAATAGTCGGGCGCGCGTGACCTCGATGGCGCCCACCAGCTTCCCAGCCGCGAACGGCAAGTGGCGAACCGGATGACGAACACCGGAGATGTCTCCCAGAAGCCGGAAGAAATCGTTCAGCGAGCGGTTGTCGCCACCCAGGACGTATTCTTCGCCCACCCTCCCTTTTTCGAGCGCGGTAAGGTGAGCGGCGACCACGTCCGCGGTGAAGGCGAAACTCCAGCGCTGCTCGCCCGCGCCGAGCACGCCGGGGAACTTCCCGGCGAGATACTGGGCAATCATCCCGCCCACTAGGTTGCCCTCGGTCTGCGGGCCGGGCCCGTAGATGACCCCTGGCAGCAAGGCCACCACGGGGAACTGTGGAAACCCATCGTCGCGCAGCCAGGCGAGCGCCTGAGCTTTGGTCTCCACGTACTCGTTCAAGTAGGGGCCAGGGTGCCGTAGTCCCTCGCCCAGATTCGCGTTGCCTGAGGGACCCAAAGCGAGGAACGAGGAAGTATAGACAACGCGGCTTACGCCCGAGTCCGCAGCAACTTGCAGCAGATTCTGCAATCCCTCCACGTTGACGCGCCAGTAGTCGCGCCGGTCGCGCACCCACATCTTGACGAGCGCGGCGGTGTGAATGACCGCGTGCGCGCCGTGCAGCGCGTTCCGCAGGGCGGAAAGGTCACACAGGTCCCCTGCCACCGCTTCGCACCCAGCTTGGGCGGTGTCAAAGGGCAGTCGCGAGGCATCACGCACCAGGACGCGGAAAGGCATCTGGCGCGCCGTGAGTTCCC
>CAZBWJ010000048.1:0-7588 GCA_964495535.1 uncultured Acidobacteriota bacterium | reverse complement strand
CGCGAGGCATCACGCACCAGGACGCGGAAAGGCATCTGGCGCGCCGTGAGTTCCCGCGCGATTTGCGAACCGAGGTAGCCTGTCGCGCCGGTCAGAAGAATCATCGAATCATCCGGCGATTAAGCGATTGATTCATCGGGCCATCGAGCCATCGGGCGATTGAGTCATTGGCATTGCATCATTGGTTCATTGAGTCATTGAAAGAGCCGGCTTTCGCTTCAATCATGCAATGGTTCAATGAGTCAATGATTCAATGGCTCAATCTGATAAGATAGGCTCCCGCCAGCCCCAGGTGCCCTACCATCATCATCCAGTACATGTGGTGCCAGGAGGGATGGTTCTCGCCTTCGCTCACCAGCCGGTGTGGGTCCTTGTTCATCAGATAGATTACATAGGAGCCCCAAACCAGCATCACGACGCTTAGAGCCATTATGGCTTTTGGGTCGCCGCTGAGGACGCGCAGGTAGAGCCCCAGCGGCAGCAGTAGCCACGGCACCAGAAACGCCGGACTGATAGCGCGGGCGCTCCAGGTGGCGCCATACTTGACGGGCAAGGTGACGCAGCCTGCGGCGCGGTCGCCGCCGATATCCGCAAAGTCCTTCGTGGTCGTCGCGCCTAAGAGAAAAACGAAGTAGATGAAACCTATGTACCACGGCTCGATAGAACTGAGCACGGTCGAGACCGCCGCCCAGCCAGCCACCTTGAGCAGTTCGCCGCGAATCAGGGCAATGACGAGGTTCGAACCCACCGGGTGCCGCTTCAGGCGCGCCGGCGGCGCAGAATAGGCCATAGTGGCTATGGCGGCGATCACGTAAATCGCAAACGTCTCCCAGTTGACCACCGCCACCATCGCCAGGGCCGCGACGTAGGCCACCACGACGAAGACCCAAGCCTGGGCCCGGGTTATGAGTCCGGCGGGCAGCGGCCGGTGAGGCTTATTGATGCGGTCGTTCTCGAGGTCGCAAATCTGGTTCAGCCCGTTCGAAGCGGCATTGAGGACGGCAGCGGCCAGCACCGCCAGCCCCACGTGCAGGACCGGAAAGCGCGCGTGTGAGGCCCCGTAGCCGATGAGCGACCCGGAGAAGATGCCGATCATCGGCGGGATCAGGGTGAACGGCCGGGCGAACGTCCAGTAGAGCCGCAGGGAATTCATACGCGGGGTATTTTCGGATCTCCGGCAGACACTGACAAGCCCAAAACGGCTGCGCGCGGCGCGGCGCATGACGCGCTGCACTCTTCACCGATGCCATGCGGACTAAAGCGTGCGAACGACGAGCGTGTGACTTGCAGCATAAGACAGCCGGCGGGGCTGATTTGTGCTTCCAGAGTCTCGGACGGATGCGAACCACCGGGCAAGCGCTAGCCTCCGCGGCGGGCGTCGCCCTGACATCAGTTGAAGTGAAATCCGTCTCGGGGGCCTGAACGTGGTGCGGCGTCTGTCCGGTTTGCCGGCCATCCGCCCAAAAGGCCTCGAGCGAACGATCCTCCTACCCAACATTGGGGACCAGGAGTTCTGCCGTGGGGGCATTGCGCCCTGCTGCATCCACAGTTGCGACTTGGTAGTTGTGGGCGGCTCTGTCGTCAATGACCTCTTCAAAGAGAAATGGCTTCCTGCTGATCTGAGGCTGATGACTGACCTCGCTGATTTTCCGGTGGTCACGCCAAATTTCGTAGCGCGCTATGGGCTCATCGCCGGCAAACGCGGTCTGCCATTTCAGGCGGATCACGCGTTTTCCGTCGTGCATTTCCTGCTCAGCCAGCGCCTCCCGCGGAGGGGTCATCCCTTCCTTCGGGCGTTGAAACCAATTCGTTTTGCCGTCTTTCACGGTGCTCGTCATTTTTTCGATGGCCAGCCGATCGGAGGCGGCAAGCCCGTTGGCAGCGACCTGGGCGGCAGCGAGGTTTTGCTTTAACTGGCACGCTTTGGGGTCGTCATCGATCTGCCCAATGCCGATGATGGCCGTGTGAATGCCCGGCGTCGACAGAGCGTATTGCACCAGGGGTCGGCTGGGCAAGGTGGTGCTGCCCACGGTCCGGACCACGTGTTCGGGTTTGTTGGACCAGGTGGCCGGCTTCGTGTACATAGCTCCGTCAGCAAACACCTTCATGGCGATGAGCCCCATGTTCTTTGCCGCCGCCACCGGGATGACGTTGTACTGCATGTTGAAGTTGAGCCGGTCGTTGGCGTTGATGGCCACCAGCATGGCCTCAAGGATATTGCGCTCGTCGCGTTGAATCATTTCCATCATCACCGCCGCAGAATGATGTCCAGAGAATCCGATGTGGCGAATCAGCTTCTCTTCTTTCGGATTGAGGCCGGTCAGATTGGTGCCATCCCGATAGTCCAGGAGCGCGGCGAGCGCCCCGATATTCTCGGCATGCGGGTCGGGTTTGTCCAAACCCTCATAAACCGCTTCGATTTCTTCCCTCGTTGTCAGATTGTGGATAAGAACCATGTTGAGATATGAGCCTGGGGGGTAATACCCCTGTCCATCGCCGAATATCTGAGTGAGACTTCTCTTAAGATCATCCACCGCGCCGGAGCCCTGGGGCCCGTTGGTGAAGTTCCGTATCCCCTCTTTCTTCCATCCCCCCTTCGCCCAGCGTAGCATCGTCTTGCTGGTCAGGAAGATGGAACGCCGGGTGGATTCCTTGTATCCCGGCTGCCCGGGAATCAACCGGAGTTCTCGGAAGGCCTTTCCGTAATTCGACTGACTCGGGCCGTACACATTTGAGGTGTCGAAGTAGTTGATGCCCAGGGTGAAGGCTTTCAGAAGGATTTTGGTCGGCTCGACATCCGCCGGGGTCCATTGCAGGGAGGCTTGTCCACCAAGACCGAGCGTGGTCGCCTCAAAATGCAGGCGGCCCATTGCGCGTTTCATGGGCTTTGTCACATCGATTTGTCCGAACGCCCAATGTGGTCCGAGACAAAGCCCCGCCGATGCCAAGGTGGCCGTTTGCATGAACCGCCGGCGTGACATATTAAGGTCTGTTTTAGTGCTCATGATCGGTCCTCCATTTGAAGCGCAGTTTCTGATCTCAGCGTCACAAATGGTACGCTGCATATGCCGTCCATTCAAGCACAGATCGCCATAGCCGCCCTTCGGTAGCCTCAGGCCCGCTTTGCCCGCTCCGCTCACATGTCTGATCTGCTTCGTGCTCCCAACCTCTCTCGCTGCTGACACTTGTCTCCCAGGGAAGCCCGTGCCGAAGCTGCGATCGGGGAGACGAAATCGCTCGCAGGGCGGTGAGTCGTTGTCCGGATTATTCGGGGATTTCGTAGGGGAAGGCGCGCCGCAATTGGGCCGGGCGCTTCTCAGGATGGAAGCCGGAGCTGATGAAGGCCAGCCATTCGGCAACTTCGGCCTCATCCACCTCGGGAGTTCTCAGATCAATGCCTCCGTAGCTGTAGCGGTCGCGGCTGTAGGGAACCAAGCTCTTCTTGTAGAAGAACACCAGCGTGTGGCCGGGCTTGGGCGAGAAGATCTTCATGCGCGCTCGATTCGGCAGCCCGTTGGGCAGGAACGCGCCGGCGCGGACCTCGAACCCCGTGGCCTCGGCGCTCACTTCAAAAGGCTCCGGCGAGGCTTCCACCGCCGCGCAGGCGGCGCGCGCTACCGGGCTGGCCTCCGATTCGGCTCGGATTTTCTCTTCCACTTCGGCCTGGGCTTTGTTGAGAACCATCTCTGTACCGGCGGCCGGCGCCGACCGCAGAGACGTTCCGATGGAACGTCTGTTTTCTTCCAGGCGGCCCGCCGGGCCGTCTCTACAGCGGTGGCGAGAGCACATCGGAAGCAGCAACCTTCTTCGACCGCTGCTTCCACCAGAAATAAGGTCGGGCCAGTTGCTTTGCCACGGCCATCTTCAGCCCGTACCAGCGCGTGCCCCAGTTGCGGGGCGCGAGGTAACGCGTGTCGCCTGGCTGCACGATCAGGCTGACCTCGATATTGGGCGTGACGTCCATGGGAATGTTGTTCTTCCGGCAAGCCTCATAGAGGTGGCGGAAGACCACCAGCATGTCTTCGTAGCGCGGCGGCGGCCAGTGTTCCATGTCGGCGCCAATGGTCGGACGAAAGATGCACACCGTGGGAAACGCGCCGAGCCCGGTGATGTAGTCAATGGCCTTGAGTGTGTCTTCCAGCGGCTCGACCCCCGCGATGATTTCTCCCGAGCATGCGCCCTTGCCCAGCTTCCGCGCGGTGTATGCGAGCGCCCGGAAGAAGGTCTGCTGCCCAACGAGTTTCTCTTTGCCGGGCAGGAATTTCGCGAAGTACTCCGGATTGTGGAACTCGTAGCAGAAACTGAAGTGGTCGGTGCCGAGGTCGATCAGGCGGTCGTACTTCCAGAAGTCGAGCGTGGGGATGAGTTGCAGCCCGATGAGCGCGCCCACGCGCGATTTCACCGCCTTCACGTAGGGTGCCGCCACATCAAGGTCACGCTCGGTCTGGTAACCGGAATTGAAGTGCACAAACGTGACGCCGGATTCCTCCTTGGCGGCGCGCGCCACCTCCACCACGTCTTCCACGTCCTTCACCGCCACTTCGTTGACGCCCACGTTCAAGCCCGTAGCGCAAAACCGGCAATTGAGCGGCGGCGCGTAGTACCAGAAGCCGCAGGAGTTCGAGATGTAGATCCCGAGATAAGTCCCCTGTAGTACGCCTACCTTGTGCATGGGCGTGCCGCGCGACGTCCGGCGCGTGTACCAGGTGGGTTCGGGCGGTATGCGGACGGGGTAGCGGAAGTTCTGCCGCTCGTCCACCACGAAGTACTGGCTGCCTTCCAGCAGCAGGCGGTAGCACGACTGCTGCGCGAAGTCCTCCTCGACGGGGACGTTCACCCAAACATCCTTGAGTGGCCCGGGAATGACGATCTCCAGCCCGCTGCCCAAGCCGGCGCGCGTCCGGGTGATGAACCGCGCGTCCTGTTCCAGCGCGCAGGAAGGATCGATGCGCATGCCCTTGCAGAACAGGTCAATCTCAAGTTCGCAGGGGTTGAGCGGGCGAATTTCGGGATGGGTCGTTCCGCCGGAAAGAGCCGCAGGCCTCCTCAGCGTCCCGGGGGAGACATTTTGTCCCACTGATTCCATGCCCGTCCTATCACTCTCTATCATCTACCCGGCCTTGCCGCCTGCGTCAACCACGAAAGTTGCGGCGAGCCTCCAGTCACCGACTCCGACGCCTTCCTTCGCTGGAGGCTATACCCCTGCCGGGCGGTGCGGCGGAGGCGGCCCTACCCATCGGGCAACGGAGGACCGGAAGGGCTTCAGTAATGACTGGCTAATGTCAGATGTCTCATATAAGATATTCCCCAAGCTCCTGGGGGAAGGAGGTCTGGATGCGCCGACCTGGGCTAGCCCTGTTGCTCAAGGCCACTCTTTCCACGTGCCTGCTAGTTGCGGTTCTGGGTCCCTCGCCCGGGCTCGGGCAAGCCGGCCTGGAAGTTGACAACGCCCGCGTCGTTGCCATGACCAAGCTCGGCCTGGGGGACGAAGTCATCATCGCCCGGATCAAGACCAGCCCGTGCAAATTCGCGCTCTCCGACGACGATCTGGTGGCGCTGAAGCGCGCGGGCGTCTCGGACAAAGTCATTGCGGCCATGCTGGAAGCGAGTGTGCTCACCAGCCCGCGCGTTTCGGTGGACGGCTGGTCGCTGGAGGTGCGCTCCCTGGCCCAAGCGAAGGTAGTGGGTGGGCTGGGCAAGAACCTCTCGTTGGGCATCAAATCCACCAAGACGAAAGCCTTCCTCCAGGGCCGCCATGCCAACGCTTATGCTGGCTCGTACCCCACTATCCTGCTGCAACTGCCCGCCGGTGATTCCGTGGACAATTACGTCCTGGTGCGCATGGCGCGCAAGGGCGACCGACGCGAGCTGGAAGTGGCGCCCGCCGGCGCGGGCCCCGGTAGCCGGGCGGGCCTCCGCACCGAAAGCGCGATCCGTTTGTCCTCCCAGCCTCTGAGCGGCCGCCGTTACCAGTTGACCCCGGTGAAGCGCCTGAAGCGGGGCGAGTACCTGCTTTACATCCTCGGCTCCGCCGACGCCAACAAGGGCATCTACGGCAAAGGCTACGATTTCAGCGTGGAGTAGCTAGTAGTCCAGACGGTGTGGTTCCTCACATGCGGGGTGGTGGCGTGCCCCGGCCCCTCAGCCCCACATTCCCGGGCAACAATCCCCCGCAAGCCCGCGCGGCAAGCCGGGTGCAGACACTCTGTTGACATTCACCTTGGGAGCGTTTATAAAGGCGCTATCTATCCGCCGCTAAGGAGAAGCCCATGAAATACACGGGAGTTCTGGTGCCGTGGTTGGTATTGCTGTGTTTGATCCCCGCGCAAGCTGCTGTCCGCGGCAAGGACGTCAAGTACGTAGGAGGTACGGTGGCCGGGATGCCAGAGAATGCGGAAGGGCAGTTTGATCTTTCCCGCGAGGATGGGGCAGTCTTCACCGCCAAGAACGGGCAGACCGTTTTCATTCCTTACAAGAACGTGGAATCGCTCGAGTACGGGCAGAAAGCCGGGCGCCGGGTAGGCGTTGCGCTCGCTGTCAGTCCCCTGTTCTTGTTCTCCAAAAAGAGGAAACATTTCCTGAGCATCGGCTTTGTGGACGACCAGGGGCGTAAGCAAGGAGCTGTGTTTCAATTGGCCAAGGGTATTGTCCGGGATGCGCTCACGACTTTTGAGACGCGCAGCGGCAAGAAGATCGAATACGAGTCAGAGGAAGCACGAAAGCACGCTGGGAACTGAGGAAGGAGGCAGCAATGCGACGCTTTCTTATACTGCTTTTGGTCTGGCTGATTGTCTGTCCGTCACCCATGCTGGCTGCAGTCCGGGGTAAAGAGGTCATGTACGTTGGCGGGACCATGAAGGTTGTCCCCGAGGCGACCGAGGGCACCCTTGACACCGACAATGAGAAGGCCTTGATCTTCAACTCCCCGAAGGGGCGGTTTGAGATCCCATACGACAAGGTCACTTCAATTGAATACGGGCAAAAGGCAGGGCGCCGTTTGGGGGTCGCCCTGGTCGTTACGGTGTGGGCCCTGTTCTCGAAGAAGCGGCGGCACTTTGTGACCATCGGGTTCACCGACGAGAACAATAATCCCCAGGGAGTGGTTTTGGAGATTCCCAAGGGCTACACCAAGACGACCCTGACCATCCTGGAGGTTCGCAGCGGCCGGAAGGTGGATTATGAGTCCGAAGAAGCACGGAAGCACGTGCACGGATAAGCCCAGAGGGTGCACGCCTGTGCATGTTTATCTGCCGCCCACTATGTGCCTGATGGCCCTTGTCCTCCTTTGCGGTGCATCAGGACTGGCGTGGGGCCAAGGTGTTGCTCAGTCAACAGCCGATGCCAGCCTTCGCGTTGCCGCGACCACTGAGGGGACAGACGGCGCAGCGATCCGACAAGCTGCTCTGTTTGCGGTCAAGCGAGTTTGCGTTGCGGCGTTGAGCGGAGACGAGAAGTTCGCTAAGCAAGTGCAGGACATGCTCATCTCCAGCCTGGTCGCCACCAAGCGCTTTCGCATCACGGAGAACTGTGATAGGGCCGACGCCACCCTGAAGGGTACCGCGACCGAGAACAAGGAAGTTGTCTCACG
>CAZBWJ010000047.1:0-27073 GCA_964495535.1 uncultured Acidobacteriota bacterium | reverse complement strand
ATTCCGGGTAGCTGCGAGTGTACAGCGTGGTAGGCGTTAGGTGCTAGGGGCCGGGAGCTGGGGCAGGAAGAACAAGTGTCAGGTGTCGAGTGGCAGAGGGCAGTGAAGAGGGCGGGGGAGGCAGGAGACCGGGCTATCGGGCCATTGAATCATCGGGTCATCGATTCATCGGATCGTCGGGCCATCGGCTCATTGAATCAATGAATCAATCGCTCAATTCTTTCCGAAGCCGGAAACCCGTGCCCCGCGCGCTGGCGGAGCGACACGCGACCGCGCCGTGACGGCCAAGCCGTGCTGGCCTTGGGGCGCTGCCCAGATCGCAGAAATCACCGACCGATGTCTCCCCGACAGACCGGCACAGGTCGCCCGTCGCGTTGCGGGGCCTATAGGCCCATCTATCTAGGCTCTGGCAGCCTCTCACTGGGCCCGCTTGGCCGCGCCCGGGTCGGGAAAATGAGAATATTGAGAACAGTGAGAATAGTGAGAATGATCCTCTAACCCCTTCATCTTGCGATGGTTAGGATTATTCGCGGCACGCCTTCAGGGGCCCATGTGTGGCAAAACGCCCCACCACGACTTTAGGCACGAGTCGCGGTGCTGCCAGTGGCGTTCCAACTTATTGAGGCTATGCATTCTCCGGTTCTGCCACTCCCTCGGTCCCACCGCACGATTCAAGGCAAGCGGCGGCAAATGGTTGGAACGGCGCTAGCCCTCTCGCACCAGTTCCAATACGGTGATCTCAGGCGGGGAGCCAAAGCGAATGGGAATGCCGAACGTCCCGATGCCGCGGTTGACGTAGAGCTGCGCGGCGCCCCGTTCGAACCAGCCCCTGACGTAGTCGGTGATCAGCCGGCCGGGTGTCAGGCTGGGGTGGATGAATTCCAGATTTACCTGTCCACCGTGGGTGTGGCCAGCCAAGGTTAAGCCAATGCTCAGCTCCGCGGCACGATCAAATGCATTGGGATTGTGGCTGAGGAGGATGTTCACCCTGTCAGGCCTCACCAAACGCTCCGCACCTTCCAGATACTGCCGCACTACGCGGGCGCCGCCCGGCCCCAAGCGTGTGCGGGACTGGAAATCCACGCCGATGAGATTGAGCGCGTCGTCCCCAGCCTGAATGGGCGCGCGTTCGTTGCGCAGGATGCGGATGCCTCGGGCGGCGAAGAGCCGCAGGAGAGAATCCTCGACCTCGTACCACGCTTCGTGGTTGCCGAGACTGCCGAACACCCCGAAGGGAGCCTTGAGTCCCGCCAGAGCTTGCACCACGGCGCTCTGGGTGGAGGGGTCCCAATTGATGTAATCACCGGTCAGGACAATCAGGTCCGGCTTCAGCTCGTTGGCAATGGTGGCGTATCTGCGAATCTCCTCCGCGGGCATGAAGGGGCCGATGTGGATGTCGGAAAGCTGCGCGATGCGGAATCCGTGGAAGGCCTTGGGAAGGCGCGCGAGCCGGATGCGCTGGTGGGTGGTTTCGAGGTTGAGCCGAGCGTAGAGAAGCCCGTAAGCTCCGGCAACAAACGGGGTGGCGCTCACGGCAATGGCCGTCTGCTCGAGGAACCGCCGTCGGCTGGGCGAGGGTGGGTCGGCGGCCATGGGATCGTCTGCCATCGCCGTGCCAGGCTGAAGCCCGCGGCCACGGCCGACCGCGACAGCTAGTTTCCGATAGCTCCAAAACAGCCCACGCGCCAGCCGATCAGCGAACGAGAACAGCACCACGATGGCAAAGCTGAGGAGCGAACACAGTACCCACCACTCAAAGGGCGCTTCGAGGAGCGCGGCCGCAAGCGTGAGGTTCGTGGGACTCCCCTTGCCTCGCGTCCAGGCAAGGTTGTAGGCAAACAGGAAGATGTAACCAATGGCCCCCACGCCCGCGAGGACGCTGCGCCATTTCTCGTTGCGAATCAGCTTCTCGCCCAGCTTGCCCACACGCCGGATCCAGAAGAGCTGGCTGGCGAGGAAAATCGCAAAGATGGCTACCGTGCCCAGAAACCTGACAATTTCCATGAGCGCCCTACTCACCAATTTCCCATCTAACCCGGCTCCGCGTCAACTAGTGCCGTTCCAACTTAATGAGCCTGTGCATTAGACCGATGCACCTCCAACAAAGGCTGGTCCGGTTCCAACTCACCGGGTCCGTTCGAAGGTGCCCGGCCACGGAAGATGGAACGGGACTCGCCCATTCGCTCGCGGACCGTCGCTCTGAATAGTTGGAACGGTACTACTCGGGCCAGCGTCCGCCCTGACGGGGAATCCTCTTAAGAGGACGTAGCAGGGGAGGGCATGGTTGCAGGCCGCTGCCGGTCACGACGTTCAATCCATGCTAGCCATTGCGATCAGACGTCGCGCCCCTTGCCTTGCGCGGGCAAAGGGCGATAGATTGATGCCCGCGGTCAAGTCAAGCCGCGACTGTTGCGGCCAGGGAAACGTCATCTGAGCGGAGAGTGCGATGGCTGAGCGTGATTTTTCGGCGCTAATTCTTGCGGCGGGAAAGGCGACCCGCTTCAAGTCTGACCACTCGAAGATGCTGCACCGGCTGGCGGGGCGGCCGCTGGGCGAATACGCTCTCGGGACGGTACTGGCCGCCAAACCCCAGCGGACCTACATGGTCATTGGGCACGAAGCCGAGGAGGTCCGGAAAGCGTTCGCGCGTCCGGGCCTCACGTTTATCCAGCAGAAAGAGCAACTGGGAACAGGTCATGCGTTGCTGGTGGCGCGCGCGGCGCTAGAGCGATGTCTCAGCTCGACCCTCGTGGTCGTGGTTGGTGACGCTCCCTTGCTCCGCGCCGAGACGCTGCGTGCGCTGGTCGAGGCCCACGGGAAGGCGCGCGCCGCGGCCACCATACTGAGCGTTCGGCTTGAGCACCCGCACGGTTACGGACGTATTGTGCGCGCCAGGGGCGGGCGGGTACGCGCCATCGTCGAAGAGAAAGTGTGCACGCCGGCACAGAAGAGGATTCGGGAAGTCAACTCTGGCATCCTGTGCTTCTCCCGCTCCAGACTTCTGGAACATCTCCAGGCGCTGTCGGCTGAGAACGCCCAAAAGGAGTACCTGCTCACGGACCTCGTCGAGATCTTCCACCGGCACCGGCTGAAGGTCATGGCTTTTCCCGTCACCGATCCGCGCGAACTCTTGGGAGTGAACGACCGCGTGGAGTTGGCCCGAATGGAGAGAGTCCTACGGCTCCGCAAAGCCGAGGCTTTGATGCGCGAGGGGGTGACCATCGTGAACCCCGAGTGCACCTACATCGACGACCAGGTAGAGGTGGGCCGCGACACGGTCATCGAGCCGGGAGTCAGCCTGCTGGGCAAGACGCGTGTGGGCAGCGCCTGCATCCTGCGCCCGTATTCGACCATCACCGACACGGTTCTGGGTGACCGTGTAACGGTACGCCCCTACTGCATGATCAACTCTTGCCAGATCGGGTCCGATGTCATCCTGGGGCCTTTCGCTCACCTCCGCGACGGGGCAGTGATCGAGCAGGACGCCCGCATCGGGAACTTCGTGGAGGTGAAGAAATCACGCGTAGGGCGGGGAACGAAGGCCTGGCACCTGACCTATTTGGGTGACGCGACGCTGGGCGAGAGGGTCAACGTGGGCGCCGGCACCATCACGTGCAACTACGACGGGGAGAAGAAAAACCCCACCCAAATCGAGGACGGTGTCTTTGTGGGCAGTGGGAGCATGCTGGTGGCGCCGCTGCGCATCGGCAAAGGTTCTTACGTGGCCGCCGGCTCGACGATTACCGAAGACGTGCCGCCGGACTCGCTGGCTGTGGGCCGGGCCCGCCAGATCAACAAGGAAGATTGGGTCCGGAGGCGCACCCAGGCCAAACCTGCGGTGACTACGGCTGTGCGCGAGGTTGGGCCGGTGAGGGTCCTCGAGGTGGACGGTCGGCTCACGCTTGGCCCGCCGGTGGAGGGGTGGGACCGGGAAATCAGCCGCGTCCTGGAGAGCGGCGGCAGGAAGCTTCTGGTCAATCTGGCCCGCTTGAGCTACGTCGACAGCGCAGGAATGGGCGCGCTGGTGAACGCCATGAAGGCAACCCGCGCACGCGGCGGGCAACTCAAGCTGTGCAGTATTATGCCGAAAGTGCTCACCCTGATCGGAACAGCCAACTTGCACCAGGTCTTCGAAATCTTCCCTGACGAGGCTTCAGGCCTCGCCAGCTTCGGCTAGGGGGCGGGCCTCGGAGACCCTGAATATTCCGTCCTCGGGCAATAGAAAGCTTCAGCGTGGTACGTCGGGGCGAGAAGCAGCACACATTCCTTCCCAGGGGGCAGTTTTTACCTCCGGCAGGTAGGAATTGCGAGAGCCGCGAGTCGAATCCCTCCGCGAATGTCAGCTATCTTCTCTATTTTCAATAGATCACTCAGTTGAGATCCTGGCACCTCTCGTGCCTTAACGGTGAGAGGGGCGGTGCCGAGGTCGGCTGTGTGGCCGCCCGGCGAGGCCCCAAGGAGGAGAACCAACCATGGCTATTGATGATGTCCCCGAGCAGAAAGTGCTCTCCATGAATCCACCGGAGGGTTCCGGGGCGAATCTCAAGTTCGGATTGATCTTCGTGATTCTCGCGGTGCTGGTTATCGGGGAGATTTACACTCTCGCCCGTATCAGCTCCGTCCGCACGTCTCTGGAAGCGCAGCAGGTAGCAACGCAGCGGGGCTTGAGCACCCAGCTCGATCAACATTTCTCCAACCAGATCGCGGCCTTGCAGAATTCGAACGCCCAGCAATTGGAAGCGTTGCGCCGGGAGCTGGGAACGGCCTCGAAGCGCGTGGGCTCCACGGGCAAGGAGCTGCGCCGCGCCCGCACGATGGTTGAGCAACTGCAAAGTGAGCAGCGGCAGCAGGCCGACAAACTGAAAGTGGAACTGGCGCAGAAGGCAGACCAGCAGCAGGTCGGCGTTCTTTCCCAGGACGTTTCCGCCACGCGGAACGACCTCGAGAACACCAAGAAGATACTGGACGCGACCCGCGCGGACCTGGGCATGGCGCGCAGCGACCTGGGAACGCTGATCGCCCGCAACCACGACGACATCGAGACCTTGCGCAAGCTGGGCGACCGCGACTACTTCGAATTCGTCCTCGACAAGAGCCAGGCGCAACGCGTGGCCGGCGTAGGACTGATCCTGAAGAAGACCAACGTGAAGCGGCATCGGTTCAATATGGCCCTGCTCGCGGACGATATGGAAATCGAGAAGAAAGACCGGACCGTGAACGAGCCCATCTTTTTCTACCTGCGGGGCTCAAAAAGATTTTTCGAACTGGTCGTGAATAAGGTAGAATCGCGGAAGGTTATGGGGTACATTAGTACCCCGAGAGGCGCTGTGCAATTGGCCTCGCGCTCGGAGGGAGCGCGGTAACCGATCTCGATACGCCTCGCCAAGTTCCGTGGGGGTCTGCGGAAGAAGCGCAGACTCCCGCTCACATTCGTTAATCCCGCTGGACAAAGCGCCAGGGTCCGGCCATGCGGAAACCTTAGGAGGTACCATGGTCAAGCGCGCTTTGTTGGGCATTCTCCTCACAGGCTTATGCGTGTCCGTGGCGCGGGCGGAAACCTTCGCGGTTCCCGCCGGCACCACGCTCCATTGCCGGCTCCTGCAAACCCTCAGCACCAAGCTGAATTTCCAGGGCGATGCTTTTGTGGCCACGGTGAGCGAGCCTCTGGTGATCGCCGGGAAGCACCTTATCCCCGTGGGCTCAACCGTGGAGGGCCACATCGCTTGGCTGGCCCGCCCCGGGCGCATTAAGGGTGTCGGCGAAATGCGACTGGACGCGGAAAAAATCAATTTTCCTGACGGCCGCAGTTTCGTCGTAAATGCGGTTCTGGTGAACGCTTACGGGGCGGAGGGCGCCAGGGTGGTGGGCGAGGAAGGGTATGTGAAGGGGCCTCGCTCGCGAATGAAAGACCTGGAGGAGATCGGCCTCGGGATAGGTGGCGGTGGCTTCCTGGGCACGGTCGTCGGCGGCTTCCACGGTGCCGTGATCGGCGGGGCCATCGGTGGAGCGGCAGGTTTGGTTGATACGCTTCGGCGGCGGGGGAAGGAGCTTGCCCTGCCCACGGGCACCCAGCTTAACTACCAGTTGACCCGGGAGCTCGTTATCCAGAGCGAGACGCCTCAGGAGACCGCTTCACAGCTCAGCGCGGTCCCACGTCAGTAGAGCCTGCCGGGGTGGCGGGCCCTGCCTGCCCCCGCCTCACTGTGGGGCGTTCTGACGCGGCCGCAGGTCTGTGCGCGTGCCCAGGCGGTGGCACGGAAATCCTGTCTGTCTCAATTCGGGCGCTACTTCACGGCCCGCACCGTGACGCTCGCAAAACCGTAGCCCGGCCCGCGCAGGTGGTCGTAAATCACTTCTTTGATCACCGAGACTTCTTTGAATCCTGCCTTCCGGATCGCGCCCAGATAGGCTTCCTTGTCCATCGCGCCAGCGGTGCAACCGGCCCATTGTTCCAGGTCGGTGCGCACGGAGGCGGGGACCTTGCCAAACGAAACGATATCCGAAACCGTGATGGCGCCGCCGGGCTTCAAGACGCGATGGGCTTCGGCAAAGACCTTCTGTTTGTCCGGCGCCAGGTTGATGACGCAGTTCGAAATGACGCGGTCCACCGTGCCGGATTCGGCGGGGAGGTTCTCGATCTCGCCTTGGCGGAACTCGACGTTGGAGAAGCCGCCGCGCGCCGCATTGGCCCGCGCCCTGGCCAGCATCTCATCGGTCATGTCCACGCCGATGATGAAACCCTCCGGGCCGACACGCCGCGCGGCCAAGAAGCAGTCAACGCCCGCACCGCTGCCCAGGTCGAGCACGGTGTGTCCCGGTTGGAGATCGGCGTCTGCGGTCGGGTCGCCGCAGCCCAGCCCCAGGTCTGCACCCTCGGGTAATCCGGCTAGCTCGGCGGGGTTGTAGCCTTGCGCCATGGTGGCGATGTTGTAGAGGTCGGCGTGCGGAGCGTTCTTTGTGTCGCAACAGCTCTTGACCTCGCCGCGAGCGATGGCGGCGTACCTCTCCTCGACAGCCTTCTTGATCGTCTTTGGGTCAACTTCCTGCGGTTGATCCGGCATACTCCTCCCTTCTGCTATTCACTCGCGCCGGGGCGCGCGCACAGCGCTCCTCTCTTCTTAGATTATACCGGCAGGATGGGCGATCCTGCGCAATTTGGCCTCGAGGGCGGCGTGGAGCGTTTCCTGGGGTTTTGCTGAGGGCACGCCAGCGAGAATCGCGGTCAGGAGTAAGGCAGTGGCAAATGTGCGCGAATCCAAAATCCAAAATCACCAATCCAAAATAATCTATGATCCGATGTACTTGGCGTAAAGCCCGCGCGCCACAGCGGGGTCATGTGTGCCCTTGATGATCGCCCGGCCGTCAGGAAAGACGGTGATTTCGTAGGCCGCGAGCGAGCAGCGGAGCAGGAACTCGTTGCCGCGCACCGGCCCGAATTGCGCGAGACGGGTTTTCAGCGCCGTAAGGTCCAGGCCGCGTGATTCCCAGGGATGGATCTGGACGGCGTCTCGTCCGCAGAGTGTCGTGTGCACTGTCCCGCTGCTTTCCAGGTGAACGAACTCGCGCGCCCCGCACGCCCGGCACTGCGGATCGGTTTTGGGCTTGATGGCGTGGCAACTGTTTTTCCACACGTCGCAGGCAAGCAAGGAGCCGTGCAGTTCCGCCTCGCGCCCGAGCAGGATCTTCAACGCCTCGGTTACCTGGATGGACGCTGCCCAGGCGACGGCGGGAGCAATCACGCCTACGGTATCGCAAGTGTCGTGCATGCCCTGGGGCGGTTTCGGGAACACACAGGCGAGGCAGGGCGTGCGGCCGGGAAGAACCGTCAGCGTGACGGCGTAACTCGCCACGACGGCGCCGTAGATCCAGGGGATACCAAGCTTCAAGGCCACGTCGTTGAGCAGGTAGCGGGTTTCAAAGTTGTCCGTGCCGTCGAGGATGACCTGGAAGCCTTCCACCAGGCCCTCGATATTGCGGCTGTCGGCGTCGGCGATGATGCCTTCCACCTGCACATCAGAATTGATGCGCTTCAGCTTCCGCTCGGCGGCAACGGCCTTGGGCAGGTTTTCTGCGGCGTCGGCCTCGTCAAAGAGGTGCTGGCGCGCCAGGTTGCTCTCTTCCACGAAATCGCGGTCCACGATCCGCAGCCGCCCCACCCCGGCGCGCACCAAGGCGTTCGCCTGAGCGCTCCCCAGGGCGCCACAGCCGATGATGACCACCTTCCCCCGCAGGAGCTTCTCCTGACCTTCGGCGCCGATGGGCTGGAAAAGGATCTGGCGGGAGTATTTCTCGCGATTCATGGGCAACGGTCAGCAATCAGCCAGCAGCAGTTCCTTGTCTTGCCAATGGCTGCGGGCTTCCATTATAGCCTCCTCCAACCCGGGTTGGGCCGATCAGTGCGCCGCGGCTTTGGCGAAAAATGGCTGGACTCGGGGGCCTTGCGGGACGATGATAGTATCGTCCTGAAGTCCCGGACGCGTTGCTTCTTTCCCTTGCTCGACTTACACCGGGCTCGAGATGGATCCGCCTCCGACGCCATGAGCGAAGCAACACCCTTTGAATCCGCGCGTCGTGCCATGGTCGACTACCAGATCCGCCGGCGCGGCATCCGCGACACAAAGGTGCTCGGGGCCATGTTCCACGTGCCACGCCATGAATTTGTGCCTCCAGCGTACCTCTCCTCTGCCTACGATGACCGACCTTTGCCTATCGGCGAGTCGGAGACGATATCCCAGCCTTACATTGTGGCGGCCATGACCGCCGCGCTAAGAGTGCAGCAGGGCGACAAGGCCCTGGAGATTGGGACTGGCAGCGGGTACCAGGCGGCCATCCTGGCATACCTGGGCGCGAGAGTCTGGACAGTGGAGCGAAATGGCCAGCTCG
Source organism: uncultured Acidobacteriota bacterium (assembly GCA_964495535.1). Taxonomy (GTDB): domain Bacteria; phylum Acidobacteriota; class Terriglobia; order UBA7540; family UBA7540; genus JALHUF01. Next base: position 18,190 of record CAZBWJ010000047.1, on the reverse strand, counting down.
CGGACCTGGCGCGCGAAAGGCTGGCACGCCTGGGCTACGAGGGCATCGAGGTGATCTGCGGCGACGGAACCGAGGGGTATCCCTCGGCCGCGCCCTACCAGGTGATTGTGGTCACGGCGGCCTCGCCGCACGTCCCCCAGCCGCTGCTTGACCAGCTCGATGATGGCGGCCGGATGGTGATTCCGGTTGGCGACCTCTACCACCAGGACCTGCAACTGATCTTCCGGCGCGCCAACGAGCTGACCACGCGCCTCCTCGACCCCTGCCAGTTTGTGCCTCTGATTGGGAAATACGCCTGGCCGGAAGAACGGGAGCGAATGTGGTGAACGCCGACAGGTGACTGGCAAAGGTTGAAAGGAGACAGCTTCTGCCGGTGGACTGACTCTTCGACTGTCGACTGTGAACTGTCGGCTCTTCCCGAGGCTTGCCAACTTTTGACTATCGCTTCTTGACCCCGTATAGTTTCGCTCGATGTCCGAACCCTTCCTGAGCATCGTGATTCCTGCTTACAACGAGGCCTTGCGCCTCGGCAGCACGCTCGAGAAGGTGCGGCAGTACCTGGAGTCAAGGAACTACTCGGGCGAGCTGATCGTGGTGGACGATGGCTCGACCGACCAGACTGCGGATCTGCTTCAGGAGATGCAGCGGCACCACCAAGCTGTGCGTGCCCTGCGGAACGAATCCAATCGCGGTAAAGGATTCAGCGTGCGTCGTGGCGTGCTGGAAGCGCGGGGTGAGCTGGTCCTGTTTACGGACGCCGATCTCTCGGCTCCCATCGAAGAGACGAACAAGCTGCTAGCGGCACTTGAATCCTCCGGGGCCGACGCGGCGGTGGGCTCACGAGCGCTCCAGAGGCGGCTGATTGGGGTCCACCAGCCCTGGTGGCGCGAATGGGCGGGGCGCGCGTTCAATCAACTGGTGCGTTTCTTCACCGGGCTCAGGATCCGCGACACCCAGTGTGGCCTGAAGCTCTTTCGCCGCGCCTCCACCCGGCGCGCCTTTGAACTCCAGCGCGTGCACGGCTTCGGCTTCGATCCCGAAGTGTTGTTCCTAATCGAGCGCTTGGGAGGCAAAGTCATTGAGGTGCCGGTGCGCTGGAACGACAATCCTGCTACGAAGGTGCGCTTCTTGCGCGACGCCGCGCGGATGTTCCTGGACCTGCTCGCGCTCCGCTGGCGGGCAGCGACCGGGCAGTACCGTATGTGACTTCCCGTCCAAATACGCAATTTTTCTTGACTCCACCGGGGGCGAACCCTATCATCCCCGCAACGCTAGAAAGGAGGTGATCCATGCCAAACGAAAGTGACCTTAGCGAGGGTGCTGAGGCATAGGCGCTCGCTAGCGCGCGTTTGTAAGGACCTCTCTCTAGCGAAGAGAGGATGAGTGGCAAGGCGCTGGTCAGCGCCGTATTCGTCAAACGACGAATTTGCCAATCCCCATCAGTATCCCGGGCCCCTGGCTTTGCGGTCCGCGCCGAGCCAGGGGCCTTGCATTTTGGGGAGGCTGACTACCGCGTCAAAGCTCCACGGTACTTTGCCCCAACGTACTCCGCTATCTTTGCTCTTTGAAGAACTCGAAGGCTTGCTGCACAACTGAAGTGGCTCTTTCCGAGAGGTGATATTGTGGCAGGTCTTCGCGCCGCACCCAGCGGGCGTCGAGGACGTCGGAGGCTGGCCGCAGCCGCCCGCGCTTCCACCGGCAGGCGTAATCCACAATCACGTAGTGGTAGCGCACGCGAGGGCCGTCACGGAAAATACGGTCGAACACCGTGAGAACTTTCAGCGGCTCGACGTCGAGGCCGGTTTCTTCCTTGAGTTCCCGGCGCACGCCTTCGGCCAATTCCTCGCCCAGTTCGAGCAAGCCCCCGGGAATGGACCATGTGCCCTTCAGGGGCTCGCTCCCGCGGCGAACGAGCAGGACACGATCGCCGCGGACTACTACGCCGCCGACGCCCACCAGCGGACGGTCCGGATATTCGCGCTTCATCTTCGCGGCCTCTACTCGTTTGTGGCCCGCGCCACTACCTCATAAAGCATTTTCAGCCCCCGCCGAATCTGCTCGACCGGAACACGTTCGTTGGCGGCGTGCTGGGTGGCGTCCAGTTCCGGCGTGATCTCCAGCGGCGCGAAGCCATAGCAGGAGATACCCAGCGGGCGGTACATCTGGCTTTCAGTGTACCCGCTATTGAGCGTCGGCGTGACCAGCGCCTGTGGGTTATATTTGTGCACGACCTGTTCGATGATCCGGTAGAGCGCTGTATCCGTGGAGGAGGCGTTGGGCGTCCGGAAGGGGCTGAGCGGTTCGACTCGAATCTGGTCGTCCGCCACCACGGCGCGCAACTGTTCGAGAAAAGCCTTCGGATCCTGACCCGGCAGCAAGCGAACATCAAGCTCGCCATAGGCGGTGTCGGGGATCACGTTGGTCTGCTCGCTGCCCTTCAGCACGGTCAGCGATAGGGTGTCGCGGAGCAGGTAGTTATAATCCTCGTCCTGCGCCAGCGCCCTTACGAACGAAGGATCGTGGAGCGCTTCGCGGATGTGGCGGAATTGCGACGCCCGCGGCTCCTTTTCGAGGCGCGCGACTTCGTGAAAGTACTGCTCGACGGAGGGAAGCAGGCGGATGGGCGTTTGCCAATCCACTACGCGTTGCAGGGCGCGGGCCAGCCGGTGCGTGGCTGCATCCGCGATGGGAACCGAGCCGTGGCCGCCGCGACCGGTCGCCGTCAGGCGAATCCAGAAGGGAGCTTTCTCCCCCACTCCAATGTCGTAAATGGTTCCGCGGTTCGGGTAGATGAGGCCCCCTCCGCCTTCTGTAATGAGGTACTCGGCCCCGCGCAAGAGTTCCGGGTGGTTCTTGAGCATCCAGGCGCTTCCAGCGCCCCCCACCTCTTCGTCTGCGGTGGCCAGGAAGATGAGGTCCCGCTTGAGCGGCAGGCGTTCGCGCGCGGCTATCAGCATGACCATGGCCTGGAGCAGGCCCTCGTCCTTCATGTCGAGAGCGCCGCGCCCGTAGATCTCTCCCTCCACAATCTCGCCGGAGAAGGGAGGCACGCGCCAGTTCCTCGGTTCCGCCCTCACAACGTCGGTGTGGTTCAGCAGGATGAGCGGCCGCAGGCTGCCGTCTCCTTTGATGACAGCGTAGATATTGCCGCGCCCCGGGGTGAATGCGTAGACCGTGTGGGGAATCCCCGCCTGGTCAAAAAGCCGATGAAAGAACTCGGCCGCAGCCAACTCGTTTCCGGGCGGGTTTGACGTGTCGATGCGGAGATACTCCTCGAGCAGCCGCACGGCCTCGTCCTGGTAACCCTCCCAGGGAACGGCGTGGATATGGTCGTGGAGAGGAGTTTGGGCAGAGGCCGAAAGTATGCAGCCAGCCAGAAGTGGAATTGCCAACACCACCCGCAGTCTCATCAAAACCTCGAGCACCTGAATTGGCTCGCAGCAGCGAGCGCATCACACTAGGACTCGCGCGGTACTATACCAAATGTCCTCGCGCCGAGAAGCGCCAAGGACGCCAGGGCACTTCGCGCTGGCAATCCTCACTCTACGCCGCAAGCCCTCGAGGGGTCGCCTCCCCCCGCTTGGTGTCCGGCTGGCAGTGTCAAGATGGCGGCTCAAGCCATCCTCGTAAGTCCTTGTCTAGCAGCGAGTTGGACGCAATCTGTCGGGTCTGCCGGCCCTCTTGGGTGCCGTGTGCCGAAGCAAATCTCTTGCCAGAATCGTGTCGAAAATCCTATATTCTATACGTTTACGGACGAACCGCAGAAGATCGAGGAATGACTTTTGGCTAAGGGTGCAACCCCCACGATTTTCGTCTCCCTGGCGGCGGCGAACCTCGCTGCCATGGAAGCCCAGGCCGGTCGCATGAGTGGTTCTCCGGTGGGCTACGAGCTGCGCCTGGATTATCTGCGCGAGTTTGACGACCTCGAATCTCACCTGCACCAGATCCTCCTCGGGCTGCACTATCCACAGACCATCGCGACCTGCCGCCGAACCGAAGCCGGGGGTCAGTTTGAAGGCGGGGTGGACCAACAAGTTGCCCTCCTCCAGGCGGCGGTGCGCGCGGGCTGCCAGTGGGTGGACGTCGAGGTCGAGTCAGTGAACCGCGTCGGTACGAACGTGCTCCGCCAGTTTCAGCCGGCAAGGGTGATTGTTTCCTATCACAACTACCGCAAGACCCCGCCGCTGGGCCCGATCTACCGCCGGCTGGCACGCATGCCGGTTCAGGTGGTGAAGATTGCAGGCTTCGCCCGCGAACTGCAAGATAACCTGCGCATTCGTCGCCTTGCCAAGACGCATGGTCGTCGCAACCCCAGGCTCGTATCGCTGGGCTTAGGTCCCTCGGGTCTGCCGTCGCGCCTGCTGGCGTTGCAGTGGGGCTGTCCCTTCACCTATGGCTCGGCGGGCAACCACCTGAGCGTGGCGCCTGGCCAGCTTCCCGCGGATTTCATGCGCTCGGTCTACCGCATCGAGCACCTGGACCGGCGCACGCAGGTGTACGGTGTTGTGGGTTCGCACGCCGCGATCTCGCTCTCTCCGGCGATGCAGAACGCGGCCTTTCAGGCCAAGCACGTCAACGCCGTCTACCTGCCTTGTCAGACCTCGCGGCTCCGGGATTTTCTGGGCTTCGCCAAGCAGATGGGCATGCTGGGCTTTAGCGTCACCATGCCTTACAAACGGGCCATCATTCGGGACCTTGACTGGCTTGACCCGCTGGCCACGCGCCTCGGTGCCTGTAACACGGTTGCCATCCAGCACGGCAAATGGATGGGATGGAACACCGACGCGGCGGCCGTGGTCGAAGTGCTCACGAAGCGCCTGCGCCTGGCCGGAAGCCGCGTCCTGATTCTGGGCGCAGGAGGGGCGGCGCGGGCGGCGGCGTACGCGTTGCGCGCCGAGGACGCCGAACTGTTCATCGCAGCGCGCCGTGGGGCAGCAGGACAACGCCTCGCGCGCAGCACCGCGGCGCGCGTGATTCCTTGGGACAGCGCCGAGGGGCTGGACGTCGATGCCGTCATCAACGCCACGCCAGTGGGCATGCCTCCCCACGTGGAGGCTATGCCCATTGATTTTGCGCGCCTGCGCGTCCGTGTGGTCTTCGATATGGTTTACTACCCTCTGGAAACTCGCTTCCTGGCGGAAGCGCGGGGCCGGGGCTTGACCACCATCTCGGGCCTGGAAATGCTCGTGGCGCAGGGGGCGCGGCAGTTTGAAATCTGGACCGGCCTCGCAGCGCCCCGGGCGCTCATGGAGCAGGCCGTCCGGCAAGCCCTCGACCATTCTTCGGCCACGTAGAAGAAAGAACAAATTAGAAGGCAAAAGGCAAAAATCAAGAGTCACAAATAAGAGGGAAAGCCTGGGCGTTAGCAAGCTCTCAATTTTTGCTTTTTGGTTTTTGCCTTTTCATCTTTCTTATGCTCCCTGCTACCCCCAGCTTCGCGGAATTCCGACGCTTGGCCCGCCGCGGCAACGTGGTTCCCGTCTATCGCGCCATCGTGGCGGACTTGTTAAGCCCGGTGGCGGCGTTCCTGAAGGTCGCGCCGCAAACCGAGGGCGGGCCTGAGACCCGCCCCTACAGCTTTTTGCTGGAAAGCGTGGAGGGCGGTGAACACGTCGGGCGGTACACTTTCTTCGGCGTCGATCCTTTCCAGGTGATTTCCTGCCGCGGCAACCGCATCACGCTGAGCCGGGGTGCACAGCAGGTGCAAGAGTCCGGCAACATTTTCGACTACTTGCGGGGCGCGGGGGCGCGGTATCGTCCGGTGCAGCTTCCGGGGCTGCCGCCTTTCTCGGCGGGCGCGGTGGGCTACCTCTCCTATGAAGCCGTGCGCATGCTCGAGCGGCTTCCCCCGCGGGTTGCGCCCGACGTGGAACTGGACGACGCGGTGTTCATGTACTTCGCGAGCCTCGTCGCCTTTGACCACGTGCAGCATCGCCTCTACCTCATTGCGAACGTGCTGACGGAGGAAGGCGCGGGGAGCCTGCGCGCCAAGTATGACGCGGCGGCGCGGCATCTCGGCCGCCTGGAGCAGCGTCTGCGGCGGCCTTTGTCTCTCCCGCGTGTTCGCCGTCCGCAAGGCCCTCTGCGCGTGCGTGCCAACCTGAGCCGCCGCCGCTACGAAGCCATTGTCGCGCGAACCAAGGAATACATTCGCGCCGGCGACATTTTCCAGGGAGTGCTTTCGCAGCGGCTGGAAGTGCCCGTGCGCGTGCCGCCGTTTGAGGTCTATCGGGCGCTGCGCGTGGTCAACCCGTCGCCCTACATGTATTACCTTCGCTTGGGCGATGCCACGGTGCTCGGCTCCTCGCCCGAGATGCTGGTGAAAGTGACGGGACGCGAGGTCGAATACCGGCCCATCGCGGGTACGCGACCGCGCGGCAAGACGGAGGAAGAAGACCAGCGGCTGGAGCAGGAGTTGCGCGCCGACGGGAAGGAGTGCGCCGAGCACATCATGCTCGTCGATTTGGGGCGCAACGACATCGGGCGGGTTTGCGAGTTCGCCAGCGTGCGGCCCAAGGAGCTGATGTTCGTCGAGCGCTACTCGCACGTCATGCACCTGGTCTCGTCGATTCAAGGCCGCCTGCGTCCGGAGGCCGACAGCTACTCGACGCTCGCCGCTTGCTTTCCCGCGGGCACGCTGACTGGCGCGCCCAAGGTCCGCGCCATGGAAATCATCGACGAACTGGAACCGACGCGCCGCGGCCTTTACGGCGGCGCGGTTCTCTACCTCGACTTCTCCGGCAACTTGAATTCGTGCATCGTCATCCGCACGGTCTTGATTAAGGACCGCAAGGCTTATCTCCAGGCGGGCGCCGGCATCGTCGCCGACTCTGTCCCCGCCCTCGAATACCAGGAATGCATGAATAAGGCGAAGGCCGTCCTCAAAGCTTTCGAGCTGGCGGAAGAAGGCCTGTAGGGCAGGCGGGCCTCGGCCCCCCCGGCCCCTCGGGGTCCCGGGAGCTTAACCTCCAGGTCTGCACTCGGAAGCTGTGACTAGCAGTTTCCTCCGGGGTAGGTGCGGGGGCCGCTGGCCAGCATTTCACGCCGCCAGGTGCTCCCACAGCGCGCGGTAGTAGCGCATGAAACGGATCGGGTCGCAACTCTCCGGCACCTCCGCGAGCGTGTAGCGGTTGTACCCGGCGGCGCCGAGCAAGCCGAACAGTTCGTGCCAGGGATAGGGCCGGGTGTAATCGGGGAAGCCGGGAAGACCTTTCTCCGGCGGATGACCGACTGAGGTCCCCCAAGGAGACAGCGTGCGCCACAATTCGTTGATGTGGCAATTGCGCAGCCAGGGCTTGAGCAGCGCGAAGTATTCCTTCACCGACCCGTTCGCGACGTCCGCGTCGTTCGAATTCCAGCAGATGCCCACGGCGGGATGATTGCACACATCCATGATGCGGCGGATGTGAGGCGGATGCTCGGTGCCCTGGCCATGGACTTCCACCCAGATTTCGACGCCGGAGCCCCGCGCCGCGTCGCCGCACTTGATGAGGGCTTGGCCGATCTGCTCGAGCGTCTTCTCCTGCGCCACGCCATTCACAAAGCCGTTGGGCCGCACCTTGACACCCAGCGCGCCAACGTCTTTGGCAAGTTCGCACCAGCGGCGTGTCTCCTCAATATTCTTCTCGACCGTGGCGGGATCCGCGTAGTGGTATGCGCACGTTGTGCCCAGGCTCAGCAGCCGCACGCTCGATCCCTCGAACTTCTTCCGGACCTCGGCGCGCTGGGCTCTGTCGAGGGAGAGTTCCACGCCGTGGCGATGCGTGGTGCGGAGTTCCACGGCCTCAAAGCCCGTGGTCTCGCAATGCTTGATGATTGTCTCGAGGTCCCAGTTCTTTGCCAGCTCGTAAGTGACCAGACCCAACTTGAAGCCAGGCTCCAGAGCGGGGATTTCGGATTGTCCCGCTGCGCCTCTTAGAGCGGGGCCGGGCAAGGCGAAGGTTCCAAGACCTGCCAGTGCCACGCTGCCAGTTTTGAGAAAAGACCGCCGGCCGGCTTTTTTCATGGCCGCGTTCTCCTTGAGGGATTAAAACTCCGCTCTCCGTTGTGTTCCATCCTGTTGCCGTTCCAGGCGGAGTATACACTTGCATGGGGTTGAGCAGAGCGGATGACAAACGTGGAGGCGGAGTGTTGACTCCGGTCAGTGGATCTTGCCGTGGATCTTTGGTGCGCGTTTAGCCGTCAACGTGCCGGGCGGACGGGGGCGGTGGCGCAGGTGGTGGAAGTGGATGCGTTCCTCGTCTTATTGCGTAACTGCGCCAGGCGAGGCCCAAACATCCCGATGACGATCAGCAGGAGGGCCACGATAATCAGGAAATCCACGATCGAGAAACCCGAATCAGTTCGCCGCATAGCTCCTTCTTTCCCAAGACTCCGGGGGCAATGTCGCACGGCGATTGCCAAATCCCGGCTTGGGAGGCTTCGTGCGGCGCTTGCAACCTGCTGTATCTATTTGGGATACTCGACAGCCAAAAAGCCCGAGCGGCTTCTTGACGCGTGCCAATTCCGGATTGACGTAATTTGTCACTCGGGCAGTGACGCTCTGCGTAGGACTCGAATTCAGGCAGAACCAGCGCCACAACCACGCGCCTTCGGACTTATAATGCTCCATTCACCGGAGCGGAGAGAACGTTCATGATTCTCATGATCGATAACTACGACTCCTTCACTTACAACCTGGTCCAGTACCTGGGAGAACTGGGTGCGGAAATCGAGGTGCGGCGCAACGACCAAATGACCCTGGAGGAAATCGAACGGATGTCTCCGGAGCGCATCGTGATCTCACCAGGGCCGAAGACGCCCACGGAGGCGGGGATTTGTCTTGAGCTCATCAAGAGATTCTCCGGCGTCAAGCCTGTCCTTGGAGTGTGCCTCGGCCATCAGGCAATTGGCCAGGCCTTTGGCGGCCGGGTAGTCCGCGCGCCCGAGATCATGCACGGCAAGACCAGCGAGATTCATCACGACGGCAGGACCATTTTCGCCGGACTGCCCAATCCGTTTCCTGCTACGCGCTACCACTCGCTGATCGTCGAGCGCGCGAGCCTGCCCGCTTGCCTGGAAGTCTCCGCCACCTCTCCCGACGGGCTCATCATGGGGCTCCGACACAGGGAGATGACAGTGGAGGGCGTGCAGTTCCACCCCGAGTCCGTGCTCACCGCCGTCGGCAAACAACTGCTGGCGAATTTCCTGAAGCTCTAAGGCGTAACGCAAGATTCGCTTTTCAATCTTGCGGGTTTTCACCGTCCTTCGACGAGCATCCTGAACGGCCGCAACTTCCCAGAACGGGAGTTGCGCTACAAGGACAAGGGCTGGAAAAGCCGCAACGTTGCAGGGCGAACGTTGCGCTGCCTTTCGGGTTTGCTTTTGACTTTCGACCTTCGACTTTTGACTTTCTTTTCCTACTTCCCTTCCAGCAGGCTCCGGAAGCTGTCGTAAAAGTGGATAGCCAGGCCGGCGAAGCTCGGCTGGGCGCTGAGCCACTCGACGGCGGAGCGGCTTTCTTCTTCAAAGACTTCGCGGCCGAGTCCATGGAACGTGATGCGAGGGGACATGCGCTGGACGCTGCGAAATCCCACGAGGCTACGCCGGGTTTCAGGGTCCGTGATTTCGAAAGTCTCAAATCCTCTCCACTCGGGATTCTGGGAGAGCGCCGCTTGGGCGGTGTCCAGCGCGTCTCGCCCCGGATACCGTTCGGAAGCTGACGCCGCGCCCATCTGCCGCGCCAGACGCAGGAGTGCGCTCTCGAAGGCTGCACGCCTCTCGGCCGTCATTTCGTGAGGCGCCGAAAGCCCGATGTGAATATTCACCTCATCCGAGAAGGCCGACATGCGGAAGGCGTCGAAGAAGAATCGGTTGCGGAGGCCGCTGGTTGCCAGCAGCAGCCGGGATTCTTCCCTGGGGAGGCCGCAGATAAACCAGACCGTGTTATCCTCTTCCGAAAAGGTCTCCAGCCCCACGACGATTTTCTTTCCCCGCGCGGCGGCGTAACTGAGGGCGGGAAGCCCGCGCGCGATGATTCCACCCGCCCCATCGGCCTGGTTGGTGTAGTCCATGATGGTCACCGTCTCCAGCAGGTCGGTGAGGTGCTCGCCCACGGGTTTCTCTTCTCCCTTGAACCTGACCATCAGGCGCTCTCGCTCCAGCCCGCCGCCCGGGTAGAACCACGCCGGGACGTCACAACTAAACGTCATGCCGGGTTCAGTTCGCACGCGGGTCGCGCACTGCGAAACCATCTCCAGGAATTCCTCCAGGATCTGGGTGCCGTACTGCGGGTTGGAATACCCGAGCAGCAAGTAAGGTTCGACGTCGAAGTGGACCCCGTCCAAGCGCGCGCCGACGGGGCTGGCGCGGTTGAACGCTAGGGTCGCCTCCACGGCGGCCAGGGCGTGCGCGTGGTTTTCGCGGACTGCCCATTCGGGCGAGCCCGCCAGCCCCTCGACTCTTAGACCCGCTTGGTGGGCGCGTGCCAGGAATTCCCGGTAGCCTTCGGGACTGAGGATCTCGTAGTGTGGCGTGCCCTCCGTCGTCCCGCGATTGAACTCCAGCGCGAGATAGATCTCCCGAATGCGGTTCTCGGAACAGAAGGCGAAGAAGCGGGTCGCCTCGTCTTGCCGCTCGGGGTCGAGCAGCGTCTTGGCGTGCCACACCCACAGGGCGCGGTGCGCGCTTCCGGCGGCGTTGCCCGCCCTGGGGCTATTGCCGCTCGGGGCAGCGCGGACCGCGTCGGCCAGCAGAGGCTTCAACGCGATGTCATCCAGATAGAAGCGGTAGTCTCCCGGCTTCGTGAAATTCAGCGTCAGGCGAACCAGCTGCCGAGGGTTCAAGCCGCGGAAGTCCGCCAGCGGGATGGCAACCTCCTGCCACTCGGTGGTGACCCCTTTCGGCAGATAAGCGCGCAGAGGCCGCTTGGGTGGCACGGCGTCGTCCCCGATGCTGCTCTCGTCCCTCAGTTCAAGCTCGAAATCCTCGCCGCCCTTTTGCCCTTTAATCCAGAAGCTCAGGTAGCGATAGGGGCTCGCGTCCAAATACTGCCGCGGCCCCTCGGCCCCCGGGTAGAAGTCCATCCAAAGCCCGCAGAAGCCCTTCGCCTCGCGATGCGCCGTGACGCGCAGGGAATGTCCTGGCGACAGCCGGGTGACGGTCGGGTCCAAGTACGTTCGCGCCCAGGAAGGTTCCCGCAGGTAAACGTTGTAATGCCCACCCCAGTCATTCACGATGCCCTGTTCGAAGTGCCAGACGAGCAAGCTGCTGGACGGCGGCTCGACCGCCCGCGCCCACATCGGCGCCATCAAAGCCAGGACCACAAGCCAACTCAGGTTCAGCCTTTTCTCTAGTCTCAATGGGTCTCCTTTATCGGGCGAATTTTCGGGTGAATGCGCCTAGGGCCTCGAGCTTCTGAAGCGCCGTGCGTGAATCCAATGCTTCTGCCGCGCGCGCGACACCGTCAGGAAAATCGGTGGCCTTGCCCGCCGCCACCAGCGCGGCCGAAGCGTTGGCCAGAACCACGTCCCGCAGCGGTCCTTTCTCCCCTTCGAGTACCCGGCGCAGGAGCCGGGCGTTGGTTTCCGGCTCGCCGCCGCGCAGGGCCTCCGCCGGGGCGCGCGGGAGGCCAAAATCCTCGGGAGCAATTTCGCGGGTGGTCACCGTCGTGCCCGTGGTCTCAGAGATGCGGGTAGGACCGGTGGTGGAGATCTCATCCATCCCGTCATCGCCTGCCACCACGAACGCTCTTCGCGTGCCGACCGCCGCCAGCGCCTGGGCCATCATCTCCGTGCGGGTTCGGTCGTAAACGCCCACCAACTGCACCGAAGCCCCTAGAGGGTTCGTGAGCGGGCCAAGCAGGTTGAAGACGGTCTTGGTTTTCAAGGCACGGCGCGCGTTCATCACGTGCTTCATGGCCAGGTGCAGGCGTGGCGCGAAAAGGAACACCAGGCCCAGATTCTCCAGGCATTCGGGAATGCGCTCAAAGGGAATGTCAATTGCCACCCCGAGGGCCTCCAGGACGTCGGCGCTGCCGCAGCGGCTGGAAATCGACCGGTTGCCGTGCTTCGCCACGCGCACGCCCGCCGCTGCGGCAACCAGCGCCGTGGCCGTTGAGACATTGAACGTGCCCTGGCCGTCGCCTCCCGTGCCGCAGGTGTCGAGCAGCGGCTCACCGCGTGCCAAGGTGTCTACATCCACGCCCGCCTGGAGGAGTCCCGCGGCTGCACGCGCCCGCATGACCTCGGCGAAGCCCACCAGCTCCAGCGCCGTTTCGCCCTTGTCGCGCAAGGCGACGAGGAAGGCGATGATTTCGGGATCGGTCACCCTGCCCGAAAGCAACTCTTCCATCACGGCGCGTGCCTCAGCACGGGTCAGATGCTGGCTCGAAGAAACCCTCGTCGTCGCCTCGCTCGTATTCATGGCATCACCCAGCTGATCGAAAGCACAAGACGCGCACGGGATCCGGTCTGGTGATATCCCTATCCGCGCACGTAAGCGTTCAGCGGCGGTCTTCCAACCACACCCACAGTCCGCCGCCGGGCTCGTCGGCCTTCGAGAGGCAGTGCACCCTCCCTATCCCCAACTCCTTACTAGCGCGCGGTAGGTCCGCTTCGTCGCAATGGTCTGCGAAGCATAAATCCTTGTCAAAGCCGATGGCTAGTCTGTAGCAACGGGCCACCTTGTCAAAAACCGCCTTGTGTGTCAGTGGCCGATTGTTCACATGCCAAACCCAGAGTACCCCCGCCAGGACAAGTAGACACTCATATTCTCGTGCTCGCAGAAAGGGGCGGTGCCAGAACACGAAAGACTCGCCTGCGGCCCAAAGAAGGACGTATGGTCCGACGCGCTTCAGCCAGCCCATAGTAAGAACCTTCCCTTCACAACCTCAGCGCTGTATCGCCCAACCCAGGGACAAGGACGCGGTGGCCGCGACCAACTCACTACAGCCTGAAACGAGTTACCTAAGACAAAACCACAGATTCCCTTTACGCCCGATTCTTCCCGCTCTCCGGAGTTTGTGCTGCTGTCTTCGAAGTTCATGCTGCCATTCGAGATCCGTCGGGGAGACGTGAAGGCGGTGCATGCAAGGGCCGGTCGCGCAATCGTGAGGCTGCCTCTGGCTAGCAATGCGGTACAGCTGCTTTGTGGTCTTCGGACCTTCCTTCAAAGCTGCCAATATGAGCTTCCGAAACACAGATGACCTCCTCGCGGTTCCGTTCCTGCGCGTCTTCCTTCGTTGCTTTTTCGCCGCGGATTGCCTATACTGCCGCGTTTCGCGAACGTGCGAGTTTAACATTCTAGCGCAAAATGGTGAACACCGGCCCGTTGTCATTGGTCCGTTGTTCGTTGTGCCATGCACGCGTAAAGCCTCGGCGCAGGTCTCTTTCAACCGACGACTGACCACTGATAACTGGCAGCTTGCATCATGAAAATCCACGAATATCAGGCCAAACAGATTCTGGGACGCTTCGGTGTCGCGGTGCCGCGCGGCGAAGTGGCCTACACGCCGGAGGAAGCTCGCGGCGTGGCCGAGCGGCTGGGCGGGACCGTGGTGGTGAAAGCCCAGATTCACGCCGGCGGCCGGGGCAAGGCGGGTGGAGTCAAGCTGGCCCGGGGGCCGAAGGACGCCGAGCGCTTCGCGGACGAGATGCTGGGCAAGAAGTTGATCACGGCGCAGACCGGCCCCGAAGGCCGCGTGGTACGGCGGGTCCTGGTCGAGGAGGGCTTGGAGATTGCGCGCGAACTCTACCTGGGCGTGGTGATCGACCGCGCGCGGGAGCGGCCGGTCTTCATGGCTTCGAGCGAAGGCGGCGTGGAAATTGAAATCGTCGCCGCGGAGCACCCGGAGAAGATTCTGAAGGAATACGTGGACCCCGCCGTCGGCTTTCAGTCCTTCCAGGGCCGGAAGTTGGCCTTCGGGCTGGGCCTGGATGCCGCACAGGCGGGCGAGGCGACACGGTTCTTCTCCAGCCTCTACCACGCCTTCGAAGCCACGGATGCGTCGCTCGCCGAGATCAACCCGCTCGTCGTCACGCGCGACGGACGCGTCCTGGCGCTCGATGCCAAGATGAATTTCGACGACAACGCGCTCTTCCGGCACAAGGACATTCGTGAGTTGCGCGACCTGGACGAAGAAGATCCGCTGGAAGTGAAGGCGTCCAACTACAACTTGAGTTACATCCGCCTGGACGGCAACGTCGGCTGCATGGTGAACGGCGCAGGCCTGGCCATGGCCACCATGGACCTTATCCAGTATGCCGGCGGGCGGCCGGCCAACTTTCTCGACGTGGGCGGCGGCGCCAATGAAGAACAAGTCCGGCGCGGGTTCGAAATCATCCTGAGCGACCCGAACGTGCGCGCCGTGCTCATCAACATCTTCGGCGGCATCATGCGCTGCGACATCGTGGCCAGCGGCGTCGTGGCGGCGGCGCGCAGCCTGGGCGTCAAGGTTCCCATCGTGGTCCGCCTGGAAGGCACCAACGTCGAACTGGGCCAGAACATCCTGCGCGAATCGGGACTGAATTTCACCGTCGCCGCGGGGATGAAGGACGCGGCGGAAAAAGTGGTGGCGCTGGCGCGCTGATTTGTCCATTGGTTCATTAAATCATTGACCCATTGAAAAACGACGCCAAAGCGATGCCGAGAACGTTTCAAGCTGAGGAATTGAAGGGACGTGCCAAGCAGTTCGCAATTCGTGTGGTCAGGCTATCCCAGGCTTTACCGAAGACGCGAGAAGCAGGGGTTGTTGGCAAGCAGGCTCTGCGTTCAGGGACATCTGTTGCGGCAAATTACCGTGCGGCTTGTCGCTCGCGCTCTAAGGCCGAATTCGTCGCCAAGATCGGGATCGTCGTGGAAGAAATCGATGAAACCATTTTTTGGCTTGAACTCTTGGTCGATACCGGTATCGTGCCGAAAGATCGCATGCAGGGGTTGCTGGCGGAAGCCAATGAACTCCTTGCGATATTTGCGGCATCCCAACGCACGGCCAGGGCAGGCTCTTCGACGGGCCAATGAAACAATGAATCAATGAGTCAATCTTATGCCGATCCTCGTTGACGAAAACACGCGCCTGCTGGTCCAGGGGATCACGGGACGCGAGGGAACATTTCACACGCAACAGGCTATTGCTTACGGAACGAAAGTGGTGGCCGGGGTAACCCCGGGCAAGGGCGGCGCGAGCGTGGATGGCATCCCGGTATTCAACACCGTGCGCGAGGCGAGGGAGAAGACCGGAGCGAACGTCTCGGTGATTTTCGTGCCGCCCGCCTTCGCCGCCGACGCCATCATGGAAGCCGCGGACGCCGGCCTGCCGCTCGTAGTGGCCATCACCGAGGGCATCCCTACGCTCGATATGATCCGCGTGATGGAATTCCTGCGCGGCACCAAGACCCGCCTGATCGGCCCGAACTGTCCGGGGATTATTTCGCCGGGGAAATGCAAGGTTGGCATCATGCCGGGCGGCATCCATCGGCCGGGGCACGTGGGCGTCGTGTCGCGCAGCGGCACCCTGACCTACGAAGCCGTGGGCCAACTGACGTCGTTGGGCATCGGGCAGTCCACCTGCATCGGCATCGGCGGCGACCCGATCATCGGCACCACGTTCGTGGACGCGCTGCGCCTGTTCAACGAGGATCCGGAAACGCATGGCATCGTCTTGATTGGCGAGATCGGCGGCACGGCGGAGGAAGAAGCGGCGGAGTTCATCCAAGCCTGGGTGAAGAAGCCCGTCGTGGGATTCGTTGCCGGCCGGACCGCTCCGCCGGGCCGAAGGATGGGGCACGCGGGCGCCATCATTTCCGGCGGCAAAGGGACCGCGCCGGACAAGATCGCGGCGCTCGAAGCGGCGGGCGTCACGGTGGCCGAGAGCCCGGCGCTCATCGGCGAGACGCTGAAAAGAATTATGAATTCTGAATAGTGAACCCACATTTCCATTTTGAGCTTTACCTCCGAATCTTCGGATCGTCGCCGTCATGCATATTCATGAGGGTGTGAACGCGACGAAGACGCTCCGGAGGTCAGTATCCAACGGGTAGCGCAGAGTTTCGTTTCTCAGAGACTCTGCGGGTTTTCGGCGGTTCCCAAACCAAGAACCGCAGAGTTTGAAGTGCACAAACTCTGCGCTACCAGCTCTCCTTCCACGCCTCTCGCAAGATCGATTTCCAAGGTTCCCGCGTCACTTCCGACGGCGGCCTGATCCTGGTGCGGGAACTACTAGCGTTGGGAGCAGACGGGACCCTGTCCCGAGCCCCTGGACCCAGGCAGCGAAAAAACAGGGCGCTAGAACCCCTCGATGGGTGTATTGTGCGAGGCTGTTGGGAGCCAAAATGGAAATTCGTGTAAGCAACGATGCCCGGGGCGTCGCGGTTTCAGAGATGGCTACGCGCTACGTCACTCTTTGGTCTTGACGTCAGCGAGAGAGAAGATTACTATTCGGGCACGTAACGCAAGGGAATCCCACAGAAGACAGAAGGAGGCCATATGTTCCTCCGGTTCGACAAACGCCAAGCAACCATCGTGGTGAGCTGCGCACTGCTCTTGGCAGCATCCTTTGCCGCCCCTTGCTACGGTAAAAAGCAAAAGTTCAAAGTGACTTACCCCGATGGGAAGATCGAGGAGTATTCCTACGACGACAGCACATGTGACCTCATAGGATGGCAGAAGAAGGTGGGGCTGAGTTTTTCCATAAACGTGATAAAGAAATACGAGGGAAGTTTTGGCTTCTCCTCGGACAAGATCAGACAGCTCGATGACTTGCAGAAGGACTTCGGACTCCAATACGAGTCACTTTGTAAGGACTATCAGATGGGAGTCTATGCAGAGATGAAGGAGGTCTATGAATGCCGGAGGGATAACATCAACAAGGCGTTGGGTGCGCTCAGGGCACTCAAGATCGCTCTTGAGCCGGTTAAGGACGCTAAGACGGCCGAGAGCATAAAGACGAATGTAACCGAGATGCTCGACGCTGTCCTTAAGTTGGTCGCGGGTGGCTTCAAAGATGGTTGCGTTCCGAAGCACTTGACCTTAGACAAGGATCGAGTGGAGCTTTCCGCCGCCGAAGCGCAACAATACATCACCGTCATAAACCGAGGCCCTTACAGCATCGCCTGGTCCACGAAGAATAACAATCCACAGATCCGCCTCGACCCGGCGGGAGGTGGGCAATTGAACCGTGGGCAGAATACAAGGTTGGTTGTCCTTCGAGACTTTCTCAATGGAGGCGGTGCGGCTGACCTCACGATTTGGGTCACAGACAACTTGAAAGAAGAGGAAAGTTGCAGAATCCTGCTACAGCCTTTCCAAGCGCGACTGGGCTCTGCTGTTGACGAGCTTAAGGGGAAGACCGGCGCTCAAGCGGTGCAGGTTGCCCGCTCCAGTGCTAGGACTCTGGTGCCTCTTGCATCTGAGGCCGTCCAGGATCAGCTAACTGGAGAACTCCTGTTGTTAAGTGGCAACGACCGGGACGCTTGGAACGTCCTTTGGGAGTTGCGCGACACCAACCCTTCAGTCTCACGCTCCCCAGGATTCCAATTAGCTTGGGGAGCAAGTTCTTTCCGGCTTGGCAAAAACGAACTAGCCCTAGAATCCTTTCGCAACGCAAGCACGGGTGGGTATGCCCCTCTGGCTGCGGGGTATACGGCCTACACTCTCAAGTCTCGAGGGGAGAGCAGCCAAGCTGGTCAATACGAAGCGTACTTTCTGTCGGACAAGAAATTGGCGCAGGACTCTTGGATCCAACGGACCTTGCACAGTATTTTCGGTGTCCTTCCTCGATAGTCGAGATTGATGGCTCATTTTGGCCGGGCAGCAAGTAGTAGCGCAGACCTCCGCTGTGTGAGATCCGCGGCTCTTCAGGAAAATTCCACACCGAATCGCCGGTGACGGGCCGCCATCAGCAGCTTCGGGACTCGCGTTGGGGCAGACGGGACCCTGTCCCGAGCCCTGGACCCGGCCAAAGAAAAGGAGTGCGCTGGAATCCCTCGATGGGTGTATTGTGTGAGGCTGTTGGGAGCCAAAATGGAAATTCGTGGTGAATGGTGAATTGCGGATTCCGGCTTGTGACTCCGAATATGGCACACCCTGCGCGACCTAGGCTTTCACAATTCACTATTCCGACCCTCAAGGATCGCGGCCTATAATTCGAGAAATATGGGAATCGAGCGCACCCTCACGATTATCAAGCCTGACGCGGTCGAAGCCGGCCACGCCG
>CAZBWJ010000046.1:19496-27101 GCA_964495535.1 uncultured Acidobacteriota bacterium | reverse complement strand
GGCCCGCGGGTTCGAATTCCAATTGCGCGTAGGTTGAATTGCCAAGGAGGGAAAATGGCCAAGTTGCGTGAGAAGTTGGCAAGTCAGATTCCGGCGCTGCGGACGGAGATGCAGGCGCTGGTCAAAGAACATGGAAACAAGGTTGTCTCCGAGGTGACGATCGGCCAGGCATTCGGCGGGATGCGTGGGGTCAAGGGCATGATCTGTGACACCTCGGTGGTGGACCCCGACACCGGGCTGGTGATTCGAGGGATCCCCATCGGAAAACTCTCCAGCCGCCTGCCGGAGGAGATCTTCTACTTGCTTTGCACGGGCGAGCTTCCCGACGCCGCGTCGCTGGCGGCGCTCAAGGACGATCTCCGCCAGCGGGCGGAAGTCCCCGCTTACGTTTGGGACGTGCTGGAGGCCATGCCCGCGGGCTCGCACCCGATGACGATGTTCAGCACGGCGATCCTGGTGATGGAGCGCGACTCGGTGTTCCGTCGCCAGTATTCCGAGGGCATGCGCAAGGAAGCTTACTGGGAGGCGACGCTGGAAGACTCGCTCGAATTGATCGCCAAGCTGCCGACCGTCGCCGCCGGGATTTACCGCATGCACACACGCAAGGGAGCCCGCATCCCCTCGAATCCCAAGCTCGACTGGGGCGCGGACTATGCCTACATGCTGGGGATTCCGGATCCCGCAGGTGAGTTCGCCAATCTCATGCGCCTGTACATGACGTTGCACTGCGACCATGAGGGCGGGAACGTCAGCGCGTTTACCTGCCACACCGTGGGCTCGGCCCTCTCGGATCCCTACTACGCCGTCTCGGCCGGCATGAATGGCTTGGCGGGACCGCTCCACGGCCTGGCCAACCAGGAATGCCTGGGCTTCGTCCTGGAGATGCGCCAAAAGTTCAACGGCGTGCCCACCGACGAGCAACTGCGCTCGTTTGCCTGGGACAGGCTGAAATCCGGCCACGTCATCCCGGGATACGGTCACGCGGTGCTGCGCATCACCGACCCGCGGTTCACGGCCTTCCACGAGTTCGGTGACCGCGTCTGCGCCGACGACGTGATTTTCAAGATCGTCGCCGCCATCTTCCGCATAGTTCCCGGCGTCCTGAAGGAGCAAGGCAAGGCCAAGGATCCCTGGCCCAACGTGGACGCCATCTCGGGCTCCCTCCTGTACCACTTTGGCCTGACGGAGTTCGAGTACTACACGGTGCTGTTTGGCGTGTCGCGCGCGCTGGGGATGTGCTCGCAACTGATCATCAATCGCGCTCTGGGCACACCCATTACCCGACCGAAGTCGGTCAGTACAAAGTGGGTTCAGGGCGCCGCCAGCACGGCCCGCGCCGCGGCTTGAGGCCCGTTTGGTTCGACCGCCGAGCCGGGCCCCCGTCGGGTCCGGCTCGGCTTCGAACGTGCGCGCAGGAAACTCCCATGGGACCCATCTGCACCGATTGCCCGGTCCTGAAGGGCCTGCTCTTCCGTGGGCTGTCCAATGAGCAGATCGCACGCCTGGGCTGTGTCTTCCGGCCGGCACGCTACCGAAGGAGCCAGATCCTGTTCTTCGAGGGCGGCGTGGGGCAGCACGTCTTCGCGCTGCACTCCGGGCTGGTGAAAGTGGTGAAGTCCCTGGAGAATGGCAAGGACCGCATCACGCGCGTCCTATTCCCGGGTGAACTATTTGGCCTCGAAGCGCTCACTGAAACTACGTATCCGCTGACGGCTGTCACCTTGCGCGACTGCGAAATCTGCGCCGCATCGCGCGAGGAATTCCTGGACTTCCTACACTCGAACCCCGACATCGCGCTGGGGATGGTACGCTTCCTGGTGAGCGAAGTGGCGCGCGTCCGAACCCAGGTCACCGACATGAGCTTCAAGGACGCGCGGATGAAGGTGGCGACGCTCATACTCTCACTGACATCTTCCGAGACTCAAACCCCCACCGAAACTTATTCCCTCATTCTTCCCTTCTCACGCCAGGAAATCAGCGAAATCCTGGAACTCTCACCGGAAACTGTGAGTCGCACCTTGAGCACGCTCCGACGCGACCAAGTGCTCGAGGCCCGCGGGCGCCGGGTGACCATCCACGACGTCAAGAAACTCCAAGCGGCTGCGCATCGCTGAGCGAGTTGATCACTCCGTTCGCATCCGTCACGCCAATCTCACTTTCCTCAGGCGTCTCGTCACCTCAGATAAGCCCTCCTTAACCAGACTAAATGTCCTAACGCAAACGTGGGTTATCATCCCACGACCGTGGTAGCCAACTGGAATTGAAAGGTTAGAAGGCCGCAGATTGACGGAAGTCAGCCGGACTCCTGTGTTCTCTCATCGACAACCCTTCTCGTTACTTCTAACCTCGGCCACGAGCGTTGGGTGTTGGGTCTGGGAGTTGCGCACAAACACAGCCGACTCAGTGTAGATCGATTCGGCGGACCTGCGTCACCCCGAACCTTGTGTGTAGGGACGGTCTGATCGGCCTGAAGGGCAGTGATGAAGTATCCCAGACCAACGGCGCTCGTCATTGTCTCGCTGCTTGCCGGGCTCACTGTGGCCGTCGCGAAGGCTCGGCTCCAAGCGTCAGCAACTGCCAAAACAAAACTGCAAGCCCCCACATCTTCCAAGAGTTCTAGCCAGCCTCCGCTTCTTTTCGTGCAGGCGCCGGTGGTTTCGGCGAGTGAAAGCCGATTCCCGCAAGGCAGCCGGCTGGTCCGCCTAGCCCCGGGACCCACGCCGCAGCCGGTCGTCAACCTGACCTCTGAATTCTTCGCCGCTGCTGATCCCCATGTTTCCTTTGACGGCGCCAACGTCCTGTTGGCCGCTCAGGAGCGTATGGGCGAGCACTGGCAGATCTGGGAGATGAAAGCCGACGGTTCGGAGAAGCGCCAGGTGACGCGTTTGAATGGCGATTGTCTGCGGCCCGCCTACCTGGCCCGCGAAGGAATTGCCTTCACCTTTGTCAGCGCGGAGAGTGGACGCTCGGTCTCACAGGTTTACGTCTCCAAGCTCGACGGGTCAGAAGCTCACCCCATCACCTTCGGCCCGGGCGACTTCCAGGTGGAAACAGTCTTGAAAGACGGGCGCGTGCTCGTCTCCGCGTCTTCACCGCTGGTTCAGGACGCGAAGGACTCCGCCGAGCTTTACACGCTGCGGCACGACGGCACGGGACTCGCTTCCTTTCGCTGTGACCACCGGCAGCCCGCCCTGCGGGGCCAAGCCACGGAACTCGACGACGGGTCCATCGTCTTTGTGAAGAGCACCCGCCCGCGGGGCGGCGTGGGCGGCGAGTTGGCCGCGATCCGGCGCGGCGCGTTGCATAACTCCTCCCTCAGCCCCTTGCAGGCAATCTCCTGGTCGCCGCGCCCGCTGGAAGCACGCAAGCTGATCGTGGCCCGGAAGAACGTCGCGCCGGGAACCAATCCGGGAAGATTTGACCTTTACACTTTCGACTCAGCGAGCGGCCAGTTTGGCGAGCTGATTTACAGGGACCCCCAGCTTTCGAGTGTCCAGGCGGTCCCCGTGGCAGCGCATCCCGTGCCGCGCTGGTACTGGAGCACAGTCAATCCCAAGGCCAGCGAGGGTTACTTCATCTGCCTCGACAGCACGCTCTCAGCGGATGCCCCGAGGGGCCGGATTTCCGCCCCCATCGCGTGCGTCCGGGTTCTGATGCTGGAACCGGTGACGAACCGGGAGCACGCGCTCGGTGAGGCGCCGGTCGAAAAGGACGGCTCGTTCTACCTTGCGGTCCCGCCCGACCGCCCCGTGCGTTTTGAGCTGTTGGACGCGAATGGAGGAGTGATCCGCGCGCAGCGAAGCTGGATCTGGACCCGACCGGGGGAAGAGCGTGGCTGCGTGGGTTGCCATGAAGACAAGACAGTGGCTCCCGAAAACCGCTGGCCGCTCGCGCTCAAGAGCTTCGACACCCCGACACGCCTGGGTGTCGAGCAGGGAGCGGTGGCGTCGCACTGATACAACCATGCGAACTTGGTCGAAGCAAATCGTACTTACCCTGGCCGGACTGGGGCTATTCACGTCAGGCCTGAAGCTTTTCGGCCAAAGCCCCCCGCCGCACCCGGCGACACCGCCGGTCCTCCCGGCCTACGAAGATGTTTCCGACAGGGCCGGGATCAATTTCCGGCATTCCTTCGGCGAAAAGAAGCTAAGCAGCATCATGGAAGCGACCGGCTCGGGCTGCGTCTGGTTTGATTACAACAACGACGGCTTGCTGGACCTTTATGTTCTTTCCGGACGCTACATGGAAGGAGTCACCAAGTTCTCCAAACCCGACGGCATCGATGCCACCAACCACCTGTATCGCAACAACGGCGACGGTACCTTCACCGACGTGACGATGCAGGCGGGCGTCCCGGGCAAGGATTTCGGCATGGGGGCCACGGCCGGCGACTACGACAACGACGGATGGGAAGACCTCTACATCACCAACTACCAGTCCTCAATCCTCTACCACAACAATGGTGACGGCACTTTCACGGACGTGACGGCGAAAGCCGGCGTCGAAAACCCTCACTTCGGCGTGGGCACGGCCTGGTTTGATTACGACCGCGATGGCAAGCTCGATCTCTACGTAGGCAACTACCTCCAGTTCGACCCCGACGCCAAGATGCGTTACTTCACCGCCGACGCCTTCCCGGGCCCGCTGGACTATGAGGGCGACGCCGACCGGCTGTTCCACAACAATGGTGATGGAACGTTTAGCGACGTCTCGGAAAAGGCAGGCATTGCGAATCCGTTGGGTCGCTGCATGGGCATGACAGTGGGTGACTTTGACAACGACGGCTGGCCGGACGTCTATGTCGCCAACGACACCATGGAAAGCTACCTCTACCGCAACAACCGCGACGGCACGTTTACCAACGTCGCCCACGACGTCAACGTGGCTTACGGCGCCAACGGCGAAAACACCACTTCCATGGGCCCCATCTTCGGTGACTACGATAACGATGGCTGGCAGGACCTGTTTGTCTCCGACATGCGTTACCACCGGCTTTTCCACAATCCAGGCCGCGAGCAGCCTTATTTCCTGGACACCACGGTCGAAACCGGCATCGCCCAGTTGTCAGGTCAATATGTTGCCTGGGGCAACGGCTTCTTCGACTTCGACAACGACGGCTGGAAAGACATCTTCGTGGTCAATGGCGGGCTGCACTGGATGGTGCCGATGGAGGATTCCCTGCACCGCAACAGTGGAAGCGGACCCTTCATAGATGTTTCACGCCAGGCCGGCCCATACTTCCAGACCAAGCAGATCGGGAGGGGCGCCTGCTGGGCAGACTACGACAACGACGGGTACATCGATGGGTTCATTGTGAACCTGGGCACGAAGGGGACTCTGCTCCACAACAATCCTCCTCCCCCAGGCAGCCGCAACCACTGGCTGGCGCTGAAGCTGATCGGGACCAAGAGCAACCGCGACGGCTTTGGAGCGCGAATCGAGGCCGTGGCCGGTGACCTCCGTCAGGTCATAGAAGCCGTTTCGCATTCCGGTTACCTCTCGCAGTGTGATCCGCGGCCGCATTTGGGGCTGGGGCCGCGTGCGGAGGTGGACAAACTCACCATCTACTGGCCCAGCGGCACGGTTCAGACACTCGAGCATGTCAAGGCGGACCAGATTCTGAGCGTGACGGAATCTGCCTCGGGAGCTTCCTCGACGGCGGGAGGGAAACAGTGAGCGGCGGTAAGGCAAGACGCGCTCTAGCGGCGGTCTCTGACCGCCATCCGCGTGCGGCGCTCATAGAGCGCCGTTACAGCAGAGCGCCTTTGGCCTTGATCCTAGTCGCCCTAGCTGTGCTGGGAGCATTTCGGCTCTCGGCGCCGCGGGCGGCAACTGTGGCGCCGCAAGGCCTTGCGCCCACACAGGCTGCGGAACCTGAATACTTGAATCCCCTGGAGTTGCAGTTCTCCGCCGACGGCCAAAGGCTCTACGTCGTCTGCGAAGGGACCGACTCGGTCCTCGCGGTGGACGTTCGCGCCGGCCGCGTGGTAGCTCAGGTGAAGGTCGGTCACAGGCCCAAGGGCATTGCCCTCGCGCCGAATGGCAAGACGCTTTATGTCTCCAACGAGTGGAGTGACACCGTCAGTGAGATTGATGCCACCTCGTTCCAGGTTCGGCGAACCCTGAAGGCGGGCTGGGCGCCTGTCGGCCTCACCACGGACCGCGCCGGCAAATTCCTTTACGTCGCCAACAGCATCGGCAGCAGCATTTCCCTGCTGGACCTTGCGACGGGCCGCGAGGTGAAGCGCTTGGCCACCGAGCGATACCCTGGCCATGTGACGCTCTCCCGGAACGGGCGCCGGGTGTACGTTTCAAACGTATTGCCACATCTGAGCCCTTACGATGAGCCACCCGTTTCCGAGCTAACGGTCATTGATGCGACCAAACAGAGAGTGTCCGAGCGCGTGCTGATGCCGGGCGTTATCGAGCTCCGCCAGATCGCCGAGGCCCCAGCCAAACTGGGCGGCTACCTGTTGGTGCCCTTCATCCGGCCGAAGAACCTGGGCCCACTCATTCGGGTGGAACAGGGTTGGGTCTTGACGCACGGCATAGCGGTGGTTCGTCCAGGGGCAGACCCGTCGGTGGAGGAGAAACGCTCGAGCGTCACCCAGGTGCTGCTGGACGACATCGACTACTACTACGCCGACGGCTATGGCGCCGCCATCACGCCCGATGGCCGCTACGCCCTGGTGACGGCCTCGGGAGCCAATGTCGTTCAGATTGTGGACACCCTGCGGCTCGCCCGGCGCCTCGGACGAGTGCCTGCCGCGGAGCTTCCCAACCGCCTGGATTCGGCGCGTGAGTTTGTGATCCGTCGCCTGCCCACCGAGGATGATCCCCGTGGCGTGGCGGTCTCACCTGACGGACGGCGGGCCTACATCGCCAACCGATTGGCAGACAGCCTGACCGTGGTGGATCTAGCGCAACTGAGAGTTGTCTCGACGATTGACCTCGGTGGGCCAAAGGAAATCTCGGTGCTGCGTCGGGGCGAGCGGCTTTTCCACAGCGCCCGGTATTGTTTCCAGGGCCAGTTCTCGTGTGCTACCTGCCACCCCGAGGATCACTTGGATGGCCTTGCCTGGAATCTGGAGACGCCGCAGTTGGGCCGCGACCGCGTCGCCAACCGCACCCTGCGCGGCATCGCCGAGACCGCCCCCTACAAGTGGAGCGGCCACAACCCCGACCTCATCACCCAGTGCGGACCGCGCATTGCCAAGTTCCTCTTCCGGTCGGAGGGCTTCAACACCGAGGAACTCCAAGGCTTGGTGGCGTTCCTGCGCTCTATCCCCTTGCCTCCCAACCGGCACCTGGGGCCCGACGGGCAGTTGACTGAAGCGCAGGAGCGCGGGAAAGCGATCTTCTACCGCACGCGGACCAACGACGGCAGGCTCATCCCCATCGAGAACCGCTGCGAGACGTGCCACCCGGCCGATACCCACTACACCAACAGAATCACCACGGGCGTGGGGTCGAACACGAAGTACGACACGATCTCGATGTTCGATACGCCGCAGCTCGACCGCGTCTATGAGGATGCTCCTTTTCTCCACAACGGCATGGCCTTGACGCTGGAAGAGATCTGGACGGTTTACAACAACCAGGACA
>CAZBWJ010000046.1:0-19396 GCA_964495535.1 uncultured Acidobacteriota bacterium | reverse complement strand
AACGGCATGGCCTTGACGCTGGAAGAGATCTGGACGGTTTACAACAACCAGGACAAGCATGGCATCACGTCGGACATGAGGAAAGAGCAGTTGAACGATTTGATCGAATACTTGAAGACTTTGTGACAATCTGGGATTTTAGATTTTGGATTTTGGATTAGCGCTTTTCGATTTTCGAGAACAGCCATGACGCACAACACAATGATAAAGACCCTGCCCATCGCAGTTCTCCTTCTCGCGGGCTCGGCGCTGTACGCTGCCCAGAATCCCCCGCTCTACACGAAGTGGGAGAACTTCACCACAGCCAACGGCATGCCCGACCAGAAGGTATTTTGCGTGACGGTGGATGGCGATCGCGTCTGGGCCGGGACCGAAGACGGTCTGGTGCTGATTGAGAAGGGCAAAATCAAGAAAGTCTATAAGCCCGAAGACGGCTTGGTGCACCGAGCCGTGATGGGTATCGCCGTCGATAAGAAGACCGGCGACCTCTGGATCGGGACCTTCGGCGGGCTCAGCCGTTTCTCGGGCGGCCAGTTCAGGAACTACACCAACCTCACCAGCGGCCTGCTGAACGACATCATCTATGGCGTCGCCGTGCAGGACAACTGGGTCTGGGTGGCGACCACTGCGGGCATCAGCCGCTTGGACACGAACACGGGCGAATGGCGCAACTGGAGCGAGTTCAACGCGCCCTTCCACGAGCCGTGGTCTTACGGTGTGGCGCCCGCCCCAAATATCGGCAAGGTCTATTTCGCCGTGTGGGGCGGCGGCATGATCGAGTACGACGTCGCCACGGACACCATGAAGCCTTATACCGACCCCGACGAGGAAATGGAAACCGTGCTGTTCCGAAACCAGGGGCTGATCCACATTATCGTCTCCAACATCGCTTACAACCCTGACACCAAGATGGCTTGGGGCTCGACCTACTTCGGCTTGAGCGGCTACGACGGCCGTAACTGGCACAACTACCTCACGAAGGACAGCGGCCTAGCCTCGGACTTCATCAACGCGCCCAAGTCTCGCGGCAACGAAGTATGGGCCTGCACAGATAAGGGACTGAGCTTCTTGGATTTCAAGACGCAAACCTGGGTCACCTACCGGCCCAACAAGGAAAACGGTCACGGGGAAATGGAAATCACCTGGCCGGACGGCAAGAAGACCAAGTTGGAAACGCCCACTTCCCTCGCGCACAACTACATCCTGAACATGGACTTTCAGGGTGAGGACATCTGGGTGGCTACCGCCAAAGGGCTGAGCCACGGTATTCGCGAACCCTACAAGGAGGCAAAACTCTATGAGTCTGCGAGACTTGGCCGCTGAGCCGGCCACTGTAACTGAGAAGACGCACAAGCCGATTCCCAAGAAGGCCATCAGCGCGCCGCAGGTCTTGAACGAAGCTTACAGCTACGCGAAGCCGTCGTCATTTTCGCGCGGGCTGCGCTTGGACATCAAGGGCGTCACCATCCTGCTGATTTCCGGCACGGCCAGCGTGGATGAGCAGGGCCGCACCGTCCACGCCGGAGACTTCCGCGCCCAGACCTGGCGGACCTACCAGAACATCACCGGGCTGCTGGAAGCCGAGGGCGCCTCCTGGAAGGATGTGGTGCGCACCACCTGCTACCTGCGGGACATCGAGCGGGACTACGAGGCCTTCAACGAGATTCGGACCCAGTTCCTCAAGGAGCAAGGGCTGGACCCGCTGCCCGCCTCGACGGGGGTTCAGGCGATCCTGTGCCGAGCTGACCTGCTGGTGGAAATCGAGGCCATGGCGATTTTCGCGACCGACCGCGGCAGCGCCGACGACGGGGATCGCGGGAAGCTCGGGGGCTGACTGCGCAACTGTCGCGGCGGTCTGTGATCCCGCAACGCGGGACGCTCCTCGAGCGCCGCTACAGATTGGCAGGGTGTGAGGAAGGGCGAATCCAAGTAAGGAAGGTTCCCCATGATAATCGCCGGAAGAGTTGAGGTAGACGACCTGCCGCGCATCTGTCCGCTGCTGAGCCGCAGGACCAATCCGCGCTACGGCGCAAGTCAGACGCGCGTCGTGGAGGTGGGCCGGGTGCGCTTCGGCGGCGAGCGCCCGGTGGTCATTGCCGGGCCGTGCGCGGTGGAGAGCCGCGAGCAGACGCTGGAAATCGCCCGCGCCGTGAAAGGCTCCGGGGCGGACATGCTGCGCGGCGGCGCCTACAAGCCCCGCACTTCGCCCCACGATTTCCAGGGTCTGGGCTTGGAAGGGCTGAGGATCCTGCGCGAAGCCAGCCAGGAAACCGGCCTGCCCGTCGTCACCGAGGTAATGGACCCGCGGCTGGTGGAACAGGTGGCGGAGTACGCGGACATGCTCCAAGTGGGCTCGCGCAATATGCAGAACTACCCCTTGCTCCTTGAGGTGGGGCGCTCCAGGAAGCCCATCCTGCTCAAGCGCGGGATGGCCGCCAGTCTGTGCGAGTGGCTAGGGGCCGCCGAATACATCGCCAAAGAGGGGAACCTGGAAATCGTCCTGTGCGAGCGCGGCATCAAGGCCTATCCCTCGGGCGAGTACTCGCGCTATTCGCTCGACTTGAGCGTGATCCCGGCGGTGCGGGCGGAGACCTATCTGCCCGTGATCGTGGACCCCAGCCACGCCACGGGGATCGCGGCCATGGTGGAATCCGCCAGCCGCGCGGCCATCGAGTTTGGCAGCCACGGCCTCCTCATCGAGGTCGCCAGCGACCGGCTGGACGCCGCCAAGCCCAAGTGCGACGCCGCCCAGGCCATCAGCCCGCGCACCTTGCGAAGAATCATCCGCTTCATCGATGCGCGGCAGGAACAACTCATTGCTGCGGTGCATGCGGCGTAAGAGGCGGAGCAGATACCATCCGGCACACTCTAGGCATGCGCAGCTCTGGAATCCGGAGGAAATCACAATGCGCTATAGACCACTTTCACTGGCGTTGTTCTTGCTCCTGGCCGCGTCGGCGTGGCCGCAAACGTCCCCGTCACAGAAGGAACAGTCGCAGCCGGGGAAGGAAAAACGTTACGCCAACATGCCGGTCGAGGCGGTTCCTTACCGTCGTTTCACCAAGTCCTACTACGAGTGGTTCGTCGAAAAGAACACACTCGAATACAACGGCGCCGCCCAGGACCGCCCGGATGGCGATATCAACAAGCTGGGTGAAGTGGCAATCGGCTTCCTGGGACCGCTGGAGAATAACCCTGAGTCCATGTTCGGGATTCCTATGCTGCACGGCGCACAACTGGCGATCGAGGAAGCCAACGCCCGCGGCGGCTACAAGGGCAAACCCTTCGCGCTGAAGCCTTACAACGACTCGGCGCTCTGGGGAGCTTCCTCGACGGTTCTCCCCAGCATGCTCTTCAACGACCACGTCTGGGCGGTGCTGGGCTCGATCGACGGCCAGAGCACGCACATCATGATCCGCGTAAGCTTGAAGCTGGAAGTCCCCATCCTCGCCCCGGGGGTGACGGACCGCACCGTCACTGAAACTCGCATCCAGTGGCTGCTGACCAACTTCCCCGACGACCGCGTGCAGAGCTACGCGCTGGCCAACTACATCTTCAAGCAGCTCAAGCTGAAGCGCATCGCCGTGCTGCGCACTCAGACCCGCTATGCCCGCATCGGCGTGGGCGTCTTCAATGACATGGCACGGCGCATGCAACGCCAGCCGATCCTGGAAGTGAAGTTCGACCGCGGAGACACGGATTTTTCCCGGCAGTTACAGATGTTACAGGACGCCAAGATCGAAGGTCTGGTGATTTGGGGCGAATACCCCGAAGCGGGACTCATCCTCAAGCAGATGCGCGCCCTGGGCATGAAGCAGCCGGTCTTCAGCTCCAGCCGCACCGCTTACCCGCAATTGTTGGAAATCGCTGGCCCCGCAGCGGAGGGACTGGTCACCGCCTGCGCCATGGATCCCTCGCGCCACGACCCAAAGTGGATTGCCTTCCGCGAGCGCTTCCGCCAGAAGTTCGGCGAGGATCCCGACCCCTACGCTTCCTACGCCTACGACGGCATCAACATGCTCACCGACGCGATTCAGAAGGCGGGCCTCAACCGCGGGCGCATCATGCAGGTGCTGCGTGACTACGCACAGAAGTCCTACGAAGGCGTCGCCGACCGTGTGCGGTTTGACTACACGCTGAAAAATGTCTCGCCGGTTACTCTGAGTCGCGTCGAGGGCGGCAAGTTCGTTTACTGGCCAGCCGCTTCCAGCGAGCCCGAGGAGCCTGTCGTGGCCGAGAAACGGTGATGCGCGCGCGGGGTATCCAGACCGCCTCGCCCGTGGGGGGCGCCAAACTCATCCGTTCGGTCCGTCCTACCCGTTCGCCGCTCCGTCTGAGCTGTGTGGTGCTAGTGCCGCTCCAACTCATCTTGGCTAAGCTTTCTGCCAAAGCCTGTCTTTTGGGCCGGGCAAGATTCAGCCGTCGCAAATTGGGGAATTTAGTTGGAACGGCACTAGTCATCCTAGCGTCAAGCGTGGCCACCCGTGGCCAGACGGATTCCAAGGCCCAGAAACCTTACGCCGCCATCAATCGTGAAGCCATCAACTACGCCGGCCCGGACCGGGAGGCTGCGCATGACCTGCCCGGCCCGGAGATCAGAATCGGCCTTCTAGCGCCGCTCCAGGGCCCTCGAAAAGCAGAGGGCGAAGCGCTTCGGCAGGCAGCGCTGATGGCGCTCGAGGACGAAGCAGCAAACCAGCTGCCCGGCGGCCGCCGCTTGGCGCTCGTCGCCCGTGACGAAACCGGGTTGTGGGGCCGCGCATCGAGCGAGATCGTCCGCCTGGTCTTCGACGACCGGGCAGTGGCGCTGATCACCTCCGCCGAAGGGAGCGCGGCCCATTTGGCTGAACAGGTCGGGAACAGGGTGGGCGTTCCGGTGCTCACGCTCTCCTCCGACAGCACCACGACGCAAATCAACATTCCCTGGCTGTTCCGTGTGGCGCCGAATGACACCGTCCAAGCCGGTGCCTTCGTCGAGGACATCTACCGCCAGCGAGCTTTGCAAAAGATCCTGCTGATTGCGGAACGCAACCACGATGGACGCGTCGGCCGAGAAGAGTTTGAGAAAGCGGCGCGAGGCCTCCAGGCACCACCGGCTGAGCTCCTCGAGGTGACAACGCCTCTTGCCGATATGGATTCCTTGCTGGCGGAAATCCGGGCGCGCCGGCCGCAGGCCATCGTCCTTTGGACGGGCGCCGAAACGGCGGCACGCTTGCTCGAGGGAATCGGGCAAATCGAATTCTCCATCTCCATCTACGTCTGCCGGAAAGCTCTCCAGGAACCCTTCACGCGACTGGCGGAACAACAGAAGCGCGACAGGATTTGGTTTGTGACGTCGCACGCCGGCAGTCCCGCCCCATCAAGGGAAGACTTCGAAGCGCGCTACCGGGCACGCGTGGGAGCGGCTCCGAGCCTCGCTGCCGCGGAAGTCTACGACGCGGTGCGCCTGGTCGCCGCGGGCCTGCGCCAATCCGGCCCCAACCGCGCCCGCCTGCGCGACAGCTTGGCCAGAGTCACGAAGTTTGCGGGCGTCTCCGGCAGCATCTCTTTCGACGGCGCGGGAAACAACCGGGCAGAGGTTGCGCTCGCTCCGCTGCAATGAATTTGGAGTGCGGGAGCTTGCTCCCGCTTTGGCTTTGACCGAAGACCTGCCCCGACTGCCGAGGGCAGCGGCACCGGACTGCAAAGCCCCTGGCAAGCTGACTAGCGCTATTTGGCCACGACGCGCACAATTGCTCGCCGGTAAGCGTACAGGCTGGGAGTCCCGCTGTCCCTGACCGCAAGAATGATGTGGACGGTCCGATTCCAGGTGAGCGTACTCGCTTGCCCGCCCTGCTCCTCCGGCGCCACAAAGCTGGTTTCCGGGCCCGTGGAGCCGCTCAGTTCAACCTTGGGTGGGTGCCGCCCGCTCGGCTCGTCGTACTGGAACCACACATAGGAGAGGCTGTCACCGTCCGGGTCCCGCGTTCCCGCGGCGCTCAGCTTGACCAGACCGCCTGGCTTGACGCTAATCTCGACAGGATCTTTTCCTTCTTTGCCATTCAGAATTACAAGGGGATTGTGATTCGCCTCCGCGAAAGTCTGCCGGACGCTCCACAGCATGCGGCCGGCGAAATCCTTCTGATAGGCCTCGCGCCACCGCCAGACCGACGCCTGGCTGGTGGTGTACCAATCGCCATCCACGCCGTGCACTGTATCGAGCGTATCCGTGTAGAGCCCGCCAAATTCCGAGGCCTTCTCATATCTGCCGCCCCAACTGCCGTAGCTCGGCTCTTCGGGAACGCCCAGGCCATTCGGAATCAGGTAGAGGAAGCTGGGCGTGTCACCCTCCATGATGAATTGCCAACGCGGATAGAGCGCGCCAAGGGGCCCGTGCCGGCGGACGTGCTCGTCGAGCCACTCGTTCGTCACCAGGGAGAAGTCCGCCCCCGGGAAGCTGTGCCTCCCGCCCGAAATCCCGCCCCAGGTGGCCGGACCGTAACGAGCGAAGGCGTGAATGCTGCAAATGTAGAACAGGTTGGGGAAGCTCGCCCGCATCCAGGCGCCCGTATCATCCTGGTCGGAGATGGTATAGACGCGCAGCTTCTTTACGAAGGCCTGGACTGCTGCCTCTGGACGCGTTTTCCTAACCTGCCAAAGCGCCTGGGCAAGATCAACGGCCCCGCCCCAAACAAGGACCCAGACAGGACGGGGGTCAGGCTTGTCCACGACGGAGACGATCCAGTCGGAGGCCTCCGTCTTCTTCCCCTCGCCGACACCGCTCAGGCCGTACTCCGGGCGGCCGGATTTGAGTCGAGCGAGAAGCTCGTCGGCCTCGGGATAGCCGGGGGCGTGCACCAGGAGATTTCCCCTGACCTTGCCGTAAGCCTCCACACGCTCGCGGATCAATTGCGGCTGCACCTTCGCGCGCTGCCAGCACGACGTAGTAGCCACCAGCCCCTCGACGTCAAACTCGTTCGTGTAAAGCAGAAAGCGGACCGTCGACATGGCATCGTCCGGCTCGTTGCCGATGTCCGTCAGCACCAGGACGCGCGTCTTCTCTGCGGCGCTGGCCCCGGCAGCGGATGCACCAGCAAGGCACAAGCACATCCCCGTCGCCAACAGAAAGCCCGTCCGCCTGGTTCCAAGTACGCTGCGCCTGCAGGTTATGGTCGAAGCCATCGAGAGACCTCCTGGCCGGAATCTGTAATCTGGCGGACCTTGCGCCAGTCCACGCCATCGTAGGTACGATGCACAGCCAAGTCAACGGCTCGGACAGGCAGGACTCGGGAGGTGCGGCGTCATCGAGGAAATGGGACTCAGAAGCAGAATCTCTCCGGCAGGAAGTGGTTGATTGGTTACCGGCAACCTCGTGGGACGTTCCCGCCAAGCCAGAGAACAACCCGAAGTTCCTCCCCAGCTCGGCGGGATCAGAACAACATGCAGCGGGCTGCGCCTGCCCTGCGTTCGCGATACTAACTCGGGCCCGTCCGAACATTCCCGTCCGCGTCCATCAGGCGCACGGGGCCGAGATTCAACTTGTTGACGCCCGGTTCGGTCTTCTCCCGGTCGCCCACGACCACCCAGACCAGCCGGTCGGGATGGACGACGGTCCCGGCCGCGCCCTTGATATCGTCCATGCCCAAGGCCTTCACCTTGTCGGCGTAAGTATTGAAGTAATCGTCGGGCAGGCCATAGCGCACGATCTCGCCCAGGGATTCCCCGACGGCGTCCATAGTCTCCCACTGTCCAGGCAGGGTGAGCGTGCGGGCGGCCTTGGCTTTCGTCAGCTCCTCACCGGTGATGGGAATCCCTCCCAAGATGCCCTGCAACTCCTTCGAGATTTCCTGCATGGCCTCACTGGTCTTGTCCGTCTGCACCGGAGCGATGACGATGAAGGGCCGTTGCCCGCGCGCATCAAAGATGCGGGATCTGGCCCCATACGACCAGTGCTTGTTTTCGCGCAAGTTCATGTTGATGCGCGAGGTGAAGGTGCCGCCCAGGATTTCATTCATGGTCTCGATGGCAATTTCCTGCGGATTAGCCTTGGGGGGAGAGACGTGCGCCGCCAGGATCACCGATTGGAGGGCCCCTGGGCGATCCATTAGATAGACCGTGGGCTTTTCCTGCTGCGCCACGGTGCGGATGTCTTTCTTCGGCACGTCGCCCGGCCCCCAATCCTTGAAGAGTTTCTCGAGCTTGGGCTGGATGTCGGCCAGGGTCGTGTCGCCGACCACCACCAGCGTCGCGTGATTGGGTTTGAACCAGGCCTGGTGGAACTTCACCAAATCGGCTTGGGCCATCCGCTTGGTTGTGTCTTCGGTGCCCGTGCCGGTGAGCGGATTCGAGTAGGCATGGCCCTCGCCGTAGAGCAGCTTGGGGAATACCCGAAGGGCCATAGCCATCGGCTGGACTTTCTCCTGTTGAATTCGAGCCAACCGTTGTTTCCTCAACCGCTCCAGTTCTTCGGACGGAAACGACGGATTAAGGATTACATCCGCGAAGAGCGCCAGCGATGGGTCGAGGTTCTCCTTCAAGGCTGACATGGCCACCGAGGACGTATCCAGGTCGGAAGACGTGCTCAGATTCGCGCCGAGCAGGGCCAGCTCATCGGAGATCTGCAATGCGTTGCGGGTCTTGGTCCCCTCATCCATCATGTCCAAAGCCATGCTCGCCGTGCCCGCCAGGCCGGACTGGTCGGCGGCGTAGCCGGCGTCCACCAGAAGATCGAAATTCACCTGGGGAATAGAGTGACGTTCGGCCAGCACGATTTTGAGCCCGTTGGAAAGCGTAGCGCGCTCGAGCTTCGGGAAGCGCGCGGTGGGAGGCGTCCCGGGCTCCGGGACCTTCGAGCGGTCAACATCGGACGGAACGCTCGCGTACTCCGGGAAGGGATGAACTTCGAGGATGTAAACGCCATCCGACAGCCAACGCTGGGCCGTCTCGCGGAGGTTTTCCGCCGTGGCGGTGCGGAATCGCTCCTGGGTGACCTTGTAGAAATCCGGGTTGCCGGCGTACACCTCGTTCATGGCCAGCACGTCGGATTTCCCGCCGAACCCGCCGATGCGCTCGATGCCGCGGATAAACTCGGCGCGCTTCTGGGTCTTGATCCGCTCGAGCTCTTTCGGGGTTGGGCCGTCGCGGAGGAATCGCTCCAGTTCCTCGTCCAGGGCTTTTTCCACTTTGGCGAGCTCCACGCCCGGCCGCGCCTGAGCCATGAGGACGACCTGGCCACCGATTTCTTTGGGATATATGAAAGCCTGAACGTTCGTCGCGATCTGGTCGTCGTACACCAGGCGCTTGTACAGGCGAGAGGTCTTGCCCTGGGCCAGGACGTCGGTCACCAGGTCCAGGTAATCGTTCTCGGCTGAGCCCCACTGCGGCGTGTTCCAGACTTTGTAGATGCGGGCTTGCGGCACCCGGTCCTGCATGAGCTCTCGATGCACGCCGGTCCGCTTGGCAACCCAGGTTTGCTGCTTGGTGATGGGCGGACCCGAGGGGATGTCGCCAAAATAGCGCTCCACCTTCTGACGCGCCGTTTCTGCGTCAATGTCGCCTGCGAGCGCGATGACCGCGTTCGCCGGGCCATAGTAACTCTTGAACCATTCGCGCACGTCGTCTAAGGATGCGGCGCTCAAGTCCTCCATGGAACCGATGACGCTCCAGGAGTAGGGGTGACCCTTCGGGTAAGTGTTCTCGGAAATCGTGATAAACACCCGGCCGTAAGGTTGGTTTTCTCCCTGGCGCTTCTCGTTCTGCACCACGCCGCGTTGCTCGTCGAGCCTGGCCTGGCTGATGGCCCCCAGCAGATGCCCCATGCGGTCGGATTCCATCCAGAGCACCACGTCCAGCGCCGAGGTGGGGACGTTCTGGAAGTAGTTGGTGCGGTCGTTGCTGGTGGTGCCGTTCATGTCAGTGGCACCCAGCTTCTCCAGAACCTTGAAGTAGTCATCGTTGAAGTTTTCGCTGCCGTTGAACATCAGGTGCTCGAAGAGATGGGCAAAACCGGTCTTGCCCAGCTTCTCGTTCTTCGACCCCACGTGATACCAGACGTTCACGGCCACGATGGGCGCCTTATGGTCCTCATGCACGAGGAGCGTGAGGCCGTTCTTCAGGACGAATTTCTTGTACGGGATGTCGATCTTGGTGGCTTCCTGGGCCAGCGCCACTTGGGCGCCGATCATCAGCCCTGCCACGGTGAGCACGATGAAACCCGCGAGAGCACGAAATCGAGACATGGTCGCTGCAGTCTCCTTTCCTCGATGTAATCGGTTCATGAGAGCCGCCAATACTACACTATGTTGCGCTCTACGCCACAGTTCAAGAGTCTTGGCTTCCTTCGCTGAGCTTCGCATCCCAGGTGCCGTTGACAACGCGCAACGGCCGCAGCTACTTCGCTTCCTTCCAGTTCTTCCCCACTCCAATATCCACGCGCAGCGGAACCTTCATCGGGTAGGCGCCTTCCATTTCAGTTTTCACCACCTCGCGCGCGGCGTCTAACTCCGACTCAAGCGCTTCGAAGACCAGTTCGTCGTGGACCGTCAGGATCATGCGCGTCTGCATCTTCTCCCGGCGCAGGCGGGCATGGACCTTGACCATGGCGAGCTTTAGCAGGTCTGCCGCCGTCCCCTGCAAGGGCGTATTCATAGCCTCGCGTTCGGCGCGATTGCGGGCGGGCGCGTCCTTGCTGTTGATTTCGGGAATCGGGCGCAGGCGGCCGAACAAGGTTCGCACCTGGCCCTTGGCGCGCGCTTCCTCCACCCTGTGGTCGAGAAACTCCTTCACCTTCCGGTAACGCTTGAAATACTCATCGATGTACTCCTGCGCCTCGGTTTTGCTGGTACCGGTGCGCTCGGCCAAGCCGAAAGAACTCAAGCCATAGATCACTCCGTAGTTGATGGCCTTGGCCATGCGCCGGTGCTCGTGGGTTTGCAGGGCAGGCGGAACACCGAAGATTTCCTGGGCGGTGCGCGAGTGGATGTCCTCATTACGCGAGAACGCCTCGATGAGCAACGGGTCTTCGGACATGTGGGCGAGCACGCGCAACTCGATTTGCGAGTAATCAGCGGAAATCAGCCGCCAGCCGGGTTCCGCCACGAAAGCAGAACGAATGCGCAAGCCGAACTCGTCACCGATGGGAATATTCTGCAAGTTGGGGTTGGACGAGGAGAGGCGGCCCGTGCGCGCCACGGTCTGATTGAAGCTGGTATGCAGCCGGCCCGTCACCGGGTTGATGAATTTCGGCAAGGCGTCGATATAGGTGGACTTGAGCTTGGCGCGCGTGCGGTACTCGAGGATCTTGCGCGGCAAGTCGTGCCGCCCGGCAAGCGCTTCGAGCACCGAAGCTTCCGTGGAGTATTGGCCGCTCTTCTTGAGCCTCCGGCCGCCGGGTAGCTTCAACTTCTCGAACAGGATTTCGCCGAGCTGTCTGGGGGAATCGATATCGAACGGCTCTCCCGCCAGGCCGTGGATTTCCCGGGTGAGGTCGGTCAGTTCCCGGTCGAATTCTCCCGACATGCGCGCCAGAATTTCAGGGTCGAGCCGGACGCCCACCGCTTCCATATCCGCCAGGACTTCCGCCAGGGGCAGCTCAATCGCATCATAGAGAGGCTTCAGTCCTTGTTGGACGACCTCGGGGACGAAAAGCGCGGCGAGTTCGCGCGTGCCTTCCGCCGCTGCGGCGGGCGCGTTTGAAATCTTGCGACTCTGGCGACGCAGAACCACGTCCTCCAGCGCGTGGCTCGCCGCCAGCGGATCGAGCAGGTAGGAATAAAGCATCGTGTCGTCGGTGACCCCAGCGAGCTTCACTCCCTCTTTCCCCAGCAGCAGGCGCAGCAACTTCGAATTGTGGATTGCCTTGGGGCGCGCGGCGTCGCCCCAGACGGCCTTCAACAAATCGAGCAGCTTGCCCGCCGCGACCGTGGCGTCCAGCGGAACGCTCGCCAGCCGGGAGCCATCCGAGAAACCCAGGGCAGCGAGTCGGCCCGCAAATGCTTCTTCGCCTTCGACCGCGAACCCGATGGCCAGCAGGGCCCGCGCTTCCAGTGCGGCGAGCCATTTTTCGAGCGCCTGGGGCGTGCGCTGTTCCTCGGCCGCCACGGGGCCGGCGGCCGGCTGGGGCGCCTGCTCAAGAAATTCCCGCAACAACGAGGAGAAGTTCAGCTCCTGGCAGAGCGCGGTGAGTTCACCGAGGTCAGGCGCGCCAATCCGGAGCTGCTCAAGGTTGGTTTCGAGCGGCACGTCCGTACGGATGGTGGCCAGCTCCCGGCTGAGCAGCGCTTCCTTGCGGTAGTCCCGCAGCGCCTCGCGATAGCTCTGTTTCTCGACCTGCTCGTGGTTTTCAAAAACCTTCTCGAGAGTGCCAAACCGGCGGATGAGTTCCGTGGCGCCCTTGGGCCCGATGTAGCTTCGCTTCTTCGCGCCTTCGACTTGAGGAGGCCCCTGGCCCGGCAGGGGTCGCGCGCCGGGGATGTTGTCGCTCGGGTCGCCGGTGAGCGCCAGCCAGTCCACCACTTGCCCGGGTTCTACCCCCAATATCTCCTTCACCTTCTCCGCATCACAGACGGTCTCGCCTTCGGCGCCGCCCCGCGCCGGCTTCAGGACGCGCACTTGATCGCCAACCAGTTGGAAGAGGTCCTCATCGCCGGAGACGATAGACACGTCCAGGTTGCGCTCGGAGCCTTCAGCCGCCAACGTCCCAATCACGTCGTCGGCTTCAAAGCCTTCTTTCTCGACCAGGGGAATACCCAGAGCCTGGCAAAAGCGGCGCACGTAGGGGAGTTGGACTGAAAGCTCCTCGGGAAACGCCGGGCGATTGGCCTTGTACTCCTCAAAGAGCCTGTCGCGGAAGGTGGGCGCCGCCAAGTCAAAAGCGACCGCGACATAAGACGGCTGATAGTCTTTGAGCAGCTTGCGCAACGTGCGAACGAAGATGTAGATCGCCTTGGTGGGGATACCGCTCGGCGAGGTCAGGGCCGTCTGCATGGGCGCGTAGAAGGCACGGAAGACCAGCGACATCGCATCAATCAAGAAGAGCTTCCGGCGCGCCTCGGTAGGCTGTGAATTGGCCTCGGGTTTCTCCAAGGTGTGTCTCTCCTATAGCTCAAATCTCCGCCCATTCTACCCCATACGCACGTTCAGGGTGGTGAAAGCGTTCCCTGTAGCCGCGCCGTGGCGCTTGGCGCTTCTCTTGCCACGCGGCCTGCGGCCCGCTCTGGCACATCTGGCTCGAAGTGTTGTATTATTACCACACCCCGGAAACAAACGCGAAGCGCAATTCAGTGCATCTTATTGATTATACAGGCCGTATGTTTGGTTAGCGTCTTGGCATTATTCGTGCCTGAGAGCAGATCGGGTCTTGGGAGGGATTTGGAGAACCAGCACACCATCGCGGCACCTGCAAGCGTTTCGGGAATCGGCCTGCACACGGGCGTCAAGGTCAACCTGCGGCTGACGCCTGCTCCCACCAATACAGGGATCGTCTTCAAACGAATTGACCTCGAAGGCTTTGCTATTGAAGCGCAGGCGCGGAATATCGCTCGGGTAAGCTATGCCACCAGCCTGATGAAGAAGGGCGTCCTGATCTCGACCACGGAGCACCTGCTCTCCGCCTTGGCGGCTTCGCAGGTGGACAATGTTTACGTCGAACTCGACAACCTGGAGGTGCCTATACTCGACGGCAGCGCGCTTCCCTTCTGCCACCTGATTGCCGAGGCCGGGCTGCGCCGACAGCGCGCGCGCAGAACGTACGCGAAGGTCTTGAAACCCCTGGAAATAGTCGAGGGCGCCAGGCGCCTTGCCATTTACCCCTCGGCCGCTTTGCGCATCACTTGCCGGATTGCTTTCCCTCATCCTCTGATCGGGGAGCAGTCGCTCGACTTTGTTCCTGCCCTCGGGAATTACGAAGCGGAAATCGCTCCCGCGCGCACTTTTGGCTTCTTGGAAGAGGTCGAGACGCTGCGCCGAAGCGGCTTGATCCGCGGCGGGTCGCTTGAGAACGCCTTGGTCTTAAGCCGCGAGGGCGTGGTGAACCCCGAGGGCCTGCGGTTCCCGGATGAATTCTGCCGCCACAAAGTGCAGGATCTTATCGGCGACCTAGCCTTGCTTGGCCATCGCTTGGTCGGCCACATCGAAGCCGAACGTTCCGGGCATGCCCTGCACTCAGCTCTGGTGGAGCGGCTGCTGCGGGAAAAAGGCTCCTGGGAGCTGGTTCATTCCACCAGCCTGGAGCCGACAGTGGCTTCGATTCCCTCGCCTCAGCTTGCTCCGAGCCCTGCTGCATAACGACGTCAAGAATCCCTGCCATCGACCCAGCCTTGGCCGGAGGGCCACGATTTTGGGAAGGCGGCACTCCAAGGAAAAGGGCAAGGAGGCCGGCGTCCGCGTGGCTGGCTATCGCCTTCTCCTGTCATTTGTTATACTTGTGCGGCACGGCGGGGAGGCGTTCGACTCGGGGGAGGGCCAATGAGCAGGGTGGAAAACGAAAAGGAACTGAGTGTCTATGAATCCATGGCCGCGCGGTTTGACGTGGCGGCCAAGAAACTGAATCTGGACCCGGGGCTCACCAAGTACCTCCGCACTCCCAACCGGGAAATTGTGGTCCACATCCCGGTCGTTATGGACAACGGCCAGCTGGAGGTATTTGACGGCTGTCGCGTGCAGCACAGTATTGCCCGGGGACCCTGCAAGGGCGGACTGCGGTACGGGCCTACCGTGACCCTGGACGAGATTCGGGGCCTGGCCGCCGAGATGACCTGGAAATGCGCCGTGGTCAACATTCCCTTCGGCGGTGCCAAGGGCGGCATCGTCTGCGACCCGCAGAAGCTCTCCCAGGGAGAACTCGAGCGCATCACCCGCCGCTACACCGCGGAAATCCTGGACTACATCGGCCCGGAGCGCGACGTCCCCGCGCCAGACATGAACACCGACGAGCAGACGATGGCCTGGATTATGGACACCTACTCCATGCACGTCCGACACACGGTGACGGCCAGCGTCACCGGCAAGCCGCTCGACCTGGGAGGCTCACGCGGCCGCCGCGAGGCCACGGGACGCGGGTGCATGATTGTCACCAACCAGGCCTTGAAGCGCTTCGGCCGGCAGCGCGAGCAGACCCGCGTCATCATCCAGGGCTGCGGCAACGTGGGCTCGCAGGCCGCCCGGCTGATGTATGAGGCCGGCTACAAGATCATCGGGGTCGCCGACATCAACGGCGGGGTATTCAACCCCCACGGCCTGGATGTCCCCGCGCTGCTGGAGTTTGCCGAGGAGAGCAAGACCGTAAAAGGCTTTCCGGGCGGAGAGAGTATCGGGAACATGGAACTGCTGGAGCAGGACACCGAAGTCTTGCTGCCAGCCGCCACCGAGAGTGTCATCACCAGCAAAAATGCCAGCCGCATCAAGGCGCGCATCCTGACGGAAGGCGCCAACAGCCCTACCACGCCGCCTGCCGACGACATCCTGTTCGAGCGCGGCGTGTTCGTCATTCCCGACATCTTGGCCAACGCTGGCGGCGTAACGGTTTCCTACTTCGAGTGGGTGCAGGACCGGCAAGGCTACTTCTGGCCGGAAGGCATGGTGAACGAACGCCTCAAGCACATCATGGTGGCGGCTTTCAACGACGTGGTGCACTACGGCGAAAAGCACAACGTCAACAACCGCATCGCTGCCTATATGCTCGCCATCGACCGCGTGGCCTTCTCGATCAAGCTGCGCGGCATCTACGCGTAGCGGAAGGCGCGACTTCCGACCTCGGGATTTTCCGCTGGGCGAGGAGTAATTACCCCCTGGGGCGAAAGGGGGCACTTCACGCTGGCGGACTGCCCTGTGAACTGGATTTTGCCAAAGCATCCGGCCTGAAATCAAGCAGATAGAAGAATCGTCTCACCAGTCTCACTGGTCTCATTGTTCTCATTTTTGGGGTGGCGGGTTCCGGCGGGGGCGGCCCTGGCGGGAGGCTTCTAGCCTCGCAATCTGGGCCAGGCGATTCGAGCTTCCACGCCTTGCCCGCGGCCGCCGGCGCAGTAGAGGGTGGCGAGTAGCGCAGGTCCCCTTCTTCGGACCTGCGGCCCTTGTGGGCGTTTGCCGACGGCTGGCAGAGCGGGACAGGGTGAGGGCCACCTGCCCCAGGGCTCCCGACAAAAAGCAGCGCTACCCACGGTTGGTGCCCCTTCGACAAGCTCGGGGCGGTGAGCGAACTCGAACCGCTTTCCAACCGTGGGCTTTTCCCCGGTTAAGAACCCACGGTTAACCCAAATCACGGATTAACCGCGTAGCGCAGACCTCGCCTTTGAGGTCTGCGGCTCTTTGCCCGTGTGATGGGAACCGCGCCCGGCGGTTAGCGCTGGCCCTGCACCATCTAGTACAGGGCTGCGGGTGATGAATTGCCACTGGCCGGGACAATAATGAGGACGATAAGGGAGCACGGCGCAGGGTAGCAGGTAGCGCACACCTGTTATGTAACTGTGCGGCCGCTGAGCCCGAGGGCGGAAAAGGCCGCAGCCGTGACATGGCACAAGCGTGCACGCCGCAGACTTACAGACCAAGTCTGCGCCACTTTGCTTGACACAGCATTGCCGTCTCAGAGGTGGCTACCCGCTCGCGTATGCGCTTCGCAGCACGGCCACGGCCTGTCTACTTCTGCGGGATCATGGTTGCTTGCGACGCAACGCACCGCCATTTCCCGTTCCTCTTCACAAACGTATCTGTGAAGCGGCCGGTGCCGCTCATGTCTTCCCCTTTGTACGTGCCCTTTAGCGTGAATCGACCCGTCACCACGGCGGCGTTGCCGTAAACGTGCACCTTCATGTCGGCAAGGCTAAATAACTCCAGCTTTGGCTCGCCAGCCTTCAGGTCCGCCAAATCCATGGCCTTGTTACTCACGGTCCCGGCCGGGCCTGTCTCGACCAGACTGTCGTCCAGGATAGCGTCCAGCGCCGTAGCATCGTGCTTCAGCATGGCTTCACTCCACGCGTTCTCCAGGGCTTTCAACTGCGCCGCCACGTCTTCGCCTTGGGCCGCGGTGCCCTTCGACACCGCCGCCTTCTCCGTGGTTTGCGCTGCCGCAAGCAACGGAACCGCTAGCCCCAGCACAAAAAGAACCAGCATCTTTTTCATCAGCCTACCTCCTCCACACTTGAAATAAAGTCGCGATGCGCGCACAAGCGCTTGCCTGTGTTTGCGAATAATCCCGAATTTCCGTTTTGACTACGGACTGAGCGGTAACATACACCCGACCGCCTCAGTATGCAATGCTCCAGCCCGGTTTCGAGTGCTAAGCAGGTAGCGCAGAGTTTCGCATCTCAGAAACTCTGCGGCTCTTGTGGTGGGAAGGACCGCAGCAGGTAGCGCACAGTTGTTGTGTAACTGTGCGGCTCTTACTTTCGTTCATGCCGAAGAAAACCGCAGACTTGCAGAACAAGTGTGCGCTACCTCGCTGGCCGCGAAAGCCCCTTCTGGGTATGGAATGGAAGAGGTGACATGCACCAACCCGTAACCAGCCGTGGGGGCCTAAAGAGCAAGCTCAGCGGCCGGGAAGCGGTCCGCTGCAGAGCCCTAGTCAGGCAATACTACTCGTAGTACTTACTGATACGGGTATGCCCCGTGATGCGATACTTGCCGCTGAGCGTGTCTTGGTCAGTCTTGTAGGCAATCTTGCGCGTGATGCCCAGCTCGCGAAGTTCCTGCCTCACCCGTCGCACATCCTCAACGTCCGTCCAGTCGTACGTGTAAACGCAAATGACCTTGAGGTTGGGGTCTTGTGCGTTCGGACTTGGTCTTGCGGTCGCCGCCTTTGAACTATCGCCAAGCCTGCCCTCTTCTGTCGCTCTCTTGATGGCGGACCATACCTTGTCTACCTGCTCCACGGGAACAAAGACAAGCCACTTACCGCTTCGCAGTGAAGCCTTCGGATAATCGTTCGTTTTCCTCTTGGCGTAAATCCAGTAAGTGTCTGTCACTTCTGAGGGCCTGCACTCGTCATATGGCTCTGCAATCTCTCTTTGTCGCTTCTTGATAGCTTTCTGCTTCTCTACGCATTGCCGTTTCGAGTTCTCGCGTTTCATTTCCATAACCCTCGACCACACATAAGGCTTGCAAGTAGCAGCCTAACGCTCCCCGTCAGGCGCGCGGGTAAAGCGTCACCTGCATGGGCATGTTCGCCGTTTCTAGATGCGTTTGCGAGTTGCTCTGTCGAATGACTCTTTCACGAATTTCTGTGCAGCGCGAAGCCGTTCCAAGCTGTCGATTGCGAGCTCAACATCTCCGACACCCCAATGGCCAATCTTGGATACGTCTCTCGCAAATGACTCGGATGGGTCGAGGGCCTTGGGGTCAGTCTTCACCCAAACGCGGAGGCCGCCTTGTTGCAAATGGGCGCCGCAGAAGATCGCTTTATCAAGGGACCAGCTCACGTGATGGGCTTTGTAGGCCCGTGCGATGCGCCCGGGGGCAAGGTCCTGGCACAGCCGATCCAGACCTCGGTACAGTTCGATCACT
Organism: uncultured Acidobacteriota bacterium; assembly: GCA_964495535.1. GTDB lineage: Bacteria > Acidobacteriota > Terriglobia > UBA7540 > UBA7540 > JALHUF01. The sequence continues at coordinate 922 of CAZBWJ010000046.1, read as the reverse complement.
TCGCTTGGCTTCCCTTCGGTATGATGACTCTCGGGGTATTCGGCGGACTCCCGGGGTCTTGGCCGCTTTTCCTTCGAGACTTCCAGGTGTTCAGCGACGGCGACGCCTCTTGACTTGCCGGCATTCCATATTCGCCCCAAAGCCTGTTGGATTTGTGAGGGAGTGACAGAATTGTCGCCAATCGCTTTCCGGATCAGACGGACGAGGGATTGGGGCGCGTCTATGAATAGACGATCGAGAGCCTTTCTAACTTTCCCTGTAGTAAAAATCTCTGATCCGAGCTTGTCGAGAACTCCCTGCGCCAGAGAATCTCGTGAGAGTCGATTAAGCTGCGCCGCGATTTGTTCAAGCGGAAGGCCCGCTGAATCGCGAGGATGGATGCTCACCTCGAAGAGCAGCTTGTCCGGTGCACTGGCCTTCTCCGATACCTTGTATACTTTGTATCGAACGCCATTGGTCAGGACGCACCATTCGATTCCGTCGTTGGCTGCGTAGCCGACCACTTGGGTTATCGACTTCACGTCGTCAAGGGGATCGGTGAGCTGCTTTGCCTCCAGCAGGAACACAGGTTTACGGTTGATCTTCATCGCATAGTCAACCGACCGCCCATCAACCGTCGGGTATTCGAGCTCAACCTCGTCAGGATCGCGCACGTCCCACCCAAGTGCCGAAAGCAGCGGATCGATAAAGATCGTGCGTGTAGGGTACTCTTTGAGCCCAGACTGCTTGTGGCGTTCCAGTTGAGCCCGTAGCGTCTCAATGACCTTCACGACGTCCTTCATCGTTCGTCTCCCTCGTTTTCTCTCTCGGCGAACGGGGCGGCGGATCAGCCGCAGGCGGGACGGCGAGGGGACTTGCCCTACCCGCCGCCTCAATTCTCCCGCAAAGCGTCCGTATGACTGCTCGGGGAGCCCGAGACGTC
>CAZBWJ010000045.1:0-28052 GCA_964495535.1 uncultured Acidobacteriota bacterium | reverse complement strand
GGGATCTCCTCGCTGATGCCGTCGCGGGTTTCGGCGCGCACCAAGATGCCGCGCTCTTCCAGGCGTTGCCTGGCATTCTGCGCGTGCACGGATTTCTTGGCCGCGGTGCGGCTCATCACGCGGCCCGCACCGTGGCAGGTAGTCCCAAAGGTCTCCTGCATGGCGCCTTCGGTGCCCACCAGAACGTAAGAGGCAGTGCCCATCGAGCCCGGAATGAGCACCGGCTGCCCGACCTCCTGGTAAACACTGGGGACCTCCGGATGCCCCGGAGGAAACGCCCGCGTGGCGCCCTTGCGGTGGACCATCACTTCGCGCTCCCGCCCACTCACCTTGTGCCGCTCGAGTTTGGCGATGTTGTGGCAGACGTCGTAGATGACCTTCAGCTCTTCCCGCTCACCGAAAATGCGTTTAAAGGCCTCGCGGGTGAAGTGCGTGATGCCCTGGCGATTAGCCCAGGCGAAATTTGCCGCGGCGCGCATCCCGCCCAGGTACGCCTCGCCTTCCGGAGAGTTGACGGGGACGCAGGCCAGTTGCCGGTCCGGCAAGTCGATGTGGTAGCGCTGCATGGCCGCGCCCATTTCGCGCAGGTAGTCCGTGCAGACCTGGTGGCCGAAACCGCGCGAGCCGGAGTGAATCAGCACCACGGCCTCGCCTTCATAAAGCCCCAGCGCTTGCGCAATCTCTGGCTCGAAGACCCGCTCGACGTACTGGACTTCCAGGAAATGGTTGCCGGAGCCCAGCGTGCCAATCTGCGGCAAGCCGCGCTTTTTCGCGTGGTCGCTGACGGCTGCGGGGTCGCCGCCGGCAATCTCGCCGCTTTCTTCGCAGTGTGTGAGGTCCTCAGGATGGCCGTATCCCTTCGCCACCATCCAGGTGGCGCCTTCCACGAGCACGCGGTCCAATTCCTCGTAAGAAATCCTGATAAAACCCTTCTGGCCCGTGCCGGAGGGGATATCGCGAAAGAGTTGGTTCACGAGTTCGCGGATCTTGGGGCGAACGTCATTCACAGTGAGCGTGCTCGCCAGCAGCCGGACGCCGCAATTGATGTCAAAGCCGACCCCGCCCGGCGAGATGACCCCGCCGGCTTGGGGGTCGGTCGCCGCCACACCGCCGATGGGAAAGCCGTACCCTTGGTGGATGTCGGGCATGGCCAACGACCGCCCTACGATGCCCGGCAACATCGCCACGTTGATGGCCTGCTCGAGCGAGAGGTCTTTCAGCAGGTCCGGCAAAAGCCGCCTGTCAGTGTAGATGAGCGCATCGGTCAGCATGCCGGGCTTCGTGCCGCGCGGCACGAGCCAGCGGTAGTCATCGACTTTTTCGAGTTGATGCATTTGAAGGGGCATGCAGCCTCCTTCCGGGTCACCAACGATTCACATAGGCCATTATAACAGCGCAGGATTTCTCCGGCTGGCTCAGGCGTGTTTCGGGAAACGCAAGCCAACTCCGTCCACGCGCTTGACTGCCCCGGCAAACGCCAGTAGGATGCCACCTCAGCGAAGGTTTTTTCCGGGCATTTCAATCTCAGACGAGGTGGCTTATGGCCGCAGTCAATACGCGTCGGGTGGCATTGGGGGCGGTCGTCGGGGGCGTGGTGTGGACGATCTGGAGCCTAGTGGTCAACACGGTGATCCTGAGCTCGCATTACACCGCAGCCCAGGGTGCCAACGAGTTGTTGAAGGCACCGCGCTATCCCCTTTTCCTGGCGTACTGGATTGTCACGATCTTTCTGCTTGCACACGTCGTGGCGTGGTTCTACGCCTCGGTGCGCGCGACGCGAGGCGCGGGGCCAGGCACGGCCCTGACGGTCGGCCTCCTGGTGGGCTTTGCCGCCGGATTCCCCGTCAATCTCTCCGTGGCCGCGTGGGCGCCCTTCAGCCGGGTTCTCCCCCTGGGGTGGATGCTTGACCTGTGGGTGGGCGCCATCCTGGCGGCCATGGTGGCCGGCTGGCTTTACAAGGACTAGCGACGCGCCTGCCCTCCAACCGGAACCCGCCGAGGGTGCGGCACGCGGAGAGCCGTGCGAATCTGAATCGTCGGCGTATGATATCCGCAAGATGAGATATGCCTAAGCTCTCGCTCCTGTTTGGGACCACGGTCTTGAAAGAGTGCTCCGGCCAGCCCGTGACCGGCCGCCACGAACTCAAGGACGGCGACGTCCTCACCTTTGGAAGAGTCCACATGCAGTTCAACCTTGTGGCGTGGTAGCGATAGTCTCGATGGTTTGGAGGATTCCGGCGTCGCGCAGGTAAGAGCCAGCGGTCAAACCGGCACGGAGAACTCCAGGTTGTTCTCCGAGCGGTCGATGCGGTCCAGGCGCACGCGGACGCGGGCGCCAAGGTGGTAGGCCTTCTTGGTGTGTTGCCCGACGATAGCTTGCAACGTCTCGCGGTAGATGTAGCGCTCGTCAGCGAAGCTCTCGAGCGGCACAAAACCTTCCACGAAGAGGTCCGTCAGCTCCACGAAAAACCCGTACTTCGTCAGGCTGATGATGAGCGCGTCAAAGTCGTCTCCCACGCGCTCGGCCATGAACGAAACCTTCTTCCACTCCATTAGCTCGCGTTCGGCTTCCGCGGCGCGGCGCTCGGCCTCAGAGGTCTCGATGGCCACCGCGCGAAGCTCCAGGAGCTGAAGGAAGGCGCCGCCGGCTAGCAAGGGTTCTCCCTCAGGCGCCGGCCTGACCTGTCCCGGCCTTGTCGGGAAGGGCGCGGCTGCGGTCGGGCGCTCGGCCACTCGGCCACGGGAGGGCCTTGAAAGCCCTCCCCCACGAAGAGATGCCGCGAGGCGAACGCTGCCGCCGTCCTGCTCCAGCACGGCCTTGAGAATCCGATGCACGATCAGGTCGGGATAGCGCCGGATGGGCGAGGTGAAGTGCGTGTAGGTAAGCGCGGCCAGCGCGAAGTGGCCGACATTTTCCTCCGAGTAGCGTGCCTGCTTGAGCGAGCGCAGCATGAGGTAAGAGAGGATGCGTTCCTCGGGCTTACCCTCAATTCGTTTCGTAAGGCGCTGGTAATGCTGCGGAGTGATCTTGAGTTCCTTTACCTCTGGAACGTCGTGGAAGCGCGGGTAACGCTCGCGCTCATCCCGGCCTGCCGGGCGCAGGCGCCGGACCGCCGGCAGCTCAACGCCCAGGGAGTAGCCGAAGCTGGCAGCGATTTCCTCGAACTCGAGGACCTTCTTCGGGTCCGGTTTCTCATGGATACGGTAAAGTGACGGCACGCCCTTCCCTTCCAGGTACCCGGCCACGGTTTCGTTGGCGGCGAGCATGAACTCCTCGATGATGCGGTGCGCGACGTTGCGTTCGGAACGGGTCACGCCGATCATCTGCCCGTACTCGTCGAACTCGATGAGCGGCTCGGGGAGGTCAAAGTCGATGGAGCCGCGCCGGTCCCGCCGCCCGTTCAAAATCCTGGCCAATTCCTCCATCAGCTTGAAGTGTTCGACCAGGGCGCGGTAGCGCAGGCAGGCCGTGGCGTCGCCGGAGAGGACGGCGTGCACTGCGGTGTACGTCATGCGCTCGGCGCTGCGAATCATGCCCGGCACAAGCTCGTAGGCGACAATCCGGCCCTCCGGGTCAATCTCCATCAGCACGGACATCACCAGGCGGTCCACGTGCGGGTTCAGGCTGCAAATGCCGTTCGAGAGTTCCAGCGGCAGCATGGGAACGGCGCGGTCCGGAAAATAGACCGACGTGCCGCGCAGGCCCGCCTCGCGGTCGAGCGCCGTTCCCGGCCACACGTAGTGCGCCACGTCGGCGATGTGCACCTGGAGAAGGTAGTTGCCGTCCGCCCGGCGCTCGACGTAGACGGCGTCGTCGAAATCCTTGGCCGTTTCCCCGTCGATGGTCACGATGGGGAGCGAGCGGAAATCGCGGCGGCCCTCGCGTTCGCGTCTGGAGATGTACTGCGGCTGAGCGCTCGCCTCGGCTAGGACCGCCGGCGGAAAACGATGCGGGAGGTGGAACTTGCGAATCATGATCTCCACGTCCACGCCGAACTCGTCCCGGCGGCCAAGCACCTCAATCACCCGCCCGCGCGGCAGCGCGGCCGGCACGGGGAAATGCGTGATCTCCGCATCCACGATCAGGTTCTCAAGTTCGCGCGCGCTACGCTCGGGCCCGGCGGCAGTGGACCTGGCGCGCTTCCCTTCCGATTCGCCGCCGAATTGGCGGTCGCGCACCGGTTCGCCCTCGGCCGGCCATTCCTGGCCGCGGGGAATGACAATTTCAGACGGTATGCGGCGGTCAAAGGGCAGGACGTAGTTGTAACGCGGGCCGCAGTGGAATTCGCCCACCACGGTTTTTTGCGCCCGCTCGCTAACGCAGACGATGCGGCCTTCGAGGCGCCCATCGGCCTTGGAGCGGAGGACGTGCACGTCCACGCGGTCGCCGTGCATCGCTGAGCCCATGCTGCTGGCCGCGATGAAGATGTCCTGGCCCCTTTCCCCTAGAGGCTCGTCGGGAGCTACAAACCCATAGCCGTCACGATGGCCGATCAGCCTGCCGCTAACCAGGTTCCGGCGCTCGGAAGCTTTGCCTGGCTCGCCCGCGCCGTGCGGCACACGTGGGCGCGCCTCGGTCGTGGCGTGGCGGTCTCCGGATACCAGGGCGAAGTGGTTCTTCTTCAGGTACACGATCTTCCGATGGCGCGCCAGTTCCCGCAGCACGCGCCTCAACTCGCGCGCCTGGCTGGAGCGCAGACCGAGCTCGACCACCAATTCCCGTAGTCGGAAGGCCTTCTTGGGCTGCTGCTCAAAGACTTTCAGGATTTCGAAAGATGAGGGAAACTCGCGCATCAGGTCTTGCGAGTAGTCTACCACCGGCGGCGTGCTGGAGCGAGGAACCGACTTGGTGCCGAAGAGAGGACTCGAACCTCCACTCCCTGACGGGAACTACACCCTGAATGTAGCGCGTCTGCCAATTCCGCCACTTCGGCACAGGCAAACTTGCCACCGCCTGGGAGCCTACAGCAGACAATCTGGCCCGGGCGGCGATTTCTCATCTTGCCATCCGCCACAAGCTCTGTCAAGGAGCAGGCAGCGCGTTCCACGATCCGTGGAGCAACTCCGGGAGTGGCCGAATTGTCCGGGCAGACCGATATCTCCCTATGCCTCGCGCCGAGCGGTTTGTTATGCTCCCGCTGTCTGCATCTCTGGAGGAGTGCCATCATGCATTTGCTACGACCCTTCGCCCCGACCCGAATTGCCGTTCCGTTGCTCAGTCTTCCTCTGCTCCTGCTGACCGCCAGCGCCCAGACACAAGGGAATAGGTGGAAGTCGGAGGGGATCATCAACACTGCGGTGAGCCCGTACGCGAAGCTGCACTCAATACCCGTCCGCGCCGTGAAAATGGGCGAGGGCTTCTGGTCGTCGCGGATGCGCACCAACGTGGAGCAGAGCATCCCATCCCTTCTTCAACTGCTCGAGGAACACGGCGTGGTGGATAACTTTCGGCGGCTTACCGGCCGCAAGAACGTGGCGCGCAAGGGTCCGCTCTACACGGACTCAGACCTCTACAAGTGGATGGAAGCGGTGGCGTTCGTGCTGCAATCGGGCGACAACCCGAAGCTGCGGGCCACGCTGGATAGCCTCGTCGAGGAAGTGCTGGCCGCGCAGGAGCCGAGCGGCTACCTGAACACGTACTACGTCGAAGAGCGGAAGGAGAAACGCTTCACCGAGATGCAGCGGAGCCATGAGCTGTATTGCCTGGGGCATCTGTTGCAGGCGGGGATTGCTTACTACCGGGCGACAGGTAATCGCAAGCTTCTCGATGGCGGGATCAAGTTCGCTGACTACATGGTCGCCAATTTTGGCCCCACCAAGCGCCCAGCCTTGACTGGCCACCCCGAATTGGAAATGGCCCTAGTGGAGCTTTACCGCACCACCGGCGACCGGCGGCACCTCGACTTCGCCGGGTACTTACTGAGCGGGGTGGAACGCGAACGCCTTGCGCTCAAGGATCGCGAAGTCGTGTACATGTTCAGCGGCAAACCCTTCACTTCGCGGATGGAGTTTGAAGGGCACGCAGTGCGCGCCATGTACGCTGCAAGTGGGGCAACGGACTATTACCTGGAGACCGGAGACGCCGCCTACCGCCAAACGCTCGAGAACCTCTGGCACGACATGGCGTACCGCAAGGCGTACATCACGGGAGGCGTGGGCTCACGCTCGCAAGGAGAGGCTTTCGGCGAGCCCTATGAATTGCCCAATGCCCAGGCTTACACCGAGAGTTGTGCGGCCATCGCCAGCATGATGTGGAACTGGCGGATGCTCGCCGCGAGCGGCGAGGCACGGTTCACGGACATCATCGAGAGGGCGCTCTACAACGGCATCAACTCGGGGATGTCGCTTGACGGAAAGCTCTACTGCTATCGAAATCCGCTGGAATCCACAGGGGAGAAGATTCGCAATCCGTGGTACGACACAACCTGTTGCCCGCCGAACCTGCAGCGCACGTTCGCGGCCCTGCCAGGATACCTGTACAGTACCAGCCCCCAGGGCGTTTACCTGCACCTCTATCACAACTCCACGCTCGACTGGCACCTGGAAAACAGCACCGGCCTGAGGCTGAACCAGGAAACAGACTATCCCTGGGCGGACACGGTCAAGGTCACGCTGACACCGTCTGGGCCCTCGGAGTTCACCGTGTTCTTGCGAATCCCTGCCTGGTCGAGGACCGCGAACGTGACGGTGAACGGCGAATCCGCGCCGGGCGAGCCAAGAGCGGGCGAGTATTTCCCAATCCGCCGCCGCTGGAACGCGGGAGACACGATCCACTTGGTTCTGGATATGACCCCTCGACTGATCGTGGCCAACGCGCGAGTGCGCGAGAACCTGGGAAGAGTGGCCGTGGAACGCGGGCCGCTGGTCTACTGCCTGGAAAAACACGACCAGCCTGGATTGGACTCGATCTTCGATGTCTCACTCCCCGCAGGCCCGGAGCCCGGCAAGGAGTTCACCGCGGAGTTCAAGCCGGACTTGCTGGGGGGAATTCTGACGCTGCGGCACAAGGGGATCGTGACTGTCAAGCCGCTTTCCGACGAGCCGCTCTATCAGACTTTGGACCGGACGTATCGCCGAACGGGCAGAGAGGTCGAGCTGAGGTTCATCCCGTACTACGCCTGGGCTAACCGCGAACCCACCGCTATGCAGGTCTGGGTGCCGTTCAAGGCGGAATAATACACGTGAGCGCCCGGCGTGCCGAACCCTGGGAAGGCCAAAGCTAGCCCTGCTATCTGGGCTTGGTGCCGAGCACGGAAACGACTCGGGCCCGCTCCGTGGTCAGGAAAGTCGTGATCTGCTGGATGGCCGCCTCGTTCTGGTCGGCGGCTTGGTCTGGCTGAAATCCAAAATCCCTGCCCCCCGAGGCCGCCCGGATCAACGCAATTGCGCCCAACCGCAGGTTTGGGTCCTGGTCCCGCAAGGCGCGACTGAACAGGCGCTGGCCGTTGTCAGGCCCTCCGACAATCTCGATGGCTGGGCCTTCCTGGAGCCGTTGCACCACCTGTTCGGGAGCCAGCGTGCTGCCCTCGGTAAACCGCCAGAGGCCGAAGCGCGTGGCGTTCAACGCATGACTGGCTTCCCGCGACGCTTCCATGCGTTGACGGAAAGCCTCCTCGGCTGAAGTCTCCTCAGCCGCGGCGACGGCGGCCGCCGCGGCGGTCGCCGCGTCCAGCATACGCCCCATCGAGGCCAACCCTTCCGTGTTGCCCAACACCATCAGCACGGTGGCGGGCGCCACTCGCTTCGGGGAGTCTGTGGTGAGGAGCATCGGCAGCAGCCGGAGGGCCGCCTGAGCCTGGAGAGGAATGAAAGCTGCCAGCAACTCCGGAGTGGCTCGGGGATGGGAGAGTTGTTGGAGCAAGTACTCAAGATCCCCCTTGCGCGCCGGGTCCAAAGGAGCAGTCAAGTCCAACTTTCCTCTCGTGAGTTCGTCGGTCGTGACCTCGACGCTCGCCTTCTCCTGCTTGGCCTTCCGTTCGCGTTCCTTGCGCGCCAGGTCGCCCAAGGACTGTTGTGCCACGGCCGCCTGCGTCAGCAGAATCAGGCTGATAACCAATCCCCAGAGCGTTCTCATCGCAGCCCCCCTTGAGCGAAAGGTCCTCAGGTGCCTTTCGCGACAAGCCTGTTTGCGGCGGATTATCTCACAGAAGCTCCCGGCACAACAGGCAACTGCTGGTCGCAATACCGCACCAAGGACCGGCCCCGCGTCGTGGGGCACAACTGGGACCGTCCGGGGCTCCCCAGGATGCCCTTTGCTCTGCGGCGACTCGAACCCTTGCAGGGCCAGCCGCCTCCCCTCCCGGCCTTGCCCCTTCAGTCGTGACGCCCCCAGAACTGTCAAGCTCCGGATTGCAGGTAAGCCGGACTACTGGTAGGCTGGGGCAGGAGTTGAGCAGCATGGGGAAGGGATTCGGCGCAATTCGCGCTGGGGCAGAGCGGGCCTGGGCGGGAGGCCGCGGCTGGGCACTCACTCTGGTCTCCCAAATCCGCCCGCGCCTTTCCCTCGCCGCGGGCAGCGTGCTCGTGCTGCTGACCCTGTTCCTGCCTATCGCTTACGAGGCCTGCGGGCCCCCGCGCAAGGGCCACGAATTCATCAGGGGCAAAGGCATTTGGCCGGGCCTTCTGACTTTTGTGTTACCGGGGTGGGAACGAGGCTTCTATATCTTGGCGTTGGCCTTGGCTGCCTGCACGCTTCTGCTGCTCCTGGCTTCCATCCGCCGTCCTGCGCTTCTGCGAAAGCACGCCCTGATCACCTGGCTGTTTGCGCTCGCGGGTGCCTTCTCCTTTTTCGTCATTGTGGACTTCTTCTGGATTTTCGCTGCGGATTGGCTGGAAGCGCCGCTTCAGCGCCTTGAGGTCCGGGAAGATATGAGCGTGGCGGTGGTCGCGGCTCTGACGTTGCTTGTGCTGACAGCGTGCTTGCGTTCCAGGTTTTTGCGGGGGCAGCGCTGGGTTGTGGCGCTCTTCGCGATCACAAGCGCCCTCTCCTTGTTGATCCTGGCCAATTTCTTCCTCCTTCTGTTTACCCCGCGCCGGCTGTTGCGCAGCGAATGGTCCTTATGGATGATGATGGCCCCCGCGATTCTCTATTGGCTGGTTCCGCTGGTGTTGTGGCTCCGGTTCAGCCTTGTGGGAGGGACCGAGCGACAGGCTCAATGGCCGGGAATCCGGTCGCGGCTAATAGCCATGTATCTCCCGGTGGCAGCCATTGATTGCCTGTTCTTCGCGGATGTAGTGAAAATGGGCATCTGGGGTTTCTTACCCTTCTTCCTGGGCCTCCTTCTGATGTCTCTCGGTTACATGCAACTGGCGCGAGAAGCGGAAGGTTCATCCGCCACCGGGCCCTCAGGCTGAGACCACCTTCACGTACCACCGTTGTCAGTTGTTCCGCCAGCAGCAGAGATGGCCGCGTGGCGCCTAGCTTGGTTGCGGGTCCCGGGCAAAACCGATATTCTAGGTTTGCGCAACGAACGCGGACTCCGAAGCATTACGCAAGGGACTCCGTGTCGAGCGCCAGCCCATGAAGCGCGTCCTGATTCTGCACTACCACGAAATCTGGCTTAAGGGCGGGAACAAGAACTACTTCTTGAGCCGGCTAATTGCGGCGGTAAAGCGCGCGCTCGCGGATTTGCCCGTCCAGGGGCCACAGTTCGTCTGCGATCGCCTGTTGCTCCTGCCCCGCGAGGAAGCCGCTCTGCCGACGATGCTCGAACGGCTGCGCCGTGTTTTCGGCCTGGCGTACATTGCGTCGGCACGCGAGGTGCCGAGCGACCTCGCCCAACTCGCCCCGGCCGCCTGCGAGATGATGGCGGAGAGGAATCCCCGAACTTTTGCGGTGCGCGCCAAGATTGCCGACCAGGACTTCGCAATGAACTCCATGGAGTTGGAGAGGGCGCTTGGTCGCGCCGTCCTCGACCACCTGCGCGCGCGGGGAAGCGACGTCCAGGTGAAACTGAATGAGCCCGCCGTGACCTGTTGGGTCGAGGTGTTACCCGGGAAAGCTCTCCTTTACACCGAGCGTGTCGAGGGAGCCGGCGGCTTGCCCTCGGTCACCAGCGGCCGGTTAGTGGCGTTACTTTCGGGCGGCTTCGATTCCGCCGTGGCCGCTTACAAGATGATGCGGCGCGGCGCGCACGTCACGTTCGTGCATTTCTTCGGCCCGCCTTCTCCTTCCCGCGGCTCCTCGAAACCCATCGCCGAAGAGATCGTGCGCGTTCTCACACCCTATCAGTTCACCTCGCGGCTGTGCCTGGTCCCCTTCGACGCGGTCCAGCGCCAGATCGTGGCCGCGGCGCACGAGAGTTACCGCCTGCTGCTCTACCGGCGGATGATGGCGCGCATCGCACGCGAGATCGCACGCGCCGAGCGCGCGCTGGGGCTAGTCACCGGCGACAGTGTTTCCCAGGTGGCCTCGCAGACGCTACACAACCTTGCTGCCCTCGATCGCGGGCTGGACCTTGTCATCTATCGGCCGCTGGCCGGCGACGACAAGGCCGAGATTCTGAAGCTGGCCCGCCAGATCGGAACCTACAAGATTTCCTGCGAGCCTTTCGAGGATTGCTGTCCGCGCTTCATGCCACGGTCACCAGCGATCTTCGCCCGACCGGAACAACTCCACCAGGCTGAATCCGGACTCGATATCGAGGGGCTGGTGACCCTGGGGCTGGAGGGCATGAGCGTGCTGGACTACAAGTTCGAGAACGGCGAAGTCTCCGCCCGGGAGGCCGCGCCGCGGCGGCTCCAGAGTCTGGTCGCCCGCCGCAAGGGCGTCCCTGGTCCCACACCCGCACGGCCCGCAACGGCTGAACCCTGAGGGTTCTTCCGCGCCGCCGCCCGCGCCTCAACCTTCCTTGACGGCTCCCTGAACCCTTTCTATACTCTCTCAGGGAATGGGGGACTTGACCATGAAGAAGCTTTTCAGCGCGGTATCTTTGGTCGGAATTCTGGCCGCAACGTTGGCAGCGCAGAATCCGGATAGCCCTAAGAGCCCCGGAGGGGCCCCGCCCGCCCAAGGAGCCGGCGATTCCACCCGCATCAGGGTCCGCGTCGACCTGGTCAACGTGCTCTTCACCGTCACCGACAGGAAAAACCGCCTGGTGCTCAACCTCACCAAAGACGACCTCCACGTCTTCGAGGACAACAAGCCGCAGTCCATCCGCTTCTTCAGCCGGGAATCGGACCTGCCGTTGCGCATCGCCATCCTGATTGACACTAGCAACAGCATCCGCGAACGCCTGCGCTTCGAGCAGGAGGCCGCCGTCGACTTCCTTACCACCGCGCTGCGCCCGCGCAAGGACCAGGCGTTCGTGGTGTCCTTCGACGTGGAACCGCAGCTCCTCCAGGACTACACGGACGACATGGAGAAGCTCTCCCGGGCGACTCGAAGCCTTCAGGCGGGTGGGGCCACGAGCCTGTATGACACCATATATTTTGCGTGCAAACAAAAAATGCTGTTCTTTCCTCCCCCCGAACCTTATCTGCGGCGGGTGATGATCGTTATCAGCGACGGCCAGGACAATTCCAGCGAACATACGCGCGACGAGGCACTGGGCATGGCCCAGCGCGGCGAGGTCACCGTGTTCACCATCAGTACCAATCGCAGTGGCCTCCGGGAAAAAGGGGACAGGGTTCTGAAATACCTGGCGGAAGAAACCGGCGGGCGAGCCTTCTTCCCGTTCTCAGCCAGCGACTTGGCTGCCAACTTCCAGGAAATCGGCCGCGAGCTGCGCAGCCAGTACAGCATGGCGTACGTTTCCACCAACGCTGCCCGCGACGGAACCTACCGCGCTATCACCATCCAATCGCGGGATAAGGGCACGCGGGTGCGCGCCAAGAGCGGCTACTTCTCTCCCTCCCAGTGACAGGTGTCAGGTTTCCGGCGTCAGATTTCGGGAAGGAATGCAGCTTCGCGGCGCCCTCGCCCGGCCATTCCTGACACCTGGCACCCGACACCTGAAACCTTCAGTTAGTGGGCGCGTAATAGCCGCGGCGGGCCTGGACTTTGTAGTCGCGGTCGCGGACGTTGACGCGAATCTTGCGGAAGGAGCCGTCGCGCCGGGTGTTCGCGGGGGTGTAGCCGAGCAGATATTGCGTGCGCAGTTCGTCGGCGATCTCCTGGAAGGCGGTGCCGGTGTCGCGCGCATTCCTCACTTCGATGACCCGCCCGCCAGTTTCCCCGGCGTACTTCTTTAAGACCGAGTCGCCGCTGAAACCCATCACCCGTCCCCAGTAAAAGGCGCGGTCGATCACGGCGATGGAATAGATGATGACGTCAGCCTTGTGCGCAGCTTCAAGGGCCGAATTGAGCTTGACCGTGCTGCCCTGATCTTCGCCGTCGCTCAGCAAGATGAGCACCTTGCGGCCCACTTCGTTTTTCATCAGCTCCCGCGCGGCCAGATAGACAGCGTCGTAGAGGTGGGTACCCCCCACGCTGGGCGTGGGGAACGGGGACGGCAGGGGACCGCTCGCTGCTGAGCGGATCACCGTCTCATCAATGGCGCGCGCGAGCAGGCTCAGATTACTGGTGAAGTCTCGGAGTAGTTCCACCTCCAAGTCGAAGTGGAGAACAAACGCCAGGTCTTTCGGACGCAGGACTTGTCGCAGGAAAGCTTTAGCTTCCTCTTGCTCGACGCCCAACACACGCTGTTGGCTGGGACTGGTGTCGATCATGATGCCCAGCGTCAGGGGCGTGTCCGTCTCCCGCGAGAAGTACCGGACCTGCTGAGGAACGTTATCTTCGGTCAGCTCGAAATCTTCGCGGCCGAGGTTCGCAACGGGCCGTTTCTTCTCTCTCACGATGGCGTAAACGTTGACGACGTCGGTTGAGACTCGCAGCGTCTGGTCCGCGGTTGGCGGCGCGCTTTCCTGGTTCCCTGCGGGAGCCACGCCTGCCACGAGGAAGAAGAACCCCAGCGCTACTACTCGCACCGTCGCTGCGGGAATCCTCGCCGAGAGATATGGAAGCTCGTCAACCATGGAGTCTCCCAAGGCTGCTTCCCCCCAGGTTAGATGCAAATGAACCATCCTTCGGCAGCAGCCCGCGCGCGGCCGCGCGTCTCAAGCACAGCTTACCACCGCACGCAGCTTAGCACCGCGGGAATTGCGGGCCGCAGTCCTTTCCGGACCAAGCGGCTCCGACTGCGAATCAAGCGGACGCCGGCAACCTTCCCTCGTGCGTTCGGCGGAAGAACCCGCGCCATCGACCGGCAGTTCTGTTTTCACGTCTTCATTTTTTCCGCCGAACAATCACTTTCCTCTTGACAAGATTCCGCACACTCACTATACATGGAGATTGAATACGCGCTCCGCCAGCATTGCTGGCGCGAATTTCAGAGAGTGGAGAGGAGAATAGAATGGCAGCGAAGAAGAAAGCCAAGAAGAAGAGATAAGCTTCTTTTCCAAGGTTTGGAACGTTCGGGGATGCAGCGATGCATCCCCGAAGTTTTTTTAGGGGGCCTTCCGGGGCGCGATTTTCCTAGTCGCGCTTGACCTCACGAATCCTCACCGGGCGGCGGGGGCAGGGCGCGGGTCGTCCGGTCCACGTCCTCCAACTGCGGAATCTCCTCCGCCGTGGTCGCCTTCAAATCGCGGAACCGCCGCACACTCGGCAGCACTTGGTGCTCCAGGGAACCCACCACGCGGTTCCACGCCTCCACTGCCTTGTCGATGGCCCCGCGCAGAGTGTCCAGGTGTTCCCACAGGATGCTGATCCTCTTATAGACCTGTTTCCCCAGCTCGCTGATCAACTGCGCGTTCTTCGTGATCTCTTCCTGGCGCCATCCGTGATAGACCGCCAGAAGTAGAGCGATGAGCGTGTTTGGCGTCGCGATCACAACCCGCTGCGCCATCCCGTTTTCAATCAGCGCGGGATCGCGTTCCACCGCCGCGCCCAAGAACGGATCGCCGGGAAGGAAGAGGACCACGAATTCCGGCGCCTTGGGCAGGTGATCCCAGTAGGCTTTCGAGCCCAGTTGCTCCATATGCCGACGCACCTGAGCTGCATGGCGCACCAGGTGTTGCTGTTTCAATTCCTCGGAGGGCGCCTCGATGGCATCGAGGTAGGCATCCAGCGCGACCTTTGAGTCCACGATGATCTCCCGCCCTCCCGGGATGTGCACGACCATGTCCGGGCGCATGAGCCGCTCTTCCGAGGAAACCGTCGGCTGTTCGTAAAAGTCGCAACGGTTCACCATGCCCGCGAGTTCGGCCAGGCGGCGCAAGGTAATCTCCCCCCACCGGCCCCGCACCTGAGGCTTTCGCAGGGCGGTGACCAGGTTCGCCGTTTCCCGCTGAAGTTGGGTCTGGGTCTCCCCGAGCTGCGTCAGATGTTGTCGCAGGGAACCGTAAGCTTCCTGGCGGCTTGCCTCGATCTGCCGGATCTCACCCTCGTATCGTTCCACCGCTTCCTGAAGGGGTCGGACGAGGCCCGCAATGGCCTCCTGGCGTGTGGCGAGGTCGCCAGCGGATTCGGCGCGCAATGTATCGAAGCTTTGAGCAGCAAGTTGAAGGAACGATTCGCTCTGCTCGCCGAGAACGTCACGCGAGAGAGCCTTAAAGGTGTCGCTGAGTTTCACTTCGGCGTCCTGCAGGAGCGTGCGCTGCTCTTCGAGGTTCTTACGTTCTCCCACCAGAGACGCTTCGGCCGCCGCCTTGGCCTGCTGCTCGGTCTCCAGCCGCGCGCGCAGCCCCCCAATCTCTGCTTGGAGCTTTTCCTGCTGTTCCCGCAAGCCAGCTGAAGTTACCTCGGCAGCGACGGCTCGATTCTCACTTTCCCGCATCCTCTTGCCGGCCATCAGCCAAGCCGCCAGCCCTCCTAGAACCAGCCCGATGACAAAAGACGCTGCATAAGCCATGTGCTGTTTCCTTCCCTGATCGGAGTCAGCGGCGCGGCGCCGCTCAAAACGTTTCTTCGTGGGCGGGACAGACCGGCACGTAGTCACACCACCTGCACGCGAAACCCGGCGCCGGCTGAAACAGCATCCGCCGAATCTGCTCCGCCACCTCGCGGATTTCCTCCACCGCCTGGTCCAGCTCCCGGGCCGTGCGCGCGGTGGAGACCGGCTGGTTGTTCGTCAGGTTGTAGAACGTCAGCCGGGCGGGCTTCAACTTCAGTTGCTCGCGCGCCGCCAGCGCGTAAATCGAAAGCTGGAGACTTCGGTCGGCGTCCTTCTGCGAGCGCGGCCGCCCGGTCTTGTAATCAATCAGTTCGACCGCAGGATCGCCGGGCGGCCCGAGGGGATCGATCTGATCGACCCGCCCCTCCAGCACCACATCACCCAGCTCAAGGTGGAAGGTTTCCTCCAGGCGGATTTTCTCCGCCGGCACCAAGTTCTCCGTCTGCCGCTCCACGAACCCGCGCAGTTGCTCCAGTCCTGCCTTCTTGTATGCCTGCTCCTGGTAGGCGTCCTCGAATCCCACGTCTTTCCAGGCGCGCAGAAAGAATTCCTCCATCGCTGCGAAGGGCGGCGGCGCCTGCCTGCGAAGCTCGAAGTAATGACGCACCGCTTGGTGCATGATGTTGCCGAACGTCAGCGCCGCCTGCGGCCCGGTCGGAATCTTCAGGAAGTGGCTGAACTTGAATTTCAGCGGGCAGCTCAGATAGTCCTCGATCGCCGTGGCGCTCAGGTGGAGCTTCCCGTCAGCCACGATGGCAGGAGGCTGGTTCGCCCAGCCTGCCAGATCAGGATAGATGGCACCCGCGCGGCCCGGGGCGTCGCTGAACAATCCCGGCTGAGCCCCGTCGCGCACCCGAGGCTCCGAGAGGGCAACCGTTGCCGGCGGCCCTGCTGCTTCTGCCGTAATCTCGGGAATCAGGATCCGTTCCATGTCGCGCGCGGCGACCACGGGGTTCGAAAGCAAGTCATCCACAAAGGCGGAAGGCTTCTTGCCGGGCTTCGAGACGCTCGACACATACAGCCGCTCCTCAGCCCGCGTCATCGCCACGAAGAACAGGCGCCTCTCTTCCTGCTGATGAATGTTGGCGGGCGGCTCCGGCCCCTGGCGCAGTTCGTCGGGGAACTCAATCACCGCCCGCTGCTCGCTATGAGGGAAGCGCCGCGGCGCAACGCTGAGGATGAAGACCACGGGAAATTCCAGCCCCTTGGCCGCATGCACGGTCATCATTTGGACCGCGTTGGAGGGATCCTCGGGCTCCGGCGCTTCGATTTTCCCTCCCGCGTCCTGGAAGTACTGGAAGTATTCCATGAACTCGCGCAGCTTCCGCGTCTCACTCTTCTCTTCCCATCCGGCGAGGAAGTCGCGGAAAGCCTTTACGTAGATCTGGTCGGCATCGCCGGGCAAAAACGACAGCTCGAGCCACTCCAGCAAAAGGTCTAGGAGCCTCGTGACTGACAATTCCTGGGAGAATCGCCTGATTCCCAGGATAAGTTTCTTCAGCTCAGCCCAGCCAGTCTCGGTCAGTGCGTTCCGAGCCGCTGCCTTCTCCCACGATTCCAGAACGTCGAAGAGTGAGCAGCGATTCCTGGCGGCCTCCTGGCGAACCTCGAGCGCCAGCTCTTCGGGAAGACGCCACCGGGGAGCCAGCAGAACGCGCGTCAGGCTGATGTTGTGATGAGGCGAATGGACCAGATTGAGATAGGCCACAAGGTCGCGGAGGATGATGGTAGAAAGAATGGAAAGTCCTCGAACGGCAAAAGGAATCTTGCGGCGCCGGAACTCCTCCACGAGCGGGGCACGATAGGCGTGGGCGCGATAGAGAACGGCGATATCGGCGAGCCGCATTCCTCCCCTCGCCAGGCGCGCCACCTCTCCCGCGATCCAGGCGACCTCGCTTCTGTAATCGGTGGATTCGAGCAGGAAGACCCGGCAGCCCTCCTCGTGCAGGGTATGGAGCGGCTGCTTCTTCTGTTCGTGCGTGTTCTTAGCGATGACCACGTCAGCGGCGCGCAAGATGCGCTTGGTGGAGCGATAGTTCCGGTAAAGGTTGATGACGCGCGCGCCCGGAAACACCTGATGAAACATCTGGAAGGCGCCGTGCGCGGCGCCGCGGAAGCGATAGATGGCCTGGTCGTCGTCGCCCACTGCCGTGATGTTGTACGGCGGGGCCACCAGCCGCCGCAGCAGTTCGATCTGGGCGAAATTCGTGTCCTGAAGTTCATCCACCAGGACATAACGGAACCGCTCGCGATAGCTTTCGAGCACTTCCGGCTCCCGGTGGAAGAGCCGAACGGTCTCAGGAATCAGGCTGCCGAGGCTCGAGCATCCCGCGTCCTCGATCAACTTGCGGCTGTTGCGGAAGACGCGCGCCAGTTCCTTTTTCTTTAGAACCTCTTCTTCCTCCAGCTTCTGCTCGGCAGAATCGAGGCGGGCGGCGCGCCGCTGAAAATCTTTCTCCACCTTTGCGACGTAGGCCTCGAAATCATGCGGCTCAATCAATTCGTCCTGGCAGCGGGAGAAGAACTCGTTCAGGGCATGGAGAAACGCGCCGGGCTCGGCCAGCTTCTGGTAGAAATCAAGCCCAAGCTGCTCCAGGCGCCGCCGCAGGAAAATCCAGACGTCCACCTTGTCGAGCAAGCGCCGCTCGAAATGCCGCTTGCGCAGCACTTCGTAGCAAAAGGAATGGAAGGTGGAGATGTGCGGAAGTGTTTCGACCTCCGGCAAGGCCTCGCGCACCCGGCGCTTCATCTCCTCCGCCGCCTTGTCCGTGAAGGTCACCGCCAGGATGTTCTCAGGCCGGAGCCCTGCCGCCGTACCGTCATCTGGGCCGAGCTGAAGAAGGTGGACTACGCGCTCGGTGATGACGCGGGTCTTCCCGCTCCCCGGCCCCGCAATAATCAGCAACGGCCCTTCGCCGTGTTCCACCGCTTGCCGTTGTTCGGGGTTTAGCTCAAGCGTTGAAGGCATCGAGACATTATTCTGCCAAGCTTGGTGCCGAGGCAAGGTGCTTCCGCGCAGCGCCGGCGGGTAATGTGAGGACGGATGCGCGGGCCGAGAGCTCAATCAGCCACGCGGCCCCCCACGGCGCGAACCATCGAGAGCGGATCAGTCGGCGGCCAAGCGCGGTTCCGATTCATTGACTTTGCTGTAAACGCGCGACTATAATCGCGGCGGGTCGAAACGCCATGCGCGAAGCGGTTATCATCGCCGCCGTACGCACCGCCATCGGCAAGTTTCAAGGTTCGCTTTCCCCCTTTTCCGCCGTCGAGCTGGGAGCTAGCGTGGTGCGCGAAGTCGTGCGCCGGGGGGGTATCGAGCCTAGCCAGGTTGACGAGATCATCATGGGCAATGTGGTCTCGGCGGGGCTCGGGCAGAACCCGGCTCGGCAGGCAGGCTTGAAGGGCGGGCTCGAGCACCGCGTCGCGGCCATGACCATCAACAAGGTGTGCGGCTCGGGACTGAAGGCCGTGGCGCTGGCCGCGCAGGCGATTCAGACGGGCAATGCGGAAATCGTCGTCGCCGGCGGCATGGAGTCCATGACCAACTGCCCATACCTCCTGCCGCAGCTCCGGCAAGGCTACCGCCTGGGCCACGGTAAGATCCTCGATGCCCTGATTCAGGACGGCCTGTGGGATGCCCACGAAGATTTCCACATGGGCATGACGGCGGAGCTGGTGGCCGAGAAATACCAGATCTCCCGCGAGCGCCAGGACGCCTACGCCTTCGAGAGCCACCGGCGCGCCATCGACGCTATTAAGAGCGGCCGGTTCAAGGACGAGATCGTTCCCATCACGATTCCGCAGAAGAAGGGCGAGCCAATCCAGTTCAGCGTGGACGAATCCCCGCGGGCTGACACCTCGTTGGAAGCGCTGGCCCGCTTGAAGCCAGCCTTCAAGCCCGACGGCACCGTGACCGCAGGCAACGCCCCCGGTACGAACGACGGCGCGGCAGCGCTCGCAGTCACCTCAGCCGAGAAAGCGCGAGATGTGGGCCAGAAGCCGCTGGTACGGATTGTCGGGCAAGCTGTGAGCGGCGTCGCGCCTCGCTGGGTCATGATGGCGCCGGTGGACGCAGTGCGGTCGCTGCTCGGGAAGATCGGCTGGAAGTCGGAGCAGGTTGACCTCTTCGAGCTGAACGAAGCTTTTGCGGTTCAGGCCGTCGCGGTGATTCAGGAGTTGGGCCTCGACCCGGCCAGAACCAACGTCAACGGTGGCGCGGTGGCGCTGGGTCATCCCATAGGGGCTTCCGGGGCACGCATCCTGGTCACCTTGCTCTACGAGATGGCCCGACGCAACGCGCGGCGCGGTATCGCGGCGTTGTGCCTGGGCGGCGGCAACGCCGTTGCCCTGGCCGTAGAGCGAGAAGCTTGATCCGTTGAATTCCTGGGAAGAAAGGATGCTGCAATGCCGGAAGAGCGAACGGAAAAAACCAAGGCGATTGACCTCGCCATGATCCAGATTGAAAAGCAATTCGGCAAAGGCTCGATCATGCGGCTGGGCTCGAAAGAGGCCCTGGTCCCGGTCGAAGTGATCCCGACGGCGTCGGTAGCTTTCGACGCGGCCACGGGAGTGGGTGGCATGCCGCGCGGCCGGGTGGTGGAGATATTCGGGCCCGAAGCGAGTGGCAAGACGACGATTGCGCTGCACGTGGTGGCGGAAGCGCAGCGCCGCGGCGGTATGGCAGCTTTCGTAGATGCCGAGCACGCCCTGGACGCCGCCTACGCCAAGAGACTCGGCGTGGACGTGGATAACCTGCTGGTCTCCCAACCCGACTACGGCGAGCAGGCGCTGGAAATCGCCGAGGCCCTGGTGCGCTCGAACGCTGTGGACGTCCTGGTGATCGATTCCGTGGCGGCGCTCGTGCCCAAGGCCGAACTCGACGGCGACATGGGCGATTCCTTGCCGGGGCTGCAAGCCCGCCTGATGTCGCAGGCGCTGCGCAAGCTTTCCGGAGTCGTCTCCAAGTCAAAAACCTGCTTCATCTTCATCAACCAGATCCGGGAGAAGATTGGCATCATGTTCGGCAACCCCGAGACCACGACCGGCGGGCGCGCCCTCAAGTTCTATGCCTCCATGCGCGTGGATATTCGGCGCATCGCCTCTATCAAGGACGGGGACCGGGTGGTCGGCAACCGGACCAAGGTGAAAATCGTCAAAAACAAAATTGCCGCTCCCTTTCGCGAGGCAGAATTTGATATCCTGTATGGCGAGGGGATTTCGAAGGAAGGCGATCTGATCGACGTCGCCGCCGAACGGAACATCCTGGAGAAGAGCGGCGCGTGGTTCTCTTTCGCCGGGGAACGCATCGGGCAAGGGCGCGAGAATGCCCGGCAGTTCCTGCGTGAAAACCCTGACGTTCGGCGGAAGCTGGAAACCGAAGTCCGTAAGGCGTTGAACCTGCCGCTGCCACCCGAGCTGACCAGTCAGGAAAGCGCAGGTCCAACGCACGGGAAGAAATAAGGACGTCGCGCTGTTGCCAACCTTGCCGAGCGGGGGCCTTGATGGGCAACGCCGCGACGAGGAAGTCAGGCGCAGTCCGAGTGAGTGGGAATGCTCCCTAAATGACCGGCGCCAGGGTCGGCAGGGAGCAAGAGACAGTCCAGCCAACCAAGGGAGGGTTTGAACCACATTGCGTAAGAAGATTGCCATCCTGGCCGTGGCAGCTTTCTGGCTGTTCAGCACGAACCTCCTACCGGGTTCCACCCTTCCATCGCGGCAGAGCCGCAAAGCGTCAACGCGATCCTCCAAGTCCGTAGTCCGTCCTTCTGGTCGCACGCCTGTCCTCAGCAAGACCACCAAAACGAAGCGCACGAGTGTCCGGCGCCGGGGACGAAGACGGAATCCGTGGCGCGTTAGCTCCTTTGGAGAACCCACCACCGGCGACAACCCCGCCGGCGAGGATGCCGCCGTGCGCGAAGCAGCCATCGAGGCCTTGGGGAACTGGAATGGGAGTGTGGTGGTTGTCGATCCGAACAGCGGACGCATCCTCTCCATCGTAAATCAGCAACTGGCGCTCGGGAGTGCCTTCACGCCGTGTTCGACCTTCAAGCCGGTGGTGGCCTTGGCCGCGCTGAAGGAAGGCCTCATCACGCCCGACACAGAACTCCGCGTGGGGCGCCGCACACGCATGAACGTCACCGACGCGCTGGCGCTCTCTAACAATTCCTTCTTCTCCAAGCTGGGCCGGCAGTTGGGATTCCGCCGCCTTGCCGAATACGCCCGGGCGTTCGGTTTTGGCCAGAAAGCAGGATTAGACATCCCCGGCGAATCACCCGGCCGCTTTCCTGCGGTGCCCCCCAAAGATGGCAGTGTGGGGTTCATGTCGAGCTACGGCAAGAACATTGAGGTCACGGCGCTGCAAATGGCCGCGGTGATTTCCGCCATCGCCAACTGCGGCACCCTCTATCATTTGCAGTATCCACGCACGCCGGAAGAGATCGCCCTGTTCGAGCCCAAGGTTCGCCGCCAATTGGACGACCTCGCCGAGCACTTCCCCCAAATCAAGGAAGGCTTGGCGGCGGCGGTCATCTATGGCACGGCGCGCTCGGCTTACGACCCCGAAGAACAGATTTACGGGAAGACCGGAACCTGTAGCGAAGACGGCGCACGCTTGGGTTGGTTCGTTTCTTACGCCAACGAGCAGCAGCCCAAGTATGTGGTGGTGGTTCTGCTGCGTGGTGGGCGGCTGATGTACGGCCCCCACGCCGCCGAGATCGCCGGCCGACTCTACCGCGGCCTGCGCCAAAGAGAGCAGCCTGCTACTCAGACGAGCCGCATCAACTTGCCTTTCAGCCAATCCCAACGTTAATTAGCAACGCCCCGCGGGGGCGTTCCCTGAGACGTCCCCCAGCGGAAGGCTGCTTCGAGCGCGCGGCTAACCTCATTCTTCCAGTAGGCCAAGTCCACAAGCAAGCAGCCGGCATAGTCAATCTGCTTCGGGGGCGCAGCGACCTTCGTGTCGTCGATATCGCCGCCGCTGAGGTCCTCCATCCAGACGCCGCCTTGGTGCCGAGAGGCTCGGCAGGGCCTGCGTCAGACCTTCTCGAGGGCGATTTCCAAATCGCGGATGATGTCGCGCCAATCTTCCAATCCCATGGACAGCCGGACGCCCTCCGGGTGCATGCCGAAGGCGAGCTTCCGCTCCTCGGGCAGCGCCGCATGCGTCATCGTAAAAGGATGTTCGATGAGAGTCTTGATCTGCCCCAGGCTGACGGCCAGCGTGATGGTGTAAGCGCGCTCGGCAATGTAGTCCACGAGTTTCTCTGCCCGCGTTTGCTTTCCCTCGGCTTCCTTCAAGAGGAAGTAGAGCATGCTGCCCGGCGCGAACTTGCCGTCAGGGTCCAGCATCTGCCGGTGCGCGAGCGCCTTCTGAGGGAAGTTGTCAGCGCCGGGATAGTTCACGCTGGCTACCTTGGGGTGGTCGCTCAAGAACTTCGCCACCCGGAGTGCCGTCTTCTGCTGGTTGACCATGCGCGTCGCGAGCGTCGGCAAGCCGTAAACCAGGATGGCCCAGGCGCTGCGCGGTGCCAGCACGCCGCCGAAATCTTTCCGGAATAGCATCAGGTGGTTGTACCAGTCGGCCGCGGCGATGACCGCGCCTCCCCCGTCGGTCCCAAATCCACCGATGTCTTTCGTCAAGCTCTCGACCACGATGTCTGCCCCCAGCTTCAGGGGCCGCTGGCAGAACGGCGTGGCAAAGGTGTTGTCCACGATGACCAGCACGCGATCCCGTTCCTCCCGGTGGGCGTTCACCTCGTCCGCGACGCGGCGGATCGCCGCAATGTCAATCAGCTCCATCGTCGGATTGAGAGGTGTCTCGAAATAGAGAACCCGCGTCGCCGGCGTCACGAGGCCCAGCAGCGACTCGGGTTTCAGGAAGTCCTCAAACCGCACCTGCATGCCAAAGCGCGGCAGCCAGTTGGTCATCAGACTGTAAGTGCACCCATAGAGAATCTGATGGGCCAGCACCTCTTGTCCCTGGCGAAGCGTCACGCCCAAAGCCGTACTGATAGCTGCCATCCCGCTGGCGAAAGTAACAGCAATCTCGCCTCCCTCCCCGTAAGCGAGGTTCTCTTCCAGCATCGCGCGGGTGGGTTCGTCCAAGCGGTCGTAAATGTAGATGGGGATGTGGCCGCTCAGGGCTTCATCGGCAGAAGCAAACTGCACAAAACCCTGCGCCCCGCGATGCAGCGAACTCAGCCGGAAAGCCGTGGAATGCGAAACTGGCGGAATGACGTGGTGGTTGTAATCCCACTTCTTGCTTTCAAAGTTCCCGTGAATCAAGTGGGTCCGCATTCGATAGTCTTCTTTGCGGGCATGACGTTTGCGCGTTTCCATGACAACACCTCCCGCGCGCGAGTTGGCACGCGTCTAAGACATCATCTAGCACGCCCGAGGCCGGTGGGGAAGAGCCACCCCGGGGAGCGACTTTGTGTCAGGCGGCGCTCACGGAGCCCCGTTGGGCCTCCATGCCAGGGACGGGGTCGTTCCCGCCCCGCTCGCCGCGGCGGGCCGGTGCCAATCCGGGTAGTCCCTACAGGCCTTCCAGGACCCGTCCCAACTCCGGCAGCAACCTGATGCGTGGGCAGGTAGCGTGGGGGTAGGCGCCGACACGGTCGATGAGGACGCCGCGCAGGCCAGCAAGCTGCGCTCCGCCCATGTCGGTGGCGTTGGTGTCGCCCACAAACAGGGCTTCGGCGGGCGCGACTTTGGCGCGGCTGAGCGCCATCTGGAAGATTTCCGGGTGGGGCTTCTCGACGCCCACGATGGCAGAATCCAGAACCGTATCAAAGTACCGGACTAATCCGACGCGTCCAAGTTGCTCTTCCATCGTGCCGATGGAGTTGGAGATGACGCCCAGGAAGTAGCCCTGGGCGCGCAGGGCCTCCAGGAAGGGCGGCGTCTCGGGCAAGACCCTGGACCAAAGTGTAATCTCCCGGAACCTCTCCCCCACGCGCCGCATCAGCCTTTCGTACTCTGCCAGCGGGGCACCGATCCGCCCCATCAGCGCCTTCAGGTATTCGAACCAATAGTAGTGGTCAATGGTCCGAGGCACCACGCCCTGGCGAATCTGCGGCCACAGCCACTCATCGAGTTTCTGCTTTCCGGCACGCTCCGCCGCGTCGAAGTCTTCGGCGGTCGTCGGACACCCCTGCGCAGTCAGATCCGCCGCCAGATCTTCCACCCGGGGATAGATCAGTGTATTGCCGGCATCAAAGAAAATGGCTCGGAGCGGAGAAATCATCCTGGGAACCTGTGAAAAATCTGAGGGCCCCACATGCTGCGCCCCTGATTCTTCCTACCTAGTGAATTATACCAGCCATCACCCGGATTGGCCGGTCGCGCGAATTTCCTTGACCCGCCGCGAGCGGGTTTCTACATTGGAAAAGTCGACAAGGAGATCATGTTCTCGACCGACGGCCACACTCTGGTGCGCAAGCTTCTAATCCTGGCGATCCTGTCGTGCCCAGCGAGCCTTTGCGGATCGCGGGCCTCCGCCGCGGACGAGCAGAAGCCCGCAGCGAAAAAGGCGGTTGCCTCGGCCCCGGAGCCCAGCAAGGATAAGCAAGCTTCCTCGCGCTCGCCCGCCCAAGAGGAATCGGAAGCGCTCGACAAGGCGCTCGAGGTCTCGCCCAACGACCCGCAGGCCCTCATCCGGAGCCTGGAAGAATTCCTCGTGCGTTTCCCAAACAGCGCGCGGCGCGAGCAGGTGCTTCGAACCATCTACAAACAAGCCTTACAGGCGAATGACCCTCGCCAGGCGGCGCTCACGGCGGAGAAGTTGCTGGAGCTGAACCCAGACGACCTTGCCCTGCTGGGCGCGATCGTGGACCTGCTTGACCGGCAAGACGACCCTGCCAGCCGCGAGAAGACCGTTGGCTACGCGACGCGATTCATCGCGCGCGCCGAGAAGCTGGCCGCGGAGCCCAAACCGCCCGATGCGTCCGAGGAAAAATGGACCGAGGTAACCGCCGTGATGCGCGCCACGGCGTATTTCGTCCGCGGCAAGGTCTACGCCAAGTCCGGTGACAGCGAGAAGGCAATCGCCGACGACGAAGCGAGTCTGGCGGCCTACCCCTCGGCAGCCGTGGCAGAACATTTGGGCGACATGGCGGCAAAAAGGGGCGAAACCGACCGGGCGATTAACTCCTACGCGACAGCTTTCGCCTTCCCCGACAAGGCGCTGGACGCCGCACGGCGCGACCTGCTGCGGAAGAAACTGGGCAGCGCTTACGTTTCGAAATATCAATCCGAGAAAGGCCTCGGCGACCTGATCCTCGCCCGGTACGACGAGCTGATCCGTTCGCTCAAGTCGCGCCTCGCGGCCGGGGGCAAACCCAACGCCAGCCTCCGTGACCCGCTCGAATTTGTTCTCCAGCGGCTGGATGGCTCCGAGGTAAAGCTCGCCGACTATCGTGGCAAAGTCGTAGTGATGGAATTCTGGGCGACGTGGTGTGGCCCGTGCCGCCTGGAGGGCCAGCTCTTCGAACGTGTGATGGACGCCTTCCGCCAGCACCCCGCCGTGGCCTTTCTGGCGGTGAACGTGGACGAGGACCGGGCCGGCGTGCCCGACTTCGTGAAAGAGGAGAGGTGGACCACGCCGGTGGTTTACGCCCAGGGCCTCGACCAACTGCTGGGTGTCCGCGCCTTGCCCTCGGTCCTGATTCTCGACCCAGAGGGCCGCGTGGTCTTTCGGCAGATGGGCTTGGACCCCGCGAGCTTCGTTGAGACGCTCGAGAAGAAAGTGCGCGAGGCGTTATCGCAGTCCAGCTCGCCTGCCCCTGCCTCTGGCTGAGCCTCGCGGTTACGCAGCCGCAACTCGAGACAACTCCTGCAAAAGTTGCTGTTGTTCGTTTGCCGGCAGAAACGTCGCCCGGATGGCATTTTCCGACAACCGGACGAGTTCCTCGCGCGGGAGGCCGAACTGTCTTGCGGCCAGCGCGAATTCGCCTTCCAAGCTGGTTCCGAACATTGCCGGGTCATCCGAGTTCAGAGTGACCACCAAGCCGCTCTCCAGGAATTGGCGCAGGGGATGGTCTTCGAGCCGACGAAGCACTCCCGTAGCCAGATTGCTGGTGAGGCAGACCTCGAGGGGGATCCGCCGGTCGCGCAGGAGGGCGATCACCTCCGGGTCGCGGGCAGCAGTCAGGCCGTGGCCGATCCGCTCGGCGCCGAGCAACTCCACTGCCTGGCGGACACTCTCCGCCCCCGCCGTTTCACCCGCGTGGGCAGTGAGGTGGAGTCCCGCTTCCCGCGCCTTGCGATAAATCTCCGAGAAGAGTCCCGCCGGGCCACGCGCTTCGTCTCCGCCGATCCCCAACGCCACAACGCCCCGCGAACGAAAGCGCTCTGCCCAGTGGAGAACCTCCTCGACATGCTCAGTCCCGAAATGCCTGACGGCGTCGAAAATCCACTTGACGCGCACACCCAACCGCGCCTGCGCCTCCTGGGCAGCCTCAGAGACGGCAGCGAAAATGGCCTCCACTGATTGCTTCTTCCAGAGGATCACGCCGGCGGAAAAGGTGATCTCGGCGTATTTCACGTTTTGCGCTCTCAGCCACCCCAGGAGCCGCGTCGTCGCAAGCGCATAGTCCTCGGGGGTCTCCAGAAGCAGCGTGGCCGCTCCGAAAGACACCAGGAATTGCTGGAAGCTCCCGTAACGGAAGGACTGCCGAGAGCGCCTCCAGATCCAATAAGCGGCTCCTGCCCTTCGCAGCCAGCCCTTGGTTCGAGCCAGCTCGCGCAGAGTCTCCGGCTGGACGCTGCCTTCCAGGTGAAGGTGTAGTTCGACTTTCGGTAGCCGGGCAATGAATGATTCGAGGGAGGGCGTGATGGCCACGGTAGGTTTCAGGCGAGTGTCGTGATTCCTGCTCAGCGCTTGGCCCCTGACACCTGACACCCGGCACCTGATACCTGGCTATCGTCCCGGAAGCGCCGGTCGTCCGGCATTGAGCCACGCCGTGTACCAGTAAGAGCCGGCATCGTGGGCGGCGGCGTTGAGCTCCCGCACGGCGGTGGAACCGATCTGCGAATAGAAGCGATCAAAATAGTCGTCGTTGAAGTCCCGTAGGCTCTCCACGGATCGGCGATCCCAGAGGAGAACCTGACTAACCCAGGTGTTGGATTCCAAGACAGCTTGAAAAGCGTACTCGGTCGGGTCGTCGATTTTTGCGGCAGGCACGGGACGAAAAATGAAAAACCCCTGGTAGCGGTCGATGAGGGTCACGCCAAACCGCGTCGCCAGCCCCATCTGGTCGGTCAACTGCCCGTCGAAGTTCCCCGTCGTGTGGAGAGGGTCGTGCGCGTCGGCCACGTAGTGGCCAAGGACGGCCGCGTTGAGCCGGGCTTCATACCAGTTCTGGGCCTTCAGCGCGTTGGTCAGGCGCAGGCTGTATTCTCCGATCTGCCAGGGAAGCACGCCGTCGCGGTTGACCCGACCTGAGCCGAATTTCTCGACCGCGCGCTGGAAGGAGTGCGGCAGCTCAAGGTAGGGAAACAGGCCGTACTTGTCCAGGTACATGTAGTGCCGCTTGCGCTCGTAACGGTCCTTCTTCATCCACTCATCGGGGTCGTTGGCATGCTCAACGAGGAACTGGCGATTCGATTCGAAGAACGCTCGGATCTCGGGTGGAAGGGTCTCGACCGCCCAGTTGTTCACTAGGCGGTGGGCCGATGGGCCCCAGGCCAAGGCGGTGCCGCTGGCGGCCAGCCAGACGAACAGAGCTTGCCCAACGAATCCGGAGAGGAATCTTGCCGCCGTTTTGAATCGCAGGTGACGCGCGGATTCAGCGAGTGTCATCACATTCAGCTCAGCGCAAGGAAACCGGCCGAGAGAATTCTACCCCAAATCATCCTACCTGTCGCCGCCAACTGGGGCTTAGCAGGATGATGAAAAAGCATTTTCTTACCGCAGAGTCACAGAGTTCGCAGAGAAAGCCCAAAGCTGACTTCTTTGTTCTCACGCTCTGCGTTTCCTCGGCGTCCTCTGCGTCTCTGCGGTGAACGCCGCCCGAGGCGAACTCCCGAACTCGCTCCGCTTCTTGCTGTAGCTGAAGTAAACCACCAGGCCAATCGCCAGCCACACCAAAAATCGCGCCCACGTTTCCAGCGGCAGGCTGGCCATCAGGACCAAGCAGCAAAGAATGGAAAGCACCGGGA